>JBBRVZ010000027.1:0-41415 GCA_038246445.1 Mycobacteriales bacterium
GACGTCGTCATACCCGTCGGGTAGCCGGTAGGCGTAGTCGGCGGCCACGACGGCGTACTGCGCATACCCGCCATCGGCGTCCCATCCGGTGTACCGCGATGCGGCGCACAGATTCTCGGCACCGCGCAGGCAGTAGCGGCAGCGCCCGCAGGTATCCCGCAGCCACGCAATGCCGGCGCGGTCCCCGGGCACGAAAGTCGTGACTGCAGCGCCGATCGCCGCCACCCGGCCGACCACCTCGTGGCCCGGGGTCACACCCCGGCGATGAACCGGAAGATCTCCCTCCGCGACATGCAGGTCGGTGCGGCACACCCCGCACACCGCGACCTCCATGAGTAGCTCGCCCGCGGCCGGCACCGGAACGTGACGTTCGACCCGGACCAGCGGGCGGCCGTCGATCGGGCCTGGGTCCGCGACGGACCAGCCCCACATCATGTCTTCAGTGTTCACCACATCAGTGTGATGCCTCCTCCCGGTATGACGTCGCCCGGCAGCGATCACCTGCCGTGGGAGGGGCAGGTGATCGCGTGTCGTCATTGCCGCCGTGCGCAGTCCCGTTCACCCGCCGCTGGTCCCGAAGGCGCCAGGCAGGCTTGCAGATCAGCGACAAGAAGGCACACCAGGTCGGTCTGACCGTGAGCAATATCGTCATCGGGCGATCGCCGGAGCGCGTGCGCGCCTGGTTGTTCCGAGTCGACAGGACAGGTCGATCGTCATGACGATCCTGCTCGGGTCGGTTCTCTCGTCGGCGGGTTCCTCGGCTACCTGCTGTTCCACAAGGACGCGCAGGACGCCTTCCTGCAGCCCGCCGGCATCATCGGTTCCTTCATCGGTGCGGTGATCGTGCTGCTGATCTGTAGCAGGGTCGGCAGGGGACGACTAGTTCGCTGGCAAAATCGCCGAGTCAATCTGGAACTGCACGGTGGGCAAGCTATCCGGTCCAATTGACCATCTGAACGGCGACCTACAAGTACTTGGCCACTTCGGCACTGATGGCCGAACGGCCGATGTAGTTGTCCAGGGTGGTCCGGATGGACTTGTGGCCCGCGTAGTCGGCAACCGCACGGATCGGCAGGTGGTCCGCCAGCGCAGTCACAGCCGCGCGGCGTAGCCCGTGGTAGCTGAGCCACGGGAACCCCGCAGCGTCGAACTCAGACCGGAGCGTGGCAGCGGTGTTGCTGCGGTCGCGCCACCCGTCGCCCGTCCCCCACCGGCCAGGGTTGGCGAACACAGGCCGTTCGTCCGTCGCAATGTCCACCACACCAGCAGCGCTAGCGCGTCGCGCCAACAAAGCGACCACACGGCGCGGCACCGGCACCGTCCGGATGCTCGCCTCGGTCTTGGGTTCGTGCCGGACGATCCCTCTACCGACCTCCCGGTCCACGGTTGCCGTCAGTGTCACTGAGCCCGTGAGGGTCACACCATCATCTCCAACTCCACGGACGACGGTCACGTCGGCCCACCGGATGGCACAGACCTCACCGATCCGTCCGCCGATCGCCATGCCTGCGAGCACCAGGTCTCGGATGTCGAGCCGCTTGGCCCGTTCGGAACGGGCCACAGACCACGCCAGAGTCAGCCGCTCGCACTTGGTCAGAGCGCGGTCGTGGTCGAGATGGTGGAACACGGCCTCGCTGCCGTCGGCGCTCCCCATACGTTTGCGCGGGGTCCGGATGACTCCGGCATCCCGTACCGGCGACGCGTCGATCCAACCCTGAGCCACGCCATGACCAAACACTCGGTTGAGTAACGCGCGGGCGGTCTTGGCCGCGCCGGTACCGCCCCTGGCCGCCCTGGCGTTCTTGGCAGCGGCAGCGGTAATGAACGCTAGGGCCGTAGCCACGTCGGTCGGGCGGACGGCGGCTATGTCCATCTCCGCCAGGTCCGTGATCCGCAGGTGGCCCAGAGCCACCCGGTAACTAGCGAGCGACGACGACGCCAGCTCGCCGGAGCGCCCAGCGGCGCTCAGAAGGATCTCAGCAACGGCGTCGACCTTACGGGCCTCGGTCACGGCCTTCTGGGCCGTGCTCGACTTCTGGGCCTCGCAGATCATCCGGTCTTTGGCCGCCTTCTCGGCAGCCTTGACGGCCTTCTCCCTGGTCGGGCCGAACCCGGTGATGTCGACCCGACGACCGGTCGCATAGGCCCCGCTCGCAGGGTCACGCCGGGAGTAGTCGAACAGACGCATCCGGCCGCGAGCGCGCCAACGCTCAGCGGTCCCGTTGTCGGGATACTCGGTCGCGGTGAGCGAACCCAATTCGCCGGATTGTGATGTCGGTCGCGCCATGAGACGGACCGTACAGGGTTTATGTGGTCCGATACAAGGGTTTGAGAATGGTTCATGTGGTGGTAAGTGTGGTGGCTCCTCCCAGCGCCCCAGAAACGAACGATGGCCTCACCAGCGTTTCCGCTGGTGAGGCCATCTATTCGTACTTCTGTCGAGCCGCTGTGGGGAATCGAACCCCAGACCTTCTCATTACGAGTGAGACGCTCTGCCGACTGAGCTACAGCGGCGGCGTGGCAGAGTCTAGCCGCTCCTGCGCGCGGCCATGGACGGCATGCGGGTGGGTCAGTGCTGCGGCGGGCGTGGATCGCAGACCGAACCACTCCCCGCCGGCTGATCCCTGTTCACCCGGCACATCGACCCTGAGCGCAACGAAACGCGCCGAACCGGAGTTCGGTCGACCTACGGTGCAACAAGCGCCCGAGATCGAGCGCCAACTCCGCTGAACTCATGGAGCACGAGCAACCCAGGGTCCCAGCCGGGACCGCCGCAGACCAGACCTCACCAAACCGACCGCCGCCGCCCGTCACACGCCCCGCAGGTCGGGCCGCGCAACCAAGGCCATTCAGCGACCTCGGGACCGGCCCGCTACTTCTTGAGCCACTCACTCCACGGGATCGCCCACTGGTAGTAATCGCCGTCCGCCTCGGACAGCTGCACGCTGGTGCCGGTGACCTCGACCGGGTCGCCGTAGATCGCGGACTTGAAGTACGCCTCGGCACTCTCCGCGGACAGGTTGACGCAGCCGTGACTCACGTTCACGACCCCCTGGTCGTCGACGGTGTCCTGGTTCTGGTGGATGAACTCGCCGTTGTTGCTGATCCGCACGGCCCAGTGCTCGGTGACGTTCTGGTAGCCGTAGGCCGGATTGCTCATCTTGGTGACTTCCTGCTTGTCCATCACCACGTGCACGCCCGAGCGGGTCACGCGATTCGGGTCACCGATGTCGTCACCGCTGCCGTATGACGCGGGGTAGGTGGCGATGGTCTTGCCGTTCCGCTGCACCACGATGTTGTGCGCGTTCGCGTCCGCCTTCACCACCTGGTTGCGGCCGATGGCGAAGTCGCTGGTGGCGTTTTTCCCGCCGTAGTAGCCGCCGCCGAAATCGAGGCCGTAGATGTTGGATTCGACGTGCACCTTGGTGCCGGCCGGCCAGTACTTCTTCGGCCGCCAGTCCAGGGACGGCCACTCGTCGCCGTCGTGCCGGATCCACGCCCACGCACCCTCGACCTTCGGGGTGGTGGTGATGGTGATGTGCTTTTCGATCTCCGCGGGGTCCGCGGGCTTGTAACCCAAGCGCACGATGACCGGGGCCGCGACACCCACCACGACGTCGTCACCGGGCGAGATCGAGGTGGTGATCTCATCGACCGGGGTCACCGTGGTGTACGACCCCTTGATCGGCACGGTGATGCCGTCGGTCCCGGTGGCCTTTCCCGCAACGGTGTACGTGCGTCCGTATCCGAGCGGCTCGCCGAGCGTCCACGACGTGCGGTTCTTGGCGAGTGCGCCCTTGACCGCCACCCCTTCGGGGTTGGTGAACTTCAGGTCGGTGATAGTGCCGTTGGCGACGGAGACCGTGACCGGCTCGATGGGTGAGATCCCCTTGCCGCCGAACGCCGGCGACGAGGTGACGGCCGCGACCGGGGCCGGCGGCTTGGTGGACGTCGGCGTGCTGCTCTGCGCGATACTGCCCGGAACGGTGACGACCGTGGTCCCGCCACTGGAGTCGGTGACGGTGGTGACCGCAGCGGCCACCGGGCTGACGCCCGCGGTCTGCGCGTTGTTCAGCGCACCGGAAGGGCCGGTGCAGGCGGCCGTTGCCAGCAGCACGGCTGCCGCGATCAGGCCGGCGGCGCGGGAGCGCCGGGAACGGTGCGACTGCATATGGTCCCTTTCGAAACATCTTCGGTGGCCGACCCGAGTGGGCGTCCGCCGGAGCGCGTGCGCGGTACAGAAATGGCGGGCTGGCCCGAACGCATCGGACGAGTGCTGATCAGACGCGCCGGGCGACGGATCGTTGACTCCAGGACCCATGATGACGCGAGCCGATACAGAATCGCCGCAGCAGCGCGGTGTTGTCATGGTCTCGAACCGATGACAACTCGAACCCCACCCCGCGAAGCCACTGTCCGAGGACGTACCACCTGCTCACTAAGAGTACGGCACCAGTGACCCATTGTTGGACCGTCGCGTCGCGGCCGCGCGTGCCCGATCGGGCAAATTCTGGCGCGGAACAGGCTTCGCAATGGGACGATCGTGCGTGACCAGCGCCGAACGGACATTGGTCAGGGTGACCACCGGTCGCCCTGTTCGCCACCACGCGTGGAGGCATCGATGACCGCGACCCACACTCCCCCCGTCCGGCAGGCGCCGCGCTGGGGGCTGGCGGCCGTCGCCGGACTGGGGCTGGTGGTCGCCGCGGTGTTGGCCGCCTACGCCAAGGTCCACACCGGCAGCGGCACCGCGATCTGGACCTTCGGCTTCTCCGCGCTGCTGGCGATGAAGACGTGGTTGACCACCGCCGCGCTGGTGTTCGTCATCGTCCAGGCGGTGTCGGCACTGGCGATGTGGGGAAGACTTCCCGGCGTCAGCGGCTCTCCCACCTGGGCGGCGCCGGTGCACCGCTGGTCGGGGGTCGTTGCCTTCATCCTGACGCTTCCCGTTGCCTTCCAATGCATCTGGTCGCTGGGCTTCGCCGACTCCCCGGCACGCGCATTGCTGCACTCCGTCGCCGGGTGCCTGTTCTACGGGGTATTCGCCGCGAAGATGCTGTCGCTGCGACTGAAGGGTCTACCGGGCTGGACGCTCCCGGTCCTGGGCGGCGTGCTTGCCGGACTGCTGGTCGTCATCTGGTTCAGCTCCGCCCTCTGGTACTTCACCCAGCCCGGGGTTCCGCTGCTATGAGCGCCCATCCCGATCGTCGAGACATCCTGGAGCGGCCGTGAGTTCCACCGAGTCCTCGCCGGAGCGGCCGGACGCCGTGAACCCCGCCCCGCGCGCCGGGCAGACCGTCACACCGGGGCAGCATCACGACGACGGCGCCTCACGCCGGGCGGTGCTTGCGGGCACCGGTGTCGCGGTGGTCGCCGCCGGCGCGGGCTTCGCCTGGTACGCGATCGCCAAGCCGCCTGCCCGGCCGGCCACCGCGGCGGCCGGGTATGCGCCGCCGGTCGCCCCGGGTGGTGCCGCGGCGCCGCTCAGCACGGTGGCGGAGATCCCGGAGAACGGCGGCGGCGTCGTCACCGACCAGGCCGTCGTCATCACTCGCGAGTCCGGCGACACCGTGCACGCCTTCTCGGCCATCTGCACGCATCAGGGCTGCCTGGTCTCGGCCGTCGCCAACGGCGTCATCACCTGCCCGTGTCACGGCAGCACCTTCGACGCCGTGACCGGGGCGGTGGTCGCAGGACCCGCTCCCACCGGCCTGCCCGCTGTCCCGGTGACGGTGACCAACGGGTCGGTGTTGCGCAAATGAGGAGGTGGAGATGAAGCACCTGCCAACCTGGATCTGGGTGGCCGCCGCCGCGTTTGCCGGCGGTGCGCTGCTCGCGTCGCTGTTCTGAGCGCCCGGCCGGGCTGCGGAAGGCCCTCAGCGATTGAGGTGCTGCTCCTCGTAGGCCTTGCGCGACCCGCAGACCGACGCCTTCGGGCAGACCTGCCGGGAACCGTCGGCGGCGAGCTTGATCACCACGGTCTCGGCCGGCACGGAGTGCCCGACCACCCGGCCCGGTCCGTGCGGTGAGTCGACGTCCTCACCGATGGCGGGCGCGGTGGCCTTGAAGTCCTGGTACAGCGGGTGCTCGAACTTCAGGCAGCACATCAACCGGCCGCATGCCCCCGAGATGCGCATCGGGTTCGCCGGCAGCTCCTGATCCCGGGCCATCGCCAGGGTGATCGGCTCGAAATCCTGGAGGAAGGTGGAGCAGCAGGTGTCCCGGCCGCACGACCCGATCGCGCCGGTGACCCGTACCGCATCCCTGGCCGCCAGCTGGCGCAGCTCGATCCGCGTCCCGAGCGTCGCCGACAGGTCACGCAGCAGCGACCGGAAGTCGACGGTCTCCGGAGACGAGTAGAAGATGACGGTCTTGCCTGCGTCGGGCTGCGGGTCGACGGCGAGCACCTTCATCGACAGCTGGTGCTCACGGATCAGCTTTCGACTGGCAACCATGCTGCGCGCCTTGGTTTTTCGCAGCTGTTCCGTCGCCATGAGGTCACTCTCGCCGGCCATCGCGATCAGCACCGGGAACCCGTCGGTGTCCTCTGCGGAGTATTCGGCCGCCCAGACGACGCGGGCGGCAACCGAACCGTGGTCGGTGGGGAGCAGCACCATGTCGCCGACCTCTGGCCGCAACTCGCCGGGGTTGGCGTAGTGCAGTTGACCATTGGCCGAGAACGTCACGGCGCACAACATTCCCATGAAGGGTCACCGTACGCGGTTATCACCCATCCGGGACGCCGTCCTGCGCCATCCCCCGCCCCTGATGTCAGCACGCGCCGGTTCAGACCCGGACCGGACCCGCGAACAGCGCCATCATCATCGACTCGACCGCGATCTGCGGCTTCACGTTCGCCTCGATCGCCTCCCGGCAGGCGAGCACCGCGTCCAGCCGCTGCAGCGCGCCGTCGGATCCGAGACGGGATGCGGCGACGCCGATGTCGGCCGCGACATCGGGGTTCATCAGCGGCGCCGTGGAGCCCAGGCTGCGGGCGATGACGTCCCGGTAGAACCCGGACAGGTCGACGAACGCACGGTCGAGGACGTCCCGCTCGGTGCGGGTGGCCCGCGACTTCTGCCGGCGCTCCATTTCCTTGACGACCCCGGCACTGCCCCGGGCGGCGCCGACCGCACCCTTCCCCGTGCCACCGGCACCCAGCGCGGTCCGCAGCTCCTCGAGCTCGACGGCGTCCCTGCGGTCGGACACCGAATGCGCCTCACCCTTGGCCGCGGAGAGCAGGTCACCGGCCTCGGCGAACACGTCGGCCATCGACCGCAGCGCACCCGGTACCGCGAGGATCCGGCGGCGCTGCTCCCGCGCCTGCTCGTCGGTGGCCAGCCGCCGGGCACGCCCCACATGCCCGGCCGACACCGACGCCGCCCAGCCGGCCATCTCCGGGTCGATGCCGTCGCGGCGGATCAGCACGTCGGCAATGGAGTCGGCTGACGGGGTGCGCAGCGCCAGCACCCGGCACCGGGAGCGGATGGTCACCGAGACGTCGTCGGGGTGGGTGGACGGCGCGCACAGCAGGAACACGGTGCGCGGCGGCGGTTCCTCGACGGCCTTGAGCAGTGCGTTGGACGCACCCTCGGTGAGCCGGTCCGCGTCCTCGATCAGGACGATCTGGAACCGTCCCGTCGCCGGCCGCCGCGCCGCCAGCTGGACGACCGCGCGCATCTCCTTGACCGAGATCGTCAGGCCCTCCGGGGTGACGGTCCGGACGTCGGCGTGGGTTGCCGCCAGCACGGTCCGGCAGTGCGAGCAGCGCCCGCAGCCGCCGTAGTCGCACTGCAGGGCCGCCGCGAACGCGCGGGCCGCGACCGAACGACCCGACCCGGGCGGGCCGGTGAACAGCCAGGCGTGCGTCATCGCCGCCGACGGCACGCCCCATTCCTCGCGGGCCGCCGCGACCGCGAGGAGGAGCACATCGATCGCACGCTCCTGGCCGACGACGTCATCGAACACCGCCGCTGCGGTGCGGGGCGCCGTCATTGCCGCTCCCGGGACGCTGCCGCCCGGCCGATCGCGAACAGCGAATCCGTCCGAGCGGCATTGGGCCGGCGCAGCGGCGAGATCGTCACCGTGGTGATCACCAGACCCGCCCGTGACGCGAGCAGCCGCAGGGTGTCCGGTGACAGGTGCCAGATGTGCTGCTCGGGTTTCAGGGTCCACCAGCGCGCGCCAAGGGCCCTGGCCGGCATCGACGCGACATTGGGCACCGACAGCGCCACGACGCCGCCCGGGGCGAGCCTGCGTCGAACCTGCCTCAGGAACTCGACCGGGTCGGGGACGTGTTCCAGGGTGTCCCAGAAGCAGATGACATCGGCCTTGTCCTGCGGCGCGTGTGCGAGCTGCCCCCGGAACACCTCCAGCCCGAGACCGGTGGCGTGCGCGGCGGCCGTCGCGGACAGCTCGACCCCACCGACGTGGTAACCGGCGGCGCGAGCCCGCTCGAGGAACAGGCCGTACCCGCTGCCGATCTCCAGCAGCCGACCCGGCGGTGGCCGCCGCCGGGTGAGCGCCGCCAGCCGGCCGGCCATCCAGGTCCGCTGCAGCACCATCGCCGGTGACCAGCGCGACTGGGCCCCGTAGACGCCGCCCTCGAAGTAGGACGGTGCGTCGTACAGCCGCTGCAACGCCTCCGGCGACAACCGCGGCGACACGAAGACCAGCGAGCAGGTCCGACACCGAACGACGGCGAACGGATCCCCGTCGTACAGCGGATCGCCACTGCCGCCGCAGACGCAGCAGCCCACCTGCTCGGTGTCGGCGGCCGTCCAGGTTCCCGGAGCGCGCACCATTCCCCACGTTCTCGGCATGTCGTCACCCCCTTGTCCGCCCCCATCTGGTGGCCCGGCCACGGTAACCGAACCGTCGGACAGTCCCCTCCGCCCAAGGGCCGCGTTGGCCGACGTCCAGGTCGGAGAGGACGCTGTGCTCATGACCGACCAGAGCTACGTCATCATCGGTGCCTCCCTCGCGGGCGCGAAAGCAGCCGAAACGCTGCGCTCGGAGGGGTTCGCCGGCCGGGTGGTGCTCATCGGTGCGGAGAGCGAGCCGCCCTACGAACGGCCACCGCTGTCCAAGGGCTACCTACTGGGCAACGAGCCCAGGGACAAGGCATTCCTGCACGACGCGCAGTGGTACGCCGCGAACGGCATCGAGTGGCTCGCGGGCACCCGCGCGGTCGCGATCGACCGGGCGGCGCACACCGTGACGACCGACCCTGCCGGCACCGTTCCGTACGACAAGTTGTTGCTGGCCACCGGATCCCGGGTCCGAACGCTTGATACCCCCGGCGCGGACCTGGCGGGCGTCGGGTACCTGCGGACGATCGAGCAGGCCGATGCGCTGCGGGCCGGGTTCGACTCCGGAAGTCATGTCGTGGTGGTGGGCGCCGGCTGGATCGGCCTGGAAACCGCGGCGGCGGCACGCCAACACGGCTGCGCGGTGACCGTCGTCGAACGCGGAACGCTTCCCCTGCAACGGATCCTCGGCGACGAGGTGGCGGCGGTATACCGGGACCTGCACGCTCATCACGGAGTCGACTTCCGCTTCGGCGCCGGGCTGCGGGAGATCCGCGGCACCGGCGGGTCCGTCAGTGGCGTGGTCCTGGACGACGGCTGGGAGGTGGCCGCCGATCTGGTCGTCGCGGGGATCGGCATCGCCCCGGCCGTGGAGCTGGCAGAAGCTGCCGGTCTGACGGTCGACAACGGCGTCGTCACCGACGCGCTGTTCCGGACCAGCGACCCCGCGGTCTTCGCCTGCGGCGACGTCGCGTCGATGTTCAACCCCTTGCTGGGCATCAGGATCCGGGTCGAGCACTGGGCGAACGCACTCCACGGCGGGCCAGCCGCCGCGCGGGCCATGCTGGGCGGGACGGACGAGTACACGCCGCTGCCGTACTTCTTCTCCGACCAGTACGACCTGGGCATGGAATACACCGGCTGGGTGCAACCCGGCGGTTACGACCGCGTCGTCTTCCGCGGCGACCCGACGGTCTCACGCGATCCCGGCGCGAGCGCGCCCGAATTCGTGGCGTTCTGGGTGCGGGAGGGCGCGGTGCTGGCCGGCATGAACGCGAACGTCTGGGACGTCACCGAGACGATCGCGGACCTGGTCAAGGCGGGGCTGACCGGCCGGACGGTGGACCTTGCGGCGTTGGCGGACCCCGAGGTGCCGCTGGGGCAACTGCTGAGCTGACAGAACGGGGCCGCGATTCCGGACAACCGCGGATCAGGCGGGGTGCAGCGCGCTCCGCTGGTCGGCAGCCTGACCGTGCGCGGGCTGGGGCTTGCCGGAATGTGCGTCCGCGGTCCTGGCTTCGCGCCGATCGGTATCGCCCTGCGCCGTCGAGCCGTTCGGGGGACCGGAGGCGGCGGGCGGCACCTGCACCGCGGCATCCTCGGAATGCGGCTCGGCGAGCGACGGCGAGCGCTGCCGCAACACCGAGGCGATCCGCTCCGTCACCTCGGAATTGATGACGTCGTCCGCTTCGGACAGCGGCCGGACGATCAGATAGCGCTCCGGCGCGTACGACGCCCGATCGCGGTACCCCTGTACCGGGTCCACCGGCTCGTCGTCGGTCTCGGCGGCGGGGCCGTCGCCCGTCGTTGGCGAGTCCGAACCGGAGCCACCCGCCGGCAATGACTTTGCCTCCGCCGCAGCAACGTCGGCAACCACCGGGCTGACCTCCATCAGCGTGCCGTCGACCAGGACAGTGAGGTCCGGGTTGAGTCCGTTGACCGCCCATTGCACGACCCTGGCCAGCCGCTGCTCCTCCATGCCGGCGGCGCGGTGCGCGACGATCGTGGCGTCGGTGAAGCCCTCGGACACCACCACTGCCCCGGCCTCCAAGGCCGGCAGCACCCGCTCGTTCGTCAGGTCCGCGAGATCTGCCGACGCCCGCAACGCATCGGACAGGCTCTCCGGCGGCGCGCCGCGTTCCACAGTGGGATGCGGAGCCGTCACCCGCACCGTCATCCAGCCCTGCCCGCGCAGCTGCGCGCCGATCGCATCGGCGTACTGCCCGACGGCCACGGGGTCGGCACCCTCGACCGCGATCAGCGCCCCGGCGTGGTCATCGCGCTCGTCCCAGATGTTCACCCCTCTACGCCCGAAGATCCGCCGCGTCAGACCCGACGTCAGGCCGCCGATCTGCCGCCCGGTGATCAGGCTGACCCCGAAAGCGATCAACCCGCCCACCGCCAGAACGATGGCCGGACCGGTGACGTCGAACCGGAAGTCGCCGACCGTCACCGGGTAGGACCCGATCGCGCCGGCCAGGATCGGCCCGGCCGCGATGGTGCCCAGCAGCGCGATCCGCACCGAGGACATGACGAACGCGAACACCCGGCCGCGCAGCTGGTCGCTGACCTCCTGGCCGATCATCGTGAAGCCGTTGATCCAGGCGATACCCGCGAAGATGCCCATCACGGCGGCGGTGATCGCGGCGCCGAGGAAGTCCTGCAGCACGGACATCACGATCAGCGAGATGCCGGCGAAACCGATGGCCGGGGTGAAGATCATCCGGCGCGGCACGTTCGGCAGCACCTTCGGGCCGATCAGCATGCCGAAGGCCAGGCCGGTGAAGACGGCCCCGAACAGGATGCCGTAGCCGGCGTTACCGGCGCCGAGGGTTGCGACGTAGGCCTGCGCCACTCCGGCGACCAGCCCGCCCGCCCCGAACGCACCGAGGATCCCGATGTAGATCGACCGCATCAGCTTGTTGTTGCGGACGAAGGACACCCCCTCGACGATCAGCGAGAAGATGTTCTTGGTGGCACTACGGTCGCCGACGAACGCCGGGATCATCCGCCGGGACGCGAAAACCATTCCGGCCGAATAGAAGTAGGTCAACGCGTCGATGCCCAGCGCGATGTTGATCGCCACGGTGTTGGTCGAGCCGCTGATCAGCGCACCCCCGCCGGCGCCGGCCACGTCCGGCACGCCGAAGAACGACGCCGCGGTCGACAGCAGCACGAACAGGGTCGCCGCGACGGGCACCATCCCGTACACCGACACGTAGTTCAGCTGGTTCGCCACGGCCAGCCGCTCGCGCGGGACGATGTTGACCCACATCGCCTGCTTCGCCGGGGTGGAGAACAGGCCGATCGCCTCGACGAGGAACTGGGCGACGAGCAGCCACGCCAGGTTGCCGGTCATCAGGATCGAGATGTAGAGCAGCCCGGCCAGGCTGTCCCCGACGACGGCGACGACCCGGCGGTCGAACCGGTCGACCAGCGCGCCGGCGACCGGGCCGAGGATCAGATCCGGCAGCAGACGGGTCAGCAGCACGCCCGACACGGCCGCGCCCTGAGCCAGGCTCGACGAATCCTTGGTCAGGTACGCGGCGAGCGCGGTGGTGGCCAGCAGCCCCAGCCAGTCGCCGAGGCTGGAGATCGCGATCGCCGACCACAGCCGGCGGAAGACCGGGATGCGCAGCAGCACCCCTACCGAATTGGGCTCGCCCTTGCGGTTCACCTGTTCAGCAGCTCGTTGAAGAACTCGATGACCCGCTGCCCGAGGCCGGTGGAGAAGGCGATCACGAAGAGGAAGACGATCACGGCCCAGGTGCTGGAGGTCCGCTTCGGACCGGTGTTGCCGGGCCGGGTACTGCTGGAGCGGCGACGCTCGGAGGCCTCGTTCCGGGCGGTGTTCCTGAGCTGCCCGCGCTGCGAATACTGCGATGCCATCGGGGCCGCCGGAGCGGTCGCCACGGGTGTACCCGAGCCGCTGGACTGTGGGTATGTCGCCTGGAACGACGTGCGATCCAGCTGCGCCGACTGGCCCGGGCGCATGGTGCGGAACATCGCGGTCAGATCGGAGGCCGACATCGTGCGGCCCTGCGCCGTCGCCGGCGCTCGCTGTGCCGACTGACGCGCCGGCGGGTACGCGCTGGTCGGCCCCACCGGGCGAGCCGGAGCGGGTCGGAGCGGCCTGCCCTGCTGGTCGACCACCCGGCCCGCAGCGGGGCGGGTCTGCCGTTGACCACGGGCGGCCGCCGGTGCCCGGGAGGAGGACGCCGGCCCCGTCACCGGGGCGGCGCGCACGCCCGCGGGTGCCGGCGGGACGGGTGTCGGCGGAATGATCACCGGCACGTTGTCGATGGGCATCGGCGCGGACAACGCGTCCGGGTACACATCGAGCACCGGCATCAGCACAGACGGATCCCCGGTACCGTCTGAGCCGCTGAGCGCATCGGTGAATTGCCCGGTTCCGCGCTCGGCGTCGAAAGCCGCCGTCATGCCTGCATCGTAGGCGTCAGGGGTGACGAACAGGGGAATTAACCCCGGCACGCTCGGTAGGCAATCAGCCTGTCGACGGGCTCCGGGTGCCCGCTGCGGTCGCCTTGTCGGTGGTGGTTCTGGTGGCCGGCTTGGCCGTCGCCGTCTTCGAGCCGGCCGCCTTCGAGCCGGCCGCCTTCGAGCCGGCCGCCCTCGAGCCGGCCGCCTTCTTGGCGGTGGTCGCCCGCTTGGCCGGTGCCTTCTTCGCCGCGGCACGCTTCGGAGCCGGACCCCGCGCCCGGCGGTCGGCGAGCAGCTCGGCCGCCCGCTCCACCGTCAGGGTGTCGATCTCGTCGCCCTTGCGGAGCGAGGCGTTCGTCTCGCCGTCGGTGACGTAGGGGCCGAACCTGCCGTCCTTGATCACCATCGGCTTGCCGCCGGCCGGGTCGACGCCGACCTCACGCAGCGGCGGTGCCGTCGCCGCGGACCGCCCGCGGGTCTTCGGCTGCGCGTACAGCGCGAGCGCCTCGTCCAGGGTGATGTCGAACAGCGCCTCCTCGTTCGCGATCGAACGGGAGTCGGTGCCCTTCTTCAGGTACGGCCCGTAGCGGCCGTTCTGCGCGGTGATCTGCCCGCCGTCGGACGGGTCGACGCCCACCACCCGAGGCAGCGAGAGCAGCCGCAGCGCGGTCGGCAGATCCACCGTGTCCAGCGACATCGACTTGAACAGCGATGCGGTACGGGGCTTGGCAGCCTTCGCGGGCTTCTTCGTCGCCGTGGCGCCACTCGCCGACCCATTGCCCGCCGACCCATTTCCCGCCGAACCATTGCCCGCCGAACCATTGCCACCGGACGCCTTGACCTGGTCGGGATCGGGGATCACTTCGGTGACGTACGGCCCGTACCGGCCGTCCCGGGCGACGATCATGTGCCCGGAGTCCGGGTCGATGCCGAGCTCGTTCTCGCCGCCGTCACCGGCCTGGGCGAAGAGCTCCTCGGCGACCTCGGCGGTCACCTCGTCGGGGGGCAGGTCCTCCGGCAGGTTCGCGCGCTGCACACTGGCGCCGTCACCATCCCCATCGTCACCGCCATCCCCGTCCTGCCTCGTCACCGGACGCTCGAGGTACGGCCCGTACCGGCCGACCCGGACGGTCACCTGGTTGCCCTGCGCGTCGGTCAGCAGCGGGAGCGAGTTGACCTCTCGGGCGTCGATGTCCTCCAACCGGTCGCCGACCAGTTTCTTGAGCCCGCCGGTGCGCCCGACGGACCCGTCAGGCCCCACGTCGCCGCCGAAGTAGAACGCGCCCAGCCAGTCGGTCCGCCGGATCCGGCCGTCCGCGATGGCGTCGAGCTCGTCCTCCATCGCGGCGGTGAAGTCGTAGTCGACGAGCCGGGCGAAATGCGTTTCCAGCAGCCCGATGACGGCGAATGCGATCCAGGACGGGACCAGCGCCTGACCCTTCTTCCACACATAGCCGCGGTCGATGATCGTTCGGATGATCGACGTGTACGTCGACGGCCGACCGATGCCGAGGTCCTGCAACGCGCCGATCAGCGACGGCTCGGTATAACGGGCGGGCGGTGAGGTGACGTGCCCGGCCGGGATCAGCTCCCGGGTATCCAGCTGCTGGCCGACGGTCAGGTTCGGCAGCCGGCGTTCGGCGTCATCGGCCTCGCCGCCGGCCTCCGCGTCCACGGTCTCCACGTAGGCCCGCAGGAACCCTGGGAACGTGATTGTCCGCCCGGACGCGGAAAAGATGCACTCCTGGCCGTCCGCGGTCGCGGTGATGCGCAGCGACAGCGTCAGCCCCTTGGCGTCGACCATCTGCGAGGCGATCGTGCGCTGCCAGATCAGCTCGTACAACCGGAACTCGTCACCGCTGATCGAACGAGCGACCTGGCCGGGGGTGCGGAAGCTGTCGCCGGCCGGCCGGATCGCCTCGTGCGCCTCCTGGGCGTTCTTCACCTTGCGGGTGTACTGCCGGGGCGCGTCGGGGACATATTCGGGCCCGTAGAGCTCCCTGGCCTGCGCCCGCGCAGCCTCCTGCGCGGTGCCGCTCAGGGTGGTGGAGTCGGTCCGCATGTAGGTGATGTAGCCGTTCTCGTACAGCCGCTGCGCGGTGCGCATGGTGCGCTCGGAGTTGAAGCCCAGCTTGCGGCCGGCCTCCTGCTGCAACGTGGACGTCATGAACGGCGGGTAGGGCTTGCGGGTGTAGGGCCTCTCCTCGACGGAGCTGACCGTCGCGGTGCCGCCCTGCAGCTGCGCGGCGAGGGTGCGGGCGCCGTCCTCGTCCAACAGCAGCACGTCGGAGCCGGACTTGATGCCGCCCGTCGCGGCGTCGAAGTCACGTCCGGCGGCGAGCCGGCGGCCGGCGACGGAGGACAGCGACGACTTGAACGCGACCGTGTCGGAGGCGCCGACAGTGGCCACTAGCGCGTCCAGACCCCAGTACGTACCCGCCCGGAACGCCATCCGCTCCCGCTCGCGCTGCACGATGATCCGGGTGGCAACCGACTGCACGCGACCCGCGGACAGCTTCGGCATCACCTTCTTCCACAGCACCGGCGAGACCTCGTACCCGTACAGCCGGTCCAGGATCCGCCTGGTCTCCTGCGCGTCGACCAGGTTGTCGTCCAGTGCGCGCGGGTTCTCCGCGGCGGCCCGAATCGCGGCCGGGGTGATCTCGTGGAAGACCATCCGCTTGACCGGCACCTTGGGCTTGAGCGTTTCCAGCAGGTGCCACGCGATGGCCTCGCCCTCGCGGTCCTCGTCCGTCGCGAGGTACAGCTCGTCGGCACCGGCCAGCAGCGACTTCAGCTTGGCCACCTGCGCGCGCTTCTCCGGGGAGATGACGTACAGCGGCTCGAACCCGTTCTCGGTGTTCACGCCGAGGCGCGCCCACGGTTCGCCCTTGTACTTCGCGGGTACGTCGGCCGCACCCCGCGGCAGGTCACGGATGTGCCCGACGGAGGACTCGACGATGTAGCCCTCACCCAGGTAGCCGGAGATCGTCTTGGCCTTGCTCGGCGATTCGACGACCACCAGGCGCACGCCGGAACCCGGTCTCGCCGATGTCTTGTCAGTGGCCATCGAACTCATACTCTCCTCTATATATGCGATCCCCCGGTGCGGACCTCACGGTTGCGCACCGCCGGGAAAAGGTGTCGCGCAGCGTCCCGGGCGGCAGTGCTGCTTAGCCGGGGCGACGCGAGCAGGATGCCACAGTCGGTGACCGTCCCTGTGCTTGATTCACGATCGCACCGCTCGCACAGTTCCCATCAGCAGGCGTGGGTCACCCCACGCAGGTGCTGTTCGACCGGGCCGTTGCGCCCACTCGATGATGCCCGCGGACCGTGATGACCCCCGATGACCGACGCCCCGCCTAATGGTGACCGTGCACGGGAAAGGACAGTGCCGGCGCCTCCGGCGGCGGGCTGCCGATCATCTCGGCCAGTCTGGTGCAGCGCCGATGTCCGACAATACGCACGGCCGGCCCGCCGCCGCGCACTCCCAGCAGCGACCCGGCCAACCCGGCGGCCGCGCAGGCGGCGGCAAGGGGTTCATAAGTGTCCGGTGCGTGCGGGTCCAGCCCGAGCAGGAACCCGATCTCCGCGGGACGGCCGGCGGCGAGCGTCCAGCACCGCAGGAAACCCGCCGTGATGACGAGGTCGTCGGGGACCGCCTTGACGGACCCGCGGGTCCATTCCGCCGCGACAGCGCCCAGCGTGGGCAGCCGATCCGTGCTCAGCACGATGCCGCGGAAGGCTTGAGGGGCGGGCGTTTCGGCTGCCTCGGTGGCCCGGTCGGCGTCGGTCATTTCCGCTGCGTCGGTGGGCCGGTCGGCTTTGATCTGCCCCGCCGGCTCGCTGGGGTGAACGGGCGCGGTGACCTGGGTCCGTTCGATGATTTCGGCGGGGACGTCACGCACCCGGCATTCCCGTAGCAGCGCGGAGGCCCGCCACCGGTCACCCAGCAGGATCGACAACCGGACGCCGTCCCGACCACCGGCCAACTGGCCGTGCGCGGCGAGCAGCCCGCCCAGATCCTCCAGCTGCGGAGGGGTCAGATCAGCGGAGAACAGCGACAGTTGCGTCACCTTTAGTCCCCCTCACCCCGGATGGTCAGGGTAGCGCCCGCCGGCGATCCGGATGTCGGCCGGCACACCGGATTCGTTTCGCGCGGGTTTGAGCTCGTCAGCTGCGATTCGATCGTGAAGCCCACGCAGCCACGCGCCGAGTTGGGTCGAGATGGCGTCGAATACCGGGCCGCAATTGCGTCAAAACTCGACTGGACTCCTGCCGCACAGCCCGATGCTCGGCGATCCGAAAGATCAGCCGAAAACGCCCTTGCAGGCCGGTAATTCACGGGCGGCAGCGACAACGCTCGGATCCACCGACGACAAGCCGTTCGGGGTTGACGCCTTGGCTTCGGCCTCGACGGCGTCGACAGCGGACTTGAGGTCGGACAGGGTTCGCGCTGTGAGCGCCGCGATGGTCTGCGCGCCCCGGCCGTAGACATCCGAGACCGCGTCGAACCGTTCGACGGCAATCGACTGCAGGTTGGCACCCCCGGTGACGGTCGGCGGCGGGGTCGCCCGCAGGACGCCGGCGGTGGTCGACGCACTCTTGGAGATGTTGGTGTAAGTCTCTACGACGGTCTCCTGCGCCTGCGCCACCGTCTGACCTGTCGTATCCGGTGACACGTACTGCTGCAGGTCGACGGCGCCGTCACAGAACTTGGTGAACCACTTCTCGGTGACCGCGTCCAACGTGGTCGCGGCGGTGGACTTCGTCGCATTCGTGTCGCCGGAGTTCGACGAGTCGTCCGAGGTGCTGGTCTCGTCTGACGTCGTGTCTTCCGAGGTGCTCGAGTCAGTTGTGGTGCTGTCCGTCGTACTCGAATCGGTGGTGCTCGGCGCGGTGATGCTCGACGCGGTGGTGTTCGACGCGGCGGTGTTCGACGCGGTGGTGTTCGACGCGGTGGTCGAGCTCATGGATGCGGTACCCACCTGCGCCGAACCCTGAACTGTCGACGAACAGCCGGCCAGCAGCAGGGCTGCGGCGGATACAGCGGCCGCCCACACGGAAGTACTGCGCCTCATCGTTCGTCCTTCGCTGGCTGTGCCGATTCAGGCTGTGCTCGGTCGGGCTGTGCTGATTCGGGGCTGTTGATTTGGGGCCGTTGATTCGGGGTTGTTGTGACGGTTCTGGTCGTGCGCGTCGAGCAGGGTGACTGCGCTTTCCGAAGCGATGACGTGATCATGCCGGACAGCCCTCCGTCGCGAAGTGGCTGTCCGGCATGGCATCTCGGACACACGTGGTGGGTTCAGCCGTTGAGGGACTTGCAGGCCGGGATCTGCTGCGCGGCCGCCGAGACGTCCGGCGGCAGCTGAGTCAGCGACTGCAAGGGTGCGATGGCGCTGGACAACTCCCCGGACAGGCCGCTGACCGCCTGCTGCAGTGCCGCCGTGTTGGAAGGATTGATCGTTCCGAACGACTTCGCCAGCGCGGCCAGCTTCGGCCCGGACTCCGACAGACCCGACACCATCTGATTGGCGAAGTCGGTGCCGCCCTCGAAGGTCGGCGGCGGGGTCGACTTCAGCCTCGCACTGGTGTCGCTGAGCACAGTGGCGAACTGCTGCAGCGCCTGCACTCCCGTCTTCTGCGCTGCGGCGGCGTCCTGACCGGCGGTGTCCAGGTTTTGCAACTGACCGATCGGTGCGACGCCGTCGCACAGCGTCGTGAACCACGTCTTGCTCTGCGCGTCCAGGTTGGCCGGAACAACGCTCGGGTCGGTCGAACCGGAACTACCGGAGACGCTCGCCCCGGATGAGCTCTCGGAGCCCGACGAATCGGAACTGGAGGGTTCCGACGTCATCGACGCCGACGTCATCGACTCGGACGCCATCGACTCGGACGTCATCGGCCCGGACGTCATCGACTCGGAACTGACGGACGCGGACGAGGTCGCCGGCGCGGCTGTGCTCGACGCCGCCGACCCGGATCCCCCGCTGTCGGAACTACATCCGGCGGCGACCAGCAGCACGCCGGCCGCCAGCACGGCCGTCCCCAGTGAGCGCTTCATTGTCGCGTCCTTTCCCTTGAACATGGGCCGGTCGACCCGGCGGACAGCAGTCCCGCGGAGCCGTCGGCATCGTGTTTTCCGCCTGCGAGCGTGCGACGGGGTGAGTCGGCTCGTCCCCCGGTGATTGCCCCCGCGTCGCTCGCTGAAAACCTACCTCGACGGGCCCGAAATGCAGTCGGCGGGGATATCCGCGTGTTGGCACGGATATCCCCGCCGAATGGTGGTCGGGTTGCTGACTTGGAGACGGTCCAGCAGAGTCGGGGTCAGACGGGCTGTGTCTCCTCGGCGTGCAGGTACGACTCGCGACGCTTGGAGACAACCACCGCCGCAACGATGATCACCACGGACACCGCGGCGATGCCATAGCGCGCTACGGCGTTCTCCGATGAGCCGACGCTCAGCGTCACGATCGCGGGTGCGATCAGCAGCGCCACCAGGTTCATCACCTTGAGCAGCGGGTTGATGGCCGGGCCGGCGGTATCCTTGAACGGGTCACCGACGGTGTCACCGATGACAGTGGCCTCGTGGGCCTGGGACCCCTTCCCGCCGTAGGTGCCGTCCTCGACGATCTTCTTGGCGTTGTCCCACGAGCCGCCGGAGTTGGCCAGGAACACGGCCATCAGGGTGCCGGTGGCGATGGTGCCGGCCAGGTAACCGGCCAGCGGCCCGACGCCGAGCCCGAAGCCGACGGCGATCGGGGCGAAGACCGCCAGCAGGCCGGGGGTGGCCAACTCCCGCAGCGAATCACGGGTGACGATGTCGACCACCTTGCCGTACTCCGGCTTGTTGGTGCCTTCCATGATCCCGGGGATTTCCCGGAATTGCCGGCGCACCTCCATCACGACAGCACCGGCCGCCCGGGCCACCGCGTTGACCGCGAGTCCGGAGAACAGGAACACCACTGAGGCGCCGAGCAGCATCCCGACCAGGGTGTTGGGCGAGACGACATTGGCCGTGAACACATCCAGGGCCTGGCCGGCGGCGTTGTACGCAACCTTGATCGCGTCGGAGTAGGAGCCGAACAACGCAGTGGCCGCCAGCACGGCGGTGGCGATCGCAATGCCCTTGGTGATGGCCTTGGTGGTGTTGCCGACAGCGTCCAGCTCGGTAAGGATCTTGGCGCCCTCGACCGAGACCTCGCCGCTCATTTCGGCCACGCCCTGGGCGTTGTCCGAAACGGGCCCGAAGGTATCCATGGCGACGATGACGCCGACGGTGGTGAGCAGCCCACAACCGGCCAGCGCAACCATGAACAGCGACACGATCAACGAACCGGACAGCAGGAACGCACCGTAGACGGCCCCCGCAATGACCAGCGCGGTATAAACCGCAGACTCGAAGCCCACCGAGACACCGGCGAGGATGACCGTGGCCGCACCGGTGAGCGAACTCTTGGCGACGTCCTTGGTCGGCTTGTTGTTGGTGTCGGTGAAGTAGCCGGTCAGCCACAGGATGACGGCGGCCAGCACGATCCCGATCACCACTGCGCTGATCGCGACGACGGCCGGGTTGCCGGCCACATCGGCAACTGCGGGCACATTCAATTCCTGGAATGTGCTGGGCAGGTAGACGAATGCCGCCACCGCCGACAGCACGGCGGAAATCGCCGCGGAGATGTAGAACGACCGGTTGATGGTGACCAGACCGGCTTCGTCGGCCCTGGCCTTGGTGATGTAGATACCGATGATCGCGGTGATCACGCCGATCGTCGGGATGATCAGCGGGAATACCAGGCCCTTGGACCCGAACGCGGCGCTACCCAGGATCAACGAAGCCACCAGCATCACGGCGTACGACTCGAACAGGTCCGCCGCCATGCCGGCGCAATCACCCACGTTGTCGCCGACGTTGTCGGCGATGGTCGCGGCGTTGCGGGGGTCGTCCTCAGGGATGCCCTGCTCGACCTTGCCGACCAGGTCGGCACCGACGTCAGCAGCCTTGGTGAAGATGCCGCCGCCGACACGCATGAACATCGCCAGCATGGCGGCGCCGAATCCGAAGCCCTCCAGCACCTTTGGCGCACCAGCGGCGTAGACAAGGACAACTGACGAGGCACCGAGCAGGCCGAGCCCGGTGGTGGCCAGGCCGACTGCGCCGCCGGTCCGGAAGGCGACCTGCATGGCCTTCTCCCGGCCACCGTCACCGTTCGCTGCGGCCGCGACGCGCACGTTCGCGCGAGTGGCCAGCCACATCCCGAAGTAGCCGATCGACGCGGAGAACAACGCGCCGAGCAGGAAGAAGATCGAGCGGCCGATTCGTTCGCTGTTGGTGTCCGCCGGGAGCGCGAACAGCAGCACGAAAACGATGGCGACAAACACTGCAAGGGTGCGGAACTGCCGGCCGAGGTACGCGGCGGCACCTTCCTGCACGGCGGCTGAGATTTCCTGCATCTTGGGCGTGCCGGTGCCGGCAGCGAGCACGCCGGCGCGCAGCACGAACGCGATAACCAGGGCGATCAGCGCGATCACCGCAACACCGATGAGGATTGCCTGATCGCTACCGGTAACCACGAGGTCCGCGGCGGTCTGGGAAGACATCGAGCTCCTGATCCATGTGGAGAAACAAAAGTGGACCGGTCAGCTCGTGCGGACCGGCGCTGGTCGAACGGCATCGTGCGCCGGTCACCCGGCGTAACGCTGAGTACTGTAAACCACCGGTAACGTCGGGCGCCCATCCTGGAGCCCGCCTCGCCACGACGCGGCGACACGGGATCGCATGACAGGGAACGGGTTGTCGGTGGTACGCGAGAAGATAGGACGGTGACATCACCGGAGTCGTGGGCGCATCCTGTCGGCTTCCTGACTGTGCTGAAACAGTGTGGCACCGATTCAGAGACCACCGTCACAACCTGTATCACCCATGTGGAGCACATCGTCGCCGCTGCCGGTGAGGCGGTGCCGTGGCCGGGCTGGTTACCGGACACCCTCCGTGATGCACTGCGGGCCAACGGCATCGAGCAGCCGTGGTCGCATCAGGTGCAGGCCGCGGAGCTATCGCGCGCCGGAGTCGACGTGGTTCTCGCGACCGGGACGGCGTCAGGGAAGTCGCTGGCCTATCAACTTCCGGCGTTGACGGCGATCACCGCGGATCCACGTGCGTCGGTGCTCTACCTCGCCCCGACCAAGGCGCTCGGCGCCGATCAGCTGCAATCGCTGGAGTCCCTCGGGCTGCCCGAGCTGCGAGCCGGCAGTTACGACGGCGACACCCCGATGCAGGACCGTGACTGGGCCCGGTCCCACGCCAATTGGGTGCTGACGAATCCCGACATGCTGCACCGCGGGATGCTGCCGGCCCACGCCCGCTGGGCCCGCCTGCTGCGCCGGCTGGCCTATGTGGTGGTCGACGAGTGCCATGCCTACCGCGGTGTCTTCGGCTCGCATGTCGCTTTGGTCCTGCGCCGGTTGACCCGGCTGGCCCGGATGTACGGCTCCGAGCCGGTCTTCGTGCTGGCGTCGGCCACCTCCGCCGATCCGGAGCAGGCGGCGAGCAGGCTGGTCGGCCGGCCGGTGCGGGCCGTCACCCACGACGGGGCACCCCGGCCCGCTGCCGACTTCGTGCTGTGGGAGCCGGCGGTGAGGCAGGGAACGCAGGGTCAGGACGGCGCCCCGGTTCGCCATTCCGCTCCCTCCGAGGCCGCGCGGATGATGGCCGACCTGGTCGCGGCGGGTGCCAGGACGCTCACCTTCGTCCGGTCCCGACACGGCGCCGAGCAGGCGGCCTTGACGGCGCAACGCAGGCTGCAGGACGTGGCGCCCGCGCTGGTGAACAAGGTCGCCGCCTATCGCGGTGGCTACCTCCCGGAGGAACGCCGCGAACTGGAACGCGCGCTCGGCTCCGGAGAGTTGATGGGCGTGGCATCGACCAACGCGCTCGAACTCGGTGTGGACATCGCCGGCCTGGACGCGGCCGTGCTGGCCGGGTACCCCGGCACGTTGGCCTCGGTCTGGCAGCAGGCGGGCCGGGCCGGGCGGCGCGCGGACTCCGGGCGGCGGGCGCTGGTCGTCTTCGTGGCCCGTGACGACCCGCTGGACAGCTATCTCGTGCACCATCCCGAGCGCGTCTTCGGCCACCCGGTCGAGACGGCGGTGACCGATCCGAACAATCCGTATGTCCTCGGGCCGCACCTGGCCTGTGCCGCGGCCGAGCGTCATCTGACCCCCGCCGATGTCGACCTGTTCGGCGGAACGTCGATCCGGCCGGTGCTGGACGAGCTGGTCGCCCGCCGGGTGCTGCGTCACCGGCCCACCGGTTACCACTGGGCCGAACCCGGGCATCCCGCCGACGGCGTCGACCTCCGCGGTGGCGGCGGCGGGATGGTGGCGATCGTCGACGAGGACACCGCCCGGCTGCTGGGAACGGTGGACCTGCACCGTGCGCCGTCCGCCGTGCACACCGGTGCGGTGCACCTGCATCGCGGGGACAGCTTCGTGGTGCAGAACCTGGATCTCGAACACGGCGTCGCATTGGTCCGGCGGGAACGCCCGGACTTCTCGACGATCGCGCGTTCCCATTCGACGGTCTCGATGGGGCCGATCCAGCAGCGGCGCTCGCACCCCGGTGGCGTCGCCGTCGGCGTCGGACCGGTGCAGGTCACCGAGCAGGTGATCGGCTACCTGCGGCGCCGGCCCAACGGCGAACTGCTGGACGTCATCGGACTGGACATGCCGCAACACACCCTGCACACCAGGGCTGTCTGGTACACGATCTCGCTGCCATCGCTGCTCGACGCCGGTCTTGCCGAAGCTGCTGTACCCGGTGCGCTGCATGCCGCGGAACACGCCGCGATCGGGTTGCTGCCGCTGTTCGCCGGCTGCGACCGGTGGGACATCGGCGGGCTGTCGACCGCACTACATCCGGACACCGGCGAACCGACAGTCCTCGTGTATGACGGCTATCCCGGCGGGGCCGGCTTCGCCGATCGCGGGTACCTGGTGCTGCGGGAGTGGCTCGCCGCGGTGCATGACGCTGTCGAGGGCTGCCCGTGCGAGGCCGGATGCCCCTCGTGCGTGCAATCCCCCAAGTGCGGCAACGGGAACAACCCGCTGCACAAAAGCGGCGCCGTGGTCGTCCTGCGTCTGGTCACCGCTGCGTTGGGTTCGGCTGAATTGGGTTCGGGGGCGGTGGATTCTGAGGCGGTGGATTCTGAGGCGGCGGCTTCTGGGGCGACGGCTTCTGGAGCGGTGGATTCTGGAGCGGTGCATTCTGGAGCGGTGGCGAGCGCAGCGGAAGCCGGTGGGCGGTCGGGGAATTCAGTGCTGGATCCGGATCCAGCTGTGTTTGTCGGCGCGATTCTGCGCTGAGCGCGGTGCCCACACAGGTGTCGCAGGGCATGGTTCTCGCAGCGGCCTAGCTTTCATTCAGCCTGCCTGGGTCAGCGTTCTTCTGCTCGACCGGTGTGAAAGGAGCCGGTGAAATCTGCGGCGGAACACCTTGCCCGTTCAGCTCGTTGTATCGCGCGCCGGCAGCAGCAATGCCTCGGGCGAGGGTCCCTGTCCTGTGCCTCCAGACGTACCAAAGGCAACCGAAGACGCCGATCACGCCGGCAACAACAATCAGTCCGGCCATCGCGGAGTTGACCTCCTTCTCGGGTGATCGCCGGAGGCGCACGACGCAGCCACAGCTGCTGGATAGCCATGGCTCGGCAGATGATGCGAGTGTCAAGATATCTGGTCAATCGCTTGGTCGCGGCCGGAGGCAGCGGTCAATCGGGGTCGACAGAGTTGAGGGTGTCCCTGACACACCGAGAAGCCGTCATCCAGCAAGCTCCTCGGACGGAGCCGGCTCGGCGACCGCGGAAACCGGCCCGGCGCGCGCGCGACCAGTGGCCGATCCGGTGAGCAGGCCCGCGTTCACCAGGACGGTCACGGTCACCCGCACATCCGGGCCGCTCACCGAACAGGATTCCGCGGCGGCGCCGTTGGCGGACGCGACGGCGACAGCTGCCGCGCACGCGACATCCGGTCCCTGCAGCACCTTGGCGGCGCCGGCGAGAGCGGACAGATCAGCAGCGGTCTCGGCGCGTTGCCGGGCCAGGACGCCGGCACCGAGCGAAACCGCCAGGCCCGTGACGACCAGCAGGAGGACGCAGCCGAGGCACGCATAGACCGTGGCCACTCCTTTGTCGCGGCAGCGACGACCCAGCCCAGACCAAGTCCGCTCGCGGTCGGAATCGCAATCCTCGCTGGCACCTTCCGTTTTCACCTGACCGTCCCAATGCGCCTGACACATCTCGGATGTCATCGTGAGACACCGGCAAACAAGCGGGGCGATACGCAGATCACGTTTCCGAATCCGCATTCCTGCCATCACTGTCACTCACCGGGTTCGCGCGCAGCGGCCGCCGAAGCCCGGATGGTGACGCCCGGCAGCAGACCGCCGACCGGCTGCGCCGCGACCGTGGCGGTCACCAGTTCACCGGATGAGCCGATGGCCAGCGAGGCGCCCGCCGGCGCCATGGCCGCGACAGCTGCTGCCGCACCGGCCTTGTCGCCGCGCCCGGCAAGCCTGGCCGCTTCCCGGGCTGCATCTGCGCACCGCACCTGGGCGATCATGCAGGCGATTCCCGCCAAGCAGGTCAGCAGGACCAGCGCCAGTACGGCCAGGGCCATCGCGGCCTCGACGGTGACCCCGCCGCGATCCGCGGAACTGCCCCGACTCCGACCGGCGACATCAAGCGATACCGGACCGCAGCGCCGCCCCCGTCGACGGCGCTGCTCCCGCGGTTCGGCCATGACAACGACGATCAGAACGTCGTCGACAGCGCCGAGTTGATCAGATTCGTCAGGCCGGCCACGACGGAGTCCCCGGTGACGATCTTGTAGAGCACGGCCGCAAAGGCCGCGGCGACGACTGTGCCGACCGCGTACTCCACCGTGCTCATACCCGCGTCGGCCGGAGGTGTCGCCGGGGGTGTCGCCGGGGGTATCGACGCTGCCCGATCCACCTCGACAGCAGTTTCCGCACCGACATCGTCCCGATTCCAGGCGGACGGGTGGGCAGCAACCGCGGCCCGCCATGTCGAGGTGCTCGGCCACGCCCTGGCCAGACGGGGCGTGGCCGTCCGCTCCCCTGGAGAGCACCCCGCGACCACCGGCTGCGACCTACCGCCGGACTGGTCTGTCACAACAATCTTCTGCAGCACAACAACTCCCCTCGTTACCGGCCCAGTGCCGGCCTGTTCATCGAGCATCTCGTCACCGGAGCAACGACAGCGGAAGACGGACGCTGATGTGGATCGAATCGGGGGGTGTGGGCGAATCCGCGCGGTCAGTGGCATTTCGGTCCATCACCAACGGCCACCACCGTCAACGAGGTAGCACAGCCGCACACGCAACTCACCAGATGTCCAGCTGCCCGAGCAGCCCGATGACCACCGGCGCCAAACCCAGACACAGGAAGGCGGGCAGGAAGCAGATACCGAGCGGCGCCGTCATGAGCACTCCGGCTCGGCCGGCCGCCCGGAGATCCGCGGCGGCGGCGTCGGCTCTGAGCAGCGCGCCGTGCTCCCGAATGGCCTCGGCCAGACCGCCACCGCCGGCCGCCGAACGGCGTGCCGCGGCGGCAATCGGAGCCAGCTCGTCAACCGAACTCGCGGCGCGCCAGGCAGTCTGCGGGTCTGCGCCGAGTGCCAGCATCGCGGCCACCGACTCGAGCGCGATCAATGGTCCGGACCGCCCACGGCCGTCCCCTGGTCCCGTCCCCATCCTGTCCGCCCCGCCGCGCTGCGCCCGTTCGGGACCGCGCACGCCACGCTCAGCCAGGCCGCCGATCAACCCCCCGCCGCACGTCATCGCCTCCGAGGCGCCGCGCAATGCCGAAGCGACCGGCATTCCCGCGTCGAGGCAGGCCGCGAACAGGTCCGTGTGCACGGCGACCGCGGTCCGGTCCGCCTTGCGAGCCGCGGTCGAGCGTCCGCGAGGACGCCGGCCCACCAACCACCCCGACAACAACCCGGCCCCGGCCGACAGCCACCAGCGCTCCGGAAAGAGCAGGAAAGTCCCTGCCGCGACGGCACTCCCGGCGACGATCGCCCGGCCGCCCGGGCCGGCGAGAACTCCCCGCGCACTGTCATTCCGAACACGAGCGCGGGCGCGAGGGGTGCGGAGCCGCTCGGGCAGGACGATCAGGGCTGCCGCGCAGAGGACGAGCGCCGCCGCGTAGGCCGTCGTCGCCACCGTCACGACCGTCCGGCGCGGATCGGTGAACCGGAACGATGCGGTGCACACCAACGATCCTTCATCGGGCCACGATCCGCGCCGACCACAGCAGACCCACGCAGGTCAGCACCACCCCAACGACCAGCAGCACCCTGCCGATGGACGTGCCCAGCAGAACGCCGACCGGATCGGCTCCCATCCCGGCACCCAGCAGCAGCCCCATCACCGGCAGTCCCGCCATGACGTACCCCGACATGCGTGGACCGGCCACCTCGCCGGCTCGGCGTGCGTCACCGATCAGTACCTGCGCGATTTCCTCGGCCAGAGCATCGATCAGCGGGGTGAACGCGACGCCGTGCCGACGACTGAGCAACCAGCCCGTACCAAGCCTTTTCAGCGACTCCCCGGCAGGGTTTGCGCCAAGGCCGTCCACGGTTGGTGCGTCACCGTCCGCAATCCGCCGCCGATCCTGCCATGGCCCCACCTGGGCGGGGCCGACTGCCGGCGCGCGCGCGGGCGACACCGCGCTCACCGCCGTACCGACCGGCCGCGCCGCGACGCCGGGTTCTGTCGAACGGGGGGTCTCGGCCCGAAGATCGGCCCGCATGAGCTGCGACAGCGCCCGAAGGACGGCTGCACCGTCTCCGGCCGACACAGCGCAACCGTTGTCTGCGGCCACGGCGGGCGCTGCACCGGCGTGCAACTCGCGGGCGAAGGTCCGGGCGGCGGCGAGGATGTCGGTCAGCGCGCGCCGTCGACGGCGGGCCGCAAAGTGCTGACGTGTTAGCACTGTCAGGGTCCAACACCCGCAGAGCGAGGCAACCCCGCCGGCCACTCCCGCGAGCACGACCAAAGACCCGGTGACCAGCACTGCCACCGCGACTCCCACCCAGCCAAGCAGGACAGGACGTGAGAAGGCGTCGGCGGCGCCGAACCCGCCCCGCGGCACAGGGGTCTGCACGGTCCACGGGGAAGCGGGCCAGCACAGCAGGGCCGACGCGAGCAGAACGACACTCACCATGGGACCTGCTCCCCCGCTTCGGTCAGAATCCCTGCCAGCAGGGCGGTGCCGGGGCCTCCGGGCGTGCCCCAGGTGATGGCCGGTAGCGCCTCGACCAGGCCGTCCGCGCCGCGCCGGAGCACGGCGATCTCGCTCAGGACCCGCGTCCGACGCGCGCGCCGGACGTGCATCACGATGCGCACAGCGCCGGCGAGTTGGGCGTGCACGGCGTCACGCCCGACTCCGCCGAGTGCGGACAGCGCCTCGACCCGCGCGGGCACGTCCGTCGCCGTGTTGGCATGCAGGGTGCTGGCGCTGCCGTCATGACCGGTGTTCAGCGCGGCGAGGAGGTCGACGACCTCCGCGCCGCGAACCTCTCCGACGACGATCCGGTCGGGTCGCATCCGCAGCGCCTGCCGCACCAGATCGCGCAGCGAAACCGTCCCTGCCCCTTCGACATTCGCCTGACGGGCTACCAGTCGAACGACGTGCGGGTGCGGTGGCCGGAGCTCTTCTGCGTCCTCGACGGTGACCAGCCGCTGATCCACCGGGACCGCCGCGAGCAACGCCGACAGCAGCGTCGTCTTCCCCGACCCGGTTCCGCCGGAAACCACGAAGGACACTCCAGCGCGCAGGATCGCGCTGACAATGGCGAAGCTCACCCCGGGCAGCGTCCCGCTGAGCTGCAGCGCAGGCAGGTCGTGGCGGACCGGGCGCAGGACCCGCAGCGATAGGCACGTCCCGGACGCCGCCACCGGCGCGAGCACCGCGTGCAACCGGGTGCCGTCCGTCATCCGCGCATCGACGTAGGGGTGGGCATCGTCCAGCCGCCGACCGGCCGCGGTTGCCAACCGGCGTGCCAGTCGCTGAACCGCCGCGTCGTCGGAGAACGTGACGTCGGTCAGCTCCCAGCCGGCTCCTCGGTCCACCCTGATGTCATCCGGCCCGTTGACCACGACGTCTGTGGTGTCCGGATCCGCGAGCAGGTCCGCGAGTGGCCCCGCCCCGACCAGCTCACGCTGCAGCGCCCGGATCAGCCGGAGCATCTCGGCATCACTGACCAGCACCGCGGATTCCGCGCGAAGCGCCTTCGCCAGAGCGGTCGGCGTCGGCTGCACGTCGTCGTCAACCAGGCGTCGCTGGACCCGTTCGATCACCGCTTCAGTGAGCAATCCCGTACCAGCGGACCGGGCCGTGACGGCGAGCCGCGTCATGTCTCCGGACCGCGTCATGTCTCCGGACCGCGTCATGTCACCGGACCGCGTCATGTCACCGAGGTGACCGCGGCCAGCACCTGGCGGGCGGCCGATGCCAACGGCCGCCGATGGTGACCGACCAGCGACAGCCCGAACTCCAGGTCCCTGGGCAGCGCCGGATCCGCCCGCATCCGGGCCAGCAACGGGAGCTGAAGGACGTCCGCCAATTCCTGGGCCCCCAGGCCTCCTGGCGACGGGCCTCTCACGACCACTCCCGCCCGACACCCGAACTGGCTGATGCGGGCACTGACACGCTCCGCGGCCCAGCACCCCCGGACATCGGCCGGCGTCACGACCACCACCAGGTCCGCCCGTTCGAGCGCTCGGTCCGCTGCCGGACCGGGGTGACGTGGCAGGTCGACGACGGTGACCTCACCCGACCGTCGACCGGACGCAAGCACCAGATCCATTGAGGACGCGACGATCTCGGTTGGCGCGAGCTGTCCCGACGCCAGCACACCGACCCGGCCACGACCCGCTCGGGCCGTCGGCAACGCCTTCTGCAGAGCGTCCACAGGAAGGCGACCGGAGGACGTGCCGAGGTCTCGCCATCGCAGGCCGGGCGCCTGCTCGACGCCCAGCAGCACGTCGCAGCCCGCACCCCAGGGGTCGCCGTCCACCAGCAGCGACTCGCCGAACCGGGCAGCGGCCAGTGCCACTGCGACGGCGAACACCGATGCGCCGGCACCGCCGCACGCCCCGAGGACGGCGATGCACGGACCGTCCCCCGGATCGCCCGCGACGGCGTCGGACATCATCGCGATGAGCACTTCTTCCGACCCCGGCATCGTCAAGGTCCGGTCGACTCCCAGGCGGAGGCATTGTTCGAAGAGTTCGGACGAGGGCTTCTCGGTCCTGATGACGGCAACCCCGGGACGCCGCCCGAGCCGGCCGGACACGGCTCGGGGAACCATGGCAGCGTCCAGGACAACCAGCGGCGCCCGCTGCCATCGGGCAGGCGAATCCACGTCCCGCGCATGGTCGACCTCGACACCGGCGGCCGCCGCCACCCGGAGAAGGTCGTCCAGCAGAACGTCGTCCCTGGTCACCAGCAACGGTCGATCCTCCACCACGCCCCCCGTCGGTCCGCTGCGCCGCAGTCCGGCACCCGGCGACAAGTAGCGCACGGACCGAAACGCTCAGCGGGCCGAGGTCCCGGGTTGTGGACAGAATCGCCCATGGGGACGAATTTCCGCGGTCAGTGCTGTCCACTCGGGCAAAGGTGCCAGATCACAACACGGAGACGACTCACAGCGCGAACCGACGGTTCCGCTGCCTGGTCGATGTCGTGATTGCATCGCCAAGCGCAGACAGGGCGATGGGCAGCACTGTGCTCCGGCAGGAATTGGAGTCGCGACAACGGCGCGGTCAGAGTGTCCGAACACCGCAAGCGCTTGCCTCAACGCCGGGCGCACTCGAAAGCAGCGCCACAGCGGGCTGAGAAGTTAGGGGCGGCCCCCGCCAGGGGGGAGGGCGGGGGCCGCGGAGGTTCAGCTCCGGGGGGTTGAGCTGAACCTGGTTGGTCGGCTCCCGGGGGGGGTGGAAACCGACAAGTTCACTGTAGCCCCGAGGTGAGGGGTTCGTCACCTAAAGACGCGAGCAGGTTCCAACTATTTGAACCGGCCAACAGGCGAAACCCCATTCGGGTGTATCTGAATCGGTCCGGGACAAAGTACCTGGCTGCTCCTGTTGCCCCGAGGGGCGGCACGGCGTATCACTGTGTTAGGGACCCCCGGTCGGCCAGAGACGGAGTGGAAGAGAAACTCCGCCAACCCCCATCGGAGCTCCCCGCGTAGGCACCAGTACCCACTCACCGCTATAAGCCGCGGGAGGTACGTCGTCAGGGTTACCGACGAAGGTCGCGGAGCCCGTCACGACGAGTCGTGGTGAAGCTTGGTAGCTGGTTCACCTGCGCAGACGGCGTTCCACTTCGGTGGGACGCCGTCTTTCACATTCGGTCATCTGCCGGCTCGTTAACGTCGGCGTGCCACCATTGGGCGCACCCACCGGCGTGGGTGATCGACGGATTCCGCTGGTCTTGTCCTGTTCTGGGACAAGGGCCACACCACCCGGAATCAATTGCGAACAAAACCATCTCGAGTTCGTCGCTTGCGCTTGCGGGTGCCGTGTCCGCCTGCCGTTCGCCGATGGGGCCAGCACCCACCATGCCGTCGCTTCGACGAGGCAGTAACGGGCCAGTGGAGAAAATCACCCGAACAGCCGAACGTTGCTCAACGCGACCGGGCACACCCGCTTCCGACAGCGTGTTACGAATGATCACCCTATGCAGTGGTATGGACCTCATTGCGACGGAGCGTGTCCGCTCGGTGATGACCCATCCTTGTACAGCGGGCGAACGCGACGGTCGAGCAGTCGTCAGATCAGCGACAAAAGCTCGCGAAGATCCAGGGTGCGGGATCGCTTCCACCCCCGCGATGCGGTCACGTCGCCGCATCGGCGATGGACACTCCCTCGCGGACGCCGTCGGTCAACCATCGCGCGCTCTCCCACTGCCACCTCGCGATTGCACGGGGATCACCCGCCGCGAACCCGTCAGCAGCTGACCGGTAGCGCCCCGCCGCCCGGAGGTAGGCGGTCTCGGGAACCGACAGACCGGCCGGATCGAAGCCCGAGCTGATCATCGTCAGCCGCGCCGCCGCCCGTGCCACCACGCCGTTCGCCTGGTCGAAAGGTCGCAGTGCCAACAAGGTTCCGTGCACCATGGCAACCTGGACCGGACCCGAGAACCGAACCGCCGTGACCATTGGCGCGAGAACGGGCAGGTACTGCGCCGCCGCGGGACGCGGTCGGCCGAGCGTCGCAGGGTCCACGATGTCCGCCGCGGCCAACGTGTGCAGCCGCGCCAGCACCTGCAGTGGGGACCGTGGCCAGACCGCGACCATGGCGCCGAGGCCGGCCGCGACCCGCAAAGCCCCAGCCAGGATCGGATCCGTCACCGTGGGCGCGTCGATGTCGAGGGTCAACGGCGCACCGTCCAATGCGGCCGACGCTCGAGCGGCCCGAATCGAGGCAGCAGCCGCGGTACGCGGCCAGCCGGTGCGGTTCGCCGGATGCATCCGCAAGGCGGTGATGGCGGTGCGCGCCTGCTCGACGGCAGCCGCAACGTCGGAGTCCCTGACCGGGTCGGTAGCTGTCATCTTCTGCCTGCACCGGCGGATAACCTCACCGTCGAACGATACGGGCCACGGGTCTCGGTCCCGGACGACCGATCCGCCACCCCAGACAACCGGACCCCCGCCGCCCACAACCGGACCTTCCCGTCGCCGACAGGCCGGATCGGCCGCAGGGCAACCGAACACGACCAACGAAGCGTGGCGCGAAATCGCAGCCAGCGATACCTTCCACCCACGAAGGGTCCGGGTCGCACCTCGCGGCCGGCAAGGACAAGGAGGTGGGCGCCGAAGCTCGGCGCAGATGCCGGCCTCGTTCGGCCCCGCACAGCAGCCACAGATCGACACCCGACAACGACACCGCCGTCAGCAAGGAGAACCCCTGTGAGTGGACCCGCCAGCACATCCCCGTCATCGGTCGCCAGTGCCCTGGACAACCTGAGCACTGAGGACCGTATCTTTCCTCCGACCACCGAGTTCGCGGCCCAGGCCAACGTCACATCCGACGCCTACAAGCGGGCGGAAGACGATTTCGACGGCTATTGGGCGGAGCAGGCGAACCGGCTGTCCTGGGCGACCCCGTTCAGCAAGGTGTTGGACTGGTCGAACGCCCCGCACGCCGAATGGTTTGCCGACGGCACGCTCAACGTTGCGTACAACTGCGTCGACAGGCACGTCGAAGACGGCTTCGGCGACACCGTCGCGATCCATTGGGAAGGCGAGCCGGGCGACTCGCGCACCATCACCTACGCCGAACTGCAGCGCGAGGTGTGCAAGGCTGCCAACGCCCTGACCTCGCTCGGCCTCAACGCCGGTGACCGGGTGGCCATCTACCTGCCGATGATCCCCGAGGCCGTTTACTCGATGCTGGCCTGCGCGCGGCTCGGGCTGGCCCATTCCGTGGTGTTCGCCGGTTTCTCCGCCGAGGCGCTGCGTACCCGCATCGGTGACGCGCAGACCCGGCTGGTGATCACCGCCGACGGGCAGTGGCGCAGGGGTACCGCCGTATCGCTCAAGGCCGCCGTCGACGATGCCGTTTCCGATGCCGACACCCCGGTGGAGCACGTGCTGGTGGTCCGCCGGACCGGGATCGACGTCGAATGGAATGCCGACAAAGACCTGTGGTGGGACGAACTCGTCGACGCCCAATCCGATCAGCACACCCCGCAGCCGTTCCCGGCCGAGCAGCCGCTGTTCATCCTGTACACCTCCGGCACCACCGGGAAGCCGAAGGGCATCCTGCACACGTCGGGCGGCTTCCTGACGCAGGCCGCGTACACCCACAACGCGGTGTTCGATCACAAGCCGGGCCAGGACGTCTACTGGTGTACCGCCGACATCGGCTGGGTGACCGGACATTCGTACATCGTGTATGGCCCGCTCGCGAACAGGGCCACCGAAGTGATCTACGAAGGCACCCCCAACGCTCCGCACGAGGGGCGGCACTGGGAGATCGTCGACAAGTACAAGGTGTCCATCTACTACACCGCCCCCACTCTGATCCGCACCTTCATGAAGTGGGGATCGGAGATTCAGGGCAAGTACGACCTGAGCTCGCTGCGGGTACTCGGGTCGGTCGGAGAGCCGATCAACCCCGAGGCCTGGATGTGGTACCGGGAGAACGTCGGACACAACAACTGCCCGATCGTGGACACCTGGTGGCAGACCGAGACCGGCAGCATCATGATCTCTCCGCTGCCCGGTGTCACCCCGTGCAAGCCGGGCTCGGCCATGCTTCCGTTGCCGGGCATCAGCGCCAAGGTGGTCAACGACGAGGGCGTCCCGGTCGGCAAGGGAGAGGGCGGCTACCTCGTCATCGACAAGCCGTGGCCCGGGATGCTGCGGACCATCTTCGGCGATGACGAGCGGTACAAGGACACCTATTGGTCGCGGTTCGCCTCCCAGGGCTACTACTTCGCCGGCGACGGCGCCAAGTACGACACCGACGGCGCGCTGTGGCTGCTCGGGCGGGTCGATGACGTCATGAACGTGTCGGGGCACCGCATCTCGACCACCGAGGTCGAGTCCGCGCTGGTGTCGCACCCATCCGTGGCCGAGGCCGCAGTGGTCGGGGCCAATGACGACATGACCGGCCAGGGCATCGTCGCCTTCGTCATCCTCCGCGGCTCCGCGAAGGATACCGACACCTTGGTCACTGAACTGAAAGCCCATGTGACGAAGGAGATCGGCCCGATCGCGAAGCCCAAGCGGATCCTGATCGTGCCGGAGCTGCCGAAGACTCGGTCGGGCAAGATCATGCGCAGGCTGCTGCGTGACATCGCCGAGAATCGTAAGGCCGGCGACGCCACCACGCTGCAGGACAGCAATGTGCTGGACCTGATCTCCGCCGACCTGTCGAGCGGCAGGGCGGACTAGGAACATCGCGGTGGGTTGGTGCGGCCCGTGTTCCGGCTGCACCAACCCACCGCGGACACCACCGGAGACCGCGATTGCCTGCGGCGAAACCGGGTTCTACGGCAACGCTGTCCGCTAGCCTGCGGATCATGGCGAGCCAGCCGGTCTCCGGTCCACCCATCATCTTCGTGCTGTTCGGGGCGACCGGCGACCTGGCCAAGCGCATGGTCATTCCCGCCTTCTACAACCTCGCTCAGCAGAAATTGCTACCGGACAACTATCTGCTGGTCGGCAACGGTCGCGGTGACGTCTCGCACGAGGACTTCCGCGGTCACGTCCACAAGGTGTTGACGGCGTTCGGTCCGCGCCCGGAGACCGGCCCGTGGGAGGACTTCGCCTCCCGGTTGCGGTTCGCCGGCGGTGGTTTCGGCACCGAGGATCCTGGCAGCCTGCTCGACGTCCTTGCGCACGCGAAGAGCGAACTCAGCGACGATGCGCAGCTGGTGCACTATTTCGCCGTCCCCCCGTCGGCCTTTCCGGAGCTGACCGCCGCAATCGGCACTCACGACCTGGCGAAGAACTCGCGTGTCGTCTACGAGAAGCCGTTCGGTACGTCACCGGAGAATTTCCGAGCACTGGACGAGGCCGTGCACCGGGTGTTGCAGGAAGATGAGGTGTACCGGATCGACCACTTCCTGGGGAAAGAGGCCACCCAGGACCTGCACGTGCTCCGCTTCGCGAACAGTCTGTTCGGTGCCGCTTGGAACCGTCGCCATATCAAGGCGGTACAGATTGACGCTCCGGAGACGCTGGACATCGACGACCGGGCGCTGTTCTACGACGCCACCGGTGCCATGCTCGACATGCTGATCACCCACCTGTTCCAGGTGGCGGCGGAGGTCGCGATGGAGCCCCCGCAGAGTATGGCCGCCGAACACCTGCAATCCGCCCGTGAGCAGGTGATCTCGCAGTTCCGCCCTCTCGACCCCGCCGAGGTGGTGCTCGGTCAGTACGAGGGGTACCTCGACGTCGACGGGATCCAGCCGGGATCGACGACCGACACCTTCGTCGCCGCGAGGATGTGGGTGGACAACGAGCGGTGGCGCGGCGTGCCTTTTCTGCTGCGCACCGGAAAGCGGATGGCCGGCGCCACCCAGCGGGTCAGCATCATCCTGCGCGAACCGGAGGGTGCGCCTTTCGATGTCCCGCAAGACGGTGGCGTGCTGACGCTCTCGCTTGCCGGGACCGGCGCCGTCGAGTTGTCGATGGTGGTCAAGGAGCCCGGCCCGGGGCTGGAGCTCACCGTCACCGACGCGAAGATCGTGCTGGGCGACGTCCACGGCTCGGACGCGCTCGCCCCGTATGTTCGCCTCATCCATGACGTGCTGATCGGTGATCGCTCGCTGTTCACCCGCCCCGACGGGCTGGCCAGCGCCTGGAATGTTCTCGAACCAATTCTGCGGAACCGCCCCACGGTCCAGCCCTACCCGCAGGGAAGCTGGGGACCGGCGGCGGCGGCGGAACTGGCGGCGCCGGATCGCTGGTTGCTGGGCGAGTAAGTTCCGGCGTTCTGGCTCACGGCACGATGCAGCCGCACGATCCCCGGCACGATCCCCACGCAGGATCCACCGGCGCGCCCCCCTGGCGGCAGACGCCGCCGACCTGGCATGGCACGATGAACCCGCCGACCACCCCGGCGATCGTGATGCGCAGATTGGTGCGCGGGCCGGCGGGGCGTCAACAGGCAGCAACGCGCAGATCGACCACGACGCGAGAGGGCTGTTATGACTTCCGGCACGACGCCGACCCCACCGAACCACTTCACCGTCGCCGGGTCGACGCCGGCGTCCATCCCGCTGGTGGCCGAGCCGGCTGTCGACCGCAATGAGTCGATGGGCGCCCTGGCCAAGGACGTGTCGACGCACATGTCCACGTTGATCCGGTCCGAGATCGAGCTCGCGAAGCTCGAGGTCACCCAGACCGTCAAGACCGGTGCGACCGGCGGCATCATGTTCGCGATCGCCGGCGTCATCGGGGCCTTCTCGATGTTCTTCTTCTGGTTCATGGTCGGCGAGATCCTGGCGATCTGGCTGCCGCGCTGGGCGGCGTTCACCATCGTGTTCGTGTTGATGGTGCTGATCGCGGCCGCATTCGCGTTCCTCGGGCTGCGCAAGGTGAAGAAGGTCAAGAAGCCGGAGCTGACCATCGCGTCCCTGGAGCAGACGGCGGCCGCGTTGAAGACCGCTGCCACCGGCTCCTGACGCCGGGTCCCCACGAGCCGCCCCCGCCGTTCGTGCCGGACGTACCCGAGGTGCCCGAGCCGGAGAAGCGCCCCCAATCCGCCGCGCGCCGCTTCGGCCGCCGTGATGACGCAGGCGCCCGCCGTGATGGTGGCGGAGGCCGTCGCCGCGGCGCCGGTAGCCGTCGCCGCGGCACCTCGGACCTGACCCCGAGTATCGATGATCTCCTCGAGCCGGCCGGAGCGCCGGAGACCGACGACGAACCGGTTCCCGACGGGTCGATGCTGCGTGACGAGGGACCGTGGCGACACCGGGACATCAGCGCGAACGGCATCCGCTTCCACGTGGCGGAGGCCGGATCCGGGCCGATGGTCGTGCTGCTGCATGGTTTCGGGCAGTACTGGCGGTCATGGCGCTACCAGCTGGCGGGCCTTGCGCAGGCCGGTTTCCGGGTTGTCGCCCCGGATCTGCGCGGCTACGGCGACACCGACAAGACCCCGCGCGGGTACGACGCCTTCAACCTTGCGGCCGACGTCGCCGGCCTGATCCGATCGCTCGGCGAGCGGGATGCAGTGGTCGTCGGTCAGGGCTACGGCGGCGTGACGGCCTTCAATACCGCGGTGATGCATCCCGCCCAGGTGAGCGGCGTGGTGGCGATCGCGGCCCCACACCCGGTTCGGCTGGCCCGGGTCCGGCGCCCGGTTGCGGCCGACCGGTACGGACGCCTGCTGGCCTGGGCGGCGACGCCGGCGTGGCCCGAACGTCACCTGCTGGCGGGGAACGCGGCGCTGCTCGAGCGGCTGGTCCGTTCCCAATCGGGTCCCACTTGGAAAGCGTCGGCCGACTTTCCGGACACGATGATCAAGATGCGGCAGGCGATCCGGGTGCCGGGAGCGGCCCGCGGCGCGGTCGAGCATCTGCGCTGGGCGGGCCGGTCACCGCTGCGGACCGACGGCCACCGCCACCGGGAGGCACTGGCCACGCCGATCGGCGCCCCGGTGCTGCACGTTGTCGGTGACGCCGACCGGTTCACGCCGCCGTCATCGCTGCTCGACGCGCGGGAGCTGTGCACCGGCTGGTACACGCTGTCCACCGTCCGCGGCGTCGGTCATTACCCTGCTGAGGAAGCGCCCGAGGTGCTGACCAGGATGATCACCGACCTGGCGACCAGGGCATCCGCCAGCGACTGATCCGGCTCTGGGTACCGCGCAGGCACCATCATGCGGCGGTGCAGGCCTCGGTCGAGGTGGGGCTGTCATCTGTCAGCCCGGCCTGCACGACAGGTGCGACCTCGTCGGCGGTGAGGGCGAACCCGACGTCGGTCTCGTCGATGGCCGCCCCGAAAATGACGCCCAGCACGGTGCCGTCCGGCGCGAGAAGCGGACCTCCGGAGTTGCCGGGGCGCACCTGCGCGCGCAGCGTGTAGACCTCCCGGGTGACGGTCGAACTGGAGTAGATGTTCGGTCCGCGCAATTGGATCGACGCCCGGATCCGGGCCGGCGTCAGGGTGTACGGGCCGTCGAGCGGATACCCCGCGACGATGGCCGACGAGCCTGCCGCCGCCGGTGCGGCGGAGAACTTCAGCGCGGCCGCCTGCAGGTCCGGGACATCCAGCACCGCGAGATCGCGCTCCGAGTCGTACAGGACCACCGAGGCGTCCAAGGTGCCGCCGTCGACCTCCACCGCAGCCCGGTCGGAGCCAGCCACCACGTGTGCGTTCGTCAGCACTTTTCCTGGCCCGATGACGAACCCGGTTCCCTCCATGCGACGCGCACAGGATTGTGCCACCGACCGCACCTTGAGGATGGAATTCCTGGCCGCGGCCACGGCGCGGTTCTCGGCTGCTACCGGATCGGGCGGGTCGACAGAGGTGTTCGGGGTCGGTGCGAGCGGGTCGAGGATCGCCGGGAAACCGGAGTCGTTGAAGACCTCGCGGAGCTTGGTCGACACGTCCTGAGCCTGCGCGGGCATCAGCTGATCGACCCGCGCAAGAACCGCGGAACCCCGGATGGCCGATGACAGCCACGGGTAGGGCACGGACGCGAGCGGAACCGCGATCAACCAGATGACGACCAGCACCGCGACCGAATAGCCGAACAGCCCGAGCGTGCGGTCCACCGCCTGCGCCGGGCGCCAGCTGATTCGCTGCGAGATGGCCTTTCCCACGGTCGACCCGGCGACCTCGCCGATTCCGACGCCGACGACGACGCAGGCGATACCGAGGGCGATCTTGGCCGTCGCGTCGTCGACCTTCTCCATCAGGTAGGGCGCCAGTTGGATCGCAACGACGGCGCCGGCCACCGCCGTCACCAGCGTGAATAGCGCGGTGATCAGGCCCTGCCGGAATCCGCTGGCAGCGGCCGCCAGTACCAGCAGCACGACGACGATGTCGACGACGGTCATCGCGGCACCGAACTTCTCGAACGGCGCAGGTTCATCCGAGGTCCGGCAGCTCGAAGGTCTGGTCCCGGTCCCACGGGACCGCCCACCCGCCCAGCTCGAGCAGCGTGTCGACCAACCCCGCGGTGAAACCCCACACCAACAGCTCGGCAACCTGGAAGGCCGGGCCGATGTAGCCGCTGGGGTGGATCACCTGGCCGCGGTTCACCGGATCGGCGAGATCGGCGACGGGAACCCGCGCGACGACCGCCGTCTCCGCCGGGTCGACCGGGGCGACCTCGCCCGGCTCGCGCCAGTAGGCCAGCACGGGCCTGACGACGAAGCCGGACGGTGGCAGGAAGAGTTCGGGTAGCAGGGCCGCCGGCAGCACCGATGACGGCAGCAGCCCGGTCTCCTCGAAGCCTTCCCGTAGCGCTGCCTGGATGTCGTCCTCGCCGGGATCGGTCGCGCCGCCGGGAAAGGCGGGCTGCCCGGCGTGCGACCGCATGGTCGCCGCCCGCTGGGTCAAGAGCAGGTCCGGACCCGATGGGCCTTCTGCGAACAACATCAGGACGGCGCTGTGCCGGGCATCGGAGGGCGCCCGGCCCGTCAGGGCGCGGATCGGCGCCGGCAGCCTGGTTTGGTCGATGCGGCGCACCAACGGGTGCATCCAGAACGGAAGCTGCTCGTCGGGCACCAGCCGCCGGCCACGGTCGTCCAGTCCGGGGGTTGCGACCAGCGGGCCCGGCCGCGTTCCGGTCCGTCCCGCAGTCGGCGGGCCGTCGGTACTCACCCGCCGTCCGGCAGGCCGGCGAGGGACAACAGATGTGGGCGTTCCGACCCGACGACCAGCGCGGCCGCTGCCTGCCGATCCGTTGTCCCGATGCCATAGGACGCACACAACGGTGCCAGGAAACAGGCACCGCACGCAGGGCGTTTGGCGTGACACACGCGTCGGCCGTGAAAGATCGTCCGATCCGAGAACACCGTCCACTGCGCGGGGGGCAGCTCGGCGTTCAGGTCGAACTCGACCTTGACCGGGTCGCTGCTGGTGGTCAGGCCCCAGCGCGTCGCCATCCGCAGAACATGGGTGTCCACGGTGATGCCCGGGACGCCAAAGGCATGCCCCAGCACCACATTGGCGGTCTTCCGGCCGAATCCGGGCAGGCTGATCAGCTCCGGAAGAGTCGACGGGAGTGTGCCGTCGAAGCGCTCCACGAGTGCCTGGCCCAGACCGATCAGCGACGTCGCCTTGTTCCGGAAGAAGCCGGTGGAGGAGATCATCTCCTCCAGCTCGGCGCGGTTCGCTCCGGCGTAATCCGCCGCCGTTCGATAGCCGGCGAACAGCGCGGGGGTCACCATGTTCACCCTGACATCGGTGGATTGGGCGGACAGGATGGTCGCCACCGCCAGTTCCAGGGGCGCGGAGAAGTCCAGCTCGCAATGCGCGTCCGGGTACCCCTGCGCCAGCAGGGCGGCCAGCTGCCGCGCCCGCCGGGTACGTGCCAACGGTGTCGCGGGGGGCTTCACCGGTCGTCGTCGTCCTGGGGTGAGCACGCTGCCAGGTTGCCATAGCCATCTGAC
>JBBRVZ010000028.1:0-40983 GCA_038246445.1 Mycobacteriales bacterium
GATGGACATGCTCTACGCCCTGCGCGACACACTCACCATCCACCGAATAAACACCACAACCCCAGGTCACGCCGCATCCCAGCAAAACCCGAACCAGCAGGTCAGCCCCCGACGGGTTGCCTCATAACTACGAAAGTCGAGAATCAATTGCCCCCGAATCAATTCAGGGTGCCCGGACGGACCACCACCACCGGCCAGGTCGAATGGCAGATCAACCGCTGACTGGTGGAGCCGAGCAGCAGCCCGGCCAGGCCGCCGCGGCCCCGGCTGCCGACCACGATCAGCTGGGGATCACTGCCTACCGTGAACGCGCCGGCGTACCGCAGGATCGCCTCAGCGGGCTTGCCCCGGACGACCACCTGATTGACCTCGACGTCGGGGTACTTCTCCCGCCAGCCGGCGAGCTGCTCGGCCAGCACGACGTGTTCCTCCTCGTCCTCCATTGCGGCCATGTCGGGAGTTCCACCGCCGAAGCCGCGCATGGCCAGGTCGTCCCAGGCGAGCACGGCGTCCAGCCGGGCGCTGCGACGGGAAGCCTCGTCGAACGCATACGCCGCCGCGTCGTGGCTGACGGCGGATCCGTTGACCCCGAGCAACACAGGACCGGTCGACGTGTTCGGCATATGGGCGGAGATCACCGCTACTGGCGACCGGCCGTGCGCTGCGACGTGCAGAGCGACCGAACCGAGCACAACCTCCGGGATCCGCCCCCCGCCACTACGACCGATGACCGTCAGCATCGAGGTCGCGGACGCTTCGATCAACGCCGAACGAGGATCGGACTTGACCAGTTCGGCGGTGAAAGCGACGTCCGGATGTCCGTCTTCGATCGCGGTAACGGCTTGCGTCAAGGCGTCGGTCCCGGCATCGACCAAACCTTCGTTGATGTCCGACGGCACGCCGTACGCCGGCACACCGATCAACGGTGTCGTTGCGTACGCATGGAGCAGCCGCAGGGAGAGCTGACGGCGCTCGGCCTCGTCCGCCGCCCATCGGGCCGCCACTGTCGACTCGGGTGAACCATCGATCCCCACCGCAATCACAGCGTGCCGAACAGCACTCATCAGATGACTCCTCCGCCGACCTGTTCCTCGAGGTCCTGGAATCAAGGGTCGAGCCATCCGGCAGGCGTTGCCAGAGGCGAAGGTCCCAGCACATCGCGGGGGTCAGCAGCCCCGCGACAGCGCCACTTGTGAACCAGCCCCGCCGGGCGTCAGACGGTGGTCGGGATCTTCGCCGGCCCCCGATGCTCCAGCTGATGCTTGGTCGGCTTCGGGCGGATCGGCCACCAGGTGAACCAGCCCATGTCGATCGCCACGGCGGGCACCAGCAGGGTCCGCACGATGAAGGTGTCCAGCAGGACACCGAACGCGACGATGAACGCGATTTGCGCGAGGAACAGGATCGGCAGCACAGCCAGCGCGGCGAACGTCGCGGCCAGCACGATGCCCGCGCTGGTGATCACTCCGCCGGTGAGCCGCAGCCCCCGCATGACGCCGTCATGCGGTCCGTAGAACGCCACCTCCTCTCTGGCCCTGGTCATCAGGAAGATCGAATAGTCGATACCCAGAGCGACCAGGAATACGAAGGCGAACAACGGCACCGCGGGATCGGCGCCCGGGAAGTTGAACACGTGGTTGAAGACGAACGCCGAAACACCCAGCGCCGCGCCGAACGAGAGAACCGTCGCGACGATCAGCAGCAGCGCGGCGATTAGGGACCGCAGCAGCAGGATCAGCACCAGCAGCACCGCGCCCAGAATCACCGGGATGATCAACCGCAGGTCACTGGCGGAGGTGTCGACGGTGTCGATCTGGATGGCGGTGTTGCCGCCGACCAGGATCTGGTCCCCGTACTGCGGGATGGCGTGCACCGCATCCCGGACCGCCCGGACAGCGTTTTCGGCTTCTTCGCTGTCGGCGGCGGCGGACAACGTCGCTTGGACCTGCGCCTCGCCGTTGACGACAAGCGGCGGCGCCCCGGTGGCCTGCGGACCGGTGCCGGCAACCGTCAGGACGGTCGGTTTCCCAGAAATTCCCTGCACGCCGGCGACGGTGTCGACCACCTGCTGCGCCGCCGCTTCGGGGGCGATGATGACGATCGGGTTGCCGGATCCGCCGGGGAAGTGGTCGGTCAGCGCCTGCTGGCCGGCGATCGAGTCGACATCGGTCAGGAAGACGTCGGTTTGTGAGGTGCCGGAGGCCTTCAGGGTCGGCACCAGCAGGCACGCCAGCGCGAGTGCAATTGCGGTGATCGCCCAGGTCCGACGGGGCCGGCGCGCGACGAAGACGGAGATGCGCTCCCACAGGCCGGCCTTGCGGCGGCCGACGACATGGCCCTGGGCGTCGTGCGCGACAACCCGGGGAATGCGCGGCCAGAACAGCCACCGTCCGGCCATCAGCAATGCCGGCAACAGCGTCATCGCAGCGATGAACGCGGACGCGATACCGATGGCCCCGACAGGACCCAATGAGCGGTTGGAATTGAGACTGGACAGCAGCAGGCAGAGCAGGCCGATGATGACGGTTCCCGCACTGGCCGCGATCGGCTCGAGGCACGCCCGCCAGGCGCGCACCATCGCGGTCCACTTCGACTCGACCTTGGTCAGTTCCTCCCGATAACGGGACACCAGCAGCAGGCCGTAATCGGTGGCCGCGCCGACGACCAGGATGAACAGGATCCCCTGGCTCTGACCGTTGAGTGGCAACACGTCATTCTTCGCCAGTAGGTAGACCACCCCACCCGCGAGAGCCAGCGCGCTGATGGACGTGAACAGCACCACGAACGGCAGCACGATGGCGCGGTAGACGAGGAACAAGATGACCAGCACGGCGGAGAGCGTGACGATCAGTAGCAGCCCGTCGATACCGGCGAAGGCAGCTCCCAGGTCGGCGATCAGGCCGGCAGGCCCGGCGATGTGCACGGTGCCGCCCGCGGCCGATGCCTGCGCCGACGCCCTGATGCCGTCCACGACGGCACCGAGCGGGTTCTTGCCTGAGGCGTCCACGGCCGTCACCTTGTCCGCCGACAGCGGGACCAGCACCAGCGCGGCTTGACCATCCTCCGACGGGATGAACGGCACCGGAACCGGCTGGCCGGGCGCCTTCGGGGCGACGAAGTAGTCGCCGACAGTGCCCAGCGCGGGATTGGCAGGATCGGCCGGCTGTGCCGCCAGCGAACCGGTAAACGCCTGCCAGGAGGTCAGCTGCTCGGGAGTCGCCGGAGCACCGGATGTCTCGAAGATGACGAACGCCGGCAGCTCACCGGAATTGTCGAACGCGGCGGCCGCCTTGGACGCCTTCACCGCTTCGACGCCGTCGGGAAGGAACGATTCCTGGTCGTTGGACTGCACGGTGGACAGCGAGCCGACCGCGGGCCCGCCGACGCCGGCAATGCCCAACCATACGAACAGGACGGCCAGCACCCCGATCGCCCGCAGGACGGCTTTGCGACGGGAGGGCGGTGGCGCCGGTGCGCCCGCCGCCGGTACGGACGGCCCGTCAGGCGGCGGGGTCGATGTCCCGGGCGGCTCGTCGAGCCCCAGAGATGATGAGGATGGTGGGGATGAGGACGGTGGGGATGAGGGGAGACCGGATGAGGCGGGGCTGGATCCCGCAGGGCTGGCTGTTGTCTCGTTCGACCCGGTGGTCATACGGGTTCCATCCTGTCGTCTGCGGGGAATATCTGTGATGGGAATATCAGTGCTGGTAAAGCTGTGGTGGGAACACCACGGGTACCACCTGATGGCGTGAATCGAATGCTCAGCATGCTGAGCATTGGCAATCTTGCCACAGGTACCGTCGTCCTCGACCGTCCCGGCCGCGGAGGTCATCGTCGGCCGACGCGGAGGTCATCGTCGGCCGACGACACGGGAGGAGGCACATGTCACCGGAGCCCGGCCCTGACGAGTGGGTGACGGGCCGACTGCTCGGTACGGCGGCGCGACTGGTGGAGCAGGCCTGGAACAACCGGCTCCGGGAACACGGCGTCAGCCATGCGGGTCTGATCGTGATGTCCACCCTCGGCCGCGGCGCGACCAGCCAGCGGGATCTCGCGGACGACCAGCACGTCACCGAACAGACGATCGGTCGCACGATCGCCCACCTCGAGTCCACCGGCCATGTGCTGCGCCGCGCCCATCCCACCGATCGCCGGAGACGTTCGGTGGAGCTGACCGCGTCGGGGGCGCGCTTGCTGGCCCAGATGTTCGATACCGGAGAGCGCATCACCGACGACATCCTGCAGGCGAACGGCGTCGACGTCGACGCATTCCGGCACAGCCTGACCACGCTGATCAAGGCCATGGACCCCATTGGCGGACGCTCCGCCGACCTCCCACCGACCGGCGCGGACGATGGCGATGTCGTTGGAGCGACCTCCGGCAAGCGTTGACGCCGCCAGCCGCCCCGGATCAATGCGATGTGAACAAGCGCCGAACGGGAGGTGAATGCAGACTATTCGGACGCTACCGTCCTGCAGTGAACCGGAGGTCGAGATGACGCACGAGTCGCCCATCGAACAGGGAGCGGCGATGCCCGCCGAGTCCGTGGACACCGTCGTCGACAGCGTGGTGGGGACGGTGGGACGGATCCATCTCGACCGCGTCGGCGAGGGCGAGGTGCGGGCCATGGTGATCAGCGAGTGGGAGCGCTACAACGCTGCGACGGTGCGGCACTTCGTGCCCTTGCTGGTGCACCGCGCCGTGATCGAGCGCCTCGCGCACCATCCCGCCATCCCACCGATCGTGCACTGACGCGTCAGGACACGATGGTGGCGTCGGCGCGGCGCCAGTCATAGACCACGACGGTCCGCAGCACACCAACTGTGCGGTCAGGTTCGGCCATTGGAAGGTGGTCGGCGACCACACGAACTCGGCCCCCGCGACCGCGCCCTGGACCCGGACACCGTGCACCGCCTCCCAGGCCAGCGGCCGGTCGAATCGCGGATGATCTTGAGAAGCTTTGACGGCTGAGTGAGCCGTCACCGGTCCCGGTGACCCGGGACGCGCCTGAGGCGTTCAATCAATCCAGGGAATGCCGCGATCTTCGACGCGGCGTCGACGGCGGCGTCGACGAGGACCTGCCTTCGATCCTCCGGCGCGCGGGGGAGCTGCGCGACCCGGGCTGCTCCCTCGGCAGATCGTCCCACCCGCCGGATCCAGTGGACCAGCTCCTCCCGCGATCGGTTCTCGACGTTCAGGAGTCTCCGGACCCCGTCGGACCATCCGTTGCCGCGGGCGGGTGGACCACCGAAGAAGGACCGAGCCGGATCGCCCTTGACGGCCGTTGCGGCGAGCTGGGCGCGCACCACCCATTCGGCCGCGAGGACATCGCCGGCAAGAGTTGCTCTCCGACGACCGGTCTCGATCTCTCCGATCAAATGCCGCGCGGCGGACGGGTACTGCCGCTCCAACTGCCGGCGCAGCGGGTCGCTCTCGGCCGCTACCAGCCAGTCGGCCTGTTCCATGGCGACCGAGTTCCCTGGCAGGTCAAGGAACTCAGCGGCCAGCACCAGAATCCAGCTGGCGAGACGGGTCATCCCGGCGGTGGCAAGGCCTGCCTCCAGCTGTCCACCGGCGACCGTGCTGAGCAGACGGGACTCCGTATAGTCGGGCCTGGTCAACGGCATGGCCGACGTATCCACGTGCCGACTGGTCAGCGGCGTCGGCCGGGCGAACTGTTCGTGCCACTCTGCGGCGTTGTTCAGCAGTTCCGCCCTACCTGCGCCTGCCAGGCGCAACGCCTCTACGATCGAGTTCGTGGTGCTGTCCGGCGGCAGCGAGTCGAGGACCTTCACCGTGAAGGTGCACAGGTCGGCAAGGGGCACCGTGCCGCCGAATTGATCGATCAGATCCAGCAGCACAACCGCACGGGGCTGCGGCTGCGGAACCCATCGGCGCAGCGCGTCGAACAACGTGTGCGGCGGCACCAGCAACCGCCCGTCGGCGGTGACGGTCGAACGCAGAAAGGCGGCCATTCGAAGCACCTCGACCTGCGCTGCGGTCATCCTGCGGACCTCACGCTGATCGGGCGCCAGCAGCATCGCTGCAGCCCGTTCACCATCGACCATCGTCAGCGAGGCCAGCGTTTCCCGGGCGACGAAAAATGCCGGCAACGGACCGGCCGCCTCCTCGACGATGCGCTGCAACTGCTGGTCGGTGAACGCGGATCCGGGTTCGTGGTCGGGTAGCAGGTCCTGCAAAGCGTCGACCACAACGTCGTTCCAGAGCCAACTCGGGATTGCAGGCAGCGACTGTCTCCCGAGTTGGACTCGGTCTCCGAGGAGCAACGGCACCAGCGCGGCACGCGCCCGGTCGCCGATGATCCGCTCGATCGTGGTCCTGTCCGAAGCCTGTAGCCACCCGACCCGTTCGGCAACCGCAGCGACCGTCAGAAGGAGCCTGGTCTGGGGGATGGGGTGCTGAAGGCCATCGACCCAGGAGATGAGGTCGTCGAGGTCAACCAGCAACCGATCGGCGACTGGCCGGGAAAGCTTAAGCCGCCGCGGCAACCAGGGTGAGCGAGCCGAAGCGGTGGCCGTCGGTGTCCGCAGGAGCGCCCGCAGGTACCCGTCGAATAGTCGGTCGACGACCGCCCCTGTGGTGTCCGACCCCTTGTCAAGCTCGCCCAGCATCCGCTGTGCGATGTCCACCGCCTCGGGCGACCAGCGGAAAACCGCATCAACCAGGTCGACGAGCACGGCCGGGTTCGCTGGTGCTGTGGTCGGCAACCACTCGACAGCCACCTGCACGGCCAGCGCCGAGATCTCCGGGCGGGCGGTCAATATGTCCAGCGGCAGGGCGAGCACGGCCAGCGGCAGTCCGATCAGCGGCCAGCGATCGAACGCCGGTCCCACCTGGCCGCCCAGGCGGTCGACTGCCGCTCGGACGTCGTCCTCCCAGCCCGCGGAACAGACTGCTTCGGCCAGGGCCGCCCACGATCCGATCGGCAGCAGCGATCCGTCCGACAACCGGAATCCGCCGGACTCCCTCGGCGGTTGCATCGGCGGGTAATGAATCACTGCCTGATCGCTCGGGACGCTCCGCCAGGATTCGGCTGCCTCGACCGGAACGCCGGTGATCCTGGGAAAACCGGATCCGAACGTGTCCGGGTGGGCGCCAGCCTCATAGGTCGAGAAGGTCACCATCCAGCTCGCCGATGGCAGTAGCAGGTGGGTGATCAGCGAGGTCCACATTGCAGCCTCGACAGGGAGACCCACTATCACCAGCGGGCTCCCGGCGACGAGCGCCCGCTCAGCGCCGGCCAGCACGAACTCCCGTTGGCCGGGGTGAAGATCCACAAAGTCCTCCCGCCGCTCCGGATTCAACGGCGACGCAGCGGACGGCCGCGGGGGCCTGCCGACAACCGCAGCCTCGATCGCGTCGGCCCGGTAAGGGGTCAGCCAGCCTTCCGCCCCCCACAGATCCGCCGGACGGATCACTCCCCATCCCGCGGCCTCCCCGCCCGAGATAGGGAGCGGGTCCGCTGACGGGTTCACGGTGACGAGCAGGCCGTGGGCGAAGAACGCGTCCCGGCCGGAATGGTCCCTGCCGGCCGCGGCAAGGTGCGCGACGCCCCGATAGCCGCCGTCGAGCAGGTCCAACCGCAGGCAGCGGGGCAACTGGTCGATGTCGACCTGGGTCGCCAACGCAGGGACGGCGGGCACCGTGAACGTCCCGAAGGGGCGAACGGCCGCCTGCACTGCCGCGGCCGGAATTTCCATCCCGGCGTGTTCTGGCTCGGCTTGCTTGACCTTCCAACCGGGGGTCGACGAATAGGGACCGGGAGCCTGACACGCGGTGTAGGTGAACTGCCCCAGCAGCATTCCGCTCACTTGTCCCAGTGGGCCGACCAGAGCAACCAACGCAACGGATCGCCCACCCGATGCGGGCTTGCCCCCGCGGTCGTCATCCGGCGACCCCGGGGACCGTGCCCAAGAGCTGACACCGCGAAGTACTGGACTTCGCGGAACGCCCCCTCGACCAGGGAGACCAGTGCCGATTCACCCATTGCCAGCAGTAGCGCGCGCACTTCGTCGTGCACGCGGCGGCCGTCGGCAGGGGAATACACGGTCCGGGACAGCGCGTACGGGTCACGCCACAGAGCGTTGCCCGGTCCGATCAACGTGCCGACGCCGGACTGCGGCACCGCGGCCGCCTCCTGCAGACCGTCGAACTTCGAGAACGCCACGGCCGCCCGCTGTGGCAGTGGCCCGGTCGCAAGGGCGCGTTGGCGGCGAATCTCCTGGACGACGTTGTAGACAACCGTGACGGCGGGCGCACCCTTAGCCGGCAGCGGGACCGTGCCCTCCAACCACTCCCGCACCCCGTCCAGCTGCAGTGGGTCGATCAGCAGCACCATCAGGTCGCTCCCGGTGAGCGCCGGCCCATAGGGCCGGACCGTCTCCGCGGCGGACATGTCCTCGCCGGCCACATCGAACAGCGCGAGGCTCCGGTCACGTCCCGTCGGCCCGGCACCCAGCGACGCCAGCATGGGGCGAAGCAAGGCTTCGTTCTGGGCGGCACCCAACGTTCCGGGCGCCAGTTCGCCGTTCCGCAGACCGGCGCGGAGCTGCGTCAGCTTGGTCGCAGACTCCGCATCGACCGGGTGCAACACACCGTTGATACGCGGCAGCAGACTGCGGTCCAGATGGCGCATGAGGGTGCTGAGGTAGGTCGTCTTGCCGGAGCTGCGAGCACCGATCATCACCACACCCAGTACGTCGGCGGCCCACCAGTTCGGCGGTAGAGCCCAATGGCAGTGCGGACAGACGTGCTGGTGACTGAACTGTCCACACCGGGGGCAGCCGGCCCCGGCTACCGGGGGCGCTGTCACCTGGGTGTTTCGCACCGTATGACTAGGCCGGACCACCGCAAACACCGGACGATCCGCCACCAGGTCCGCGGAATCCGTCGTGCCGGGGTGCAGCAACTGGGTCATCGGCAGATCGGGCTCACGCAGGCAACTGCCCTGACAGCGGAAATGCTGCACAGACAGGTCGGTGACCTTCAGGCAACGCGGGCAACGCAGTCCCGGCGTCGGCGGCCGCGGCGGTGGGTCGAGCGGGGGATCGAGCGGGTCGACGACGATCGGCGTCACCACCGCCGAACTCCACACGAGCAGCCGCAACGAGGCGCCGCGCGGCGGCTTCACTTCAGGGGCGGCCGGCACGTACTGGCCCGGCACAAGTGCCGATCCCGGGAGTTGACCCTGATAGACGGTGGTCACCGTCGGACCGTCTGACCGCAACGGAAACCCGCTGTGGTCGGCGATCAACAGGTAGGACAGATCAGGCCAATCAGGCCGCTCGACGGCGAGCTGCATGCGGCGCGTCCCGCCGAATCGGCCAGCCGCCGGCAGCTCATAACGGACCACCCAGCGCCCCGGATAAGAAACCCTTCTCAGTTGACCGGTGCTGAATCTTGTTCCGTACCTGGTCGCACCCTGGACCAGAACGTCCTGCGCCTGCGGTGGTAGGCGCAGCGCGATCCCACCATGTTCCTCGAACTCGTCCTGGGTGACCCAGGCGTGTGGCGGGCCGGCGTACCGCTCGCCGGGCTCGACCACCCAGTACCCGAGAAAGGCTGCCCCGGACGGCCAGGTCGACCGCAGCAGCTGCCAGTCGACCCGCTCGTCGATCTCCAGCTCATCGATTTCGCCGACATGCACGACAACGTGGGTGGCGCCGATGATCACCGAGCCGCCGAATGCGGTGGTCGCCGTCACCGTCCAGCGCGAATGCCGGCCGCCGGCCGCCTCGGTGTCCAGCGGGACCCACTCGACCGAGTCGGTCTCGCCCTCGGAGCTGACCGGCTCGCGCAGCCGCCGACCCAGCAATTGCTCCTGCACTGCGAACTGTTCCGCCGATTGCGGTACCCCGACAACGGTCTCCACGCTCGGTTCGTCGGCGGCCAGATAGAGTCGTACGGCCCCGCGGGACGGCCGCCGCCAGGACACGGTGATCCCGGCCCGCCTGTGCCGCATCAGCACGCTCGCCATCAGTTCCCTGACAGGGTCCGGACGTCCCGGCATGGTGACCGTCCGGACATGACCGGTCGAGTACTCCGAGCTCCCGTCCTGGGCGCCGAGCGGCGGCGACAGGGTGTAGATGCGGTAGACGTACGTCTCGCCCGGTTCGATGTCCGTATCCCGGAAGGTGTCGCCGCTGAACGGCACCAACAACGACCTGTCCTCACCCTGCGGTAGCGGCTGTCCGGGCAGCGAGCGCATCACTCGGACGCGGTCCACCCCCGGCGGCCTGCTCCAACTGAATAGCACCCCGTGTTCCTCGGCGGTCACCTGCAGATCCTCGACGTCGAGGGTGACCCGGCCGATCGCGTGCCGAATCGCGGTGGCGGTGGCCAGTTCATCGAGCAGCGACACGTCATAGCTGAAGACCGCGAAGAACCGCCCGGCATCGGCGGCCAGGGTCACCTTGTTGCGCATGGTGAGCAGCTCCCTGGTCCCGTCGTCCGGGGCTTCGGGCACCGCAATGGCGGATGCGCAGACCAAATAGACGACGCTGCCAACCGCTTCGCCGACCGCTGGCCACTTGGCGGCGATTCGTCCCTGTTCCACTTTGACCCGTAACCGCTCGTCGCGTGACTCGAAGGCGTCGCAAACCGCGGAGACCGCCGCCGCGGGCGGCAGGGTCTCCTCGAAGGGGATGGCGCCTGCCTGGTGCCGCTGAGCATGCACCGGTTGAGCCGGCGAAGGTGGCACAGGCGGCCATTGAACAAGGGGCGGCTGAGGCGCTGGCTGCGCAGAGTGCCGCGCCGCCTGGTTCGGCGTCACGGGGATCCCCGGCTCGGGGCGGTCGTCCTGATGCCGCTTCGCATACCAAATCGGCGGCCCTTCGGAAGCGGCTGGTGTCTCGGGCTGCCGGATGACGGGCGACGCCGGCGCGTGACCTAGCGCCGAGGTCGGGTCGGGAGCCGCCGGACGCTCGTTCAGGTCCGGGTCCTGGTACCACGACGGCGCGACCCATACGTCGGCATCGGACGCCGGCGACGCAGGCTGCGCCGACGTAGCAGACCGGCCCCTGCGTGCGGGACGATCCGTCGTCGCGGCGGCCAGCCTCTGCTCGGCCTGCTCCCGGAGGGACAGAAGCTGGCGCAGAACGGCGCCCGGCTGCGGCAGTCCCGCCATCCGGAAACGCCGGTCGAGCGACTCGACCTTCCCGAATGTGTCCTTCGCGGCCTGCCTGATCAGCGCGTCCGAAAGGCGGAGGCGCTGCTCGTCGCGCAGTACGCACATCTGAGCCGTCAGGTCCATCATCGCAGCGGCCCGAGGTCAGCGCAGCTATCCGAATTCATCTCAGTGTTCCCACCTCTGGCCGCGTTCCCAGCAGACATCTTGCCGTGGACAGCATCACTCGCCCGCGCAGCACCGTGCCACGGCGGCGGTAAGGTCCAATTCTGTTCAAGGGAAGGACCGTGCAGATGGCCGTCCAACTTGTCCTCAGCCGCCCTGTGCCGACGCCCGCCGCGCAGGTCCGGGTGATCTGGCAGGGCCACCGAGAAGGTGATCTCGTGCGGGCGACCTGGACCGACCCGAGCGGCGCGGTGTCCGATTGGCCGGGGTCGCAAGGAATCCGGTGGGCCCAGCGGGACAGCCTGCGGCAGGGCGAGGAATGGAAGATCAACCTGCCGGGGGTGCCCGACGGCATCGACCGGATCGTCCTGACGACGACGGCGACGGGCCCCAGAAGTGTTGGCGTGGTGGTACTACCACTGACCCACAACCCTGACGACGCCGTCCAGCACCCGGGTGCGGAACTCGCCGCCAACGAGACGAGAGAGCTGCTGGAGCTCACCAGGTCCGGTACGGGCTGGCTGGTCACCGCGTTGAACCGGGTCGTGCTCGACGGGGTCGAGCACCGCGTTGCGTCCAGGCCGACGATTTCAGCTCCAGAGCAGTCACCGGCGCCTGCACCGACCGTCGAACCGGTCGTCGCTGGCTGGTCCGGACCGGTGACCGACCACCCGATCGACGTGAGGCGACCCCGGGTCCGTCCATCTGATGGAATCGAGCCCGGCAGCGCAGCAACCGCCGCCACAGCTATGCGGTCCGGGTCGTCATACCCTTCGAGAACCGCCGAGAGCGCGGGCCCGCCGGTGCCGATTCCGCCGCGGCTGGAGGAGGCCGTTGATGCCGTAAGGGCCACCGGCAGCACCCGCAGCCGCACCCGGGTCGGTGCCATTGTGGACCTGTCAGCGTCGATGCGGCCGTGGATCGCCTCCGGGCATCTCGCCGATGTGCTGACCGCGATCCAGGCGGTCGCCGGAGCGTCGAACCGGCCCAACGTTGCAACCAGGTTTCTGCCGGCCGACCAGGAGGTCGACCTGTCGTTGGCGACCGAACCGGCAGACGCGCTCGGGACGCAACTCGCCGCGAGCGGCCTGCGCACCGGTGATCGATCGGCACTGGTCGCGGCAGCTGATCTCGCCGGTCGCAGGGGCGGGCTGACCGTGCTGGTCACCGACGACGCCTCGCTGGCGACCGGACCGGGAGCCACCGTGGTGCTGGGTCCCGGCGCGAGCGGTGCGACCGGTCGGGGGCCGGTGGTCTCGGTCCCTGCCGGCCCGGTCGATGTCCGGCGGCTGGCCCGCCAACTCGCGGACGCCACCGCGGCGTCCTGAGCCCGCGGAGGCCGGGACTCACGACTCCACATCGATGACCTGTTCGCGATGGGCTGGCGACAGCGGCGACTCGGAAGCTGCACCGAAGTAGGTGAGGTCCTCCAGTGACACCGGTTGCGACAGGTCCCACCGGACCACCAGCCGGTCCAACTGGTGACGATCGGCACCCGGCTCGACCTGTAGACCGATGAAGCCCGCTCCAGCCGCGGGCCCCGGATCCGCGGCCAGGAACGACCGGCTCACCGCCGGCGCGCGGTTCGTCACGCCGGTCGGGCTGAAGCCCTCGTGGGCGAGCTCTCCCGGCGGTGTGAACAGGTCGCCGGTCAGCTCCTCCCAGGAACCGGTTCTCTGCACAGCGCCCGCATCCACCCGGACTGAGGGAAGCAATCGGTCCCGCACTCCGGCTTCACCGACCGCCTTGACCAGAGCGGAAAGCGCGCGCTGCCTTGCCCGGTATTGCACCGAGGGTTCACGCAGACCTTGGAGGTATGACAGCAAGGGGCCGCCGTCCATCAAGGTCGCATCGGAGGTGATGCGATTCTCCAGGTCACGACCGGTGCGGTCCTTGATCTCCTCCAGTACGAGCCGGCGGCGGGCGTCGATGACGGTGAACAGCCAGTCCGGGCGCAACATCTGGGCCCGCGCCTGATAGACCACCGGCTCGTGCGCCCTGGCCGAGAACTGGGCACTGGCCAGCGTCATCGCCAGCGGCAGGTCGCCGGTCAATCCCGATGGAACGGTGCCGTCGTCATCAGCGGAGCCCAGCCGGCCGAACGGAGCGTGCACATATTCGGCGACCACATCCGACCACACCCGGCTCTGCCGGTACAGTCCGGCCAGCCGCACCACCTCCTGGGTCACGGTGACCGCGTGTTCCTGCACCCAGGCCCGCCTGGCGGCTGCCACTCGCAGCCGGTAGATCGCGTGCATCAGCGCCCGTTGCCCGCGCTGGAAGCTGATCACAGCACCGACCAGGCAGAACAGCAGGACGAGCAGCACCATGCCCGCCGCCGTCAGCCAGGAAATCTTGTCCAGACCGGCCAGCACGGCGGGAATCGCGGTCAACACGAGCAGGACCAGCAGCCAGATCAGCACCATCCGCCTGGCCCGACGCTGCGCCCGCAACGGGGCCGCCAGCTCCTCTTCCGTCAGTTCCGGCAGCGGCTGCAGGATGGCGGCCTGCAACGACCTGGCCTTGTCGAGCTCGCTGGCCAGGCCCGAGCTCATCGCCCACAGGCAGCCGCGTTTCCCGGCGACCCAGCCGGACAGCGCCGACCTGGTCTGCTGGACAACGGTCAACCGACCAGCCTGCGTCGATCCGGGCTGATGCGGGCCGGTCTCGTCAAGGGCAGCTGCCAGAGCCAGATCGACCTGCATCGCATGCCACGGGTCGTTGGCGTCGATCGGACCGGACTGAGCGCCCGGGATTCCGTGCGGCAGCTGGAACGGGGCGGTCCCGGGTGCGGGGCAGATCCGGGCGGGATCGTCGATCACCAGCCGTGCTGGTCCCTGCGTGGGCAGCGCGATCGACGGATCGGGCTGTCCTCCGTCGATGAGAGCGGACACCGCCCGGACGGTGTCATCCCAGAGCCGTGGCGCAGCAACCGTGGCCAATTCGCTGCCGGGTGACAGCGCACCGAGCATGGCGACCGCGGCGTGTTCGAGCGCCAGCGCCTGGTCGGTATCTTCCCCGTTGTTGGCCTGTAACCCGGTCAACACCACTGTGTATTGCGACTGGGCGCCGAAAAGCCAAGCGGTGGTGCGGGTCTCGATCCCGGATCGGGCACGGTCGATCATCTCCTGCGCCCAGGCTTGCGGGGCGTTGGCAATCGCCCTGCCGACGAAGGTGAAGAACATCGTCATCGCGCGCCAGAAGCTCAGCGGTATTCGGGCGGGCTCACGAAATGGCGGCGGTGGCCCGAACCGGGTCAGCTCACTGTGCTTGGACAACACGGAATGGCCGGCAGCCTCCGCCGCCTGTTGCTGCACGGCTGGAGCGACCACGCCCATCGGTTCACCGACCCGCGACCTGGTGACCGGCAGCGAACCGTCTGCACCGAACACCTCCTGGGCCAGCCGGTCGAGGATGGGAGTGCCGTCCAACCGGCGAAAATAGGACCGGCCGACAGCCACCCCCGCGCCTGACCACGGCCGCTCGTCATCCAGCGGGGCGGCCGACATTCCGGTCCACAGCCCGGCAGCCGTCGCCAAGGCAGCTGCGCCGTGCATCACGAAGGTGGGCGATTGCGCGTTCAGCGGTTCGGTGGCGGCCAGCGGACCGGTGCCATCGACCGGTTGCACGACAACATTGATCTGGGAGTCGAAAACGGCCTCCTGCGGTACGCCGACCAACCGGTCCACCGGGATCACCAGGTTGACCCTGGGGGTACCTGGCGGCAATCGCAGTGACTCGACGACAGCCTGCACTGAATCCGCAGTGATCGCTGCGGACGGCTCGGTGAGGGCCTGCAGAGCGATGAGCCTGATCGGTCCGGGATTGCGGGGAATCCAGGAGCGCAGGTCGACCGAGCGCGCGATCCCCCGCTCGATCAGCAGCCCGCTCCCCGCGCTGCGCTCGTCCGGTATCGACCCGTTCACCGGGACATCACGACTCGTGCCGTCACCGCCGCCATCGCCGATGTCGATCCAGATCGAGGCGTCGACCAGGCCGACCGCCGACCAGTCGTGGACGACGCGGCGTACCGCCGCGATCGCCGCCGCCGCCTGCTTGCCCACCACGAAGACATGCATCGGGAGCCCCTCACGCCTCGACGTCGTCGATACCGCCGGGAGTGTCCGGCTTGTCGTCCGGGTGGTACACCGATCGCCGGAGTTCCTCCAGGATCTCGTCCACACCTGCCACCAACTGCTCGGCGATTTCCCACTCCCGCGGCACCCTGGCGAAGTTGTGCCTGGTGATCTCGGCGAACGGACCGTTGCCGGGCGCGCCGGCCATGTCGTGTGGAAGCAACTTGGTGACCACCGAGGAGCGGAGCCGCTGCAACCAGTCGGTCGCGACGTCGAGGCGGTCCTGCACGGTCGCGACCGCGTCCTGCGGCTTCAGCATCTGCGGCCGGTCGCCCGAACGCGAGACACCTTTCACGATCCAGCTGTGCAGTGCCTCGTGGCGGGCGGTGCCGGGCACCGGCAGCTCCTCGCCCAGCCGCCGAACCGCGATGTAGGGCCGCAGCGCGGTGAGATCGGCGTCTGCGTTGCATTGTGCGATCGCCAACACGAGCGATTCCAGAACCGCCGCCGGAATGCCCCAGCCGACTACATCGCGGTTGATCTGCTGGACCCCGAGCAGGGACTCCGGGAACGCCACCCAGCGCCCGTCGTCGAACACCCTGATCCGCTGGTCGATGTCGTCGGCGCGGGGCGTGTGGATCTCCCCGGTGAACCTTCCGACCAGCCAACCGGTGATGAAGGCCTGCGCCCAGGCGGGCGATACCGGAACGAACTCGTTGAGCGGCCGGCCGCGACGCCACCGCCAGAATGCCATTCGCTGCTGCACCGAGATGGCCCTCGCCCACTGCTGCTGGATCGGCCCCTGCAGCGACGTGAACACCAACGGCGAATACGGGTGCGCATAGGTACCGACGATGTCGATCGCCGGAAGGTCGACGTTGGCCTCCTCGGCGCTCATCGCCTGCCCGAGCCGTTCCAGCGTCGGCCGGGCATCGATCGACGCGTTCGACTCGATGGCCTGGGTGATCTGCCGCAGCGCCGACGGCGCCGCGCGCAAAGGAGCTGCGGAGAATTGGTAGCTCACCTTCACCGACTCACCGTGCACGGCGGTCACCATGCTGGGGTGGACGCCGACCAGCGGCGCCGCCAGGTCAAGCGCGGTCTGGAACTTGGCAGCGAAATCGGTCTCCATCCGGTCCCGGTCGTGGGCACCCTGGCTCAACGCCGCCAGGTAGGACTGCAGACCCTGCCGAACGAACCCCTGCAACGGCTGGCCGGGGCGGGCCACCCAGGCCCGTGCGCCTTCGAGCAGCGCCTCCGCGGTCAGCAACGGCTCGTACCGACCGACCTGGGCCGGCGCGGCGGAGGCCAGCAGCCGCGGCCACCAGCTGCCCCGGCGACCCATCTTGACCGGGGTGAACCCGTCCTCGCCGTAGGCCTGGAGGTGATCGACGGCCGCTACCGGTCGCCTGCCGGAGGGGTCGATGTCCAGAAAGGTGATGACCTGCTCGACGGCGAAGTGCTCGGAGTCCTCGGACGAGGGCCGCTGACCTGACGGCATCACCGCGGTGACGAAGGTGTCGTGCAGGTGTGCCCGGAACCGGTCGGGGTAGCTCTCGATGTCCTCCAGCAGCACCTCGTTGGTGGCCGTGGCGAACCGAGTGGGCACCTGTCCACTTTGTGGCCAGGCCTGCACCACGGTGGTGCGGACCGACGAGCTGCTGGCATCCACCGAGCGAGCATCCTCGGCGGCGACGAGGGCGCGCTCCACGTCGGCCAGGCCTGCGGCCAGCGGGCGGATGACATCACTGGTCAGGCCGTCGACCAGGTCGGCGACCACCCCCGCGCCGGTGCGCCGCACGAGGTCGGCGAACCGGACCCGCAGTGCCGTTCGCGCTTCGGTGAGCAGTGCATGGCTGGAATCGATCGTCCCGTCGGTGGCGTAGAACGGGGTGAGCACCTCGTTGGTGACCTGGTCGGCGGTACTTGCCGGGACGGACCTGGCCCGGAGCCAGTTGGCCCACAGCTGCAGCTCGGCCTCCAGTCGTTCCACGATCTTGCGGGTGACCGGCAGCCCCCAGCGGGACGCCGACCGCAACACCGCCGCCTCGATCCGGCCCTGGATGGCCAGCACCCAGCGCGCGGCCGCCGCCTGCCTGGTCAGGCTGTCCGCATCGACGGAGAGTTGCCGGTAATACCTCGGAATTCCGGCACCGAGCTGCTGGGCGAACCGGCCGGACTTCTGCCTGACCCCCGGTGGCGCCGATTCCGTCATCAGCCTGCCGAGGACCTCGTCGACCAGTGAAACCTGCTGCGGTTCTGGCCACACATCGCCGACCCAGCGGGTCAGCGCCGCCAGATCGTCCCGCGGCGGGGCGGGCGGCAGACCTGCCCAGTCCAGCAGGATCGGGTAACCGTCAGCGGCGTACTGGTCGCGCGCCTCCATCTCCGTTCGCTGGTTCTGGATGACCGACACGTCGTGGTGCACGCGGAGCAACCGCTCGACGGCCTGCCTGGCCAGCCGCTGGGAAACGTATTCTGCGTAGCGGTCCCGGCCCAGGCCGATGGAGGCGAATCCGATCGCCCCGAAGCCGAGTGCATCTCTGCCGCCGGACGGCGCCCAGGCCAGTTCGGAGTTGTCCGGCAACGCGTCGGTGTTGCCGAAATTGGCTACGACATAACTCATGATCTGGGTCTGCTGGGCCTCGGAGAGCAGCATGGCCGTGAGCGCGCGCGCGAACCCGCGGTAGATGGTGATGGCCCGTCCGTCACCGAACGATGCACCACTGATCCCGTTCGTGGCGCCGACCGGAAAGACCGCCTTGGGGCCGCGGCCCGGCGTCGCCGGCGCCTGCCCCACCCGGTAGACATTCCACTCCTGCATGGTCCAAGGCTTCTGGGCCGACGCCCTGGCGCTCATCAACTCGGCAATGGTGCCCAGCGCATTCGCGTTGACTCCGGATCGCGCCGATTCGTCGAGCTTTCCGAAGACGTCCGGTGTGTACAGGTAGGCGATCGCCTCCCCGCCCGGGAAGTCCGGCAGGTTCTGCTGCACCCCGCGGAGCAGGTTGCAGACGTCGAGCGTCATGGACGCCCCGGTCCCACCGGCCAGCGATGACACCACCAACACCATCGTGCCCTGCGGCGCGGCCGGTCGCTGGCCCATCACCCGCAGCAGCTCGGTGAAATCCTGGTTCGCCGCGCTGGAATTGAGCTGCTGTGCCGACTCCCGTAGCCCTTCGAAGATCTCCCGCGTCCGGGCCAGGGTGGCCAATCGGCCGACCGCCCGGTACTGGCCGGCGCCGAGCACGATGGGTGTGGTCACCTTGCCGGCGTCCGGGCGCCAGCCGACCAATTGCCGTAACTGATTCACCGATGGTTGGGCCAGCGCCTGCTCGAGCCCGGCATCCAGCTGTTGATACCGGTCGTTGGGTGTCGTCACCGGCAGGTACCGGCCGCCCTGCTGGCGAACGGTCGGCGGTAGGCCCTCGCCCACCCCATCGGGTTGTGCCGGAACGTCCACGTGGACGAACTGCCAACACCGCGGCAACTTTTCCCGGTCCCAACCGCGCACCCGTAGCTCGGTGTGCAGCTGGTCCATCAAGAACTGCAGAGTCTTCCCGCCTGAACCGCCGAGGCCGACCAGAAAGATCTTGTGCACGAGATTCCCTTTCGCTGACGCATGCGATCGCCCTCCCCCTGCGTCCGTGATGGACAGGGAGGACCCCACCGGACCGGCCGAGGCTGATGCTCGGCGATGGTTTCAGGGGGGAATCCAGGTCACCATCCTTCGCTCCGCGGAGGCTGCGCCGGACCGGCGGACGGCGGCGGATCCCAGCCCGACGCCTGCTGCCCGGTCGGCTGGTCCCAGCCGGGCGCGGGCCGGCTCGCTGGCTGTCCCCAGCCGGCATCCGGTGGACCGGGCGAACCCCACCCCGCAGTGGGCTGAGCGCTCGGATGGTTCCAGCCGGGTGGTTGACCGCCCCCGGGTCCGGTCGGACCCGGCTGGCCGAACCCCGCATATTGCAGGCCCTCATCCGGAGGTGGCTCGGGTTCTGCAGTCTTGTCCGCGGCCCGCGCCTTCTCCCTCGCCGCCATCACCAGGGCAGGTGCGTCGCGATCCGCGCTCGCCACCAGGTGCTGACGCACGGCTGCGTCAGCAGCGGTGTCCACCACCAACAGCAGACGACCGGGCACCTCCGCCAACGGGGAGGTGGCGATGGTGCGCGGCACCAGAACGGTCCAGGTGCCCTGAACCGACAACGGCAGCCGCGGCCGACCCTGCCCATCGGAATGCGGGGGGATCCCGCCGGCGCCGACGTGGTCGGTCCCGGCAAAACGCTCGGGCTCTGCATACCCGGGCTCGGTGAGCCGCCAACCCGCCCGCGCGCGCAGCGGTACCCCGGACACCATCAGCGTCCGTCGTCCGGAACCCGGTGGCGGAACCGGTGCCCAGAGCATCGACGGCGGGGCGATCGAGCCGCCGTCCGCCGCGGTCAGGCGGTCGGCTGAGATCTTTACCTCGACCACGACCGACTGCAGGGCGACACTCGCGCCGCTGGGGAAGCGCGCGCTCCACCGCCGAGCCAGCCAGATCAGGGCGAGCGCGAGCAGCAGCCCCAACAGCAGGGCGCCGATCAGGATGCCGGTCTTCACGCCGGACTGCGGCAAACGCTGCATGTCGGCCTGGTAGCGGACCGCGGCCGTCGTCACCTTGCCGGGGTCGCTCGCCGGCGCCAGGCCGACGGAGAGATCTCCCTCGAGGTGCCCGTTGCCTTCCTGCCCGGGGGTCAGCGTGAGCATGACCTCCACGGTCTTCTTGGCGGGCACCGGGTAGCAGTTCGAGCCGTCCGGACCGGTGACAGTCACGGAGTCGACCATCGGCGGGGTCACGATCAGGCTGCCTGCCGCGATAGTGACGCAGCCATCACCTTCATCCGGGCCGGTCACCCGCAGAATGCCGGTCTCCGACGCGGTTCCCTCGATCCCGCCGAAGTCGACGACCTGGTTCGGAGCCGTGCTCGGCGACCCGAAGGGCGGCAACACCTGTACAGCGACCTCGCGTGGCACGTCCGCCAGCGCTTGGCCGGCGATCTTCCCGCTCAGCACCACCTTCACGGTGGCCAGCCCCGGATCGACCGCGGCGGGAAGGTCGATGGTGATCGGCGCGGTCAACGAGACCGGGAGGTTCTTCGCGCCGTCCTTGCCCGGCATCGTGACCGTCGCTGTCGCCTTGAATGACGCCGGCAGTTTCGCGATCGGGGCGTCCTTCCCGTCGGAGGTCTGCGGCTGGAATTCGATCGGCCCGCTCTTCTCGCCCGCCCGCCACGGTGTTCCGCTGGGCAACACCGGCGCGACGGCGAAGTCACTGGTCAGCGACAGGCTGACGTTGGAGACGGCGTCCGGCCGCTTGCCCGTGGTGTCGATGAAGGTGATCTTCCAACTGCCGGACCAGTCGTTGTTCCTGGTCAGGTCGATCGTCAGTGGGTCACCGGGGTACCAGCGGTAGGCCAGCGCTGCGCCACCCGCGGTAGCGGTACCGGTGTCGGGTCCGGCGCCGTCGATCACCGTCGGCTTCGCGGCTCCCGGCGGTGCGATCTCCACCCGGATGCCCGACCTGATGAGCGACCCGGAGTCCTTGACCACCGCCGCGATGTGCACCTTGCTCAGCGTGTTATCCAGCTTGAACGAATAGGCGCCCTCCGGGCAGACCCGCACCTGGCAGACCTTCGTCGGTGGTCGGTCCTGGGTCGACCCCAGCTCGCCGATCTTGTTGAGCGCGAGAAACAGGTCGCCCACGTCCGCAGCCGGGACGAACACGCCGCGACCGGGTTGTGCACCGCAGGTCTGCGACGGGTTCTCCACGTAGTCCCGCAGGAAAGCGAACCGCGGATCGTCGGCGGCGGCGCTACCGAGGCCGATTCCGATCAGCGTCACACCGGCGGCCCGAAGCTGATCGGCGGTTCCCTGGGCCCGGCACAGTTCGGTCTTGGCCGCGTCCCTCGCCTCGTTCGCTGTCGCTTCGTCGATCAGCGGGACCGTCTCGAAGCCCGGAATGGCCTTCGGCTGCCTGTTCAGCGGGTCGAGCCCGTCCGTTGTCGACCCGTCCCGGGCGCTGATGGTGAACTCGCCGTCGGTGAACCAGATCGCGAGCTGGCAGGAGCTGCCTGGTTCACCGCCGCGGTCCTTGGCCTTGGCCTGCATCGTTGCGTTCAGCCAGGTCAGTGCGGACCAGTAGTCGGTTTCTGCACCCTTGTTCCGGTCGGCGAACGAGCCCAACTGGTCATCGAGAGTTGCCGCCGCCTTCGGCGTCAGCGCGGTGAACTCGGACACGGTCGTCACGTCGTCGTCGAAGCCGGCGACGCTGACATCGACCTTCGCACCGATCTTCTCGAACGACGACGCCAGACCCGTGACCAATGCCTGCGCTGCGGCGACCCGGACGGCGGTCGGGTCCGTCCCGTCAGCACCGCCGAGACTTCCCGAGGTGTCGATCAGCAGCACCAGGTCCCCGGCCTTGCGGCTGGCCAGGCATGCGGTCAGATCGCTGAGCGCTTTCGAGTCACTGAGCTGCGGCGCCCGGAACTGGGCGTTGCCGGCCGGGGCGTGCACAACCGTCACTGCCAACGCGCCGATCAACGCGAGCGTCAGGACCAGCAGACGCAGACCGGCCCGATCGGCGCAGGATCCTATGGTTCGCATGGTCAGAACCACACATCCCAGCGCGCAACCGCGTCGGCGATCAGATAGCCGAAGCAGGTCGCCACCACCAGCCCGGTCAGCAGCACGGCGACCCGCAGCCCGCCGAGCACGGCGGGGCGGTCGACATACCAACCACTGGATCGGCGACGCAGATCCACCGCGGTGAACGCCGCGAGTGCGCCGATGCTGCCGAGAATCGCGATCAACCAGCCGATGATGTGCGCAGCGAGCCCGTCGGCGAAGAGCAGGACGATCGACGCGAGCGGCAGGGCCAGCCCGACCAGCAGGATCGGGATCGGCGGGTTGACCAGGCCGTCACCGCCGGTACCGCCGCCGGGAATGACGTCCGGCGGCACCCCTTTGTTGCCGGTGGGCGGCCCCATGACGAACGAGCCCGTTGACTGCCCGGACGGGGGGGCACCCCACCCTCCGGCGGCACCACCAGCGCCCTGCCCGTTGGGGGGATTCCAAGCCGGGCCGTCCCAGCCGGGGTTCGCCCCGCCGGCCGGTGGCGTCGGCAAGCCCGGCCATGGCGTTGAGCCGGGCCCCGGTGGCGGCGCTACCCGGCCCGGCATCGGCGCACCCCAGTCGTCTCCGGACGGCGATGACTCCTCGGGCACCTACTTCGTTCCGATCAGAATTGACCTGCTGCGCGACCCGGCCACAACCGGGTCATCCGAGCGTCGACCCGCACTAGAAGGCAGGCGGCCCACCCTGCAGGACGGACAGCCTCGACCCCTGTCATCCACCAGCACACCCCCGGGCCGTGGCACATCCGATTTCGCCGTTGATTGCGGCGATCCTAGAGCAGGGCGCCGAACTCGCGAACACGAGATGCCCCTCGCCCCCCATTCACCATGTGTCACCTGGCGATCTACTTCAAGTGTGTTGCGATCACCCGTATTCAGCTATCCGGGGCGATGAGCTGATCAGACGTCACCTAAAATCAACCCGAATCGGCGATGGCTCCAACGGAAGTGGCTGCTGGGGGCGGGCGTAGCGGCCAGGGTAGCCGGGAGTGCTGACAGCCCGCCGCATCTTCAAACTCGCTGCAACACATGGTCGATGTCTGATGAGGGGGGTGGCGCCGATGGGTCGCGCCGTGGGAATCGACCTGGGAACCACCTATTCTGCCGTCGCGATTGTCGCCCCTTCCGGAAGCCCCGAGATCATCGCTAACCGCGAAGGCGAACGCATCACACCGTCCGTCGTGATGTTTCAGGACGACAGCGTCGCGGTGGGCTCGATGGCCAAACAGGCGGTCACCGATGCACCGGAAGACGTGGTGCAGTTCGTCAAGCGTCGGATGGGTGATCGGTCATGGTCTTTCACCACGACCGGCGGAGATCAGTACGACGCGGAATGGATCTCAGCCGTCATCCTGCGCAGACTCAAGGATGATGCGGAAATGGCCCTCGGTGAGCCGGTCACCGACGCCGTCATCACCGTACCGGCGTACTTCGACGACGCCCGCCGCCGAGCCACCATCGATGCCGGTCACATCGCCGGATTCAACGTTCTCGGGGTCATCAATGAGCCGACCGCGGCGGCAGTGGCCTACGGTCTCGAATCCGGCATCCAGGGCACGGTGCTGGTGTACGACCTCGGCGGGGGCACCTTCGACGTCACCGTGATGCGAGTGACCGGCAACGACTTCCAAGTGGTGGCCACCCGCGGAGACCGCAACCTCGGCGGGTTCAACTGGGACAACGCGCTGATCACCTACGTGGCCGAGCAGGTCATGGAGCGGACCGGGGTCGATCTGCTGGAGGACGACCAGGCGATGGCCGAGCTCCGTGAGAAAGCCGAGCTGGCCAAGCGGACGCTGACCACCATGCCAGAGGCCCGGGTTCTGCTCAGGGTCAACCGCAAGCCGGTCACCATTGCGGTGACCAGGCAGCTCTTCGATGCCCTGACCCGTCCGCTGCTGTCGCGGACCCGATCCAACGTCGAGTCGGCTCTGGAGGACGCCAGACTTGGGTTGACCGAGGTCGACCATCTGCTGCTGGTCGGCGGGTCGACACGGATGCCGGTGGTTCGCGAGATGCTCACCACGCTCACCGGGCGGGAGCCGAGCATCGGGGTGCATCCCGATGAAGCGGTGGCTCTGGGCGCGTCCGTCCAGGCGATGCTGCTGGCCAGCCGCGGCAGGGCCACCGACAACCCGATACCGCCGACGCCGGCCGATCCACCGGTCACCATTCATGACGTCACTGCGCTGGGGGTTGGCGTTGTCGCGATCAACCCGTCGACGAACAAGCGGGAGAACCACGTCCTGCTGCCACACAACAGCAAAATTCCTGGGCGCGGGGAACAGAACTTCCGGACGACAACCCCGGGTCAGATCGAGCTGCTTGTCGAGATCACCGAGGGCGACGACGACGACCTGGAGTATGTCACCGTCGTCGGGCAGGCGGGCATGACGTTGCGACCGCGACCGGAGTTGACACCCCTGCGGGTCGTCATCTCCGTCTCCGCCGACGCGGTGATCTACGCCGAGGTCTTCGACCAGGTCAGTGCCCACAAGATCGGCGACCTGGCGATCGAACGGAAATCGAACCTGAGCCGGCGCCAGATCGACGCCGCGACGGCCACCCTGCAAAGTTGGGACGTGAGCTGATGAGCGCACCGGATGCGCCGTTGGACTACTACGCGCTGCTCGACGTCGATCGGACCGCCGACGACGGGGCCATCAGCCATGCCGTACGCGCGCAGCGCCGTCGATGGGTCAGCCGGCAGAATTCACCCAGCGTGGCGAAACAGCGCGAGGCCGAGGACAGACTGGAAACCATTGGCCTGGCCGAGCACGAACTGCTCGACCCGAACAAGCGCCGGGAATACGACGCGCGGCTGCGCGCCGCCGCGCGGGCGAGGTCGACGTCGGCTGGCAGCCACTCCGTACCGGCCCCACCCCCGATGACGAACTGGATGGCCAGGGCGGAGGAGGAGCTGACCCGGGGTGACCTGCGTGCCGCACGGTACGCAGCCAGGGAAGCGACCGAATCCTGCCCGCGCGACGATGCTGCTTGGGCGATGCGCGCCATGGTGAGCAAGGCGAGCGGCCGGTGGGAGGATGCGTTCGTCGAACTCACCGAGGCGCTGAAATTCGGCCGCCGACCCGGTTATTACGCCCAGCTCGGGGAGATTCATCAAACGCTGGGCCAATGGGACGACGCGGCGGCGGCGTTCCAGGCGGCAGGCGAGCTGGACCCGAACGACCCGGGATACGACCTCGCCGCTGCCCAGGTGTGGCTGGGCCAGTACCGCCCGGACCTGGCCCTACCCATTCTCCAATCGCTTCACCTCGCACACCCACAGAACCAGAACATCAACCAATCACTGGCAAACGCGCTTCTGGGGGGCGTCGATCATTATTTGACCGCGCTGCACGACGGCTCGGTCCTGTTCACCAGCGTCACCCAGATCGACCGGGCCCGTGCCGATCTGCAGCGCGCGCTGTCGTTGCCGTTCCAGGACGACATCCTGCGCAGCCAACTCGGTGCCCGCTTGGCGCAGGGAGAGAAATCGGCGCTGCCTGCCTGGAACCTGCCGCGGGGTGCTTGGCGGTGGGTCGGCTGGGCCGTAGCTTGCTGGGTCGCGCTCGCTTTTCCCATGAGCGCGGCGAAACCTGACGCCTTGGGAGTGCTGATCGGCTTCATTTCGCTTGCCGGTGTCCTGTGGGGATTCGTCAAGCTGCATCGAAAGCCGTTGTGGCAACGCAACGTCGCGCAATACCGGCAGCTGGTCAGTCGCTGGGGCAGTTGACCAGCTGGGGCAGTCGGGCATTGTCGAATTTACGGGGTCCTCGCAGGCGCGTCCGTCACCACATCGACGGACCGGACGACCAGCGCACCCGGGTCGTTGTCGTCGACGTCCACGACAACCGTTTGACCGTCCCGGATCCGGCCGGCCAGCAACTCCTTGGCGAGCTGGTCGCCGATCGCCGACTGGATCAGCCGGCGCAGCGGCCGGGCGCCGTACAGCGGGTCGAAACCACCGATCGCCAGCCACTGTCGCGCCTCCGTCGAGACGTCCAGGACCAGCCGGCGGGCGGCCAGCCGGCGGCTCAGCGCGTCGACCTGGATGTCGACGATCGCGCCGAGCTGCTCGGTGTCCAGCGCGTGGAAGAACACGATGTCGTCCAGCCGGTTGAGGAACTCCGGTTTGAAGGCAGTCCGCACCACCGACATGACGGTATTCCGACGTTGCTCCTCTGACATGCCCTGATTCATCAGCGCCTGGCTGCCGAGGTTGGACGTCAGGATCAGCAGGGTGTTGCGGAAGTCCACCGTGCGACCCTGGCCGTCGGTCAGCCGCCCGTCGTCGAGGACCTGCAGCAGGATGTCGAAGACGTCGGGGTGCGCCTTTTCCACCTCGTCGAGCAGGATCACCGAGTACGGCCGGCGGCGAACGGCCTCTGTCAACTGTCCGCCCTCGTCGTACCCGACGTATCCCGGTGGGGCACCGACAAGCCTTGCCACGGAATGCTTCTCCGAGTACTCGCTCATGTCGATACGGACCATGGCCCGGGGGTCGTCGAACAGGAAATCGGCCAGCGCCTTGGCCAATTCGGTCTTGCCCACACCGGTCGGACCGATGAACAGGAACGAACCGGTCGGCCGATCCGGGTCCGCGATGCCGGCCCGCGCACGGCGAACCGCGTCACTGACGGCAGCCACGGCCTCGTGCTGACCGATCACCCGGCGGCCGAGCTCGGACTCCATCCGCAGCAGCTTTTCGGTCTCACCTTCCAGCAGCCGGCCGGCCGGGATGCCGGTCCAAGCAGCGATGACGGTGGCGATGTCGTCCGGTCCGACCTCCTCGCTGACCATCGGCGCCTCCTTTACGTCCGCCTCGCGCTCGGCCGAGATGGCCTGCGAGAGTTCGCGTTCCAGAGCCGGGATCCGCGCGTACAGCAGCTCGGACGCCTTGGCAAGGTCGCCCTCGCGCTGGAACCTCTCCGCCTGCATCCGCAGCTCGTCGAGCTCCTTCTTCATCTCGCCGACCCGGTTCAAGCCCGACTTCTCCTGCTCCCAGCGGGCTGTGAGTGCGGACAGCTGCTCGGTCTTGTCGGCCAGATCGCGGCGCAGCCGACCGAGTCGTTCGACCGACGCCGGATCGGATTCTTTCGCCAGCGCCAATTCCTCCATCGTCAACCGGTCGACAACCCGCTGCAGCTCGTCGATCTCGACGGGCCTGGAGTCGATCTCCATCCGCAGCCGGGACGCCGCCTCGTCGATCAGGTCGATCGCCTTGTCCGGCAGGAACCGGCTCGTGATGTACCGGTCGGACAGGGTGGCAGCCGCAACGAGCGCCGAGTCCGCGATCCGGACGCCGTGGTGGGCTTCGTAGCGCTCCTTGATGCCGCGCAGGATCCCCACGGTGTCCTCGACGGAGGGTTCGCCGACGAAGACCTGCTGGAAGCGACGCTCCAGGGCGGCGTCCTTCTCGATGTGTTTGCGGTACTCGTCCAGCGTCGTCGCGCCGACCATCCGCAGCTCCCCGCGGGCCAGCATCGGCTTGAGCATGTTGGAAGCGTCCATGGCGCCCTCACCGGTGGCACCGGCCCCGACGACGGTGTGCAATTCGTCGATAAAGGTGACGACCTGCCCGTTGGAGCCCTTGATCTCCTCGAGGACGGCCTTGAGCCGTTCCTCGAACTCGCCGCGGTACTTCGCGCCGGCGATCATCGAGCCCATGTCCAGTGAGATGAGGCGCTTGTTGCGCAGCGACTCCGGCACGTCCCCGGCGACCATCCGCTGGGCCAGACCCTCGACGACAGCGGTCTTCCCGACGCCGGGCTCACCGATCAGCACGGGGTTGTTCTTGGTGCGCCGGGACAGCACCTGGACGACCCGCCGGATCTCGGAGTCCCGCCCGATGACGGGGTCGATCTTGCCTTCGCGGGCACGCTCGGTGAGGTCGACGCCGTACTTCTCCAGCGCCTGATAGCTGCCCTCGGGGTCGGGCGAAGTGACCTTGCGGTCGCCGCCGCGTACCACCGGGAAGGCTTCGATCAGGGCCTCGGTGGTCGCGCCGAGGCCGTTCAGCAGGTCGCCGACGTCGGTGCCGGGGCGGGCCAGGGCCGCCAGCAGGTGCTCGGTCGACAGGTACTCGTCGCCGGCGGCGGACATGATCTGCTGCGCGCCGGTGATCACGTTGACGACGGCGCGGGACAACCCCGGCTGCGCGACGGTGCTGCCACTGACCCGCGGCAGCCGGGCGAGGATCGCGTCCGACTGGGACCGGACGGCGGCGGGGTCCGCGCCGACAGCCCGCAACAGGCCGGGCGCGGTCGATCCCTGAGTGACCAGCAGCGCGCCGAGCAGGTGGGCCGGCTCGACGGAGGAATGACCCGCCGTGGTGGCGGTGGTGATGGCCGCGGCGACGACCTCGCGGCTCTTGGTGGTCAGGTTCTCGAGATTCACGACGGTGAAAGTGCCTTTCTCATCGAACAGCTGTCAGCGATGTGGTCGACGTGGGCAGTCACAGCCTACGCAACCGCTACACACTGCAACGCACATAAGTTGAGTGTATTCCACTCAACTTACGACGGCACAGGGGCGCCCCCGCGTGAGATCGGTCGAATCCTGCCCGCCCGGCGAGCCCGACTGGCCAGGACGAACCGCACGGGGTACCAACAACGGATGGCCCCCCGTCCGAAGAAGAACGCCGTCGCCGCCGGCCAGGAGTCGGCGGTCGACCTGGTTGCGGCCATCCCCGTCGGGCAGGCATCACGTCAGCTGGAGATCGAGACCAAGCTCGAAATCGATCCGCAGGCATCGCTTCCCGCGTTGTCCGGCCGGCGAAAGCTGGTGGCCGTCGGCATCAGCGACGCCACCGAGCCGCGGTCCTACCAGCTCGATGCCACCTACTACGACACCGTGTGCCTGGATCTGCTCCGCTCCCGGATGACACTGCGCCGGCGGACGGGTGGTCCGGACGCCGGCTGGCACCTCAAACTGCCCGCTGCCGATGGCAGGACGGAGGTGCAGCTGCCGTTGGATGCGGGGGGTGTCGGTGCGGTCCCGGCGGAACTTGCCGGTCTGGTCCGCGGTGCGGCGCGTGGGCGTGAGCTGATCCCGGTCGCCAGGGTGCAGAACGACAGGACGGTGCGCCATCTGCTCGATGGGTCCGGTCAAACCCTGATCGAGGTCGCGGACGACCACGTCACCGGCACCAGGCTGATCGACGGTCCGGCCGAGCCGACAACCTGGCGGGAGCTGGAGGCGGAGATCGTCGGCGGCACCCGCGACCAGTTGGCCGCCACCGTCGAGGTGCTGCTCGCCGCCGGCGCCGGCAAGGCGTCATCGGTGTCCAAGCTGGCGCGCGCGGTGGGGTACCAACCGCCGCCTGCGCGCCGCAGCAAAACCGCAGCGGCGGTAGTGCTCTCGTCACTGGGCCGGCAACAGGACCTGTTGATCGCCGCGGACCGCGGGCTGCGTGAGGGCCACTTACATGCGCCGGATGCGCTGCACGACGCGCAGTCCGCAGCACGCCGGATGAGGGCGATCCTGACCGTCTACTCGCCGCTGCTGGACGGTGACGGCACACCCGAGCTGCGCACGGCGCTACGGACATTCGGGTCGGTGCTCAACACCGCTCGTGACATCGACGTGGCCTGCCGGCGACTCACCGCCCAGCTGACGGAAGAGCCGGAGGACTACGCCGGCCCCGCCCGGATCCGGCTGCAGGACGCCTGTCAACGCCGCCTGCGGGCGGCGGCCACGGAGGTCCGGATCGTTCTGGACACCCCGGAATACCTGCAGATGCTCCGGGACATCGACGCGCTGGTGATGGATCCGCCGCTGTCCCGGCGCGGTGGTCGCGTGGCCGGGAGCGAACTTCCGTCCTTGATCGCCGCGGCGTGGCTGGGTTTGCGCGAGCGGGCGGACGGCGCCCTGGGCGATCCGGACAACATCGGGGCCGTGCACGAGGTACTCACGAACGCCAAGACCCTTCGCTACGCCACCGAAGCCGCGATCGAGGCGCTCGGTTCCGACGCGGTGGTGTTCGCCTCGGCCTTGGAGGAGATCCAGGAAACCCTCGGCGAGTTCCAGGACGCCCGCTATGCGACCGCGCTGCTGGCGTCGATGGCCCTGGATGACGAGACGGACGGTGTCGCCGGCTTCATCTTCGGCCGGTTGCACGCCTTCGAGCAGGCGATGGCGCACGGGGCGTTCGACGAGTTCTCCGACGTCTGGGACCGCATCGAGGACGGGGATCTGGTGGCCTCGCTCGAGCGGTGACCGTCCGCGGGTTCACCCCGGCCGGGGTTCCGGTTCGGCGCGCGTCACCGGCGCATCCGGCCGCCGGTTGGGCAGCCGCCTGGCCAGGAACCAGGCGCCGGCGATCGGCGCCGCAGCCGCCAGCGCGGCCAGCCGCACGCCTTGCGCAAGGCTGGATTCCGTCGCTTCGCCGATCCCCGCGAGGCTTTCCGGTGGCAGGCCGGCGAACGCGCCGGACGCAGCCGGGTTGGCGGGGCTGCCGGCGATGGCCGCGGCGATCGCCGTCCGCTGCGGTTCGACGATGCCGGGAGCCGATGACGCCAGCCGGTCGCCCAGGGTGGCGGCCAGCACACCGCTGAGGACGGCGGTCAGCACGGCGACCCCGATCGCGGAGCCCAGTTGCCGGGCGGTGCTCGACAGGCCCGAAGCCTGACCGATGCGCCCCACCGGAATCTCCAGCAGCGTCGCTCCGGTGAGCTGGCTGATGGCGAAACCCACTCCGGTGCCGTAGACGAGCAGTGGGCCGGCCATCCACCACACCGACGCGGCGGGGGTGATGGCAACCGCGAGCAGGACCAAACCGGCGACCTCCAGCGCCAGGCCGAGCAGCACCCAGGTCCTGGCCGGCACGGTCTTGCGGGTCGCGGTCAGCGGGGCGGAGATGAAGGAACCCAGGGCCGTGGGCAACACCACCAACTGCGCCTGCAACGGCGACAGCCCGCGCCCGACCTGGAGGTACAGCGGCAACAGGAACAGGATCCCGAACTCACCCAGGGCCACCACAAGAACGGCGGAGCTGCCGGCCGAGAACGACGGGATCCGGAACAGCGACAGGTCGACCAGCGCAGGCCTGCCCGCGGCGCCCCTGGCCCGCTCCACCGCGACGAAGGCCGCCAGCCCGGCCACACCCAGCAGCAACGACACGAAGCCGACGCTCACCGGCGCGCCGACGCCTCACGCCACCGGACCCAACGCAACCTCCGAGGTGGGCGAGAACCACCCTGCGCGGGGCGCCTCGACCAGACCGAACACCAGGGCTGCGAGGCCGACGAAGAGCAGCGCCTGACCCATCAGGTCTGCGCCCGCCGCTTCGCGGCCCGGAACATCGGGAATGGTTCTGCGCAACCCGATCACCACGACGGCGGCGATCGGCAGATTGATCAGGAAGGCCGAAGGCCAGCCGAACCGGTCCACCAGCGCGGAGCCGACCAGCGGACCCAGTGCGGCGGCGGTGCCGATGGTCGCGCCGTACACGGCGAAGGCGGTCAGCAGGGCGGGGCCGCGGTACAACGAGCTGATCAGGCTCTGCACGGTGGGCAGCACCGCCGCAGCCGCGGCGCCCTGCAACAACCTGCCGGCGATCAGCAGGGCCGCGCTCGGTGCGAAGGCGCAGATCATGCTGGTGACGGCGAAGGCGAGAACCCCAGCCAGCAGCACCCGCCGCAGACCCAATCGGTCGGCGAGTCTGCCGAAGCTGATCAGCAGCGACGCGAGCATCAGACCGTAGCCCGACACCACCCACTCGCCCTGGGTCAGAGTGAGGCCGATGTCCGCACTGATGGACGGCAGCGCGACGTTGACGATGGTGGCGTCGATGATCGCGAGAATGGTTGCCAGACCGAGAAAGACGAGCGCGCCGCGGGATGCACCATCACCGCCACCGGGTGATCGGCCGGCGGACGGGTCGTTGACACCGGGCGTCGTTGGTTCTGCCATCGCGGCAACCCCTTGTTCGCACTGACAAGACGAGCTAGTAGCTAGCTGATCTAGCGATATGCGCGATAGCATCACACCATGGACAGCAGTGCGCAAGGGCCGGGGAGGCATTCCGTCGGCGCGCGCAGTACGGCGAGCGAGCCCGCGCGGGCGCTGCGAAAGGTGCAGCAGGCGGGCATCGAGGCCAACCAGGAGCTGGCCAGGCGGCTGGGCGTCGGCATCACCGATGTCGCCGCCCTCGAGCACCTGTCCGCGGCGCCGGCCCCGCTCGGTCCGGTGGAACTGGGCCATCGGCTCGGCATTCGCAGCGCCAGCGCCACTGCACTGGTCGACCGCCTCGAACAGTCCGGCCATGTCCGGCGGCAGCCGCGGCCGGACGATCGTCGCCGGGTCGCCCTGGTGGCCAGCGAGCATTCAGCCCATCAGGTTCTGGCTGCGCTGTCCCCCTTGCTGACCGACATCGACGCCGCCGCCGCCCGGCTGACCGAAGCCGAAGCGGCCGCCGTCACCCGGTTCCTCGGCGAGGCAGCGCAGGCCATGCGCCGTTATGCGCGTGGGGGCATCGACTGATCGTCGTGCAGCCCGGCAGGCGGTCGTGTGACGCAGGGAACACCCGGGTAAGCGCTGTGGGAAACCAGGCCGCACAATGACGTTGAGGCCGACGTTTGCGCCGTAACAAGAGCGGCCGTGTCGGCGCGGCTCGCAGTTGCAGCCGACCTTTTCGCCCGCTGTCGATACGTCAGAAAAGAATCGAGGGGCCCATGCGCATCGCCCTGTTCGCCACCTGCCTCGGCGACGCCCTGTTCCCCGATGTCCCGAAGGCGACCGTTTCCCTGCTGGAGCGACTCGGGCACGAGGTGGTATTCCCACCGGCACAGGTGTGTTGCGGACAGATGCACGTCAACACCGGCTATCTCGACGAGGCGCTACCGGTCGTCCGTCATCACGTCGAGGCGTTCTCCGATGTCGACTTCGACGTGGCGGTGGCCCCGTCCGGTTCCTGCGTCGGTTCGATCCGGCACCAGCAGGCGATGGTGGCCCGGCGCGGCGGGGACACCGCTCTGGCCGAACGAGCCACCGCGCTGTCCGACCGCACCTACGAACTGTCCGAACTGCTGGTGGATGTGCTGGGCCTGACCGACGTCGGCGCCTACTACCCGCACCGGGTGACCTACCACCCGACCTGCCACTCGCTGCGCATGCTGCGGGTCGGCGACAAGCCGCTGTCGCTGCTGCGCGAGGTCGGTGGTCTTGACCTGGTGGAGCTTCCGCAGGCCGAAACCTGTTGCGGCTTCGGCGGAACCTTCGCGCTGAAGAACACCGACACGTCATCGGCCATGCTGGCGGACAAGATCACGAACGTGCTGTCCACCGGCGCCGAGGTCTGCTCGGCAGGCGACTCGTCGTGCCTGATGCACATCAACGGCGGCCTCACCCGGATGGACAGTCCGACCCGGACCGTCCACCTCGCCACCATCCTCGCCTCCACCAAGGAGAACCCGGCATGACGACGTTCCTCGGAGTTCCCCGCCGTCACCGCGGACCGGCGGAGTCGCCGCTGCGCGGAACGGAGAAATTCCCCAAGGCCGCCCACCGGGAGTTGCAGAACGCTCAGCTTCGCCGCAATCTCGCGCACGCCACCTCGACCATCCGCGCGAAACGGGCGCTGGTGGTGCAGGAGATGCCGGACTGGGAAGCGTTGCGGGACTCCGGTTCGGCCATCAAGACCGACGTCATGGCCCGGATGCCCGAGCTGCTGGAGCAGTTGGAGGTCAACGTCACCGCCAGGGGCGGCGTCGTGCACTGGGCGGCGGACGCCGAGGAGGCCAACCGGATCGTCCTGCAGCTGGTGCAGGCCACCGGAGCCAACGAGATCGTCAAGGTCAAATCGATGGCCACCCAGGAGATCGGCCTCAACGAGTACCTCGAGGAGTACGGCATTGCCGCGGTGGAAACCGATCTTGCGGAACTGATCGTCCAGCTCGGGCACGACAAGCCGTCCCACATCCTGGTCCCCGCGATCCACAAGAACCGGACGCAGGTGCGCGACATCTTCCTCGCCGAGATGGACGACGCCCCGGCGGATCTGACCGACGAACCACGCCGGCTGGCCATGGCGGCCAGAGAACACCTGCGCCGTAAGTTCCTCACCGCCCGGGTTGCGGTGTCGGGAGCCAACTTCGGCATCGCCGACACCGGCACGCTGTGCGTGCTGGAGTCCGAGGGCAACGGCCGCATGTGCCTGACGCTGCCGCAGACACTGATCACCGTGATGGGCATCGAGAAGCTGTTGCCCACCTTCACCGACCTCGAGGTGTTCCTGCAGCTGCTACCGCGCTCCTCCACCGGGGAGCGGATGAACCCGTACACCTCGCTGTGGACAGGAGTGCACCCCGGCGACGGGCCGCAGGAGTTCCATCTGGTCCTGCTCGACAACGGCCGCACCAAGGCCCTGGCGGATCAGGTGGGAAGGGCTGCGCTGCACTGCATCCGGTGCTCGGCGTGCCTCAACGTGTGTCCGGTGTACGAGCGCACCGGCGGGCACGCCTACGGGTCGGTCTACCCCGGTCCGATCGGCGCCGTACTCACCCCGCAGCTCACCGGCATGGAGGGCCACAACGACCCGAACTCGTCGCTGCCCTTCGCGTCCTCGTTGTGCGGAGCCTGCTACGACGTCTGCCCGGTGAAGATCGACATCCCCAGCCTGCTGGTGGAACTGCGCGCCAGGGCTATCGACAACGACCGCGACCGCACCATCCCCGGCGGCTGGGACGCCGCGATGCGGGCCGCCGCGTGGGTGATGAGCGACGAGAAGCGTTTCGCGGCAATAGAAAAGACGCTGGGCGTAGGACGGGTGATCGGCGGCCGGAAGAAGCGGATCCGGCACCTGCCGCCGCCGTTGTCCGCCTGGACTACGAGCCGCGATCTGCCGGCGCCGCCGGCCCAGAGCTTCCGGGACTGGTGGAAGAACGACCACCAGGCACCGTCGGCGCAGCAGGAGTCCTGATGACTAGCCGCGATGTCGTGCTCGGCCGGATCCGCTCGGCACTGTCGAACGACGGGCCGGTGCCGCCCGGCCCCCGCGACTACATCCGCTCCACGAACAACGCGCCCGGCAGCGCGCCCGTCATCGAGCTGCTCACCGACCGGCTCGTCGACTACAAGGCATTGGTCAAGCATGTCGACCCGGCGGGGCTGCCGGCCGCCGTCGACGCCGCCCTCGACGGCATGGGCACGATCGTCATCGCACCGGGGCTTCCGGATGCCATCGCCGCGGCGTGCGCCGACAACGGCCGGCGGGTGTTGACCGACGCGTCCCCTGCCGCGATGACGCCGCAGGAACTGGACGCCGTGGACGCCGTGGTGACCACCGCAAGGGTGGCGATCGCGATGAGCGGCACCATCATCCTTGACGGCGGCCCGGGGCAGGGTCGTCGCGCGATCAGTCTGGTGCCGGACCGGCACATCATCATCCTCGACGAGGACCAGGTCGTGGAAACCGTGCCCGAGGCGATCGGCATGCTGGAGCCCACCGCGCCGCTGACGATGATCTCCGGGCCGTCCGCGACCAGCGACATCGAACTGGAACGCGTCGAAGGAGTGCACGGGCCGCGAACCCTGCACGTGCTGATCGTCAGCTGACCGGTTCCCGCCGGTGCCGGGGCCGGGGCCGGCGGCGCCGGTGTGGCGCGCGCTGCCTGGGTACGGTGCAGTCGTGACCTCCCCCGGGCCGACTGCCCTCGAAGACCGCACATTCCCTCGGCTTGCCGCCTCGGGGGCCGCGCACTGCACCGCATCGGTGATCGGGCTGGGCTGCTGGCAGCTGGGCGCGGACTGGGGTGAGGTGACCGAGAACGACGCGCTGGCCGTGCTGCAGGGCGCCGCGGCCTCCGGTGTGCGGTTCTTCGACACCGCCGACGTCTACGGCGACGGGCGCAGCGAGCAGCTGATCGGCCGCTTCCTCAGTGCGATCGGTGCTGACGCCGACGACATCATGGTCGCGACGAAGATCGGCCGACGGGCCGAGAAGTTCGTACCCGAGACGTTCACCGAGCAGAACCTGCGCAGCTGGGTCGACCGGTCCCGCCGCAATCTCGGCGTCGACACCCTCGATCTGGTGCAGTTGCATTGCCCGCCGACGCAGACGTTGTCCGACGAGGCCGTCTTCGACGTCCTGGACGCGTTGCAGAGCGAGGGTGCGCTCGCCGGTTACGGGGTGTCCGTGGAGACCTGCGAGGAGGCGCTGACGGCGATCGCCCGCCCCGGTGTGGTCAGTGTGCAGATCATTCTGAACGCGTTCCGACTCAAGCCGCTGGACCAGGTGCTGCCCGCGGCGCAGGCGGCGGGCGTCGGCATCATCGCGCGGGTGCCGCTGGCCAGCGGACTGCTCTCCGGCCGTTACTCCTCGAGCACCACGTTCGCCGCTGACGACCACCGGAACTACAACCGCGGCGGGGCGGCGTTCGACGTCGGCGAGACCTTCTCCGGAGTCGACTTCGAGACCGGCCTGGCGGCGGTTGCCGACCTGACCGCCGCGTTGCCCGAAGGCGCGTCCCTTCCGCAGGCCGCACTGCGCTGGATCGTCGAGCAGCCCGGGGTGACAACGGTGATCCCCGGCGCCCGCAACCCTTCTCAAGCCCGTGGCAACGCCGACGCCGGGCGGTCCGAGCTCCCTGCGGGATTCGCCGAGGCGGTGCGGTCCGTGTACGACCGGCGGCTGCGGGCCGACATCCACCCGCGCTGGTAGCCGGGCCTGCCTGCTCTACCGTGCCCGATCCCGCTGCCCAAGGCAGATCGCCGCGGGGCTGATCCGCCGCCGGCAGATTTCGTGGCGGGCCGCATCGCCGGCCGCGCATCGTCGTGGGTGTGCCCCTCCCGGGCGCACCTGACGAAAGGAATGCGATGCCTACCAACGACATGCGGTCGGAGGCGGTGCCGGGCGGCCCGTTCGACGATCAGCTGGCTACCAGGCTGCTGCACCAGCGGATCGTCGTGCTGGGTCAGGAGGTCGACGACCCGGTGGCGAACCGGATCTGCGCCCAGCTGCTGCTGCTGTCCGACGAGGACCAGCGACGAGACATCAGCCTGTACATCAACTCTCCCGGCGGATCGGTGTCGGCCGGGCTCGCCATCTACGACACCATGCGGCTGATCCCGAACGATGTCAGCACCCTGGCTAGGGGCATCGCGGCGAGCATGGGTCAGTTCCTGCTGTCAGCCGGCACCAGAGGTAAGCGGTTCGCGCTGCCGAACGCGCGGATCCTCATGCACCAGGGCTCGGCCGGCATCCGCGGGACCGCTGTCGACATCCAGATCCAGGCCGAGAATCTCGAGTACACCAAGAACCTCATGACGCGGCTGACCGCCGAACACACCGGGCAGGACTTCGAGACCATCGCCCATGACGCCGACCGGGACCGCTGGTTCACCGCGCCCGCAGCTCTCGAGTACGGCTTCATCGACGGCGTCCTGGAATCCGTGGCGGACGTTCGCCCGGCCGGCGACCGGCAACGGATCGGGCTGAGCTGACATGGGCCACTACACCGTGCCGACCGTCGTGGAGAAGACGCCATCCGGCGAGCGCGTCGTCGACGTCTACAGCCGACTGCTGTCCGACCGGATCATCTACCTCGGAACCGAGATCGACGACGACGTCGCCAATGTCGTCGTCGCGCAGCTGCTCTACCTGGAATCCGACGACGCCGACCGCGAGATCGGGCTCTACATCAATTCGCCCGGCGGCTCCATGTCGGCGATGACGGCCATCTACGACACGATGCAGTTCGTCCGGGCACCGGTCGCGACGACCTGCGTCGGGCAGGCGGCCTCGGCCGCGGCGGTGCTGCTGGCCGCCGGTGCAGCCGGGAAGCGATTCGTGTTGCCGCACACCAGGGTGCTGCTGCACCAGCCGTCGACGGGTGGCCAGGGCACCATCTCGGACCTCGCACTGCAGGCCCAGGAAGTCTTTCGGGTGCGGGCGGAGGTGGAGCAGGTGCTCAGTGCGCACACGGGTCAGAGCGTGGAACGGCTGCGGACCGACACCGACCGAGACAAGATCTTCACCGCGCAACAGGCGGTGGACTACGGGCTGGCCGACCACATCATCAGTAATCGGGTGCTGACCGTTGCTCGGCCGGCGTGACAGCGCCGGACGCGGGCGGTGGGTTCAGGCAGCCAGTAGCGTCGGACCGTTCGGCCGCTGACCGGCGGAGCCGAGCATCCCGGCGCAACGGGTCGCGAACTCGGCCAAGGTCAGGCCAAGGGATCCACAGGCGGCGGCGAGCATTTCCGATGACGCCTCCTTGCGGCCCCGTTCCAGCTCCGACAAGTACTGGACGGACATCCCCGCTCTGCTGGCGACCTGCGCCAGAGTCCGCCGCTGACGTCGGCGCTCGTCGCGCAGCACGGCGCCGGTGACCTCACGCCACAGTGGTTGAACACGTCCGGGCCGGGGTTGACCGCGTCCGAGCCGGCCCCGGGCGTCGTTCGGCATGCGCCAGCGACCGGCCGGCCGGCCGGCGACGGCACTGCCCCGGGGCTCCGACACTCGCCGGAACGGCACGACATCTCCCATGGTGCTGCTCCCATCGGTCGTTGCACCGACGGTAGAACCACCCGGTGGTCTTCGTTGTCGATGTTCGCCACGGGCGGACGACGGCCAGGACGGAGCACCGCCTCGTTCGCCCCGGCCGGCGGGTCCCTCAGCCGGAGACGTAGGCGGCGAGGTGCTCGCCGGTGAGCGTCGACCGCGCCTGCACGAGATCGGCGGGTGTGCCCTCGTAGACGATGCGACCACCGTCGTGACCCGCACCGGGGCCCAGGTCGATGATCCAGTCGGCGTGCGCCATGACCGCCTGGTGGTGCTCGATGACGATCACCGACTTGCCCGCGTCGACGAGCCGGTCGAGCAGCCCGAGAAGGTTCTCGACGTCCGCGAGGTGCAGCCCGGTGGTGGGCTCGTCCAGGATGTAGACACCGCCCTTGTCGGCCATCCGGGTGGCCAGCTTGAGCCGCTGCCGCTCGCCGCCGGACAGCGTCGTCAGCGGCTGGCCCAGGCTGACATAGCCCAATCCGACATCGACCAACCGGACGAGAATGGCGTGCGCAGCGGGTGTCCGGGCCTCGCCCGCGCCGAAGAACTGCTCGGCCTCGGTCACCGACATCGCCAACACCTCGCTGATGTTCCGGCCGCCCAGGTGGTACTCCAGCACCGAGGCCTGGAACCGTTTGCCCTCGCACTCCTCGCACATGGTCGCGACGCCGGCCATCATCGCCAGATCGGTGTAGATGACGCCGGCGCCGTTGCAGCTCGGACAGGCGCCCTCGGAGTTGGCGCTGAACAGCGCCGGCTTCACTCCGTTGGCCTTGGCGAACGCCTTGCGGATCGGGTCGAGCAGCCCGGTGTAGGTCGCCGGGTTGCTCCGTCGCGAACCCTTGATCGCCCCTTGATCGACCGTCACCACACCGTCCCGGCCGGACACCGAACCCTGGATGAGCGAGCTCTTCCCAGACCCGGCCACGCCGGTCAGCACGACGAGCACACCCAGTGGGATGTCGACGTCGACATCGCGCAGGTTGTGGGTGGCGGCCGCACGCACCTCCAGCGCTCCCGACGGTGTCCGCACCGACGGCTTCAAGCGGGCCCGATAATCCAAGTGCCGGCCGGTCAGGGTGCCGCTGGCCCGGAGCTGCTCGACGGTGCCCTCGAACACGACCGCGCCACCGGCCGTGCCGGCGCCCGGGCCGAGGTCGACGACATGGTCGGCGATCGCGATCGCCTCCGGCTTGTGCTCGACGACCAGCACGGTGTTGCCCTTGTCCCGCAACTGCAGCAGCAGCTCGTTCATCCGCGCGATGTCATGGGGGTGCAGGCCGATGGTGGGCTCGTCGAACACGTAGGTGACGTCGGTCAGCGACGAGCCGAGATGGCGGATCATCTTGATCCGTTGCGCTTCTCCACCCGAGAGCGTGCCCGACGGCCGGTCGAGCGAAAGGTATCCCAGCCCGATCTCGACGAAGGAGTCCAGGGTCTGCAGCAGCCCCTCGAGCAGCGGCGCCACCGACCGATCCTTGACGCCGCGCACCCATTCGGCCAGATCGCTGATCTGCATCTGACACGCGTCGGCGATGCTGATCCCCTTGATCTTCGAGGACCTGGCCGCCTCGGAAAGCCGGGTCCCCCCACACTCCGGGCAGACGGTGAACGTCACCACGCGATCGACGAAGGCCCGGATGTGTGGCTGCATCGCCTCGACATCTTTGGCGAGAAAGGACTTTGTGATCTTCGGGATCAAACCCTCGTACGTCAGGTTGATGCCGTCGACCTTGATCTTCGTGGGCTCCTTGTACAGCAGGTCGTTCAGCTCGCGCTTGGTAAACGTGCGGATCGGCTTGTCGGGGTCGAGGAAACCGGAGCCGCTGAAAATCCGGCCGTACCAGCCGTCGACGCTGTAACCGGGGATGGTCAGGGCGCCCTCGTGGAGCGACTTGCTAGCGTCGTAGAGCTGGGTCAGATCGAAATCGGTGACCGACCCCCTGCCCTCGCAGCGCGGGCACATGCCGCCGAGAACGCTGAAGCTGCGGCGCTGTTTCGTCGTGTTGCCGCCGCGCTCGAAGGTGACCGCACCCGAACCGCTGATCGAGGCGACATTGAACGAGAACGCCTGCGAGGAACCGATGTGCGGCTCACCGAGCCGGCTGAACAGGATGCGCAGCATGGCATTCGCATCGGTGGCGGTACCGACGGTGGACCGGACGTTCGCGCCCATCCGCTCCTGGTCGACGATGATCGCCGTCGTCAGTCCGTCGAGAACGTCGACGTCCGGCCCCCTACGTGTCAGGCTCAACTGAGACATCCGGTCGGTACGGGTGCACCGTGTAGGGCGTGATAGGAGACAGATCCATGAGTAGTAGAGTTCAGTCCTCGGAGCCGGTTGGAGGTCTTGACCCTGATGTGGGGTCGGTCGATCCGGCGGCGAAGCCGGTGCGCCGGTCGTTCACGGCGGCGTA
>JBBRVZ010000029.1:0-40322 GCA_038246445.1 Mycobacteriales bacterium
AAGGGGCGATGTGCGCCGGGGACTGATCTTCGGCGCCGTCGCGTACCTGATCTGGGGAATGTTCCCGCTCTACTTCCCCCTGCTGACGCCAGCCGGCTCGCTGGAGATCCTCGCGCACCGGATGGTGTGGTCACTGCTCGTCGCCGCAGTCGTGCTCACCGTTGTGCGCGGCTGGCCGGCGATCCGAGCCACACCCGCGACGGTGTGGCTCCTGGTGTTCGCGGGCGCCGTGCTGATCGCGATCAACTGGGGCATCTACATCGGGGCGGTCAACAACGGTGCGGTCGTGGAGGCGGCACTCGGGTACTTCATCAACCCGCTGGTGAGCGTGCTGATGGGAGTGCTGATCTTCCACGAGCGTCTGCGAAGAACCCAATGGGCGGCTGTCGGACTGGCCGCGTGTGCGGTCGGTGTTCTGGCGGTGGCGGGCGGCCGCGTGCCGTGGATTGCGCTGAGCCTCGCGGCGTCCTTCTCCTGCTACGGCTTGGTGAAGAAGGTGATCCCGCTGCGGCCCACCGCCTCGTTGACCGCCGAAGGAATGATCCTCACCCTGCCGGCGCTGGGTTTCCTGACGTTCCTGCAGTGGCACGGTGGGGCGACGCTGACCGGGTACGGAACCGGACACGTGCTGCTACTGGCCAGTTCCGGGGTGGTGACCTGCGTTCCGCTGCTCGCCTTCGCCGTAGCCGCCCAGGCGTTGCCGCTGTCCGTACTCGGCCTGCTGCAGTACCTGACGCCGGTCGCGCAGTTCCTGCTGGGCGTGCTGTGGTTCCACGAGGCGATGCCGACCTACCGGTGGGTCGGGTTCGCACTGGTCTGGGCGGCGCTCGTCCTGCTGTCGGCCGATGCGCTGCGCAGCGCCCGGAGGCACCGGGAGCCGATGGAGTCGCGCCGAGTTCGGTAGAGATACCGCGCCGCTACGGCGCACATCTGCGCCCGAACTCGGCGCGACTTCCCTAGTGCATCGCTGAGCGCCTGCCTGCGCTCCACCGACACCTTCATCCGAAACGCCCGATCCGCCCCTTCGCCATCACCGCGTCGAGTGCCGCTCCAGGAAGGTGAGCACGTCTGTCTGGTCGACACCGGGGAAGACGCCCGGCGGCATCGCGGCCAGCAGGTGCGAATGCACCCGGGCGGACGGCCAGGCGCTGTCCTGCCAACGCTCCGCGAGTTCGGTGGGCGGCACCGAACAGCAGGCGGGATCCGGACAGTGCGACCGCGAACGCTCGGCGGTCTCCCGGCCGCGCATCCACTTCGCGTCCGCGTACGGCACGCCGACGCTCACCGAGAACACCCCGGACGGCGTCCGGTCCACCACGGCGGTGCACCAGTAGGTGCCGGACCTGGTGTCGGTGTACTGCTGATGCGCCGAGGACAGGTCCGGCCGGTCGAACACCATTCGCGCGGTCCAGTAGCGGCAGACCCGCTGACCCTCGATGGCCCCCGTCGCGTCGGTCGGAAAGCGCACACCGTCGTTCTCGTAGGCCTTGTAGATCACCCCGGACGACGAGATCCGCATGAAGTGCACCGGCAGATCCAGATGCCGGGTCGCCAGGTTGGTGAACCGGTGCGCCGCCGTCTCGTACGACACGGCATAGGCATCACGCAGATCCTCGATGGCGATGTCCTTGGCGGCCTTGGCGCTGCGCAGCAGGGTGAGCGCGCCGCGTTCGGGGATGAGCAGCGATGCTGCGAAGTAGTTGATCTCGACCCGCTGCTCGAGGAACTCCGAATAATCCTGCGGAACAGCATGTCCCAGTACGACGTGACCGAGGGCCTGCAGTGCCAGCGTCCGCGAGTCGTGCTGCCCGGCGTCGGGCTGCGGCAGATAGACGATGCGATGTGCGAGGTCGGTCACGGTCCGGGTCGACTCGGGCAGGTCAGCGGTGTGCACGAGGCGGAAGCCGAGGTGCGCGGCCAGCCGGTCCACCACCGTCCTGGTGATCGGGCCCCCTGCGTACTTGGTCGCCGTCAGCAGGTTCGCCGTCACCTTCTCGATGTCGCCGAAGTAATTGCCCTGCCTGCGCATCCGGTCACGCAGATCGGCGTTGGCCCGCCGGGCCTGCTCCGGCGTCGCCGCCCGCTCGGCCTGCATGGTGGCCATCGCGCGGTGCAGGCCCACCAACGATTCCAGGGCCTCGGTCTGCAGCCGCGGCCCGGGGCGGACGGCCGGGACGCCCAGGGCCTTGAAAGTGCCTGCCCGCTGGATCTTCTCGAGCTCGATCTCCAGCGCGGCCCGGCGGCTGGGCGCCTCCACCGTGAGCAGTTCGGCAAGGTTGGTACCCAGCGCGGCCGCCAGGGTCGCCAGCAGGGACAGTCTCGCCTCGCGCTTGCCATTCTCGACCAGCGACAGTGCCGACGGGCTGATCTCGGCCGCCGTGGCGATCTCCGAGAGTGTCCGGCCGGAGGTCTTGCGCAGATGACGCAACCGGCGGCCGATCGTCAACGGATCCGGCGCGGCTCCGGCCTGCGCCTCGAGCGGGGCGGTGGAGGCGCGGGGCACCCGCGTGACCGACTCTCCGGCATCCGGCCGCCCGGTGCGCGAGGCCGGGGCCTGCTGCTCGCGTGACGATCGTTTCTTTCCGACTCCCGGGCGATCGGTGGCCGGGGCCGTTAACGGTGCCGACCGACGTACCGATACCCGCTGCGGCAGGGACTGTCCCGCGCGGCGGCCGGTGGCGGGCCCGCCCAGGTGATGCGAATCACGCAAGCCCGAGGCCCCGATATGGTCGTTTGCAGAGGCGCTTTCGGTCATTGCTCCACGATAATGGAAGAACTGCGTTTCTTCACCTCGCATTGTCGTTGAGTAGCGCGGTCCTTGAACCCAGAGTTAGCTGAGTACCTGCTAACTCGGCCCAGTAACCACCGAACACGACGGAAAGGACGGCCAACGATGACCGCCACGTTGGATCCCACCACCACTGCCGGCGCGAGCCGTCTGCACTCCCGCACCTCGGACCAGGCAGCGCTTCTCCGCCAGGAGTGGGCCGATGACGCCCGCTGGGCAGGAATCGAGCGCAGCTACTCCGCGGAGGACGTGGTCCGGCTGCGTGGGACCGTCGTCGAGGAGCACACGCTGGCCCGCCGCGGCGCGGAGCGGCTGTGGCAGGCGTTGCAGACCAAGAAGTTCACCCGTGCCCTCGGCGCCCTGACCGGGAACCAGGCCGTCCAGATGGTCCGCGGCGGCCTCGAGTCCATCTACCTGTCGGGCTGGCAGGTCGCGGCGGACGCCAACCTCGCGGGTCAGACCTACCCGGACCAGAGCCTGTACCCGGCGAACTCGGTGCCTGCTGTCGTCCGGCGGATCAACAACGCACTACTGCGGGCCGACCAGATCGATCACTCCACCGGCAAGACCGGGACGGAGTACCTGGTGCCGATCGTCGCGGACGCGGAAGCCGGCTTCGGCGGACCGCTCAACGCCTTCGAGCTGATGAAGTCGATGATTGCCGCCGGCGCCGCGGGTGTGCACTGGGAGGATCAGCTCGCCTCGGAGAAGAAGTGCGGCCACATGGGCGGAAAGGTGCTCGTCCCGACCTCGCAGCACGTCCGGACGCTGAACGCCGCCCGGCTCGCCGCGGACATCTCAGGCGTGCCGACCCTGGTGGTCGCCCGTACCGACGCCCTGGCCGCCGACCTGCTGACCAGTGATGTCGACGAGATCGACCAGCCGTACCTGACCGGTGAGCGCACGGCGGAGGGCTTCTACCGGGTACGCAGCGGTCTCGAGCCGGTGCTCGCACGGGCAAAGGCCTACGCGCCGTACTGCGACCTCATCTGGGTGGAGACCGGCACCCCGGACCTCGGCCTCGCCCGCGAGTTCGCCGCCGAGCTGCACAAGGATTTCCCCGGCAAGAAGCTGGCGTACAACTGCTCGCCGTCGTTCAACTGGCGCTCGGCGCTGTCCGACGCGGAGATCGCGACGTTCCAGGACGAACTCGGCGACCTCGGCTACGCCTACCAGTTCATCACCCTGGCCGGGTTCCACGCGCTGAACCACTCGATGTTCCACCTGGCGCAGGGGTACGCCGCCAACGGCATGACGGCGTACGTAGAACTGCAGGAGGCCGAGTTCGCCGACGAGGCAAACGGTTACACCGCCGTCAAGCACCAGGCGGAGGTCGGTACCGGTTACTTCGACAAGGTGGCGACCGCGCTGAACCCGGCCAGCGGCACGTTGGCGCTGGTCGGTTCCACGGAAGAACAGCAGTTCCACTGAGCGACGGCCGCGGCTGATCGTGCCGGGTGGGGCGACCCTCCCCGCACGGTCGGCACCCGGCGTATCACCCCGCTGACCAGCACATCCGACCTCAGGGCCAGCACGAACAGAGCACGGCGCACCCCACCCACCCGCAGTCCCGCAACGACCGTTGCCGTCACAGGAGGCATGTCATGTTCGACCCGCCGAAGCTCCCGAAGATCAAGGGCACGATGCATCCCGGCTTCGACCGGATTCTCACCCCCGAGGCCCTCGCCTTCATCGCCAAGCTGGACGGGGCCCATTCCGGCCGCCGGGCCGAACTGCTGCAGGCCCGCCGCGAGCGCGGCAAGCGCATCTCCGCCGGGGAGAAGGTCGACTTCCTGGACAGCACCGCGAAGGTCCGCAGCGACGCCACCTGGAAGGTGGCCCCGCCGGCCCCCGGCCTGGTGGACCGGCGGTGCGAGATCACCGGCCCGCCGACCCCGAAGATGAGCATCAACGCGCTCAACTCCGGCGCCAAGGTGTGGATGGCCGATTTCGAGGACGCGACGGCGCCAAGTTGGAGCAACATCATCGGCGGGCAGATCAACCTGTACAACGCCATTCGCGGGAACCTCGAGTTCACCTCGGAGGACGGCAAGGAATACAAGGTCGGCGAAGTGACGCCGACGATCGTCGTCCGGCCACGCGGCTGGCGGCTGTGCGAGAAGCACCTCAGCGTCCACGGCCGGCCGCTGCCGGCGGCGCTGGTTGATTTCGGGCTCTTCTTCTTCCACAACGCCCAGCAGCTCATCGACAACGGCGTAGGCCCGTACTTCTACCTGCCCAAGCTCGAATCCCACCTCGAGGCCCGGCTCTGGAACGACGTCTTCGTCCAGGCACAGGCCCTGCTCGGCATCCCGCAGGGCACCATTCGCGCCACCGTGCTGATCGAGACGCTTCCCGCGGCGTTCGAGATCGAGGAGATCCTGTACGAGCTGCGCGATCACTCATCCGGCTGCAACGCCGGACGCTGGGACTACATCTTCAGCTACATCAAGACCTTCGCCCACCGCGGTGACGAGTACGTGCTGCCGGACCGCTCGCAGATCACCATGACCACGCCGTTCATGCGCGCCTACACCGAGCTGCTGGTGGCCACCTGCCACCGGCGCGGCGCTCACGCGATCGGCGGCATGGCTGCGTTCGTGCCGAACAAGGCCGACCCCGAGATCACCGAGCAGGCCCTGGCAAAGGTGAAGGCGGACAAGGAACGGGAAGCAGCCGACGGGTGTGACGGGTCCTGGGTGGCCCACCCGGGGCTGGTGTCGACCTGCCTGACAGCGTTCACCGAGGTGCTGGGCGACCGGCCCAACCAGCTCGACAAGCAGCGCCCCGACGTGCAGGTCACCGCCGACGACCTCATCGCCGCCGGCCGGACGCCTGGCCAGGTCACCCTGGCCGGGCTGGGCACGAACATCGCCGTCGCGCTGCAGTACCTCACCGCGTGGGTCAGCGAGCAGGGCGCGGTGACCATCGACAATCTGATGGAGGACGCCGCCACGGTGGAGATCTCCCGGACCCAGGTGTGGCAGTGGCTGCACCACAAGACCAAGCTGGCCGAAGGCCTGGTCGTCACGCCGGAGCTGGTGCACGAGCTGGTCGATCACGAAGTCGATCGGCTGCTCGCGCTCGCCACCGACGATCGCGGTCGCCGGCATGTGCGCGAGGCGGCGGACGTGTTCGTCGCGGCGGCGATGGGCGAGGATCTTCCCGGTTTCTTCACGCCATACGCCTACGTCCGGTACCTCATCGATCGTCCGCTGCAGCTGCACGGGCCGCTCAAGCCCGAGGATCTGCGGATGTCCGAGCGGGTTGCAGCGAGCGAGGACTCTCGCCAGCGCGCCTGACGGCAAAATGACCTGCACCGTGACCCGCCGAGCATGCCTCGGCGGGTCACGGTGTCGGCTTCCCAGGCGGGTGGCCGATGACGCGACGCGCCGGGTGATCAACTGACGCGATCGGCCGGCGTCCCCTTCGCTCGGCGGCGGGACCGCGCCAGCAACGACAGGGTTGCCACACCGATGACGGCAAGCACTCCCGCGCTGATCAGCATGGTGGCGTTGAACCCGGCGCTGTAGGCATCTCCGGCCGCCGCGATGGCGGTGCGCGCAGCCTCGGTCGTCGGCTGGTTCCCGGAGCCGATGTACAGCCGTACCTCGTCGATGCCCTGCGAGGTGGCGACGCCGGCGGAGGCGAGATCATCCAGGAAACGAAACTGACCGACCAGCTGGACGAGCGCGACACTGCCGGCCAGGCCGATCGCGTAACCGAGCTGGCCGACCGTCGTCCGGAACGAGGTGACGGCACCGAAGAAGTCAGCTGGTGCGCTGGACACGAACAGCATGGATTGCGGGACGCTGACCGCGGCAATCCCGATGCCGATCAGCAGCATCCCGGGAAGGAATGCCAGCCCGCCGGATCCGCTGCGGGTCAGGGTCAGGGCCACGTACCCCAGGACGAACGCCGAGAAGCCGACGGCGAGCACCCGCGGCATCAAATCGGCCTGTTTGGTCAGCCATCGCCCGACCAGCAGGGAGCCGCCGACGGTGGTCGCCAGCAGTGGCATCTGCCACACCGAGACGTCGAAGGCGCCGAACCGGCTGACGTATTGCCAGAAGTTGCTGCTGGACAGCTGAATGACGGCCTGGCCGAAGTTCCACCCGATACCCGCGACGACGGCCGCCAGGAAGATCGGCTGGCGGAACAGCCGGATCGGGAAGGCAGGGTTGGCCGAATGCGCCTCGATGACGGTCCACAGGGCAAAGCCGGCCAAGCCGACCAGGATCAGACCCCAGGCGCTCGGCGACGTGGCCGACCCGGCCGCGTTGCTGATTCCCAGCAGCAGCAGCACCATCGACCCGCCGACGACGACCAGGCCGGCGACGTCGACGCGGCCGGACCCGGATCTGGGCATCGGCGGAAGCAGCCGCGAGACCAGCGGCACCAGCAGTAGGGCCAGTACCGGCACCAGCAACATCGCGATCCGCCAGCTGCTGTCGGCCAGTGCACCGCCGATCAGCACGCCGACGATCATCAGTGCCAACATGATGGCGTTCCACATTCCGAGCGCCGATCCCAGCCGCTCCGGCGGCGTCACAAAACGCACGTAGGCGAAGGTCGCAGCCAGTGCGGCGCCGACGCCGATGCCCGCCAGCGCGCGGCCGGCCAGGTAGCCGGCGGTCACCGGGGTGAGGGCCACCAGAACGTCGCCGGCGACCGCCAGCAGCATGGCCCAGACCAGTATCCGGCGGCGGCCGAGCCGGTCCGCGGCGATGCCACTGGCCAGCACGGTCGCGGCGAGCGCGAGCGTGGAGATGCTGGCCGCCAGCGCGCGCACCGAGCCGGAGAACTGCAACTCCGCACCCGCCTTGACGATGGCAACGTTGGCCACGCTCGGATCGATCAACTGCAGGCCGGCGATCGCTCCCAGCAGGTAGATCGCTACCTTCGGCGCCGCCGTGTTGCGCTGCTCGGCGGCCGGTGAACTAGTGGACGTCATGCGTCGAATCTAGAATATGGCTACGGCCATTCGTGGGGTTTGGCCGCACGATTGCGGATTGCTTTCGCCATGCGCGGCCCTTTGCGACTTCGTTGGACTCGCCCGTTCGTGACGGTGTTGCACCATTTCGGTGAACTACCCCAACATGGCCGGCCGGCCTTCGAAGACTGTTCCCAGCACTCGGAGGTCGGCGAGGCCGTCGATGCCGACCGCGTACGGGTCGTCGGCGAGAACCGTGAAATCCGCCTTCTTGCCGGTGCGGATAGAGCCGATCTCGTTCTCCCAGCGCAGGATCCACGCGGCGTCGGTGGTGATCGCGCGCAGCGCCTGGTCCAGGGTGAGTGCCTCGCTGGCACCGATCACGGTGCCGTCGACGGTCCGCCGGGAGGCCGCGGCCCACGCCAGCCGCAGCGGCTCGAGAGGCGCCATCGGACAGTCCGAGTGCAAGGCGACCGGCACGCCCTTGGCGGCGAGCGAGCCGAACCGGCACATCTGGTGCGCCCGATCCGGCCCGAGACCCACCTCGGCGTAGACCTCGCCCAGCAGCGTGACGTACCACGGCTGCCCGCTGACCACCGCCCCGAGCGCCGCCAGTCGCCGGTTCTGGTCTTCGGTGCTGTAGCCCCAGTGCTCCAAGCTGAATCGGTGATCGGCCCGCGGCTTGTGCAGCAGGAGACGGTCGAGCAGGTCGAGCGTGGCCTGAGCCCCGAGGTCGCCGTTGCAGTGCGCGTGCAACTGGTAGCCGGCGTCCCAGAACGCCTGGGCGAACGGCTCGGTCTGCTCGGGTGGCACCACCCACGCGCCGGCGTGCCCGTCGATGTAACCGGGCGGACAGCACTGGAACCCCTGGCTGAAGAACGCACCGTCGATCATCAGCTTGGCGTGCCGGCGCATCTGCACGCGCGAACCGCCGCGGGCCACCTCGGCCTCGACCTCGGCCACCGCCTCTTGCGGTGTGCAACCCCGCTGCAGGTAGGCGGTGGTGAGCGGGGTCAGCTGCACCCGAAACGGAACATCATCACGTTCGAACGCCTGCCGGATACCCTCGGCCTCGGCCAGCACGGGCCCCATGATGCCGGTGCCCATGTCCGCGACCGTGGTCACGCCCCCACGGTGGACCATGTCGCCGAAGGTGGCCATGCCGGCGGCGAGCCGGTCCGGCGCGAAGAACACCGGCTGCAGCTTCGGCAGGATGGCCGCCAGCCCACCCTCGCTGAATCGGCCGGCGGCCAGGTCGACGCCGTCCCGCGCGATGTCCGGCACGTCAGAAATGTCCTCGAATCCGGCCCACTTCAGCGCCACGGTGTTGGCATAGATCTCGTGGAACGACCGATGCCACAAGAACACCGACCGGTCGGCGGCGAGTTCGGTGTCGATCTGCTCGCGCGGCAGGTCGCCGTGGAACACGGGGTGGTAGCCCCACGTGAAGAACGGTCCGCTGCCGAAGTCATGCGCTGTGAGGAATCCGCGCACAGTGCGCAGGTAGTCGGCCGGGGTCGTCACGGCTGGGAAGTCCTTGCCCGGCAGGCGCCAGGCATCGGGTGCGACGAACGGCATCTGCGTCAGGATCGCCGGAAGCAGCGGGTGCAGGTGCGGATCGATCAGCCCGGGCATCAGGACATGGTCGGCGAACGAGGTGTCGACAGTGTGGTCGTAGGCGTCCATCCACGGCCGCAGGTCCTCGAGCGTGCCCACGCCCGCGATAATCCCGTCGAGCACGCCCACCGCCGTGGCCCGGGGTAGCGCCGGCTCCATCGTGATGATGGAGCGTGCGATGAAGACGGTCAGGTGTGGTCTTTCGACGTGGTCCATGCCAGATGTCTATCAGCGCTCGAAGCGAGGGCCGAAGTTGTGGCTATACCTCGAACGGGTGAAATTCACTCACTGACCGCAGGCGGCACTGGCCCGTGGCTGACGTATCGACAGAGTGGGTTCGGCATGGTTGTCAAGTGCATACCCGGCTGCTCGCGACGACGGGTCCGCTGGACGCCGAGACCGTCGACAAAGGTGAGGCGTCCGACACCCGGCACGGCATCGACGACTCGCCCTCTACCACGGTCCTCTACCCTTTGAGGGACATCTCCCCGCCCCTTCTCAGATCCGGAGTCCCTATGCGTTGCGTGCTCCATCCTCGTCCGCCGGTCGCGCAGTGGACTGTTCGGCCCGCCGCGGTCGATCCGACGGCGGTCCCGACCCACCTGGTCGGCCGGGCATGAGTGCGGCGACGGGACGGATCCCCGCTGGAGCCGAGGGCTTCCAGACCCGGCTGCTGCACGAGCTGGAGCCCGTCGTCGAGGAGAACCTCAACCGGCACACGGCCATCGCCAAGGACTGGCAGCCGCATGACTACATCCCGTGGAGCCGCGGACGGGACTTCGCCTTCCTCGGCGGCCAGGACTGGGTTCCCGAGGATTCGCCGCTGGACCCCGTCGCCCGGACTGCGATGGTCGTCAATCTGCTCACCGAGGACAACCTGCCCTCCTACCACCGCGAGATCGCCACCCGGTTCAGCAGGGACGGTGCCTGGGGCGAGTGGGTCGGCCGTTGGACCGCAGAGGAGGGCCGGCACGGGATTGCCCTGCGCGACTACCTCGTCGTCACTCGCGGGGTCGATCCGGTCAAGCTCGAGGCGCTCCGGATGGAGCACATGACGGCCGGTTACGACTCCGGCGAGAAGTCAGCCCTGCAGGCCGTTGCGTACGTCTCGTTCCAGGAACTGGCCACCCGGGTCTCGCATCGCAACACCGGTGCGGCCACCGGCTGCCCCATCGCCGAGCAGCTGCTCGGTCGCATCGCGCAGGACGAGAACCTGCACATGATCTTCTACCGCAACCTCGTGCAGGCAGCCCTGGACCGAGCCCCGGACGAGACGATGTCGGCCATCCGCGACGAGGTCGTCGGTTTCACGATGCCGGGGGCCGGCATGACGGACTTCCAGCGGAACTCGGCCACGATTGCCAAGGCCGGGATCTACGACCTGCGGCTGCACCACGACGCGGTGATCCAACCGGTGTTGAAGTACTGGAAGATTTTCGACCGCAACGACTTCGGTCCTACCGGTGAGCAGGCCAGGACCGAGCTGTCGGAATTCCTCGTCACCCTGGACGCCCAGGCCACCCGATTCGTCGAACAACGCGACAGGTTGCGCCAGCGGCAGGCAGCCCGCAACGGAGGCTGATCGCCGTGATGTCCGCTGGGTTGGGGCCGGGACCTATCTGGACCGGGCCACCACGAACGTCACCAGTGACGACAGGGCGTCCCGTGACGCCGACTCCGGAAGCAACTCCAGCTCCGCCAGGGCCGTGTCCGCGTACCGCATCAGGGTGTCGCGCGCGGCAGCCATGCCAGGTGAGCAGCTGAGCAGGTCGACCGCCTCCCGCAGGTCCGCCTCGAATGCGATCGGGCCGGACACCAGGGCCCGCAGACGCGGATCGGACGCCGGGTCGGCCAGCGTGTACAGCACCGGCAGCGTCCGTACCCCCTCCCGTAGATCTGTGCCAGGACTCTTGCCGGAGTCGGTCGAGGAGATGTCGATGATGTCGTCGGAGAGCTGGAAGGCCATACCGACCGCGCGTCCGTAGCGCCGCAGCGCAGTGCTCTGGTCGAAGGTCGCACCCGAGAACATCCCGGCGTAGCGCGCGCAGGTGTCGATCAGCGCGGCCGTCTTCTCGTCGAGCACCCGAAGGTGGTGGCGGATGGCGTCCTCACCGGGCGGGGCGCCGACGGTCTCCCTGGTCTGGCCGGTGACCAGCTCGGCGAAAGTCTCGGCGATGATCCGCACTGCGTCAGGGCCGAGCCCGGCAACCAGCCGGGAGGCGTGCGCGAACAGAAAATCACCGGTCAGGATGGCGATCGAGTTGTCCCACCGGGCATTGGCGGACTTGGCCCCGCGGCGCAGGTCCGCCTCGTCCATGACGTCGTCGTGGTACAGCGTGGCGAGGTGGATCAACTCGACCACCGCGGAGGCGACGATGACCTCCTCGGATTCCGGATCCGGTCCCACTCCGGCGGCCAGCAGGGTGAACAGCGGCCGGAAGCGCTTGCCGCCGGCGCGCATGAGGTGCGACGCCGCCTCGGTGACGAAGCCGAATTCGCTGATCAGCTCGCGCTCCAGCAGATCCTCGACCCGGTTCAGTCCGGACGCCACTCTGGCCGAGAGGACCGGGTCGGCCAATTCGATGCCGGCCAGGAGCGTGGGGGCGTTCACTTGACCGAGCTTATGTCAGCCACCGAGATGCCCGGTTCGGCCCATGGCGGAACGAACACGTCAGCTCACGACAGCAGCGGAAGCGGGACCGTCAGCCAGTCCAGCGCCGGGCCGGGGAACAGGCCGAGCCCGAGCGTCACGACGACCGCAAGCGCAACCACAATCACGGTCAGGACACCGGGCACGACGACATACGGGGCAGGGTTGACAACCGTGCCCGCACCGGCCGCCGCCATCGGCTGGTCCACGGCGGCGCCGGACGAGGCACCGGCCGACGAGATACCGGCGCCGACCGTCACCCGCTCCTGGCTCGGGTTCGGCACAACCGGATCGGCGAAGTACATCACCACGACGATGCGCAGGTAGAAGAACGCCGTCACCGCGGTGGCCACCATCGCCAGCACCACCAGCCATCCCAGGCCGGACTCCATTGCCGCGGTGAACACGCTGAGCTTGCCGATGAATCCGGCGGTCAGCGGGATCCCGGCGAACGACAGCAGGAACAAGCTCATCACCGCGGCGAGCACCGGCGACCGCCTGCCCAGGCCCGCCCAGTCGGAGACGTGCGACGCCTCGCCGTCACCCTTGCGCACCACGGTCAGCAACGCGAACGCGCCGATGGTGGAGAAGCCGTAGGTGAGCAGGTAGAACAGCGTCGCCGACGCGCCGCGCTCCGACATCGCCAGCACGCCGAGGAGGATGAAGCCGGCATGCGCCACCGACGAATAGGCCAGCATGCGCTTCATGTCGGTCTGGGTGATGCCGATGACAGCGCCGATCAGCATCGATGCACCTGCGATGACGCCGAGCACCGGCCGCCAGGTCCACGTCATCGGCTCGAGCGCCACCAGAGAAACCCGCAGCATCGCGGCAAATGCGGCAACCTTTGTACAGGAGGCCATGAACGCGGTGATCGGTGTGGGGGCACCCTGATACACGTCCGGCGTCCAGAGGTGGAACGGGCCGACGGAAGCCTTGAACAGCAGGCCCACCAGCACCAGCGCCAACCCGCCGATCAGCAGCACATCGCTGCTGTCCCCGGCACGCGCCTGCGCGGCGATGGCCGCGAACCGCGTGGAGCCGGAGTAGCCGTAGAGCAGCGCCAGTCCGTACACGAAGATCGCTGAGGTGAAGGCGCCGAGCAGGAAGTACTTGACGGCGGCTTCCTGAGAGATCAGCCGGCGCCGACGGGCCAGGCCGCACAGCAGGTACAGCGGCAGGGACAGCACCTCCAGCGCCACGAACAGCGTCACCAGGTCGGTGGCGGCCGGAAAGATCGCCATCCCGGCGACGGCGAACAGCGCGAGCGGGAACACCTCGGTCTGCATCGGAGCAGCCATCTTCGCGGCAGCCCGGTCGCGCGTCGAGCCGACCCTGGCGGCCGCTTGGGTGACGAAGGCACCGCCGGGCTCGGACACCCGGTCGGCCATCAGCAGCACCGATGGCAGCGCCAGCACGAGCAGCACGGTCCACATCACGTAGGTCCCTGCGTCGATTGCAAGAGCACCGCCGAACGTGACGCCGTAGTCGTCCTGGCTCTTGCCCCACAGCGTCCAGCCGAGCGCGGCAGCGACGACCAGCAGGGCGAACACCGATTGGACCGGGAAGCGCATCCGGCGCGGCAGGAACGCCTCGAACAGGATCGCGATCACGGCGCCGCCGAGCAGGATCAACACCGGCGCCGTCTGCGAGTAGCTGATCGCCGGCGCCGCGATCGGGTCGGTCGGCGCCGCTGCCGCGGCGAACCCGGCCACCGCCGTCGAGAGGTACTCCATCAGCTGCCACCTTCGATCGGAGCATCAACAGCGGGGGCGGGATTGGTGTAGCCGACGTCGATCATGGTTCGTTCGGCCGTCGGGTTGATCACGTCCAGCACCGGCTGCGGGTAGATACCCAGGAACAGAATGAGCACGACAAGAGGGGTGACGACGGCAATCTCACGGGCTGTCAGATCACCGAACTTCGCCTTGATCCGGGTCGGGGCGGGCGCCGCCTCGGCCGCCGGGTTGCCCGTCGGACCCTGGCCGTCGGGCTTCAACCCCGCGCGGTGCGCTCCCCCGGCGAGCGCGGGCGCGCCGGCCGTCACAGGGACCCGCCCACCGCCGTCGGGCCCGCTTGGTGCGTCGGTATCGGTCCCGTGCGGACGGTCGCCAAGGCCGAAATCTTGACCGCCGAGCACGCCGACGCCCCGCACCGGTCCGGTCATCGTCCGCTGGAAGATCCACAGCATGTAGACGGCGGCCAGCACGATGCCGACCGTGGCGATGACGCCCCACGCCGGGTACCGGCTGAAGGTGCCGATCAGCACCAGGAACTCGGAGATGAACGAGTTCGTGCCGGGCAGCGCGACGGTTGCGAGTGCGGCGATGAGGAAGACCCCACCGAGGATCGGCGCAACCTTCCACACACCGCCGTAGTCGCCGATCAACTTGGACCCGCCGCGAGTGGTCAGCATCCCGACGACGATGAACAGCAAGCCGGTCGCCAGGCCGTGGTTGACCATGTACAGCGCCGCACCGGCGATCGACTGGGTGGTGAAGGCAAAGACGCCGAGCGCGATGAAGCCGAAGTGCGCGATCGAGGTGAACGTCACGAACCGCTTGAGATCCGACTGCCCGGCCGCCACGATCGCGCCGTAGATGATGCCGATGACGGCGAGCAGGATGATCAGCCAGGACAGCTTTGCGCTGGCCGCCGGCAGCAGTGGCAGGCAGATCCGTAGGAACCCGAAGGTGCCCACCTTGTCGAGCACGCCGACCAGGAGCGTGCCCGCTCCGACCGGCGCCTCGGCACCGGCGTCGGGGAGCCAGGTGTGCAGCGGCACCAGCGGCGCCTTGATCGCGAACGCGATCGCGAAGCCGGCGAAGATCCACAGCTGCGTCGATTCCGGAATCTGATTCGCCACGGAGCGCAGCGTCACCCAGTCGAAGGTCCCGGCGCCCAGCACCTGACCGGACGCCACGTACAAACCGATCAGCGAGGCCAGCATCAACAGGCCGCCGAGCAGTGAGTACAGGAAGAACTTCGTGGCCGCGTACGCCCGTCGCACGCCGCCGAATGCCCCGATCAGGAAGTACATCGGGATCAGCATGACCTCGAACATCACGTAGAACACAAAGACGTTGGTGGCCGCGAAGACCCCGACCATGGCCGCCTGCAGGACCAGCAGCAACGCGAAGTACCCGCCGATGGTCCGGCCGGCCGGCAACTTCTCCTCCCACGAGGCGCCCAGCACGATCGGCATCAACACGGCGATCAACGCGATCATGGTGAGCGAGATGCCGTCGACCCCGAGGGAGAAGCTCACGCCGAACGAGGCGATCCATTCCACCGAGAATGTTTCGCGGAACGGCACAGCGACCTGTGCGGCGGCGTCACCCATCGACGAGCGATAGGCGATCCACAGCGCGATCGCCACCACCAGCTCGACGAGTGAGAAGCCCAGCGCCACCAGCTTGACGGTCTTGACCGGCGCCCCGGACATACCGGCGAGCACCAGTGCGCCGACGGCCGGAATGGCGATCAACGCCAGGAGGTAGTAGCTGTTCATGCGGACCTCACCACCAAGAGCATCACGACAACGGCGAGAGTGCCGGCGAACATGGACAGCGCGTACGACCGGACGAACCCGTTCTGCCAGTGCCGCCAGCGGCCGGACAGCCCGCCGAGGGTCGCCGCGACCCCGTTGACGGCCCCGTCGATGCCCTTCGCGTCGGCGAAGACGGAAGCGCCGGTCAGCCAGATACCCGGCCGTGCGAACAGCGTCTCGTTGATGGCGTTGCCGCCGACGTCGGCCCGGGCCAGCGCGACGACCGGGCTGACCGGCATCGGCGGGGCGATCGGCACCGGCCGTCGCCCGACGATCCAGTAGGCGATGAAGACACCCAGCGCCACCACGGCCAACGTCGCCAGGGTGATGACGATCGGCGGCACCGGGGGGTCGAGCTCCTCGAACGGACCGACGGACGGGGCAAGCCAGCTCGTCAGCCGGTCGCCCGACGCGAGGAACGCGCCGGCGCCGACCGAGCCGACCGCCAGGATCACCATCGGGACCGTCATCACCGCTGACGATTCGTGCGGGTGGTACGCGCGCCCGTCCGGCGAGCGAAGTTCCTTCCACCGCGGCTCACCGAAGAAGGTCATGATCATCAATCGGGTCATGTAGAACGCGGTGATGCCAGCGCCGATCAGGGCGGCGAAACCCAGGATCCAGCCCTCGGCGCCTTCCGCGGAGAAGGCGGCCTCGATGATCGGGTCCTTGGAGAAGAACCCGGAGAAGTACGGGAACCCGATGATCGCCAGGTAACCGCAGGCCATGGTGGCGAAGGTGATCGGCATCCGGCGGGCCAGGCCGCCGTAATGCCGCATGTCCACCTGGTCGTTCATGCCGTGCATGATCGAGCCGGCCCCGAGGAACAACCCCGCCTTGAAGAAGCCGTGGGTCAGCAGGTGCAGGATGCCCAGGGCATAGACGCCGGCGCCAAGGCCCACCGCCAGGAACATGTAGCCGATCTGCGACACCGTCGAGTAGGCAAGGACCTTCTTGATGTCGTCCTTCGCGCAACCGCCGATGCAGCCGACCAGGATGGTGATCGTGCCGATGATGGCGACGACGAGCAACCCGTCCGTGGTGAGGTCGAAGATCGGCGAGCTACGGGCGATCAGATAGACGCCGGCGGTGACCATCGTCGCCGCGTGGATGAGCGCGGAGACCGGGGTCGGACCCTCCATGGCGTCGGGCAACCAGGCCTGCAGGGGAACCTGACCGGACTTGCCGCAGGCACCGAGCAGAAGTAGCAGGCCGATGACGGTGACGGTGCCCGGTGACTGCGCGGCCACCTGTTCGATCTGTGCGAACACGCCGCTGAAGGAGACGGTGCCGGTCTCTTTGAAGATCAGGAAGATCGCGAGGACCAGGCCGACGTCGCCGACCCGGTTCATCAGGAATGCCTTCTTCGCGGCGGTTGCCGCGGCGGGCCGGTCCGACCAGAAACCGATCAGCAGGTACGACGCCAGACCGACACCCTCCCAACCGGCGTACAGGGTGACGAAGGAGTTGCCCAGCACCAGCAGCAGCATCGCGGCGACGAACAGGTTCATGTACGCGAAGAACTTGCGCCGCTCGTCGTCATGCTCCATGTAGCCGATGGAATAGATGTGGATCAGGGAGCCGACACCGGTGATCAGCAGCACGAACGTCAGTGAGAGCGGGTCGACCCACATTCCGAAATCGACGTTCAGGGTGCCGGCCTGGATCCAGGTGAACACCGAGACCTCGTGCACCCGATCGGTGGCTGCCTCGCCGAGCACGTTCGCGAAGATCACGATGCCGAGGACGAAGGCGGCGATGACCGTTGCGCAGCCGATGATGTGGCCGACCCGATCCAGCCGTCTGCCGCCCACCAGCAGCACCAGCGCACCGGCCAGCGGCAGTGCGATGAGCAGCACCGACGCCCCGTAGATACCCGTCACGTCTTGCTCCCGATCAGAACTTCAGAAGGTTCGCGTCGTCGACAGAGGCACTCCGCCGGCTCCGGAAGATGGACATGATGATCGCCAGCCCGACGACGACTTCCGCGGCGGCAACGACCATCACGAAAAACGCGAACACGACGCCACTGAGGTTGCCCCACAGGTTCGAGAACGTCACCAGCGACAGGTTCACGGCGTTGAGCATCAGCTCGACGCACATGAACACCACGATGGCGTTGCGGCGTACCAGGAATCCGACCGCGCCGATGCCGAACAGCAGGGCGGACAGCACGAGGTAGTGGTTGGGCGTCACCGGACGCGCCCGCCGTTTCCGTCTCCGTCGTCGGCACGGCCCGGGTGGTCGGCGCTCTCGATCTCGGTGAGCGTCCGGCCGGCCCGGAAACGGCGCGCGACGTTCTCGCTCTCCGAGATCTCCACCAGGTCCGACACCGATCCGGGCGCGATGGAACCGTCCGGCAGCAGAGCGGGCGTGGCGTTGGACATCGAGGTGGCGAATACGCCCGGTCCGGGCAGCGGCGAGATGCGATCCGAACGCATTCGCTCGTGCACGCGCTGACGCTGCGTCTTGCGCTCGCCGGGCGCCTTCTCGATGTGCGTCAGAACCATGGCGCCGGTGGCGGCGGTGATCAGCAGCGCGCTGGTCAGCTCGAAGGGGAACAGGTAAGTGGTGAACAGCAACTCGGCGATGGACCCGATCGGCCCACGGGCCTCGTACGCGGAGGTCAGGCCGACCGCCGGGTCGGCACGTAGCGCGCGGAGCAGACCTGTCACGAGCAGCGTGACAAACGCCAGGCCGACGACGGTGGCAATGACGCGCTGCCGCTTGAGCACCTCGAACGCGGAGTCACCGGCGTCCCGGCCGGTCAGCATCAGCACGAACAGGAACAGCATCATGATCGCGCCGGTGTAGACGATGATCTGCACGAACCCGAGGAACTCGGCGTTCTGCGCGATGTACAGACAGCCCAGGCACAGCATGGTGAGCACCAGCCAGAGCGCGGAGTGCACCGCCACCCTGGAGAAGACCATGCCGACGGCACCGAGCAGGGCCAGCGGCGCCAGGATCCAGAACGCAATCAACTGGCCACCGGAGTCGGCAACATCGGCCGCCGCCACCGCAGCGCTGGAGACAGCCAGGGCACCGGTAGGGGCCATCACGACGGCGTCACCGCCTGGCTCGCGACCGGAACCGCGGTCCCGGCTTCCTCTGCCTCGGACGCGACTGGACTCTCGTCACCGGCGGCGCGCTGGCCGCTCTGGGCATCGCGCAGCAACTCGGGGCCGCGGGCGTAGTAATCCTCGTGATCACCCAACCGCATCGGGTGCGGCGGCTGCTCCATCCCGGGCAACAGCGGCGCCAGCAGCATGTCCTTGGTGTAGATCAGCCGCTGCCGGTCGTCATCGGCCATCTCGTACTCGTTCGTCATCGTCAGTGAACGGGTCGGGCAGGCCTCGATGCACAGGCCGCAGCCGATACAGCGCAGGTAATTGATCTGATAGTTCTTGCCGTACCGCTCGCCGGGGCTGAAGCGCGCCTCTTCGGTGTTGTCGGCACCCTCGACGAAGATCGCGTCCGCGGGACACGCCCAGGCGCACAGCTCGCAGCCGACGCACTTCTCGAGCCCGTCGGGGTGACGGTTGAGCTGGTGCCGGCCGTGCCAGCGCTTGGCCGTCTGCTCCGGGTTCTTCGGGTAGTCCTCGGTGACCACCGGCTTGAACATGGTGGAGAAGGTGACCCCGAATCCCTTGACGGGATCAAGAAACGACATCGCTGCCTCCCGGCAGTTCGTGGTTGGCTGCGGCAGTTCTCGGGCCCACGCCGCTGGGCACCGCGACCCGGTCGCCGCTGGGCTGCCCCCCGATCGGTGCGGCCCGGGCCGCACGGATCGGCGTCACCGGGACCTGCAGGTCCATCGGCGGTACCGGGTACCGGCCGCGGGCCTCGGCGACGACGGTGCCGGACCCATCCGGTTCGCCCGACTCCAGGGCCATCGCGTCGTCTTCGACGTCGTCGTCGTCACGGGCCCGTTTCCCCGGCCAGGCGATTGCGGCGACCAACAGCAGCGCCAGCGGGATGCCGACCCAGAGCAGCACCTCGGTGGTGCTGAAGCCCTCCGCGTTGCGCAGCACCCGGACAGCGCCGACGAGCACGATCCAGACCAGCGAGATCGGGATCAGCACCTTCCAGCCGATCGACATGAACTGGTCGTAGCGGATACGGGGAAGCGAGCCGCGCAGCCAGACGAAGACGAACAGGAACAGCAGCACCTTGGTGAAGAACCACAGCACGGTCCAATAACCGCTGTTGGCGAACGGCAGCAGCGAAATGGGCCACGGCGCGTGCCAGCCGCCGAGAAACAGCGTGGTGGCAATTGCCGAGACGTTGATCATGTTGATGTACTCGGCCAGGAAGAACAGCCCGAAGCGCATCGAGGAATATTCGGTGTGGAAGCCGCCGACCAGCTCGCCCTCGGCCTCGGCCAGGTCGAACGGTGCCCGGTTGGTCTCGCCGACCATGGCGACGCAGTACACCAGGAACGACACCGGCAGCAGCCAGACGTACCAGCCCTGCTGCTGCTGCGAGACGATCGCCGCGGTGGACAGCGTCCCGGAGTAGAGGAAGACGGCGACGAAGGACAAACCCATGGCGACGTCGTAGGAGATCATCTGCGCTGCCGACCGGAGACCGCCGAGCAGTGGGTACGTCGAACCCGATGCCCAGCCGCCGAGCACGATCCCGTAGACCCCGATCGATGCCAGGGCCAGGCCCAGCAACACGCCGGCCGACGGGTCGATCAGCTGCAGAGCGGTCTGCTCGCCGAACATCGTCACCTCGCCACCCACCGGGATGATCGAGAAGACCAGGAAGGCGGGTATCGCCGCGAACGCCGGGGCGAGGATGAAGATCACCTTGTCGGCGCGGGCCGGGATCAAGCCCTCCTTGAACTGCAACTTGATTGCGTCGGCCAACGGTTGCAGGATTCCGAACGGGCCGTTCCAGTTGGGGCCGGGACGGTGCTGCATCCGGCCGACGACCTTGCGTTCGAACCAGATCGCGAACAGTGTCAGCAGCAGCAGCAGCACGACGATGATCACGGCCTTGATCAGCGACAACCACCACGGGTCATCGGCGAGCAACGGCGCCACCGATCCGTCCGGACCCAGCGGCACGGTCTCGGCGGCGGCACGAAACGCCTGCCCCGCGGCGTGCAATGGTGCGCTCATCAGTTGTCCCTTCCTGCTGAGCTGGTCGGTCCTGCGCCACTTGCGCTACCCGGAGTCGCGCTGCTCCGGCTGGAGAATCTTGCCTGCCCGCCGGGCGGAGCGCTCACCGCGGGCACCACCTCGACCGTTGTGGCCACCGCGGCGCCGAGCCTGCCGCTGGTCGCGACGCCATCGATGTGCGCCGGCAGCCACACGACGCCGTCGACCATGGCGGTGATGTTCAGCGGCAGCGTGATGGCGCTTGCCGCACCGCGCACGGTGACCAGGTCGCCGGACCGCAACCCCAGTCGGGCGGAGTCGGTCGGCGACAGTCGGACGACGTCGGGCCGCGCGGTCCCGGTGATGTGTGCCTCACCGTCGAGTCCTCGGCTGCCGTCCAGGTTCATCCGCCAGGACGCGAGCACGAAGCGCTCGCCGCCGGAGGGGTCACTGGCGCCCGAGCTCGTGTTGATCATGCGGCCGGGCACGCCTGCGCCGGCGTGTCGCCGGCGTGTCGCGTGCTGAGCCGCATGATCATCGCCGGCGAGCGACGAGCGCGCGCCCGACCAGAGGCCCAGCCGTGCGATATCACCCGAGGCGGCCGCCGGGGTCTGCGTGTAGAGGTCGACGTCCATCTCGACTCCGAGGGTGTCCAGGATCCTCGCCTCGTCGAGCATGCCCGCCTCGGGCAGTGCCGCGTCGAACGATCGCAGCCGGCCCTCCCAGTTGCGGAAGGCGCCCGCCTTCTCCGGAACGGCGGCCACTGGGAACACCACGTCGGCCAACTCGGTGACGGCGCTGGTCCTGATCTCCAGGCTCACGACGAAGCCAGCGCTGGCCACCGCGGCCAGGGCGGCAGCGGGCTCGGGCAGGTCGGAGATCTCCAGCCCGCCGATCAGCAGACCGGCCAGGCCTGGCACCCGGTCGCTCTCGCCGAGGAGCTCCCCCGGTTCGGCGATTCCGACGGCGGCCAGGATGCCGGCGGTGTCCCGGCCCGGGGTGGTCGGAACCGATGCGCCCCAGGCCATTTCCACCTCGGCCCTGGCCTCCAGGTCCGCCAGCGGACGCCCGCCGGGCAGGAGCGAACCGAGCGCGCCGGCGTCCAGCGCGCCGCGCTCCCCGGCCCGCCGCGGGACCCAGGCGAGCCTCGCCCCGGTCGCGTCGGCCAACGATGCGACGGCGGTCAGCAGCCCTGGCGTCTGGGCGGCCCGTTCGCCGACGAGCACGACGGCGCCGGGTGTCCGCAGCGCCGCGGCCAGCCGGTTGCGCTCCGCGGCGTCGGGAACGCCGTTGGCGGCCGCGGTGTCGGACGCCAGCGCGGACACGATTTGGGCCTCGCCCCCCGGCACGGCACCGATCAGCGTGCCGGACATCTTGTGCAATCCCTTGCTCATCAGTGCCGACACCGAGTACACCGCAGTGGCCTGCCGAGAGGCCTTGCGCAGACGCAGGAACAGGATCGGCGACTCCTCCTCCGGCTCCAGCGCGACGAGCAGCACCGCGGACGCTTTCTCCAGTTCCGGGTACGTCACAGCGCCGCTGTCGGGAGACATCCCGGCGACCCGAGCACCCAGGAACGCTTCTTCCTCCGCCGAATGCTCCCGCGCCCGGAAGTCGATGTCGTTGGTGCGCAGTGCCAGTCGGGCGAACTTCGAGTAGGCATAGGCGTCGGTCACGGTCAGCCGGCCACCGGTCAGTACGCCGACCCCGCCGCTGTCCCGCGCCGTGAGCAGCCCGCGCGCGGCGGTGGCCATCGCCGCGGTCCAGGACGCCTCGTGCAGTTCTCCGTCGGCGCCGCGCAACAGTGGCCTGGTCAGCCGGTCCGGCTCCCGAACGTACGGAAAGCCGAACCTGCCCTTGTCACAGTTCCATTCCTCGTTGACGCCCGGGTCGATCCGGGCGAGCCGGCGGGTGACGGCACCGGCGCGGTGATCGGTGCGCATGGCGCAACCGCTCGCGCAGTGCTCGCAGACGGTGTCGGTGGAGACCAGATCGAACGGCCTGGCCCGGAATCGGTAACCCGCCGAGGTCAGCGCTCCGACCGGGCAGATCTGGATGGTGTTGCCCGAGAAGTACGACTGGAACGGCTCTTCGGAGTTGATCCCGATCTGCTGAGCGGAGCCGCGTTCGAGCAGCTCGATGAAGCGGTCCCCGGCGATCTGGTCGGAGAACCGGGTGCAGCGCTGGCACAGGACACAGCGTTCGCGGTCCAGCAGGATCTCGGTGGACACCGCGATGGGCTTGACGAACACCCGCTTCGGGTCACGGAGGCGGGAGGCGGCCGAGCCGTTCGCCAGCGTCTGGTTCTGCAGCGGGCATTCCCCGCCCTTGTCACAGACCGGGCAGTCCAGCGGATGGTTCAGCAGCAGGAACTCCAGGTTGGACCGCTGCGCCTTCTCCGCGACCTCGGAGGTCAGTTGCGTTTTGACGACCATGCCGTCGGCGACGGTCTGGGTGCAGGACGCCTGCGGCTTCGGCATCGGCCGGCCGGCCATCTCGACCTCGACCAGACACTGCCGGCAGGCGCCGACCGGCTCCAGCAGCGGGTGATCGCAGAACCGCGGGATGGCGATGCCGATCCGCTCCGCGGTACGGATCACCAGCTCACCCTTGGGGGCGACGACGCTGATCCCGTCGACGGTGAGCCGAACATGCCCCTCGGGAACCGGCTCCGGCTCTGGAGCGGGCGCGCCGAGGGGAGGCGTGGCAACTTGGGTCATCAGTGGGCACCTACCAGCAGACGTGACTCGATGACCGGCGGCGTGCGCCCGGTCACCAGGTCCTCGAACTCGGATCGGAAGTACTTGAAGCCGGACAGAATCGGCGTCGCAGCGGCGTCACCGAGCGCGCAGAACGACCTTCCGGCGATGTTCGACGCGGCGTCGGTCATGGTGTCCAGATCTTCGAGCGTGCCCGAACCGGAGACGATCCGGCGCAGGATCTGTACCAGCCAGCCGGTGCCCTCGCGGCACGGCGTGCACTTCCCGCACGACTCGTGCTTGTAGAACTCCAGCCACTTCCAGACGGCCCACGGCACGGAGACCGTCTCGTTGAAACACATCAGCGCAGTGGTTCCGAGCATGGAACCGGCGGCCGCGACGTCGTCGAAGGACAGCGGGACGTCCAGGTGCTCGGGGGTGAAGATCGGCGTGGACGATCCGCCGGGGGTGAAGAACTTCAGTGGGATGCCGTCGAGCATGCCGCCGGCCGAGACCAGCAGCTGCCGCAGGGTGGTGCCCATCGGCGCCTCGTACTGACCCGGCCGGGTGACATGCCCGGACAGCGAGAAGATCTTCGGTCCGGGCGACTTGTCCGTGCCCATCGACCGGTACCAGTCGGACCCGCCCAGCACGATGGCCGGAACGGAGGCGATCGTCTCCACGTTGTTGACCACGGTCGGCGAGGCGTACAGGCCGGCGACGGCGGGGAACGGCGGCTTGAGCCGGGGCTGGCCGCGGCGACCCTCGAGGGAGTCGAGCAGCGCCGTTTCCTCACCGCAGATGTACGCACCGGCGCCGCCGTGCACCACGATCTCCAGGTTGTATCCAGAGCCCAGGATGTTCTGTCCGAGAAGCCCAGCGGCCTTCGCCTCGTTGACGGCATGCTGCACGCGTCGCATGGCGTGTATTGCCTCACCGCGGATGTAGATCGCGCAGAACGCCGCCCGGATCGCGTACGAGGTGATGATGCAGCCTTCGATCAGCGAGTGCGGGTCCGCCATCATCAGCGGAATGTCCTTGCAGGTTCCCGGTTCTCCCTCGTCGGCATTGATCACCAGGTAGTGCGGCTTGGTCTCGCCCTGGGGCAGGAAGGACCATTTCAGGCCGGTCGGGAACCCGGCGCCGCCCCGGCCGCGAAGGCCGGAGTTCTTGATCAGCTCGGTCAGCCGGCCGGGATCGACGGCCAGCGCCGCGGGGACGGCCTGGTAGCCATCGAGCTGGCGGTAGGTGTCGATGCTCCACGAACGCGGCGACGCCCATCGCCGGGTCAGCACCGGAGTGAGTGGCGCGGCACCGTCGGCCGGGGTCGGGAGGTTGATGTTCTCGTCCTGTGCAGGCGTCGCGTTTCGCTGTGCGTCGGCAGCCGTCAGCGGACCGGTCGGTGCGGTCGGCTGGACGACCCCCGGGATGATCGTCACCGGGATCGGGTCGGGAGCCTCGCCCGTGCCGGGCGAGCTATACGTCCCGGGGCCTATTTCGCTGGAGGCGGCGACCCCGGCGGGCGTCGCCGACGGCGGCGGCACCGCACCGGGCGGTGGTGTCGTCGCCGGCGCAGGTACAGAGCCCGACGACGCCGGGTCTGCGGGCCCGCCGGCCGGCGGCTGTAGTTCCGATGGCCGGGACGAATCGGAGGGGGTGCTCATTGCGGGCTCCTCATTTCTGCTCCGGCCCGGTGCTCTGCGGTGACGGGATGCTCTGCGGTGACGGGATGCTCTGCGGTGACGGGATGCTCTGCGGTGACGGGATGCTGTGCGGTGACCAAATGCTGCGCTGTAACACAATGCTGTGCGGTGCGAAAGTGCTGTGCAGTGCGAAAGTGCTCTGCGGCAACGGATGCGTTGCCGCAACGGGTGCTGCTGTCACGGGTGCTGCTGTCACGGGTGCTTCTCACCTCTACCGGATCACTTCTTCTCCGGCAGCGCCGGCATGTCGTAGGACTCGGGCATCACCGGCGCCCGCTGATCGGTGTGCTCGGCGAGGACTGCTCCGCGCAGCGTCGGTACCGACGCCGTCGGCGCCTCGACCCGGGTTTCGAGATCCGGGTAGATGCCGGCGATCTCGAGTGCCACGGACTTGAAGTCGGTGAGCGGCGCACCACGGGTCGGTGAGGGCCGCTCCCCTGCCTGCAACGCGCCGACGAGATCCAGCGCTGCGTCAGGGGTCTGATTGTCGAAGAACTCGTAGTTCACCTGCAGCACCGGTGCGTGATCGCAGGCCGCCAAGCACTCTGCGTGCTCCAGGGTGATGGAACCCGGCATGCCCGGGTCGCCGGAGGTTTCCTCGTGCCCGACGCCCAGGTGCTGCGACAGCGTGGCGTAGATCGCGTCGCCGCCCAGGCCGGCGCACAGCGCATTGGTGCAGACACTGATCAGGTGCTCACCGCACGGGGTGCGCTTGTACATGGTGTAGAACGTCGCGACGGCCGAGACCTCGGCGACGGTTAGCTGCAGCCGGGTCGCGCAGAACTCGATGCCCGCCTGCGACACGCACCCTTCGACGGACTGCACCAGGTGCAGCAGCGGCAGCAGCGCCGACCGGGATTCCGGGTATCTGGAGATGAGCTCGGTGGCGCGATCGTGCGTCAGCTCGTCGAAGACGACATCGGACGGCAGGAAGACCGGGACCCCGATCCGCCGATTGTGATCGCCGCTCATGCCGCGGTTCCCCCTCTCTCGAATGGTGTGGTCATCGGTCCACCCCGCCCATGACGGGGTCGATCGACGCGACCGCGGCAACAACGTCGGCGATCATCGAACCCTCCGCCATCGCCGGCATCGCCTGCAGGTTCACGAACCCTGGGTCTCGCAGATGCACCCGCCAGGGCCTTGTCCCGCCAGCGGACACCACGTGGCAGCCGAGTTCACCGCGCGGGTTCTCGACGGCCGCGTACGCCTGGCCCGCGGGCACTTCGAAACCCTCGGTCACCAGCTTGAAGTGGTGGATCAGCGACTCCATCGACTGGCCCATGATCTTGCGGATGTATTCCAGCGAGTTGCCCATCCCGTCCGAGCCGATCGACAACTGGGCCGGCCAGCCGATCTTCGGGTCCGCCACCATCACCGGACCCGGTTCCTCGAGCCGTTTGACCACCTGCTTCATGATCTTCAGCGATTCCCACATCTCGGCCAGCCGCAACAGGAACCGCGAGTAGCAGTCGGCGTCGGTGGACGTCGGTACCTCGAATTCGTAGTCCTCGTAGCCGCAGTACGGCGTGACCTTCCGCAGATCCCACGGCAGCCCCGCGGATCGCAGGATCGGCCCGGTGATACCGAGCTGCATGCACGCCTCGAGCGGCAGGATGCCGACACCGACCATGCGCGCCTTCCAGATCGGTTGCCCCGACAGGAGTTTGTCGTACTCGGGCAGCCGCGACTCCATCACCGTGATGAACTGGTTGATCCGGTCGACGTAGCCCTCGGGCAATTCCTGCGAAACGCCGCCCGGCCGGATGAACGCGCTATTCATCCGCAGCCCGGTGAGGAACTCCATCAGGTGCAGCGCTTCCTCGCGCTCGCGGAAGCCGGCCGTCATGCCCGTCAGCGCACCGAGTTCCATGCCACCGGTGGCGACAGCGACGAGGTGCGAGGAGATCCTGGTGAGCTCCATCAGCAGCACCCGGATCACCTGGGCGCGCACGGGGACCTCAATCCCCAGGAGCTTCTCGATGGCAAGGCAGTAGGCCGCCTCGTTGAACGCCGGCGACAGGTAGTCGGCCCGGGTGACGAAGGTAACCCCCTGCGTCCAGGTCCGGTACTCGCAGGACTTCTCGATGCCGGTGTGCAGGTAACCGATGACAGACCTGGCCTGCACGACGGTCTCGCCCTCGAGTTCGAGGATCAGTCGCAGCACGCCGTGCGTGGAAGGGTGCTGCGGCCCCATGTTGATGATGATGCGTTCGTCGTTGTCGAATTCCGTGGTGGCGAGCAGCTCGTCCCAGTCGCCGCCGGTGACGGTGAACATCCGCCCCTCGGTGGTGTCCGTGCCCCTGGCCCGGCGCAGCGTGTCGTCACCGCGCTGCCGGGAGGCAGCATCCTGGACGTCGGGCGGCAGGAAGTCCTCGGCGAAGGCCGTCGTGGGACCCGTCCCCCCTGGCGGATGCGCCCGATCTCCGGTCGCCGATCCGGTTGCGGGTCCAAAGTTCTCGCTCATGAGTACGACCTCCGGTGATCCGGTGACGGAATCTCGGCGCCCTTGTATTCCACCGGGATGCCGCCGAGCGGGTAGTCCTTGCGCTGGGGATGGCCGATCCAGTCGTCGGGCATGAGAATCCGGGTGAGTCCCGGGTGTCCGGGGAAGTTGATCCCGAACATGTCCCAGATCTCCCGCTCCTGCCAGTCAGCGGTCGGGTAGACCGCCACCGCGCTCGGGACGTGCGCGTCGTCGATGTCGACGGCGACCTCCAGCCGGATGCGTCGGCGGTACGTCATCGACGTCATCTCATAGACGACATGCAGTCGCCGGGGGACCTTCTCGCCGTAGTCCACGCCGGAGATGGACGACGCCATCTCGAACCGCAGGGATTCGTCGTCCCGCACCGCCCACAGGATGGCGGTGAGGTACTCACGCGAGACGTAGAAGGTGATCTCGCCGTTGGCCACGGTGATCTGCAGCAGCGCTTCCGGCGGAATGGACCGGGCTGCCATGGCAGCGAACAACGCGTCCGCCACTTCGTCGAACTCGCCGGAACGGCCGGAGCCGCTGCTCCGCTCGTCGCCCGCTCCGCGCACTCCTGCCGGCCCACCGTAGGGACGCTCGGCCGGAGCGGGCGTGAACGGCTCACGGACCAGCAGGCCGAAACCCGTGGTGTCGCCGGAGCCCTGGACCCCGAACATCCCGGTGCGCTCGACGCCGGTCGCCGCAGCACCCAGCGGTGCAGCCGACATGCCCGTGCGGGCGGATACCCCGCCGGGTGCACTCGGATCCTGCAACGCGGTCTGGGCGGCGCCCGTTCCGGCGCCGCCCTCGGCGGCGGCGTCCGATGTCGTTCCGCTGGGCTTCTCCGCCGGCGTGTCGCCGGCACTGTAGGCGCCGGCCGCGGTGGTGCCGCTCTCGGCGGAGTCGTTGCCTCCCGTGGAGGTCACGCCGACACCCCCGGACGCCGCGGGGGCATCCTGGGCGTCGCGGCTCGGCGGCGTCTTCTGATCCGGAACCCGTTCCCCGGAGTTTCTCGGCTCAGGCATCAGCGACCCGCACCACTCTGAGCGGCACTCGGACGGCCGACATTGACCTCGGGGGTACCGATCGGCGCCGGAAGCTTGCCGTACCGCACCGAGGACGGCACGAGTTCGGTGCGCTCGCCCAGCATCTCGGCGGCCCGTTTGGGGCCGAGCGGCTCGTCCATGATCTTGGCGTGCAGTTTGAGGATCGCGTCGATCAGCATCTCCGGCCGAGGGGGGCAGCCGGGTAGGTACATATCGACCGGCACGATGTGATCCACGCCCTGGACGATCGCGTAGTTGTTGAACATCCCGCCCGACGACGCGCAGACCCCCATCGACAGCACCCACTTGGGCTCCGCCATCTGGTCGTAGATCTGGCGCAGAACGGGCGCCATCTTCTGGCTGACCCGGCCGGCGACGATCATCAGATCGGCCTGCCGGGGTGAGGCACGGAACACCTCCATGCCGAACCGGCCGAGGTCATATCGCGGTGCGCCGGTCGTCATCATCTCGATCGCGCAGCACGCCAGTCCGAACGTGGCCGGGAACAGCGACGCCTTGCGCGTCCAGTTCACCAACTTCTCGACGCTGGTCAACAGCACGCCGCTCGGAAGTTTCTCTTCCAGGCCCATTGTCCTGCTCCCTTCATCACCCCGGTGGACTGGTCCGGCCGGGGTCATCCGTCCGCCCTCGCCCTTAACGCGTTGTGCCACAATCGTTCCTAACGGCCGCATCGGTCGCCCGGTGCGAGTCGTCCACTGCAAACGCCGAACGCCCTGCCCCGTGAATCGCAGGTCAGCTCAGCCTCGTGCTCCGCGGCCTGATCAATGGGGCCGGCGACGGCCTGCCACATTCACCGGACTGCCGCGGGTGCCATCAGTCCCAATCCAACCCGCCGCGACGCCAGGCGTAGGCGTAGACCACGCCGACGGTGGCCATGAAAAGCATGATCTCGACCAGGCCGAGCACTCCAAGAGGGACCGCCGACTGCGCCCACGGGTAGAGGAACACGATCTCGATGTCGAAGACGATGAACAGCATGGCGGTCAGATAGAACTTGATCGGGAAGCGTCCCGCCGTGCCGGCCGGCAGCGGGGTCGGCTCGATGCCGCATTCGTAGGCATCCAATTTGGCCCGGTTGTAGCGCCGCGGACCCAGGCCGTCGGTCACGACCGTGACCATGGTGAGCGCGAATCCGGTGACGATCACCAGCAGGATGACGATGGGCAGATACGCACTCAGCACGGCAGAGCCCTCCCCGGGACAGTCGGACACCGACAAGGACCCACGCTAGACACTCGGCGCCATCCTGGTCAGCGACCGCACGATGCGATCCGCCCAGTCGCCGTCCCGGCTGTCGTACAGCCCGGCAAGCAATTTGAGCACCAGGTACATCAGATCCTTGCGCGGCAAACCCAATCGGGTCGCCGCCTTCATGAAAGTAGGCTTGCCGATCAGCGTGGAGAAGATACCGCCAAGTCGGTAGTACGCGCCAAGGTGGTCCTTCATGGCCGTCTCGTACCCGTGCAGGGCGGCTTCCCGGCTCTGGCCCTCCGGCCGGCCCAGCGCCTGCAGCACGGACTCGGCCGCAATGCTCGCCGACTCCATCGCGTACGCGATGCCCTCGCCGTTGAACGGGTTGACCGCCCCGCCTGCGTCACCGACCAGCAACAGGCCGTCGGCGTAGTGCGGGGTGCGGTTGAAGCCCATCGGTAGGCCGGCCCCGCCGATCGGGCCGATCGCGTTCTCCTCGCGCAGTCCCCATTCCTCCGGGGTGCCCGCCAGCCAGGTGCGCAGCAGCGCGCGGTAATCCGTCTTGCCGAAGGCTTTCGACGAATTCAGCATGCCCAGGCCGACATTGACCGTGCCGTCACCCAGTCCGAAGATCCAGCCGTACCCGGGTAGCAACTTCGCCTTGGCGGGGTCGGATCGGTCCCAGAGCTCCAGGTGCGATTCGAGGTAGTCGTCGTTGGTGCGGCTCGGGCTCTGGTAGTACCTGCGCACCGCGACGCCCAGCGGCCGGTCGTCGCGCTTGTTGATGCCCATGCCCAGAGCCACCCGGGCCGACACGCCGTCGCAGGCCAGTACCAGCGGCGCGGCGAACTCTGCCGGGCCGTCCTGGGTCTTGGCGGTGACGCCGGTGATCCGGCCGGTCCGCTCGTCCCGCACCGGTCCGGTGACCGTGGTAGCAACCCGCATCCGCGCCCCGGCCTTGACCGCGAGCATGGCGAGCATCTCGTCGAAGTCCCGTCGCGGCCGGACAAGACCGAAGTCCGGGAAGTCCTGTAGGACCGGCCACGGCAGCTCCAGGCTGGTGCCGCCGCCGACCACCCGCAAACCCTTGTTCTTCATCCAGTCGTCACCCGAGACGTCGACGCCCAGGGCCAGCACCTGCTTCACCCCGCGCGGCGTGAGCCCGTCGCCACACACCTTGTCCCGGGGAAAGGTCGACTTCTCCAGCAGCAGCACATCGACGCCGGAGCGGGCCAGGTAGGTCGCGACGGTGGACCCGGCCGGGCCGGCACCGACAACGATCACCTCGGCCGAATTGTCGGCATCATGCGCTGCGTTGGACAAGCTCATCGGGACCTCCCCGGACGCCTTCGAAAGCTGGCTTTGAAGTCAGGCCTGGGCGGGCACCGAGCCGGCGGCGGACAGGCGATTGGGTTTGTGAATTCATTCACGAGCATTCAAACCCCAGTGTAGGACTCGCGACCGGCCGCGTACACCAAGGGCGTCAGCCGCCATACCGACGGCTCGAGCCGTGACGGCGGTCGGAGGTCAGCGGCCGCTCAACCCGTACGGCGGACAGCATGGTGCAGCGCGACCACGCCGAACGTCATGTTCCGCCAGACGACGTCCGTCCAGCCGGACCGGGCGATCATCCGCGCAAGAGCCGGTTGGTCCGGCCACGCGTCGATGGTCTCCTGCAGATAGGTGTAGGCCTCAGGGTTCGACGACACCCGCCGGGCCAACGCCGGGAGCACACTGCGCAGGTACCACTGGTAGCCCCAGCGGATCGGCGCCGGACGGGGCCGGGAGAACTCGCAGACCAGCAGTTGGCCGTCCGGTCGGGTCACCCGCGCAAACTCCTGCAGCGCGGCGCCGGGATCTTCGACGTTGCGGAGCCCGAACGAGATCGTGACGGCGTCAAAGGTCTCGTCCGCGAACGGCAGGTGCAGCGCGTCGCCGGCGACCCGCGGTAAACGGAAATCCGACTTGGCCGCCGCCAGCATCCCGACCGAGAAGTCGGTTGCCACGCACCAGGCGCCGGTGTTGGCCAGCGCCGTGGTGGAGACCCCCGTACCGGCCGCGACGTCGAGCACCTTCTGTCCGGGCAGCAACTGCAGAGCGCGGACCGTGTGCCGCCGCCACCTTCTGTCCTGCGCACCGGACAGGATGGTGTTCGTGCGGTCGTACCGCTGCGCGACGGCATCGAACATCGCCGCCACCTGGCGCGGCTCCTTCTCGAGCCCAGCCCTAGTCATCACGCGTTCCCGGTACCCATGAGCGGGAAGCCTACCGATCCGGCAGCACCAATGACCGCAGCGTGATGCCGGTCGCAGGTGCGGGAAACATCAGGGCCGGCTGCCCCACGGCGGCCCGGCGATGACGAGCCGGCGCCGCCATCCGAAGAGTGCGAGCCCGCTGTGCCGCAGACACCACCAGCACAGCGGAACGCAGAGGATCCAGGTCACCGCCGTGACCGTCAGCAGCACCAGCGTGCCGACCGACGCGGTACGGCCGGCGACCCTGGCGATCTGCGGGTCTGTGGTCGAGTACTCGACCACGAACTGCTGATCGAAGGACAGCAGACCCGGGTACAGCACCCCACCCTCCGGCCGGACGGTGGCGCCGGTGACGTCGACGAACTCGACTCCCGTACGAAGTGGGGAGACGGACAGCACGGTTGCGGTTGCCGACCCGAGGTGCTCGTCGATGGCCGCATCGTTGCTCCGCATTCCGATGAAGAGCGCGATGGCCATGACCGTGATCGCAACCGCGGCGAGCAGCACGCCCCGCGCAGCCCATCGCCAACCCGGTCGCCGGCGCTCGGCGGCGTCGCTCACCGTCCCGGGCGCTGACCCGGATGTGGTCGGGGCCGCTGGTGCCGACGAGCCCGGTGCGGCATCCGGGCCCCCGTGTGCCGTCATCAGGGGAAGTCTATGGCGGCGAGGATCACCTGCCGCATGAATGGGCCCGGCCCGCAGGACGACTACTGTTGGCGCTCGTGACTGCCGTGCCGACGACCCGTCTGGCGGTGACGGCGGTGTCCGAGCGGGTGGATCTCACCGGCGCACTGCTGAACGAGTTGGGCCGGCCGACCGGAACCCTGTGTTTTGTCCAGGCCGGGACCGGGTTCGTCGGCTGGGGCGAGTACGACCGTTTGACAACGACCGGTCCGGACGCCGCGGAGCAGATTCAGCGGTGGTTCGCCGGCGTCTGCGACGGGCTGCGGATCGACGATCCGCTCGGTACCCGGGGCAGCGGACCGCTGGCCTTCGTCTCCCTCGGCTTCGACGATGACGACGTCTCGGTAGCTGTCGTGCCCAGCACCGTCATCGGGAGCGACGGCGTGACGTGCTTGCGCACCACGATCCGGAGCAACCACGTGCCCATTGCCGAGCGTGCGCTACCGATCCGGCCGCCCGGCCGGGTCAGCTACGCCGACGCCGATCTGTCGGTCGCCGGATTCACCTGCGCGGTCAATGCGGCCACCGCCCGGATCCGCGCGGGCGAATTGCAGAAGGTCGTACTGGCACACGATCTCGAGGCGACCACCAGCCGTCCGGTCGACGAGCGGTTTCTGCTCCACCACCTTGCGGCCGCCTACCCCGACTGCTGGACCTTTGCCGTCGAGGGGTTGGTCGGCGCCAGTCCCGAATTGCTGATCCGACGCTCCGGGGACCTGATCGCATCCCGGGTGCTCGCCGGGACCGCGTGGAAGGAACACACCGGTGACGCGGTCTCCGCGGGCCTGCTGGGCAGTGCGAAAGACATCGCCGAACACGCCTATGCGGTGCACTCGGTCGCAGAGGTCCTGGCCAGGGCTTGTGATGAACTGGATATCCCCTCCGCGCCGGTGCCGTTGGAACTGGCCAATCTGACGCATCTGTCCACCGACATCGTTGGTCGCCTCGATCATCGGGCACCGACCGCACTGGACCTGGCGGCCCGCCTGCATCCCACCGCAGCCGTCGGTGGCAGCCCGACAACCATTGCGCGGCAGGTGATTCGCGAGTTGGAACCGATGCACCGCGGTCGTTACGCGGCGCCGGTCGGCTGGATGGACAGCCGAGGTGACGGCGATTTCGCGATCGCCCTGCGGTGCGCTCAGGTCAACGGCCGCAGCGTCCGTCTGATGGCCGGCTGCGGGATCGTTGCCGACTCGCAGCCCGATATCGAGGCGCGCGAGGCGCAGATCAAGATGATTCCGATCCGTGACGCACTGGAGTCCCGGGGCTGACGCGCTCTGCGCTGTTGATCGAGGTTGTTCCTCGAGCGGTCCGTGCACCCGATTCCGGCGAACTCGGCGCGCCGTCACCGGGTCGGATCCTGCGAAGCGGACTATTCTGATCCCGCACGCCGGGACCGAACGCTTATCCGCGGACGAGCCACCGGCTGCGGGGAGGCTCACATGCGCGTCAAGGATGTACTGGCCAAGAAGGGCGTTGCCGTCGCGACCGTCGGATCCGGCGCCACGGTGGCCCAGGTGATCAGCGATCTCGTCGGGCACCGGGTCGGCGCACTCGTGGTGTCACCCGATGGACGCAGCGTTCGCGGGATCGTCAGCGAACGGGACGTCGTGCATGCGCTGGACTCCTACGGTGCCGACGTGCTGGACATGCCGGTGAGCGCCATCATGACCGCCGACGTGAGCACCTGCACCCCCGCGGATGAGGTGCGTGCACTGGCCAGAACCATGACGGATCAGCACTTCCGGCACATGCCGGTGCTCGTCGACGGCGAGCTCGCCGGCATCGTCTCGATCGGCGACATCGTCAAGATCCGGGTCGATGAGCTGGAGACCGAGCAAGAGCAATTGATGGGGTACATCTCCTCTGCCGGCTGATCCGGCGTCATCGCTTTAGTCATGCGGCACGCGGAACCAGCGACAAGGGTTTTGCCGTCCGGATCTGGCCGGTGGCGTTGCGGGCAACGGTCGTCAGGCCCGACCCTTTCCGTCACCACCAGCGGAGCGACGGTTCTTGCTCGCGATCGTCACGAGCTCCCGGAGGGTCACGGTGTCTGCAATACGGTCTGCGTCATCAGCTGATGGAACAACTCCGGTTGCTCGAACAATGGGCGATGCCCGGACGTGGGAAATTCGATCCACCGTTTGGTCGGGGCCTGCAGGCGGGTGAACCACTGCTTGGCGAGGTCGGAGCGTCCTCTGGGTTCGTAGCGTCCTTCGACCAGGTAGACGGGCACGTCGAGACTGGGCACGTCGACCCGGAAGTCGATGTCCTGCAGCTGCGGGTAGAGCAAGGCGAACGAATCGGCAAGGCCGCGGGCGAGATTGACCGTGTCCATCAGGCCGTACTCCCCCACCGGCAGGTTTTCCGTCATCTGCCCGGCCCCTTCGGCGTTGGCGCCGTGGTCGTAGGGATAGACGTCCTGCTCGTAGCCCAGCACCGTGGAGTAGTTCAAGACGTTCGTCCACGGCGGCGGACCCATGGCCACCAACTCGGCCGTCAGCGCTGCGTTGCCGTTGCTTCTGGCCCAGGACAGGGTGTCCTGGTAGAAAATGACATCCGTCTCCCGCTGGCTGACCATTTGGCCCACTCCCACGAAAGCGTGGAACAGTTCCGGATGCGCCTGCACGGCAAGCACTCCCAAGGTGGTGCCCCACGACTGGCCGACCAGATACACCTTGTCCTGACCGAACCGCTCCCGTAGGTAGTTGGTCACGCCTTCGACGTCGATGACCGCCTCCGGAAGGGTCAGCGTCGACGTGGGCTCGATCTGGTCGTACGACGACCCGGTTCCGCGCTGGTCGAGAGTGACCACAACGAAGTCCTGCTCCAACGCCTGACCGTGACGTCTCATCGCGCCGAATTCCGCCCCTCCCGGTCCGCCTGCGAGGAACAACAGCACCGGGTTGCTGACATCGTCACCGCGAATCATCATGGACAGGTCGTGGCCACCGATGTCGGTCCGGGAGAGTTCGGCGACGCTTCCCGGCAGCGGCAGCCCGTCGGACCCGAGGATCGCCGAGGTAGTGCCCGGCCGCGCGACGAACACCCCCAGCACCACCAGAGCAAGCGCAACAACGGCACTCACGCCTCGACGGGCAATCCGAGCCAACGCACCCCATCGCCCGCCACTCGCTGCCCGATCTCCTCGAACGCGCCGGGCGACACCGGCACCCAGCGCTGCACCCAGCATCATGGGCACGATGATGAGGATGCCTGAAAAACCTCGCCCGGCGGCCGCCACCGCGGTACCGAGCAGGCTGCTCAGGTCCGGCGCGTCGACGGTCGGGCCCACAGCGCTGAACCGGACCAGTTCGAACACTCCCACGAACGCCAGGGGTCCGAGCAGCATGGCCCAGCGTGAGCGCATCACGAACCCACAGGTCAGGCCTACTGCAAGACTGACGATCAACGCGGACAGTGCCTGGGCGGCGGTCGCCGGTCCACGAGGAGTGACCCATCCGGTGATTGCGCCAAAGACGCCTGCAACGGCCACCGCGGCAGCAATTCTCCACCGACGATCGCCCCATAGGAGTAACAACCAAACAGGCAGCCGGCGCCCCCGCCAGTGCTCCTGACGAGGCACCGGCCCCATGTCCGGCGCGGCGGCCTGATCCCGTCCGGGCTGCACCCCGGCGTCCGCCTGATCGGTGGTGTCCGTTGAATTTTGCATGCTCACTCCTCGAGCGCAAGTCCCTGCTTCTCGACGTTGCACCCGGAGCTCGATCCACGGTAGGGCCGTCGGACCTACCGTGACTATGTGTCGTGCCGCAGCACGTTGCGCGCGGCGGATCGTTCATGTCTAGAGGGCGACTCAGCTCTCTGCGGCGGCGCCGGAGGCCGTCCGCGACGGGCCCGGCGTGGACGGCGACTCAGCACCTCCTGCCCGTTCATATCTTCAGCCGAAGATGTTTGCCGCGCCCCGGTGGTGCACAAGGCTGACGGTTCGCTCTTGCGCGGCAGCTGGTTCGCCTCAGATCGCCGCGCGCACCGCCTCTGCCATCTCACGCACTGTTGCGGCGAGGTCCGTGCGTGATGTCGGCACCTCCAGCACCCTGATGCCGACGGGCCCGACTTCCGCCGGCTCGGCGATGGCGTCGGCCAGCTCGTCGGCGGTGGACACCAGGACATGCTCGGCGCCGCAGCCCTCCACGAGGCCCGCGAGCAAGACCCCGTGCGGCGTGCCGAAGACGCGGTCGAAAGCGCTGGAGTGACGTGCTTCTCCCGGTTCCAGGGTGGAGAAGATGGCGCCGCCGTCGTTGTTGCTGACGACGATCGTCAGGTCGGGTCGAGGTTCGTGCGGACCGATGACCAGACCGGTGATGTCGTGCACCGCGGTCAGGTCGCCGAGCAGCGCATAGGTCGGCCCGTCGTCGGCGCCGGCCGCGAGCGCAACGCCAACCGCAGTGGACAACGAGCCATCGATGCCGGCGACCCCGCGATTGGCCACCAGGTTGACGCCGTCCCTCGACGCGGAGGCCAAGGCGATGTCGCGCGGTGACTGCGAGGACCCCACGACCAGCGTCGCGCGCGACGGCAGGGCCGCCAGCAGGTCTCGGGCGAGCCGGGGTGAGAAGTTGATGTCCTTGGCGTCGAGCAATGTGCGGACGGCCCGGGCCGCCGCTGCATTGGCCGCCCGCCACCGGGTGAACCACTGCTCGTCCGGCAGGTGACGCAGGTCCGGCCACCCGGCGGCGACCGTGCGGGCCAACCCGGGCGGGTCTGCGTAGCACTGCGGATGGGCAATGACGTCCACCGTCACCCGCGGGTTCCCGAGCAGTCGCTGCACCTGGCGGAACAGGGTCGGCCGGCCGAGCACGATCACCCGGTCAGGAGTGGCCGCGTCCAAGAAGTCACCCGCACCTAACAGGTGCATCCCCGCGGCCAGGACGGAAGAACCGGCGGCGCCTCCGGCCTCGGAAACCACCAGGTGGCCGGTGTTGGCCACCGCTGCCGCCCACGGGTGGGTGAGGTCGGCGAGGAACAGCACCCGTTCGCCCGGCTCAGGTGCGGGAACCGCCGGACCGTAGGTCGCCTCCGCTCCGACGACGGTGGTCCAGGGTCCGTCGCGGCCGGTCAGCGATTCCGGCCACCCGTCGATCGCCTCCTCGTCCGGGTCCGGTAGCAGCGGGTCGGCGAGCGGCAGGTTGAGCTGCACCGGTCCGGCGGGACCCGGCCGCCCGGCGGCCGCGGCGACGGCCCTGCACACCATCGATCGCCAGCGGGCGTTCTGACCCGGGACCCGTTGCGCCACAGCAAATTCGTGAAAGAACCGGAGGGCCCCTTCGAAGACCAGGCGCTGGTCGATCGTCTGGTTGGCACCGACGTCACGTAGATCCGGGGGCCGGTCGGCGGACAGCACCAACATAGGCACGGCGCCGTGATGGGCTTCCAGGACGGCGGGGTGCAGGTTGCCCACCGCGGTTCCCGAGGTCGTGACGACCGCCGCCGGGCGGCCGGATCCGCGGGCGAGACCCAGCGCGAGAAAGCCGGCGGTCCGCTCGTCGATGCGGACGTGCAGGCGCAGGCGGCTTGCGGCATCCGCATCATGAAGCGCCATGGACAGCGGGGCGTTGCGGGACCCGGGCGAGAGAACGACGTCGGCAATACCGCAGGCGATCAACTCGTCGACCAGAACACGGGCCAGTGCGGTCGACGGGTTCACATCCGCCATTGTCGCTGGCTACAACTGCAACGGCCGCGGTCGGGGCGGTTCGCGTCGAAGCGGCTGATCAGGCGGCGGTCATAGAACGTCGGGCTCGGGCCCGAACAGGAAGCGTCGGCCGGTGATTTCGGCGGGCTTGACCCGGACGAACACGGGCTTACTGGTCGCCACCCACGGTCGCAGGCTGGACACTCGCGCCTCTTCGAAATCCTCGCCCCATTCCACCGCGTGGGCGTGACCCTTCACGACAACGCTCCAACCGCCGTCGTCGCCGTACCCGTCGATTTCCAGCGCCACCGACTTGTTGATCGTCAATGCGGCCAGTTTGGTGCCCTGGTTCGTCCTGAAGACGAAGGTGCCGTTCTGCACCGCGAAGTTGATCGGAAAGATCTCGGGTTGATCCGCAACGCTCAGTGCGAGCCGCCCGAATTCGGTGGAATTCAGAAGTTCCCAGCACTCCCCCTCGGTCAACGTGGTGACAGGGGCGGATATCTCGACCATGCCACGATCATGTGCGCGGCTCATCGGTCGTACCAGGGTCCAAGGTCCTTTCCGGGCGCCGGGCATCCACGGCCGCAGGACCGGATCTGTGGGCGAGGTCAACCCAAGAGCGCGGCTACTCTTTGCAGCCGGTCGAGCCAGTACCGGGTCACCTCCGGATCGGCCCGTACGGACGCCAGCCGATCCGGCCGCGGGGCCACGCGCGGCACATGTACGACGCCATCAATGGGTACGAGCGGGTGCGAGGTCACATCGGCCCGCATCAGCGATGCGGTACCCAGCCCGCAGGCGTAGGGAAGCTCCGGCAGCGCGCCGGCCAGCGCAAGACCGGCCGCAAGACCGACGGATGAATCGACGGCGGACGAGACCACGACCGGCAGGCCGGCTGCGGCGGCGATCCGCAGAGCCGCCGGTACCCCACCCAGGGGCGCCACCTTGATCACCGCGATATCGGCGGCACCGGAAAGAGCAACGCGTTGCGGGTCGTCCGCCTGCCGGATGGACTCGTCCGCTGCGATCGGCGGCCGGACCCGTTGCCGGACCTCCGCCAGCTCCGGCAGCGTGCGGCACGGCTGCTCGACATACTCGAGCCCCTGACCAGCGGTGTCGAGCGCATCGATGGCGGCCACGGCCTCGTCGACGGTCCAGGCGGCATTCGCGTCCACCCGGATACGGCCGGTCGCACCGAGTGCCTCCCGCACCGCGGCAACTCTTTCCACGTCGGCGCCGAGATCGACCCGCGGATCGGCGACCTTCACCTTCGCCGTCCGGCACCCCGAGGCGCGGACCAGTTCCGCCGCACGCTTCGGCGCCACCACCGCGATGGTGGTGTTCACCTCGACGCTGTCCCGGAGGGCGGCGGGCCACGGCGTCACGGCCGAGTCGATGGCTGCCCGTAGCCACGGCACACACTGGGGGTCGTCGTAATCGCGGAACGGCGCGAACTCGGACCAACCGGCGGGCCCATTCAGCAGGACGCCCTCCCGAACAGTGATGCCGCGGAAGCGCTCGACCAGGGGCAGCGCAAAGACTCGCGCGGAGCTCAGCAATGCCGTCAGGTCGACATCCGATGTGAGGGTCACCGGAACATCGTGCCTGCGTCACCGGGCGGTGACGTGACGGCCAACTGCGGGACAGCTGCCGATAGGTGCCGGAGGGCTGCCGGTGACGTGGCGGAGATCTCCTGGTGACGTGCCGGTGATTCGACGGTGAGCTGCCAAACAGCCGACGGTGCGGCGTTCCGGCGCGGGCAATCAAGTATCGAGCCCATCATAAAATCGGCTGCTATTTCCAGCTCGACTTTCGTAGTTATGAGGCAACCCGTCGGGGGCTGACCTGCTGGTTCGGGTTTTGCTGGGATGCGGCGTGACCTGGGGTTGTGGTGTTTATTCGGTGGATGGTGAGTGTGTCGCGCAGGGCGTAGAGCATGTCCATC
>JBBRVZ010000030.1:0-39756 GCA_038246445.1 Mycobacteriales bacterium
CCGCTCCGAAATCAAACGGGCCCGTGGGATATCCGAGGGAAAACGCTCCAGATCAACTCATGCCGAGACACGACCTGAGTCCGGCGCGCGCTTGCCGTTCGCTCAGTTCCACGAAATTCAGCTGGCTCTGCTTCGACCGCTCGCATTCGGCAATGCCCGGATCAATGCAGGCGGCAATGTGCGCGACGCCCGCCGAGTAGGCGCCTGCGAAGGAGGGCACCTTCGGTGGGACGCCCGGCATCACAGCCTCTGTTCTTCAGGCGGCACCACCGGCATGCCCGTATCCAAACGCCCGCGCGCGCCTCAGAACGTCCTGTCGCTCGCGCCGATACATGCCTACCGGATTCGCGCGGTCGCTCGTCACAACGGCAGCGCACAAAGATTTGCGCCGTCGCTCGTCACAACGGCAGCGCCCAAAGATTTGCGCCGTCGCTCGTCACAACGGCAGCGCCCAAAGATTTGCGCCGTTGCTCGTCACAACGGCAGCGCCGGATGGATCCACGCGACGCGGGAGGTGCCACTTTGGCAGGATGGCGGGGTGCCTCCGCCCGTTCCACCGCCGCCGGACCTCCCGGACCGCGGTGACGCCCAGGCACCCGGGCCGGCACCCCCACGAACGCAGCCGGACTCGAGGGGCCAGGACGAAGCCCAGGTCCAGAAGTCGGCACCGACGTCAGCATCCAGGCGGCCGCCGAGGGTCCTTGCAGGGCGGTACCGGCTGGATGCGGTGATCGGTCAGGGTTCGATGGGCAGGGTGTGGGCCGCGGCGGATCAGGTGCTGCACCGGCAGGTGGCGATCAAGGAGATCGACTTCCCGCCGGGCACGCCTGCCGCGGAACGCGCACAGCTGGAAGCACGAACCCTGCGGGAGGCGCGGGCGATCGCGTCACTCTCCAACCCGTACGTCATCACGTTGTTCGACATCCTTACCCTCGAGCAGGGTCCCGTCATCGTCATGGAGTTGCTGCGGGCCCGCTCTCTCGCCGAGATACTGCGCCAGGTGGGACGTTTGCCGGACGGGCAGGCCGCGACGATCGGGGTCGCAGTCGCATCCGGACTCATTGCCGCACACGCCGCCGGGATCACCCACCGCGATGTGAAGCCGGGCAATGTGCTGATCTGTGACGACGGCAGGATCAAGCTGACCGACTTCGGGATCGCCAGGAGTTCTGCCGAGCAGACGATGACCGCGACGGGACTGCTGCTGGGGTCTCCGGCGTACATCGCTCCCGAGGTGGCGAATGGTGTCCCCGTCGGCCCGGTCTCGGACGCCTGGAGCCTTGGCGGGCTGCTGTTCGCGACCGTCGAGGGGCGGCCCCCGTTCGACCAGCGCACCGCCATCGCCACCCTGACTTCCGTTGTGAAGGACCCTGTTCCCCCGCACCCGCACTCGGGCCGCCTCGGCGCGGTGGTGTCCGGCCTGCTCGTCAAGACGCCGTCGCTGCGAATGCGCATCGACCGCGCACTGGCCATCATGCGGACCGTCGCCGACGATCCGTCCGGGATGAACCTGGTCGCCGCCAGCCGGCTCCCCCGCAATGAGGACACCTCGCCGGGTCTTCCGCCCATCAAGGACGCCTCGACCGGGCCGCCGGGCGGTGGCACGGCGAGCCAGCCCGTCCGCACCGGCACAGCGGCCCACCGGCACGAGACAGCGGGACCACCGTTGCCGCGCGGTTCCAATCCTGTGACGCCGGCCGGTTCGTCGGCACGGCCGTCGGCCTCCCCCGCCCAGCCGGGACACTCCTCGGCGCCCCCCGATCCGGGCATGGCGGCAGGCCCGCGGGCCACTGCGCCACGCAGGTCCAGGGCCACCGGCACCGGATGGGGCCGTCCGCCGGGCGACCAGCCGTGGTCCCCCGGCGCCGCCCCCGCCCCCGGTTCCCCGCCGTCCCGGTCAGCGCTGTCGCAGGCCACGGGGGGACAGCCGGCTCCGCCACCGCACACGGCGGCACAGCAAGGGACGGCACATCAGGAGAGGTCGCGGGCACGGACGCCACCGCCAGACTGGTCGCGGGCCGCGACCTCACCACCGGGAACGTCACAAGCAGGAACGTCACCGGCAGGAACGCGACAAGCAGGACCCTCGCAGCCACGGACGAAACCGCCAGGGCCGCGTCCCTCGACATCGCGGGTACAGATTCCGCCCGACCCGGCCCGGGACTCGCAGCACCTGTCACATGCGGCACTCGAGCAGGCTTTGCCGCCTCCCCCGTGGGCGCCGGCGGACGCGGCCGCGCTGCCACCGTTGCCTCAGCATCACGGTGCGACCGGCGCCGAAAGCCAAGCGGGCGAGAGACATTCGACCCGGCTCAGGTGGATCGCAGCCGCGTTGATCGCCATCATCGCTGCTGTCGTCGGGTTCCTCGGAGTCCGAGTGATCGCGGACCTGGCCGGCGAATCAGCGGGTGCGACGTCGGCCGGCGCGGCCGGCGCCGCCGCACGAGCGGCGGACGATGCACCGCCGGCCTGGAACCCGGCGCACACCGACCTCTGACGCGCAGCCGGGTCAAGGTCGCCCGACCGCAATCCGTGGCCCCACTACGCTTCCCGCATGCCTGTCGATCCCGCCACCGATTCACCCGCGACCGCGGGAGAGGCGGCCTCTGCCCTGGCCGGCGAGACCGGGATCCCGCACCACGATGTCGCGCTGATCATGGGCTCGGGGTGGGTGCCGGCAGCGGACCGACTGGGCACAGCGACCGCGGACATCGACATCTCCACGCTGCCGGGTTTCGCGGCGCCGGTGGTGGCCGGCCACGCCGGACGGGTCCGGTCCGTCACGATCGGCGACAAGCGCGCACTCGTGCTGCTCGGTCGTACGCATCTGTACGAAGGCCTTGGAGTTGCTCAGGTCGTGCACGGCGTCCGCACGGCGGTGGCGACCGGCGCGCGGTTGATCGTGCTGACGAACGCGGCGGGTGGGTTGCGGGACGGGATGGCACCGGGTGATCCGGTGCTGATCTCGGACCATCTGAACCTCACCGCCACCTCGCCCATCCACGGCGCCAACTTCGTGGACCTGACGAACCTGTACTCGCCCAGACTGCGGGCGTTGGCCAGAAAGATCGATCCGAGCCTCACCGAAGGGGTCTACGCCCAGCTCCCCGGGCCGCACTACGAGACCCCGGCGGAGATCCGGATGCTGCGCACGCTCGGGGCCGACCTCGTCGGAATGTCCACGGTGCTCGAGGCCATCGCCGCACGCGAGGCGGGCGCGGAGGTGTTCGGCCTGTCGCTGGTGACGAATCTTGCGGCTGGAATCACGGGACAACCGCTGGATCACGAGGGGGTGCTCGCCACCGGACGGGCCGCCGCGGTGGCGATGGGCGATCTCCTCGCGGAACTGGTGGCGCGGGCGTGACAGCCCCTGCTGACGACGGCGCGCGGCTGACACCTGCGTTGCGGGACGCGACGATCCGATGGATCGCGGACGACCCGTCATCTGGCGACCGCGCCGAGCTGCAACAGGCTCTCGCCGCAGCCATGGCGGGGCGTGCCGAGGCGGTCGTGGAACTTCGGGATCGGATGAGCGCACCGTTGAGCTTCGGCACCGCCGGGCTTCGTGGTCCGCTGCGTGCCGGGCCGGCGGGGATGAACCTGGCCGTGGTCCGCAAGGCGGCGGCCGGTATCGCCGCCCACCTGCTCGCGGAAGGTCACCGCGGAGGGACCGTCGTCATCGGCTTCGATGCCCGTCACCGGTCCGAGGAGTTCGCCGCCGACGCGGCCGCAGTGTTGGCAACGCAGGGCTTCTCGGTGCTGCTGGCACCCGGCCCGCTACCGACGCCCATCACTGCTTTCGCCGTTCGCTCGCTCGCTGCTGCCGCCGGCCTGCAGATCACCGCGTCCCACAATCCACCCCAGGACAACGGTGTCAAGGTCTACCTCGCCCAGGGTGCGCAGTTGGTCAACCCACAGGACACGCGGATCGAGGCCGCCATCGCTGCCACCCGGCCTGCCCGCTCGATCGAGGTGGACGGCGCGGCGGGTCGGGTTCAGCCATGGCCGGACGAGATCGTGCAGTCCTACCTGGACCGGGTTGGCTCGCTGGCCCACTGCGGCCCGGTGGCCGGCGCGGTGCGGGTGGCGATCACCCCGATGCACGGCGTCGGCGGCGAGACAGCTGTCCAGGCCTTGCGTCTGGCCGGTTTCACCGACGTGCACGTCGTACCGGAGCAGGCGACTGCCGACCCCAATTTCCCCACTGTGCCGTTCCCCAACCCCGAGGAACCCGGCGCCACCGATCTGCTCCTGGCCCTTGCCGACCGGATCGACGCGACGATCGCCATCGCCCTGGATCCGGACGCCGATCGTTGTGCGGTCGGAATCCATCAACCGGGTGCGGGCTGGCGGATGCTCACCGGTGATGAGACCGGGGCGCTGCTCGGCGATCACCTGCTGCGCAACCTCAACCGCGCGATACACCCGGATCCGCTGGTTGCCACCACCATCGTGTCCGGCGAACTGCTGCGCGCGATCGCCGCGGCGCACGACGCCCGATACGACGAAACGCTCACCGGCTTCAAGTGGATCGTCCGGGCAGGCGACGGGGCCGGCGCGGGGCTGGTCTTCGGCTACGAGGAGGCGCTCGGTCTCTGCGTCGATCCCGACCAGGTGCGCGACAAGGACGGCATCTCGGCGGCCGTGACGGCCTGCGCGCTGGCGGCGACGATGCAGGCGCGGGGCCTCGGCATCGCTGATCGGCTGGACGAATTGGCCCGGCAGCACGGACTTGTCGTCACCGGACAGCTGTCGCTCCGGGTGCATGACCCCGGCCTGATCGGCGCGGCCATGACGCGACTCCGGGCCGCCGCGCCGACGTCCCTACTGGGTTCCACCATTACCGAGGTCACCGACCTGCTGCCACGCACCGACGGGATCCGGCTGCGCACCCACACCGCGCGCGTTGTCATCCGTCCGTCCGGCACGGAGCCGAAACTGAAGTGCTACCTGCAACTCTCACGTCCGGTGCCGGACGGGGCGGATCTGGCGGAGCTACGAGCCGCCGCAGCGACCGACCTGGACGCGCTCAAGGCCGAGATGGCAACGGTGGTCGGCATTTCGGGCTGACCGCCGGTGTCGCAGGGGACGTGGAGCTCACCCGCCGGAGGGTACGACCGCCGAGCCGACGGGAGACGAGCCCACGGCGGACGATGCAGCGGCGGACGTTCCAAGAGGGGGCGTTCCAACGCACGGATCAGCCTGGAACTGCAGTCCTTCGGACCCGGCTTCGGACATGATCACCAACAGCACCGCGGACGCATCGTCGGCCACCGTGTAGTTCGTGACCCCTTGCAGGACCGACGTCATGGCCTTGTCCACATCGGAACTCGGTGGCTCGCATCCCCGCGTCGTCACCGCGAGGGGGCCGAAGGTGATGGTGGTGTCGCCGATCTCGGCGTTACCGCCGCCGCTGTTGCAGGAGGTGTCGATCGTGACGGTCTTGCCGTCGAATTCGATCCAGGGGCTCAGGCTCGGGTCGACCGAGCTCACGGTGCTGCCGGCGATCAGCCCGACGAGCTTCCAGCCCACCCCGGGAACCGCGCCGGCGCCGGTGAGCGCCTCGGTCAGCTGCATCGTGTCGGTGCCGTTGCTCAGCTGCAGCGTTCCGCCGGAGTACGTCCAGGTCGGGCCGGACGCCAGGAAACCGGACAGCCAGGTGTCCTGCTGCATCAACGCGGGGTCGCAGGCCATCATCGTCGAACCCATCTTCGAAGCGGTCAGCACGTCGCCGGCGACGGTGTACGGGCCGAACATGTTGTTGCAGCCCGCTCTGGCGGCCAACGTCCCCTTCTCCAAGGTCAACGAGATCGTCGAGCCGGGAACCATCGAGTACTTCCCCGTCACCTGGGTCGCGACGAACGTCGCGCCGATCACCTCAGGGGGCAGGCCGCTTCCGCCCGCGGATGGGCTGCTTGATCGGGCGCTGCCCGATGGGGCGTTCCCTGCCGCACCGCTTCCGGACGCGGGCCCGGCTGACGGTCCCGACTGCCGCACCGACGAGGACGCCGACGCAGCGGCGCCAGCAGAGCTCTGACCGTCGGTCGAACTGGTCGCCGCACTCGCACAGCCCGCCAGCGCCAAGGAGGCCACAGCAGTGACGGCAGCGAACTGCAGCCGGGCGCTGCCCATCGAGATCCTCATTGTCATTCCGTCCTTCGTCTGGGTGAACACTGCCGTCCGGATCAAAACCCGGCGACCGGCACCTGCGTGGCCCTCCACCATGCGGCCTTGAAAATCAGGACGAAACACCCCGTTCGGATGGTTGCACGAGAGCGGGGTTCGGGCGAGGCGGAATGGCCGCAGAGGGCTCGACGGTCGTGGCCGCCCAGTAAGTCGGGCACCTGGGAGTCTCGGGCGCCGAATCCGAACGAGCGTCCCCGGCGCGGCGAGCAGCCGTCGGTCGTGCGGACCGACTCAGACTGCGCCGAATTGCCGGTCGCCGGCGTCGCCGAGGCCGGGCACGATGTAGCCGGAATCGTTGAGCCGTTCGTCGATCGACGCCGTGACCACCCTGACGGGCAAGTTGGCCGCGGCCAGTGTTCCGAGCCCCTCGGGCGCCGCCAGGGCGCAGATGGCGGTGACGTCCGTGGCCCCCCGGTCGGTGAGCAGGCCGATGGTGTGCACCATCGACCCGCCGGTGGCGAGCATCGGATCGAGCACGTACACCGGGCGGCCGGCCAGCGATTCGGGCAGCGACTCCATGTATGGGGTGGGCAGCAGCGTCCGCTCGTCGCGCGCCAGCCCGACGAATCCCATCTGCGCCTCCGGGATCAGCGCCAGCGCCTGATCAGCCATTCCCAGACCTGCGCGCAACACCGGGACCAGAAGCGGCGGGTTCGACAACCGGGTCGCGGTGGTCCGGGCGACCGGGGTGTGAATCGGGATCTGCACCGTCGTCAGCGTTCTGGTGGCCTCGCAGATCAGCATCAACGTCAGCTCCCGCAGCGAGGCACGGAAGGTGGCGTTGTCGGTACGGGCATCGCGCATGGTGGACAGTCGCGACGCCGCCAGCGGGTGATCGACCACCGTCACATCGAGATTGTCGGGAATGTCGCGGTGGACCGGTTGCTGCGAGGTCATGACCAGCCTTCCTGGGTGTCGGCCTGTCTGTCGGCCGGCCTTCATGGTGGCGCCCCGCGGCCGGGCCTGACGGCCGGTGCGGTGATGGCACCGTAGCGGGTCCACGGGGCGGTCAGCCGCCCGCGCACTGCAGCTGTCGAGCCGCCGGACCCGCCTTAGGATGGCCGTCGTGAGTACCGCCACCCCGCCCCGACCCGCCGCACCGGTCCCATTTCCGGATTCGGGGCAGGCCGCTGCGGAACCGGCCCTGCCTGCACACCTGCGCGATGTCGCCGCGGACGAGACGTCGCTGCGGCGGTTCCTGCACTCTCTGCCGGGGGTGGATCCGGTCGGGGTCGAGCAACGCTCGGCCGCGCTCGCCACCCGGTCCATCAAGAAGGCCAGCAAACTCGCGGCCATCGACCTCGCCATCTCGATGGTGGACCTCACGACTCTGGAAGGGTCCGACACACCCGGCAAGATCCGTACCCTCGCCGCGAAGGCAAGGCGCCCGGACCCGGACAGCCCCGACACACCGCACGTCGCGGCGGTCTGCATCTATCCGGACATGGTGCCCGTAGCGGTGTCGACGCTCGCCGGCTCCGGCGTCGGGATCGCCTCCGTGGCAACGGCTTTCCCGACCGGACGGACAAGCCTTGCGGTGCGACTGGCAGATACCGCGGTCGCCGTCGACGCCGGCGCAGGAGAAATCGACATGGTCATCGACCGCGGCGCGTTCCTCGCCGGTCGCTACGGCAAGGTGTTCGAGGACATCGTCACGGTCAAACAGGCCTGCGGCGGCGCCCGACTCAAGGTCATCCTGGAGACCGGCGAACTGGCCACCTACGACAACGTCCGACGGGCGTCGTGGCTGGCCCTGCTCGCCGGCGGGGACTTCATCAAGACCTCCACCGGCAAGATCTCGCCCGCCGCTACCCTGCCGGTGACAGCGGTGATGCTGCAGGCGGTTCGGGATTGGCACGACCAGACCGGCAAGCGACGGGGAGTCAAAGCCGCCGGCGGCATCCGCACGACCAAGGACGCCATCCGGCACCTCGTCGCGGTGCGGGAGATCGCCGGGCCGCAATGGCTCGATCCGTTCCTGTTCCGCTTCGGCGCATCCAGCCTGCTCAACGACCTGCTGATGCAGCGGAGAACCCAGCTCCAGGGTCACTACTCCGGCCCCGACTACGTGACCGTCGACTGACCGGTCACCAGTGAGGACACCTCGATGACGAGCCCCCGACGCACAGCACCGGCCGGCCCGGACTGGGACTACGCACCCGCCCCGGAATCCGCGGCAACAGGCCGGCTTCGCGATCGCTACCAGATGTATGTCGGTGGACATTTCGTCGACGGCCGCGGCGACGACGTGAAGTCGGTCAACCCGGCGACCGAGGAAGCGCTGGCCACCGTCAGCACCGCAACCGCGGCGGACGTGGACACCGCCGTGGCCGCCGCCCGAGCCGCGTACGAGGGTGTGTGGTCACGCATCTCGGCCGCGGAACGCGGAAAGTACCTGTACCGCATCGCACGTGGCATCGCCGAGCGGTCCCGCGAGCTCGCCGTGGTGGAAACCCTGGACAACGGCAAACCCATCAAGGAGTCGAGGGACGTCGACATTCCCACCGCCGCAGCGCATTTCTTCTACCACGCGGGCTGGGCGGACAAGCTGGAGCACGCCGGTTACGGAGCCGCACCGGCGCCGCTGGGCGTTGCCGGTCAGGTCATCGCCTGGAACTTCCCGCTGCTGATAGCTGCCTGGAAGATCGCTCCGGCGCTGGCCGCCGGCAACACCGTGGTGATCAAACCCGGTGAGACGACACCACTGTCGATCCTGGTGCTCGCCGAGATCATCGCGGACGCGGACCTGCCCGCAGGCGTCGTCAACATCATCACCGGGGCGGGCGACATCGGCGCGGCCCTGGTCAACCACCCCGGCATCGACAAGGTGGCGTTCACCGGGTCCACCGACGTCGGCCGGCAGATCCAGGCGTCGCTGGCCGGGACCGGACGAAAGATCACCCTGGAACTCGGCGGCAAGGCGGCCAACATCGTCTTCGACGACGCACCGATCGACCAGGCCGTCGAGGGCATCGTCAACGGCATCTTCTTCAACCAGGGTCATGTCTGCTGCGCCGGATCCCGGCTGCTGGTCCAGGAATCCGTCGCCGACGAGGTCAACGAGAAGCTCCGGGCCCGGATCGCCACCCTGCGGATGGGCGACCCGATGGACAAGAACACCGACATCGGCGCGATCAACTCGGCCACCCAGCTGGCGACCATTCGCGCGCTGACCGACACCGGCGACGCGGAGGGCGCGGTGCGGTGGACCTCACCCTGCCAGGTGCCCGACCGAGGCTTCTTCTTCCCACCGACCGTGTTCACCGGGGTGTCGCAGTCCATGCGGATCGCCCGGGACGAGATCTTCGGTCCCGTGCTGTCGGTGCTGACCTTCCGCACCCCGGACGAGGCGATCGCCAAGGCGAACAACACCCCGTACGGGCTGTCGGCCGGCGTCTGGACCGAGAAGGGATCGCGCATCCTCGGGATGGCCTCGGCGCTGCGTGCCGGGGTCGTCTGGGCCAACACCTTCAACCGCTTCGACCCGGCGGCGGCCTTTGGCGGGTACAAAGAATCGGGATTCGGCAGGGAGGGCGGGCGCTCGGGACTGTCGGCCTACCTGAACACCGATGACGACGCCCCATCGGCCGGTCCCCCGCAGACGACCCCGACCTCCCCTGCAGCGACACAACCGGCAGCGACGCAACCTGCAGCGACCCACCCGGCAGCGGCCCACCTTGTAGCGGTGGACGGAACCAGCGCACTCGCGGCGGGCGCCGACGCCCTGTCCGACGCGCAGGCCCTGTCCGACGCGCAGGCCTTGTCCGACGCGCAGACCTTTACGGACGCGACGGCATTCATCGACGCTGGGCACACTGCCGAGTTCCTGCCAGCTGAAACCGGACAACCTGTACGAGCATTGCCCCAAACCCCTGCGCAGTCGGCCGCCGAACACGGCCGCCTCGCTGTCACCAAGACCTACAAGTTGTACATCGGCGGCGCCTTCCCCCGATCCGAGTCGGGCCGGACCTACCAGGCCTCCGGCGGACCTGACGGGTCCATCCTGGCCAACGTCGCGAAGGGGTCACGCAAGGACGCCCGGGACGCGGTCGGAGCCGCCCGCAAGGCGTTCAAGGGCTGGTCGGCCGCCACCGCCTACAACCGCGGGCAGGTGATCTACCGGATCGCCGAGATGCTCGAGGGCCGTCGCGCCCAATTCGTCGACCTGCTCGGCGGACGAGCCGATGACGCCCGCGCGGTGGACGCGTCGATCGACCGACTGGTGCACTACGCCGGCTGGACCGACAAGCTCGCTTCCGTCTTCGGCAGCGCGAATCCTGTTTCCGGACCGTTCTTCTCGTTCTCAACACCGGAGCCGACGGGGGTGGTCGCCGCCATCGCACCGCAGCGGGACCCGTTGCTGGGTCTGGTCAGCGCGCTGGCCCCGATCATCACTTCGGGGAACACGGTGGTGGTCATCGCCGCCCAGCACCGGCCGCTGGCAGCGGTCACGTTGGCAGAGGTGCTCGCCACCTCCGACCTGCCCGCCGGCGTCGTCAACATCCTTACCGGTGATCCCGCCGAGATCGCCCCACACCTCGCTCTGCACGCCGATGTCAACGCACTGGACCTGACCGGAGCCGGGGCGGACCTCCGCACCGACCTGGAGCGGGCGGCTGCCGGCACACTGAAACGCGTGCATACATCGGTATCGCAGGACTTCACCCGCACCCCGGGCACGGCACGGATGCGGGCCTTCCTGGAGATCAAGTCCGTGTGGCACCCGACCGGGGACGTGTCACTGGCGGGCGGCGCCGGCTACTGATCCTGGGCCTGTTCTGCTGCCTTGTTAGCTGGACGCGGCAGTGCTCGGGGGCCTGCGAGCTTGATCACGATGGAGTCCGGCGGCGGCGCGCGTTGCTTACCATGGAAGGGCTGCCTCACTCTTTTGGAGATCGAATGTCCCTGCCCCTGCGGGTCGCCGTCGTCGGCGCCGGACCGGCCGGTATGTACGCTGCCGACATCCTGACTACCAGGGACCCGTCGGTGACCGTGGACATCTTCGACCGGCTGCCCACGCCGTACGGACTCATCCGGTACGGCGTCGCCCCCGATCACCCGCGGATCAAGGCCATCATCGTCGCGCTGCACCGGGTAATGGAGAACGACCGGATCCGCTTCATCGGCAATGTGCACATCGGCGTGGACCTCAAGCTGGACGAACTTCGGCAGTTCTACGACGCGGTCATCTTCGCCACCGGCGCGGAGCGGGACCGTTCCCTGGGCATACCTGGTGAGGATCTGCGGCGGTCCTATGGCGCCGCGGATTTCGTCGCTTTCTACGACTCGCATCCCGATCGTCAACAGGTCTGGGACCTGTCCGGGCAGCGTTCGGTGGCCGTCATCGGGGTCGGCAATGTCGCCCTGGATGTCGCACGCATGCTTGGCCGGAGCGCCGAGGAGCTGCTGAGCAGCGACATCCCGCCGCATGTCTACGACGCGCTACGCACGTCGGACATCACCGACATCCACATGTTCGCCCGCCGCGGTCCCGCACAGGCGAAGTTCACCCCGGTCGAACTGCGCGAACTGGATCACTCGCCGAACGTGCAGGTGGTCGTCGCGGCCGAGGGCATGGAGTTCGATGACGAGTCGGAGACCGCACTGTCCCGCAGCAAGTCGCTGCGGATGGTTGTCGATGTGCTCAGCGACTGGGCGATGCGCGACCCGCGGCCGGGACCGCACCGCCGCATCCACCTGCACTTCCTGGAGAACCCGGTCGAGATCCTGGGTGCGGACGGCGCCGTGGTGGGCCTGCGCACGGAGCGGCAGGAACTGGTCGGCGACGGCACTGTCCGCGGCACCGGGGAGGTCACCGAGTGGGACGTGCAGGCGGTGTACCGGGCCGTCGGGTACCGGTCGGAAGCGATCGAGGACCTGCCCTTCGACACCCGCCGGTACGTGTTGCCGAACGACGGTGGCCGGGTGCTTGACCTGGACGGGCATCCGCTGACCGGTCTGTACGCAACCGGTTGGGTCAAGCGTGGCCCGGTCGGGCTGATCGGGCACACCAAGTCCGACGCCGCCGAGACCGTGACGAACCTGCTGGAGGATGCGCCGGATCTGCCGCCGGCGCCGCACCGGGACGTCACGGACGTCGACGGCCTGCTCGCCCAGAAGGGCCTGCTGGTCACCGACTTCGTCGGGTGGGACCGGTTGGACGCGCACGAGTTGTCCGCCGGCGCGGCGCACGGCCGGACGCGGATCAAGGTCATCTCGCGCGGCGCGATGACGGAGATCGCCGCCCGCTCCTGACCCCACGTTCTTCGCCGGACAGTGAAGTCGTGCGGTCGCGTTTCGCCGCCCCGGCTGCCGCTACCCTCCCAGGGGACATCGATCACCGACGTCACCACTGGGACGGACGGGGTCGATACGCGGATGCCACCGCGTCCGATCGGCGGTTCCGGCAGAAGGAGCACGGCATGGTGCACGAGGTTCAGGGCGTCGTTTCCCGCGGCAAGGACGCACCGGTCGAACTGACCACGATCCTCGTGCCCGATCCTGGGCCGGGCGAGGCACTCGTCACGGTGCAGGCCTGCGGGGTGTGCCATACCGATCTGCACTACAAGCAGGGCGGCATCGGCAACGACTATCCCTACCTGCTCGGCCACGAGGCGGCCGGCATCGTCGAGGCTGCCGGCGCGGACGTCACCGATGTCGCCCCCGGCGACTACGTGGTGCTGAACTGGCGGGCGGTGTGCGGGTCGTGCCGGGCCTGTCGACGGGGCCGGCCCTGGTACTGCTTCGCCACCCGTAATGCGACCCAGAAGATGACCCTCGCCGACGGCACAGTGCTCTCCCCCGCCCTGGGCATCGGGGCGTTCGTGGAGAAGACGCTGGTTGCCGCGGGGCAGTGCACCAAGGTCAATCCGGCGGTGCCGCCGGCCGTGGCGGGGCTGCTCGGCTGCGGCGTGATGGCCGGGTTGGGCGCCGCCATCAACACCGGCGCGGTGTCCCGCAACGACTCCGTGGCGGTGATCGGCTGCGGCGGGGTCGGGGACGCCGCGATCGCCGGGTCACAACTTGTCGGCGCGCACACCATCATCGCGGTGGATACCGATGCCCGGAAGCTGGAGCTGGCCAGGCAGTTCGGTGCCACGCACACCGTCCTGGTGTCCCACGGCGATGTCGTCGAGCAGATCCGGAACCTCACCGGCGGATTCGGCGTGGACGTCGCGATCGACGCCGTGGGCCGGCCGGAAACCTGGAAGCAGGCCTTCTACGCCCGTGATCTCGCCGGAACCGTTGTCCTGGTGGGTGTGCCGACCCCCGAGATGACGCTGGAGATGCCGTTGCTCGACTTCTTCGGTCGCGGCGGATCTGTCAAGTCCTCGTGGTACGGCGACTGCCTTCCCGAACGCGACTTTCCGGTGCTCAGCGAGCTTTTCCTGCACGGCAGGTTGCCGCTGGACCGCTTCGTCTCCGAACAGATCGCGATCACCGACATCGAAGCCGCGTTCGAGAAGATGCGCCGCGGCGAGGTTCTCCGATCTGTGGTCGTGCTGTAGGAGATCGGGCCCGATTGGGCACCGGCGGGTCAGCCGGACTTGCGGCGGAAGGTGCGCGTCGCCTTGTGGCTCGCCGTGGCCCCGCCGACGCCGCCGTGCCCGTCGAGGTGAGCGCTTCGGGACTGACCCGCCGACTTCTTCTTTTCCAGTGCGGCGGCGAAGATCTCCTTCGCCGCGTTGGAGACCGGGCCGTCGTCGGCCTCGGCGTCAGGCGCCACCGACTCGGGATCGGTCGTCTTCGGTGCGCTGTTCGTGGCTGAGTTCCTGACTGACGGGCTATCGGGCATGAGGGCCTCCTGGGCAGCGGTACGGGCAGGCGGTACGTCGTTGTCCCGCGCGGACATCTCATCAGGGTTCCTCGCGTGATCAACGGCCGCCCCATCATCGCCCGGCATGGTCCCGCCTGACCACCGCATTGCGCGAACCCGGACGAAGCCGGGGAGCCACCGGCAACCACTAAGCTGGCGCCCGCTGCGGTTCTCATCGCTTCGTGGCACCAAGGCACAGTCGTGACGGAGAGGATCCTTTCGGTGGCAGCGGACATCATTCCCATTGAGCTCGGACTGACCGCGGGCAACGGATTGACCCTGTGGGCGCCGACCTGGCGGGAGGACGGGGAGGACTGGGAGGCCTTCCTGGGCCACGACGACGACCTGTTCGTCTTTCCGTCGGCGGCGCACCTTGCGGCCTTCATCCGCACGTCGACCGAACACGATCTGCTCGACCACCCGGAGTGGCCGGCAGCTGTCCAACTGCTCGTCGACGAGTTGTCCCCCGATGACGACCATCGTTTCGACATCGTGGGGGTACCCGAACTGGCCGCCGAGCCGGCGGACATCTGGACGCTCGCCGAGATGACGGACACCGTCGCGATCTTGCGGTCGCTCGCGCAGGTCTGCGGGCTGGACGCCATCGACGACGTTCTCGATGCGGCGGATGGCTTCGCCCTGCTGCCGATGGGTCAGCAGGCGTTCACCGGGCGGAACGGCGAGAAACTCTGGAATGAGATCGGTGCCGTCGTCGCGGAGCGCTGGGACGAGGTGCTGGACGCTCTCGATGGCATCCTGACCACGCCGGACCCTGATGACGACGCCCTTGCCACCGCAGAGGCTGAAGCCGCTGCCATCAGCGCCGTCGAGAAGCAGCCGGAAACCGTACCCGGCGTGACGAGAGAACCTGCGCCGGAACTGGACGAGGACCGCGACGAGGACCTCGAGTTCTGGGACGAGGCCGGTGTCGACTGCCTGGAGATCACCGTCAACGAACGCACCGGCTACACGCTGCGCTGCTACCTCGGTGACGACCCGGTGTTCCTGTCGCACCAGGGCCGAATCCAGATCTACTCCTCACCCGAGGACCTGGAGAACTACCTGATGGAAACCGACTCGCAGCACGCCCTCGCCTCGCTGGCCGTCTGGCCCGACATAGGTAAGGCCATCACGGACGGCGACGCAGCGGTGCTTGCCGGTCCGGAGAACACCTACCTGCTCGACGGTCTCGGCCGGGACCTGCTGGAGGGCCCGGCCGCCGTCGATCGCAAGCAACTCGAACTCGCGGTGGAACTGCTCGCGGATGCGGCATTGGAACGGGGCGACTCCGAGAGCATCGACGCGCTCGGCACGGCGAGCCCGCTGGGCAACCTGATCGGCGCGACGGTGCGCCCGGATCCGCAACGGCAGGCGCCGGCCCCACCGTACGACGACGAGGTTGCGGCCTGGTCAGTGCTGGTCGACCGGTTCGCCGGCACGCTGGATTGGGACGGCGACCGCGGCTGACGCCGAAGGACTTGGCAGTGTCCCTCGGGGTGGCCTGCGCCGGGTGACGGCCGGTGTCGGCGCCGGCGCCGCGCTCAGCGCCGCCGAACTGACCACCGTCAGGGACGCGCTGCGGAAGGTGTTGCAGCACGAAGGCGTTCGTACCCGGGCTTGATGACCGTGTTGATCATTTCGAGGCGCTCGGCGAAGGGCAGGAACGCGGACTTCATGGCGTTCAGCGTGAACCACTGCAGATCGTCCCAGCCGTAGTCGAAAGCCTCGCTCAGCGCGGCCATCTCGCTGCTCATCGAGCACCCGGACATCAGCCGGTTGTCGGTGTTGATGGTGACCCGGAACTTCAACCTGGCCAGCAGGCCGATCGGGTGCTCCGCGATCGAGGTCGCCGCGCCGGTCTGCACATTGGAGGTCGGCGCCATCTCCAGCGGAATCCGCTTGTCCCGCACATAGGCCGCGAGCCGTCCCAGTTCGGCGTTCCCGTCGCGGTCCACGGTGATGTCGTCGACGATGCGCACCCCGTGGCCGAGCCGGTCGGCGCCGCACCACTGCAGCGCCTCCCAGATGGACGGCAGGCCGAAGGCCTCCCCGGCATGGATGGTGAAGTGCGCATTCTCCCGGCGCATGTATTCGAACGCGTCGAGGTGTCGGGTGGGCGGGAAACCTGCTTCCGCTCCTGCGATGTCGAATCCCGCGACCTCCTCGTCACGGTATTTGATGCACAACTCCGCGATCTCCAACGAACGCGCGGCGTGCCGCATCGCGGTCAGCAGCAGACGCACCCGGATGCGGTGGCCTGTTAGTTCCGCTGCCCTGGTGCCGGCCTGCACGCCGTCCAGAACGGCCCGCACGACGGCGTCGAGGGACAGGTCACGTTCGGTGTGCAGCTCCGGTGCGAAACGCACCTCCGCGTAGACCACACCGTCAGCGGCCAGATCCTGGACACACTCCGATGCCACCCGGACCAGCGCGTCCGGGGTCTGCATCACTGCTGTCGTATGGGTGAAGGTTTCCAGGTAGCGCTCCAGCGATCCGGAATACGCCGACTCGGCGAACCACCTCGCGAGACCGAGGACGTCTTTCGTCGGCAGTGCGTCGTAGCCGGTCTGCTCGGCGAGATCGACCAGCGTCGCCGGTCGTAGGCCACCGTCCAGGTGATCGTGCAGCAGGACCTTGGGGGCGGTGACGATGGCATCGGCGGTCAGCAGGGGCGGCATCGATCGGACGTTACCCGGCCGGGGTGAGACATCGGGCGGCGGCTGCGGAGCGGCGGGCGTTGGCCGGCGGTTCGGCACAGGTCCCTTCGAGAGGGCTGCCGCCTCGCCATGATCGACGAGCCGCGGGGTCAGGCCGGATTCAGCGTGTCGTCTGGGCAGGGTGGTGCCATCTTGGCGCCGGCGCAGGCGGAGGCGAACCCTTGCAGGGCGGCGGTGAATGCCGGGAGGTCAGCCGATGCGACGTGATCGAACATGTGGCGGCGGACGCTGAACAGGTGCGTCGGCCAGGCCCCGCGCAGGCGATCGAACCCGGCGTCGGTCAGGACCGCATGCAAGCCGCGGCCGTCATCGGTTGACCTTTCGCGCCGGACCAGGTTCTGGCGCTCCAGGTGATCGACGATCCTGCTCATTCCGCTGAGTGAGAGTTGCGAGGTGCCGGCAAGCTCGCTCATCCGAAGGCGCCTTCCGGACGCTTCGGACAGACGCGCCAGCGTGAAGTACTCGTTCAAGCTCATGCGTTCGTCGCGCACCAGGTCCGCCTCCAAGGCCCTCGGGACCGTCAGCGATGCCCGGGCGAAGGCGCGGATGAAGTCCTCCTCGTCAGGTGTCAGGGGGACAGCCTCCGGTGCCGTCTTCGTCTGCTCCGCCTGGTTGTGCGCTGGCTCCCTCGAGCTCTTCCCCCGCACCGCATCCTTCTGCATGGGAAATACCGTACTTGCTTGACGAAGCATGTTGTCCTCATATACTTGCTTCGTCAAGCAATTACTGTCCACAACTCGGAGGTCCTATGACCCGGATCGGCATCATCCTCGGCAGCACCCGCCCCAATCGGAACGGCGAGCAGGTGGCCAATTGGGTGCTCGACATCGCCGCCCGCCGAACCGACGCGGAGTTCGAACTGATCGACCTGCGGGACTACCCACTGCCCCACCTCGACGAGCCAATTCCCCCGTCGATGGGTCAGTACCAGAACGAGCACACCAAGCAGTGGGCGCGCAAGATCGCATCATTCGACGGGTTCGTCATCGTGACCCCCGAGTACAACCACAGCACCTCCGGCGTACTGAAGAACGCCATCGACTACCTCTACGCCGAGTGGAACAACAAGGCCGTCGGCTTCGTCTCCTACGGCTCGGTGGGCGGCGCCAGGGCCGTGGAGCACCTTCGACTCGTTGCCGGTGAGTTGCAGATGGCGGACGTTCGCCAGCAGGTGACGCTGTCCCTGATGACGGAGTTCGAAAACTTCCAGACGTTCAAGCCCGGTGACTACAACCTGCCGGCGTTGGACACCCTGCTCGACCAGGTCATCGCCTGGAGCACGGCTCTCGAGCCACTCCGCTCCTCGGTCCCGGCAGCGGCCTGACCTTCTTCGCCGTCCGGACCTGCCGCGCGAACCGCTCGGCAGGTCTGGATGACGTCTCGGACTAATTCGCCCGGATCACGTCCCTCACCAGCGGCGGCCGGTCGACCGGCGCTCCGATCGGCGAGATCGACACTGCCGCCGCCAGTTCGACTCTCGCGTCGGCGAATCGCTCCGGCGTATCGGTATGCAGCTCGAACAGGGCGCTGCCGGCGGTCACGATGTCCCCGGGCCTGGCCAGGCACAGGATGCCGGCCGCCTGCTGCACAGAGTCTTCGCGTCGCGCCCGCCCGGCACCCAGCCGCCAGGCGGCCATCCCGACCGAAAACGCCTCGAGCCGCGTGACCACCCCGTCGGACTCGGCGTGCACGACCTCGCGGTGCGACGGAGTCGGCAGCGGGGCATCCGGGTCGCCGCCCTGCGCCGCGACCAGTGAACGCCAGCTGTCCATCGCCTTCCCCGACGCGAGCACGTCGGCGGGGTCCACGTCGAGGCCGGCGAGCGAAACCATCTCCCGGGCAAGGGAAATGGTCAGCTCGACGACGTCCGGCGGGCCACCGCCGGCGAGCACCTGCACCGACTCGGCGACCTCGACGGCGTTGCCCACGGCAACGCCGAGCGGCGTGGACATGTCGGTGAGCAGGGCCGATGTCCGCACGCCCGCCCGGGCGCCCAGTTCGACCATGGTCCTGGCGAGCTCGGCCGCGTGGTCGGCCCGCTTCATGAACGCCCCACTGCCGACCTTCACATCCAGGACCAGTGCTGCGGTGCCCTCGGCGATCTTCTTGCTCATGATCGACGCGGCGATCATCGGAATGGACTCCACCGTGCCGGTGACATCGCGCAGCGCGTAGAGCTTGCGATCGGCGGGCGCGAGATCGGCTGACGCGGCACAGATCACGGCGCCGATGGAGGCCAGCTGCTCGGTCATCTGTTGCGGGGTCATCGACGCCCGCCAGCCGCGGATCGACTCCATCTTGTCCAGCGTCCCGCCGGTGTGCCCCAACCCGCGCCCGGACAGCTGCGGGACGGCCGCACCGCAGGCGGCGACCAACGGCGCCAGCGGCAGCGAGATCTTGTCCCCGACCCCGCCGGTGGAGTGTTTGTCGACCGTCGGCCGACCGACGCCGGACAGATCGAGCCGGATACCGGAGGAGATCATCGCCGTTGTCCAGGCGGCGATCTCGGCCGCTGTCATGCCGTTGAGCAGGATCGCCATCAGCAACGCGGACATCTGCTCCTCGGCGACGTCGCCGCGCGTATACGCGTCGATCACCCAGTCGATCTGCTCACCGGTGAGCTCACGCCGATCACGCTTGGCGACGATCACATCGACCGCCGTCACCGCGCTCATGCCGGCGTCCCGGGCAGGTCCTGCGGGCCGAACGCCGCCGGCAGCACCCACATCATCGCTTCCGGTCCGGTCGGTGTGTCGACCATCAATTCGGGGCCACCGAACTCGTAGATCACCTGACGGCACCGGCCGCACGGCATCAGCAGCTCGCCGGTACCCGAGCGGCAGGCCACCGCCAGCAACCGGCCACCGCCGGTCAACCGCAACTGGCCGACCAGCGTGCACTCGGCACACAGACCCAGCCCGTACGACGCGTTCTCGACGTTGCAGCCGGTGATCACCCGGCCGTCGTCGACCAGTGCCGCCGCTCCCACCTGGAGGTGGGAGTACGGGCAGTAGGCCGCCGCTGCGGCCTCGGTGGCCAGCGCCCGCAGGTGGCCCCAATCGATGGCGGGGCGCTCCGAGCCGACCAGTGGTTCCGGTGCCCGATCGCGACCGTCCCGCTCCGTCAACTTCCGCCCTTTCGGTAGATCAGCCCGTCGGCCTTCGGCATCCGCAAGTTCTGCGAGGCCAGCCCCATCACCAGCAGCGTGATCGCATACGGGGCCGCCTTGACCAGCTGCTGCGGAAGCGTGTCGGTCGCCGAGAACCACCACACGCACAGCGCCGCGATGACGGCCGCCACGGCCGCAACCACCGGGTGCCCGGCGCGAAACTGCAGGATCGCGACGGCGATCAGCGCGACGGCGACCAGGATCAGGAACGCGTGCATCGCCGTTCCCGTCGAGTCGTACTGCTGGACACCATCGGTGTAGCCGAACAGGCCGGCGCCCATGGCCATTCCGCCCGGTCGCCAGTTGCCGAAGATCATCGCCGCCAGACCGATGAAGCCGCGGCCGCCGGTCTGGCCGTCCTGGAACTTCAACCCCACGACCAGGAACGCGCCGGCCAGGCCGGCAAGCGCCCCGGAGATCATCACCGCGATGTACTTGTAGACGTACACGTTGACGCCCAGAGATTCGGCGGCGTAGGGCGCCTCGCCCACCGACCGCAACCGCAGGCCGAGCCTGGTACGCCACAGCACCCAGCCGGACACCGCGATCAGCCCGGCCGCGAGCACGGACAGCAGCGACAGGTTGGTGCACAACCCCCGCAGGATGCTGGCCACATCGGAGACGAAGAACCAGCCCCTGTCCTCGATCTCGCCGAGCCAGTCCGACACCAGCGGCAGGGTGATGCGGCCGACGTCGGGGACGGGCGGGGACTGTCGCTGCCCGCCTCCCGGCGCGTCGGTGAACACCAGCCGGGACAGGTACAGCGTGAGCCCGGGCGCCAGGATGTTGATCGCCACACCGGAAATGATGTGGTCCACGCCGACGGTGATCGTCACCAGCCCGTGCAGCAGGCCGCCGAGCAGTCCGCAGACGACGCCGAAGAACGCGCCCGCCCACGGTCCCCACTGATAACCCGCGTACCCGGCACCGAAGGTGCCGAGCACCATCATTCCCTCGATGCCGATGTTGACCACGCCGGCGCGTTCGGACCACAGGCCGGACAGGCCGGCCAGGGCGATCGGTACCGCGGCGGTGATGGCCGCCTGGATCGCGCCGGAGGAATCGAGATTCTGTGCGCCGGTCCAGATCCGCACCGCGGAGATGACGGCGATGCCCGCCGCGATCAGGGCCAGCCACATCGCGGGGGTGAACCTGCGCCGGGGCCCGGTGACCGGCGAGACGGCGACGACCTCGGAGTCGGCACTCACCGGTCTTCTCCCGGCTCGTTCCGCTCCGTGGCGACGGGGCGCCCGCGACGCTCGCTCACCTTCGTCGTCGCACTCATACCGTCACCGCCTCGTCAGTCCGCCGGGCCAGCGCCCTTGACACGTCACGCGCTTGGAGCACGAGCCGGTAGCGCCGCACGAATTCGTAGGCCACGACGACGGACAGCACGATGACACCCTGCATGATCGTCACCAGTTCACGGGCCACACCCACGCCCTGCAGGGCGTTCGCCGACGAGTCCAGCGCCGCCCACAGCAGCGCGGAGAACACCATGCCCACCGGATGATTGCGGCCGAGCAGCGCGATCGCGATGCCGGTGAAGCCGATGCCGGTCGGGAAATTCAGCGAGTACGAGGCCGCCGCGCCGTTCAGCAGCTCCGGCATCCCGATCAACCCGGCCACCGCGCCGGACAGCAGCATCGCCGACAGGATCATTCTGTTGACCGAGATTCCGCTCGCGACGGCGGCCGTCTCGGACAGCCCGGTCGCCCTGATCGAGAAGCCGAACACGGTGCGGGACAGCACCAGCGCGTAGATGACCCCGACGATCACCGCCAGAATGATCAACGAGTTCAGCGGCGGTTTCACCTCACCGATGTCGAAGACCGGCAGCTGGCCGCCTTCGGCGATCTTCGGGGTGCTGATGTTGTTGCCCTCCAGTACCGCCAGCAATCGTGGGGTCAGCAGGTAGGCGACGACGAAGGTGGCGATCGAGTTCAGCATGATCGTGCTGATCACCTCGCTGACTCCGCGGGTGACCTTGAGAACGGCGGCGATTCCGGCCCAGAACGCGCCGACCGCCATCGCGACGATGATGGTGATCGCAATCCGGAGCGGGCCGGGTAGCGAACTCATGAACGGCTGGCCCGCAACGGATGCGGCGAGCATCGCGGCGAGCCGGTACTGACCGTCCACTCCGATGTTGAACAGATTCATCTTGAACCCGATGGCGACGGCCACCGCTGCCAGGTAGTAGACGATCGTCTGGTTGATAGTGCCCAGGATGATTCGTGGCCGGCCGAACGCGGATCCCATGGCGCCAAACGCGTCGAACGGGTTGCTCCCGGTGAGCAGCAACAGCACCGAGGTGATCAGGAACGCCACCAGCAGTGCACCCACCGGCGCTGCTGCGCCCAGCAAGATCCGGCGCGATCGGGAACCCGTCATCGGGCGACCTCACCGACGGGCTCGTCGTCCGCGCCGGTCATGGCTGCGCCGAGCTGCTCCGGGGTGACTGTCCGCGGATCGTAGCTGCCGGCCAGCCGGCCCCGCAGGATCACGGTGAGCCGGTCCGACATGCCGATCAGCTCCTCGAGGTCGGCCGAGATCAGCAGCACGGCAAGCCCGGCGGCGCGCGCGTTGCGCAGGTGCTCCCAGATCGCCGCTTGCGCCCCGACGTCGACACCCCGGGTGGGATGGGACGCGATCAGCAGCACCGGATCCTCGCTCATCTCGCGACCGACAATCAGTTTCTGCTGATTCCCACCGGACAGCGACGCCGCGGTGACCTCGATGCCGGGCGTCCGGACGTCAAAGGTCTCCACGATGCGCCGGGTGTCGGCCTTCGCGGCCGACCGGTCCAGCAGGAACCCCCGCGACGATGGACGGCGCGACTGGTGGCCCAGGATCCGGTTCTCCCACAGCGAGCCCTCCAGCAGCAGCCCCTGCCGTTGCCGGTCCTCCGGGATGAAACCCACACCCGCCTCCCGCCGGCCGGACGTCGGGAGCTTGCCGATGTCCGTGCCGGCGAGTTCGATGCCGCCGGCGGCGATCGGCCGGATACCCATGATGGCGTCGACCAGTTCGGCCTGCCCGTTGCCCTCCACACCCGCGATGCCGAGCACCTCGCCGGCGTGGATGGTCAGGTCGATGTCGGAGAGCACATCCCGGTCGGTGCTCGCCGAATGCACCTGCACACCGGACAGCTTCAACACGACCCGGTCGGTGACGGTCGACTCCCGTAGCTCCGGAACGGGAAGTGCCGATCCGACCATCATCTCGGCGAGCTGCCGGTTCGTCACGGTCTTCGGATCTGCGGTGCCGACGGTGGTTCCGCGGCGGATCACCGTGATTTCGTCGGCGATCGCCCGCACCTCGTCGAGCTTGTGCGAGATGAAGATGATCGTCAGACCCTCGCTCTTGAGCTCCCGCAGGTTGCCGAACAGCTCGTCGACCTCCTGCGGCACGAGCACGGCGGTGGGCTCGTCGAGGATCAGGATCTTCGCGCCCCGGTACAGCACCTTCAGAATCTCCACCCGCTGCCGCGCACCGACACCGAGAATCTCCACCATGGCACCGGAATCCACCGTCAGGCCATAGCGCCGGGAGAGGTCGTCGATCCGGGCGCGAGCGCCCTTCACGTCCAGCCGGCCGGACGCGGTCGGTTCCGAACCGAGAACGATGTTCTCCCAGACGGTCAGGTTGTCGGCCAGCATGAAGTGCTGGTGCACCATGCCGATCCCGACGGCGATGGCGTCGGCCGGCGAACCGAAGGAGACCTGCTCACCGTTGACCATGATGGTGCCCTCGTCGGGTTGGTGCATGCCGTACAGGGTCTTCATCAGGGTCGACTTGCCGGCGCCGTTCTCCCCGACCAGCGCGTGGACCGTGCCGGTGCGGACGCTGATGTTGATGTCCGAGTTGGCCACCACGCCGGGGAACCGCTTGGTGATCCCGGTCAGGGCGACCGCGACCTGACCGGCCGGACCGCCCTGCCCCGCGGGGGGGAGCTTCACGTCAGCTGTCATGTCCCTGCTTCCACCTACCGGTTCGGGCCGGGCCCGGATTTCCCCCCTGGGCGTGTCGGATCACCCTTCTGGACCCTGAAGTCTTAGCAGATGCGCCGCGGCCCCGACGGGGTGCCGTCGGGGCCGCGGAGCATCTGCATGCTGGTCGGGATCAGCTGGTCGGGATCAGTTGGTCGGGGTGGTCGGTACCGTGACCGCCCCGGAAAGGATCTCGGTCTTGGCTTTCTCCAGGTCGGGAACGATGACGTCGATCTGCCCACCGGTGGTGGAGTAGCCGACGCCGTTGTTGCTCAGGTCGTACTTGTGCTCGCCGCTCAGCGGCTCGCCGTTCACCGCGCTGGTGATGAAGTCGTAGGTCGCGACGTCCACCTGCTTGAGCATCGAGGTCATGATGACGTCCTTGACATCGGCCAGCGCGGGGGACTTGTACTGGTCCGAGTCGACGCCGATACCGAGATTCCCGGTTGCCTTCGCGGCCTTGAAGACGCCCGCCCCGGAACCGCCTGCCGCGGCGAAGATGATGTCGACACCATCGTTGTACATCCCGGTGGCGATCGTCTCGCCCTGCGCGGGTGAGTTGAAGCCGTCGAAGTTCGGCGGCTCGGTGATGTATTTGGACGTCACGGTGGCACTTGCGTTGGTGGCCTTGACGCCGGCTTCGAACCCGGCCTGGAACTTCTGGATCAGCGGGGTGTTCACGCCGCCGATGAAGCCGACCTTGTTCGTCTTGGTCTTCTTGGCAGCCGCGACACCGACGAGGTACGCGCCCTGCTCCTCGGAGAAGGTCAGCGACGCGACGTTCGAGACGTCAGCCAGCGAGGCGTCGTCCACGATGGCGAAGTGCACATCCGGATTGGCCGCGGCAACTTCCTTCACGGCGGCTGCGTAGGCGAACCCGACACCGATGATGTCGGTCGCGCCGTCGTCGATGAGCTGGTTCAGACGGTCGGTCTTGGCCGAAGCCGCTTCGCCCGGTGCGGCGGTCAGCTCCCCGGTGATGGTGACGCCGGCCGCCTGCGCCTTGTCCAGGCTCGCGGCGGCGAGGTCGTTGAACGACTGGTCCCCACGGCCACCGACGTCATAGGCAAGTCCGAGCTTGACGGACGCTGGATCGCCCGTCATCGAGGCGGGGGCCGACACGGCGGCGGACGAACCCGCCGGCGCAGACCCCGTGGCGCTACCCGACTCGGTTGCGGACCCCGCATCCAAAGACCCGGGCGCTGCGCCGCTGGTCGGCAGCACCGCAGCCGCGGACACCGCTGCCGAGGCGGCGGCCGATGTCGCACTGCTGGACGCACTGGTGCCGGATGAACAGGCGGTCAGCGCAAGCGCGCCCGCCGCCAGCCCGGCAATGAGCTTCAGGGTTCGAGCTCGACGCAAAATTTTCTCCTCTTCCCAATGCTCGCTCCCCGGTCGGGGAGCAAGGGCCGCTGTGCGCCGGGTGACGGCGACATGGCACGGTGGGACGTTACCCCGCGTGAGCGGCTCGGGCGACACACGGTCCCGCTCCGTAACCGAATTGTTCCTCGAAGCAGCAGATCAGTCATTTCGGCACATTCGGCCTAGCAACCCGTCACTGATTGCCGCGAGAAGTCGCCCATTCGGCCGCCGGGGGCACCTTCCGCTGTGGCTGTTGGTGATCAACCCTGCTGACGCCAGGGCCCATAGAGTCCCACGACGCGAGCCCAGCCACTCCTGTGTCATCGCTGCAGGTGACGATGTGCGGCAACACACCCCCGGTGTAGATCACGTCACAGGGTCCCGGGGTCGCTAGCGGTGTGAAGTGAGGGTTAGCCTTGCTTCTAGATCGCCGAGTGGTGGCCGGGCGGTCGGCGCGTGATGTCCGCAGCTACGAACAGCAGCCACCCAGGTCCCAAGAATGGCGCATCCGCCGTTGATGCCGGAGGTCGAAACACGATCATGTCAACCCCCACCACGTACGCGACCGGCGAGCGAGTACCCCTACCCCGTCGTGGGTCCGTCTACCGCGGCGACGCCGGCATGTGGTCCTGGGTCGCCCACCGGATCACCGGTGTGCTCACCTTCTTCTTCCTCTTCGCCCACGTCCTGGACACCGCGCTGGTGCGGGTGTCACCGGAGGCCTACAACGCGATCATCGAGACCTACAAGAACCCGGTCGTCAACCTGATGGAAGTCGGCCTGGTCGGCGCCGTGCTGTACCACGCGCTCAACGGCATCCGGGTGATGCTCATCGACTTCTGGTCCAAGGGCGCCCGCTACCAGCGGATGATGCTGTGGATCATCCTGGGCGTCTGGTTCGTGCTGATGATCCCCGGAACTTACTTCATGCTGCAGCGCACCGTGACCAACCTGTTCGGGGGTGCGTCGTGACCGCCGCCTTCGACCCTCCCGCAACCCGCGGGATCCTCGCCCCGCGCGCCCCGCGCCGCCGGGTCACCGGCCGCCGCACGAACTTCGAGATGTATGCCTGGATGTTCATGCGGCTGTCCGGGATCGTGCTGGTGGTCCTGGTTCTCGGCCATCTGCTGATCATGAATGTGCTCGACGGCGGCGTGCACCGGATCAACTGGGGGTTCGTCGCCGGGCGCTGGGCAAGCCCGTTCTGGCAGGTCTGGGACCTGGTCATGTTGTGGCTGGCCCAGCTACACGGCGCGAACGGCCTCCGGGTCGTCATCAACGACTACGCCCGCAAGGATTCCACCCGGTACTGGTTGCAGCTGATGTTGGCCGCTTCGGTGGTACTCATCCTGAGCGTCGGCACCCTGGTCATCTTCACCTTCGACCCCACCATCGGCTGACGGGAGCACGACGACATGCACCGTCAGCCCGGCGACGCCGGTCTCCCCCGTCCTGGGAAGGACTGATATGCCCTACCAGCCCGGCGACGCCGGTCTCCCCCGTCCTGGGAAGGACTGATATGCCCTACCAGCCCGGCGACGCCGGTCTCCCCCGTCCTGGGAAGGACTGATATGCAGTTCCACCGTTATGACGTGGTGATCGTCGGTGCCGGCGGCGCCGGTATGCGGGCCGCCATCGAGTCCGGCAAACGGGCGCGGACAGCGGTTCTCACGAAGCTGTACCCGACGCGCTCCCACACGGGCGCTGCGCAGGGCGGCATGTGCGCGGCGCTGGCCAACGTCGAGGACGACAACTGGGAATGGCACACCTTCGACACCGTCAAGGGCGGCGACTATCTCGTCGACCAGGACGCTGCAGAGGTGATGTGCAAGGAGGCCATCGACGCCGTTCTCGACCTGGAGAAGATGGGTCTGCCGTTCAACCGCACCCCGGAGGGCCGGATCGATCAGCGCCGGTTCGGCGGCCACACCCGTAATCACGGCGAGGCTGCCGTCCGGCGTGCGTGTTACGCGGCCGACCGCACGGGACACATGATTCTGCAGACCCTCTACCAGAACTGCGTCAAGCTCGGAATCGAGTTCTACAACGAGTTCTACGTTCTCGACCTGCTGCTGTCCGAGACGGACGAGGGCGAGGTCTGCACCGGCGCCGTCGCCTACGAGCTGGCCACCGGCGAGATCCATGTCTTCCAGGCGAAGTCGGTCGTACTCGCCACCGGTGGCGCCGGCAAGATCTTCAAGACCACCTCCAACGCGCACACCCTCACCGGCGATGGGCTGGGCATTGTGTTCCGCAAGGGCCTGCCGCTGGAGGACATGGAGTTCTTCCAGTTCCACCCGACAGGCCTTGCCGGCCTTGGCATCCTGATCTCTGAGGCCGTCCGCGGCGAGGGCGGGATCCTGCGCAACGGTGACGGTGAACGCTTCATGGAGCGGTACGCACCCACCATCAAGGACCTGGCACCGCGCGACATCGTTGCCCGGTCGATGGTGCAGGAGGTCCGAGACGGCCGCGGCGCCGGCCCCAACAAGGACTACGTACTGCTCGACGTCACGCACCTGGGCAAAGAGGTCCTGGAAACGAAACTCCCGGACATTGCTGAATTCTCGCGCACCTATCTGGGTGTCGAGCCGCTCGAGGAGCCGGTTCCGGTCTTCCCGACCTGCCACTACGTGATGGGTGGTATCCCGACGAACATCCAGGGCCAGGTGTTGTCCAACAACACCGATGTCGTTCCAGGCCTGTTCGCCGCCGGCGAGTGCGCGTGCGTGTCCGTACACGGTTCCAACCGGCTGGGCACCAACTCTCTGCTCGACATCAACGTCTTCGGCCGGCGGGCCGGCATCGCCGCCGCCGAGCACGCCAACGGCAGTGATTTCGCAGCGCTGCCGGACAGCCCGCAGACCACCGTCGACGAGATGATCAAGCAGCTGCGCGATGCCACCGGCACCGAGCGGGTGGCCGACATCCGCACGGCCTTGCAGACGACGATGGACATCAACGCCGCCGTCTACCGCACCGAAGCGACTCTCAAGGAAGCCCTCAACGACGTGCGCCTCCTCAAGGAGCGCTACGCCCGGGTTTCCATCCAGGACAAGGGTCTTCGGTACAACACCGACCTGCTGGAAGCGGTGGAACTCGGGTTCCTCCTCGAGCTCGCCGAGGTTCTGGTGGTGGGTGCCCTGGTCCGAACCGAATCGCGGGGTGGTCATGCCAGGGAGGACTATCCGAACCGGGACGACACCAACTGGATGCGGCACACCATGGCCTACAAGCAGGGCGCCGATCTGACCTCCGACATCCGGCTGGACTACAAGCCGGTCGTTCAGACCCGTTACCAGCCGATGGAGCGCAAGTACTGATGACGACGATCGCGCCCGAACTCGAACTCGAACGCGAACGCGAGGGCGGCCCCGGCGGCGCCGCCGGACTACCGCCTGTTCCCGATGGCTCGGTGATGCTCACTGTGAACATCCAGCGGTACAACCCCGAGGTAGACGAACTCCCGCACACCGAGTCGTACCGGGTGCCTGCGCTGCCGGGTGATCGGCTGCTGAACGTGCTGCACTACATCAAGTGGTACATCGACGGCTCCCTGACGTTCCGCCGGTCGTGCGCGCACGGGGTGTGCGGGTCGGACGCGATGCGGATCAACGGTCGTAACCGCTTGTGCTGCAAGGTGCTGGTGAAGGACCTGATAGGCGACAAGAAGAACGAGGTGACGGTCGAGCCGATCAAGGGCCTGCCGTTGCTGAAGGATCTCGTCGTCGACATGGAGCCGTTCTTCGACGCCTACCGGGCGGTGAAGCCGTTCCTCATCACGCACAGCCCCGAACCGACCCGGGAATATGTGCAGTCCCCCAAGGACCGGCAGCGGTTCGACGACACCACCAAGTGCATCCTGTGCGCGGCGTGCACGTCGTCGTGCCCGGTCTACTGGTCGGACGATGCGTACGTCGGACCGGCTGCGATCGTCAACGCGCACCGGTTCATCTTCGACTCCCGTGACGAGGGAGGTCAGGAGCGGTTGGAGATCCTGTCCGACGCCGAGGGCGTGTGGCGCTGCAGGACCACATTCAACTGCACCGAGGTCTGCCCGCGCGGCATCCAGGTCACCAAGGCGATTCAGGAAGTGAAGCGCGCGTTGATGTTCCGGCGGATCTGAGCAGGCAGGTGCGCCCGGCTTCCATGACTGATCAGGTCGCCTCGTTCTGTTGTTGATCATGCGGCTCAGCACGGGTTTTCGGGCGTGTCGTCGGCGTGTCGCGTGCTGAGCTGCATGATCAACGCCGAATGAGTGACCGGTGAGCCTCCGTACAGCGAGCTGCCAGTTCCGCGCGTCGGGAATGAGTGTGCGCGTACCGGTGGTTGGAACGGATAACAATCCGTTCCGATCGAGAGGCTGACGCATGGCCGCCCAGGCTTTGACCAAGACCACCTTCGAGGAAGCGGTGTCCGGTGGCGGCATCGTGCTCGTCGATTTCTGGGCCGCATGGTGCGGTCCGTGTCAACGTTTTGCGCCTACCTTCGAGAAGGCGTCCGAGCAGCATCCGGACGTGGTGTTCGGCAAGGTCGACACCGAGGCCGAGCAGGAGTTGGCAGGTGCTGCGGGCATCCGTTCCATCCCGACGCTGATGGCGTTCCGGGACGGGATCCTCGTTTTCTCCCAGCCGGGCGCCCTGCCGCCGAGTGCGCTGGAGCAGGTCGTCATCGGTATCAAGGAACTTGACATGGATGACGTCCGCGCCCAGGTCGCCGCCGCGCAGTCCAGCGCCGTCTGAGCCCCTCCGGCCACTACCGACACCGCCAGCAACGAGCGGCGCCGGCCGCTTTCGCCGCGGACCGCCGCCGCCGCTGACCGCCGCCGCGGCTGACCGCCGCCGCTGACCGCCGCCGCGGCTGACCGCCGCCGCCATGACCAACGAAGGGTCACTGGCGTTGCGCCCGCCGCCGGACAACCACCAGGAGCAATGCGCCGGCTGCCACCAAACCGGCAGCCCAGGCGAGGTACTCACCGACCTGCACGCCGGTGTTCGGCAGCGGGTTCGGCGCCGGGCCGGGCGGTACCGGAGGTATCGGTCCGGGCGGGGTCGGTCCGGGCGGGGTCGGTCCGGGCGGGGTCGGCGGAGCCGGATCCCCGACCTCGTGACGTACCGAGCACACACCGCACGATCCGTTCGGGCTCACCGGCTTCGCGCTGTTGACGAGCACCACGTCACGAACCTCCGGCAGTACGGTGACCTGGTACGCCACCTGCACCGATTCGCCGACCGGAATGTCCGGTAGCGCCCAGGCCAGTTCCGTTCCGGATCGGGTCAGCCCGTCCGGCAGCGGTTCGACCAGGGTGCCGTACCGCAGGACCTCGGACAGGTCGTCGGTGACCCCGGCCCCCCGCACCGCTACCCCGTCCCGATGGCGGGCGGTGAGCCGGTAGGTGATCGTGCTACCGGCTGGCACCAGCTCACCGGACGGCGGGTCGGAGGATTTGTCCAGCAGCCAGCTACCCGCGATCGCGGTGTTGGTCACGGTGCAGGTGGCCTTGTCGCCGGCCGCGAGCGACACCGTTCCCGTTGCGTACCGCGCTCCGTCGCAGACCCAATCGCTTGCCTGGTATCCGGCGACACCGTCCCGCTCGGCAAGTGCGTAGTCGCCGACCTGCACCACGGCGCCGGTCACCGCTGGGTCGGCGGTGCGGCCGCTGATCACGGTCGGGCCGCCTGCAACGAGCGTCCAGTCACGGGCGACGGCCGTCGCGCCCGTGGCGCCGTTGTCGACCACCTTGACCAGGGTGAGGGTCGGCGGCACGGCCGTGTTGGTGATGGTGCAGGTGACGGCCACCCCCGCCCCGGCAACCGTGACGGCAGCCCCATCGGGCTGCGCTCCCACGCAACTCCACCCGGAGGCGACATAGCCCGCGGGGCCGTCCTTCTCGCCGAGTGGGTAGCTGCCGCTGACGACCGGCACCCTGGTCACCGAGGTGTCACCCGAGACGCCGGACAGCGGTGTCGGCCCGTCGGCGGTCAGCGTCCAGTCGGTGGGTGCCGCGGTGGCCCCGGTCGGGCCGTTGTCGACGGTCTTGCGCAGGGTGAGCGTCGGCTGGTTCGCCGAGTTGTTGATGGTGCAGACAGCGCTCTGCCCCTCGGCGAGCGTGATCGACCCGCCGTCCTGCTGACCACCCTCGCAGGACCAGTCGCCCGCGGAGTACCCCGGCGGTCCGGATTCGGCGAGGCTGTACGTCCCCACCTGCACCGGCGCCGAGGTGACCGCCTTGTCCGCGGTCACGCCGCTGATCGGTGTCGGCCCATCCGCGGTCAGCGTCCAGTCCACGGGCCCGGCGGTAGCCCCGGTGTCGCCGTTGTCCACCGTCTTGACCAGCGTCAACCGCGGCGAGCGGGCAGTGTTGATGACAGTGCAGACGACCGTTCCGCCGGAGGAAATGCTGACCGTGGATCCGTCGACAACACCGCCCTGGCAGATCCATTGCCCGGCATCGAAGCCGGCCGGCCCGCTCTCCCGCAGGTCGTAGGAACCCGCGAACACGCTGACCGCCTGGACACCGCCGGCGGTGTCCGGGTCACCGTTGCCGGACACCGGATCCTGCCCGGAAATGCCATCGGGTGTCGCGGTCACCGACCAGTCGGCGGGCGCCCTGCCCGACCCCGAGGCCGAAGGGTCGACCACCTTCCGCAGGGTCAGCGTCGCGGGCTGGTCGGTATTGGTGACGGTGCAGGTCGCCTCGTCCCCGAGAGCGAGGACCACACTCGCCGTGTCCGAGCCCGACGCCCCTTCGCAGGACCAGCCTGCAGCGGTGTAACCAGCCGGGCCGCCGGATTCGGTGAGCTCGTAGGTTCCGACGGGGACCGCCACCTCGCTGACGGCCGGTGTGCCCGTACGCCCGGTGACCCTCACATCACCGCTGTCGGCGTCGAGAATCCAATCTTCTGGTTGCGCGCTACCCCCAGAGGTGTTGTTCACTTTCTTGACAAGGGTCAGGGTCGGTGCGATCGCGGTATTGGTGATCCTGCACCGGACGTTGCCGCCCACCGGTACCTCGACGACGGCGCCGGCCACGGTCCCCCCGGTGCACGCCCACGTCCCGCGTTCGAAGCCGTCCGGCCCGTCCGCCTCTGCCAGGGTGTAGGACCCGGGCGTCACCTCGGCGTCGGTGATCGCACTCTCGCCGGAGGCACCACTCACCGGCGTGGGACCGTTCGCGCTGAGCGTCCAATTCGTCGCGACGGCGCCCGCACCGGTGCTGCCGTTGTCGACCTCCTTGACAAGGGTCAGCGTCGCGGGCTGGTCCACGTTGCGGAACGTGCACACCGCCGTGTCACCGGCAGCCAGAGTCAGGTCAGGGACGCTGCGTTCGGCGTTCTCCACCGTGCAGGTGATCGAATCCAGCAGATAGCCCGTCGGCCCGGCGGATTCACCGAGCGCGTAGGGCTGCCCAGGCCGAACGTCGACGGTGACGCCGGCCGCGGAACCGTCAACGGTTTGGCTGGGTGCACCCGCCGGGTTGGGGTCCCCCGGGGTGGCGGTCAGGTCCCAGGCATCCGGTTCCGCGGTGCCACCGTGCTCGTTGACCACTTCCTTGACCATCGTCAGCGACGCCGTTGCATTGACTGCAAAGCAGCTCACCGCGGTGCCCAGCGGCACGGTCACGGAGCCATCCAGGCCGTCCAGCAATCCGCGAACCCGGATGCCGTTCTGGTCGACCTCGACGCAGATCCATGACCCGCTGGAGCCCGCCACGGGACTCGCCTCGGGCACCGCCAGTTGCACGTAGTTGGGATCACCGCCACTCTCGGCCAGTGTGTACGGCACTGCCGGCGTGACCTCGGCCGTGGCGCCCGTAGGGCCGTTCGGACCCGCGGCGGCGCCGGTCGGACCGGTGCCGGTGAGCGTCCAGGACGCAGGGTCGGCGGCACCGAAGCCCACCACCTTGTTCAGGGTGAGCTGCGTCCGGCAGGTGACCGTGTTGGTGATCATGTAGGTGTTGGCGCCGGCCTGCAGGGTTGCCTCGTACGGCGGGTCGATGGCCGGCTGGTCGACGCGCTGCCCGTTGGCTTCGGTCACCCGCGCGCTGTCCAGGGTGCACAGCCGCAGACCGCTCACCCCCTCGCTGGTGTCGATGGTTTCGGCGATCGGAACGGTGGAGCCGGCGACCAGATCGGTGATCTCCTGGCCCCATTCCTGCTCCGCGCCGTCGACCAGCAGGCCGGCGACGAGGAACGGGGGCTGCTGTCCGTTCGGGAAGGTTTCGCCGTTGACCTCCCAGGTCTTGTCCACCACGACGGAGGCCCGCGGGTCCGGCGCCCGGTTGTAGACCGTGCAGCCGACCCCGGTGTCGTCCGGGGCGCCGACGGTGAACCCGGTGGCGCCCACGTTGTCGACCGGTACCACCGCGCCGCTGTCCAGCCGGGTGCAGACGGCGTTCTTTCCGGACACCTGCACCGGGGTGTATCCCGGCTGAGGTGTCTCGGCGACCGACACAGCGGCGCTCGTGGTGCCACCCGGGAAGGTCAGGTCGAAGTTGAGCGCGCCGGTGCCCTCCTGCGTCGTACCGCTCTGCGGGGTGATCACCACGCCGTCCGTCGGCGAGCTCGCGGTGAACTGCCAGCCGCCTGCGGGCTGCGCTCCGTCGGTGCTGCCTGCCGGGGCGGTGCTCGGCACCACCTGCTTGACGACGGTGACCGAACCGGAGCAGTTCCCCAGCGCCAGCGCTTTCAGCGCCGCGCCCGCCTGGTCGTAGTTGTCGGTCTGGTAGTAGTCGTCGTTCACGGTCGGCCCGGAGATGGCTTGCAGGTTGTCCGGCGCGCCGCTGACCCCGTCACCGACGCCCACGGCGATCACCCTGGTGTCCTCGGCCTTGATGGCGTTCGCCGAGAAGACCCCGTCCTCGACCTCGTGGAAGCGGGTGAAGTTCCCCGGTCCCTCCTGGTTGCCGAAGTAGGTCGGATTGCCGTCGGTGATGACGATGGCGACGTCGAAGTCCCCGGGGTCCTGCGCGACCTGAAAGAAACCGCGATCCCAGTTGGTGGAGCCACCCGAGCTCAGACCGTCGATCCAGGTGTTGACCTGGCTCGCCCCGGCTGGGGTGGACACGGGCGTCAACGGCCGATTCCGGTTGTTGCTGGCGTTGGCCGGTGCGGTGGACGCGAAGGTGAACAGCGCGAGCTGGGAGGGCGTGCCGGCCAGAGAGTTCGTGAAGGTCTTGGCCGCGTTCTTCAGCTTCGGCAGATCGCGGCCCACCGAGCCGGAAACGTCGAGCACCAGCGCAACATCCAGCCCGCACTGTGGCGGCAACCCGGGGTTGGTCCGCGAGCTCTGCCAGATGCCGCCGGAAGCCTGCCTGTTCGTGTTCCCAGCGGACTGCATGAACGTCGCGCCGGGACCGCTGGAGGCGTAAGTGTTGCCGGCCCGCAGTTGATCTCCGGTCCGGAATTGGTACGCCGTGCTGCGCAGGTCGTTGCTGGGCCCGGTAACCAGGCTCGGGTTTGCGAACCATCCCGCGGGCGCGCCGGCCTGCCTGACCCAGAACCGTCGGTCGCGGTTGGCGCCGCCCGGTTGGGTGTCGGGCACCACGAACGAGCAGTCGCCCGTGGCGTCCGAGGTGCAGGTGGCCCAGACGTCCGCCAGCGGGTTGACATCCGGCGTGGTGGATCCCCCGTACAGCCGCAGGACGACCCCGGCCAGAGGTCCGGTCTCGGTGGGGGTTGACCGCTGGCCACCGGTCGCCACCGTGATCACCGCCGTCGTAGGGCTCGCGTCCGGCACATCGGCGGCCTGCGCAGGCGCACCCATCGGTAGCCCGGTCGAGATTCCGATGGACATGGCGACGACCAGCAGGACGCTGGCCGTCATCGCGAAGGCGCGGTCGCGGCGCCGGTGCGCGGTGCCCCGACGGGCGGGTGGCGTGGGAGCGGACAGCATCGATGGCACCCTTCTGACGCGGATCGTCCAAACGACGAGCATCCAGACGCCAACCGTGGATTCGCGCCACGGACAGCGCAGCGCAGTCCGCGAATGCAAGCACATAACGACGACGAATCCGTGGACAAAACTCGGTATGGCGCGAAACAGACTGGGGAGTTCAGCGGTCGCGACGGCTGTGCGGGTTGTCAGTACGCCCCGCACCCGGCGGGGGCCCGGCCGACTGCCAGCCCGCTACGGTAGGTCTCGATGACAGTGCGCAACGTTTCCGGCAGTCGGTCACTGCGGTCACGTCCGGCACGCGTCGGCCCGGTTGTCGACCGCTGCCAGCAGCGGGGGGACCCGAGCCGGCCCGGCATCCGCGCCGTCGTTCTGCTGCTGGTCACCGCCGCGCTGCTGGCCTTTCAGCTGGGGGTAGCCGGACCGGTGTCGACGGCAATCCCGAACACCGACCCCTACGTGCCGCCGAGCGACACCGTGGTCCCCCCGAACACCGACGACTGCGGGCAGCGCAGCAGGCCCCCGGCCGCAGTGGACACGTCAGAGGACCTGCCGCCCGGTACGCCGGCCGTGGCCGCACTGCCTGCTCCGGCCGAGCCCGTCGGCGGCGGGCGGCTCGGCGAGTGCGGGATCATCCTCCCGAAGGGCACGCCGCCCCTGCCCTCCGACATCAGCGCCGGCGCGTGGCTGATCGCCGACCTGGACACCGGTGAGGTGCTCGGCGGCAAGGACCCGCACGGCCGGTACCGCCCGGCGAGCACGCTCAAGCTGCTGACCGCTCAGGTGATGCTGAAGAACCTGCGGGACCTGAAGAAGGTCGTCGAGGGCACCACTACCGATACCGAGCAGGACGGCACCAGGGTTGGGATCGAGGTCGGCGGCAGGTACACAGTCCGCCAGCTGCTGACGTATCTGATCATCATCTCGGGCAACGACGCGGCGAACGCGCTGGCCCGGGCCAACGGCGGCTACGACAAGACCATCGCCGACATGAATGCCACAGCGAAGAATCTCGGTGCCCTGGACACCAGGGCCGCCACCGTGTCCGGGCTCGACGGGCCGGGACAGTCGACGTCCGCCTACGACCTGGCACTGTTCGCGAAGGCCGACATGGCCACACCGCCCTTCCCCGAGCTCGTCTCCAGCGTCGATGTCCGTGTCCCGTCCTCCGGCGGGCAGGGTTACATCGCCGCGAACGACAACCAGTTGCTGTACCAGTACAAGGGGGCACTGGGCGGCAAGACGGGGTTCACCGATGACGCCGGCAACACCTACGTCGGGATGGCGGAACGCAACGGCCGCAGGCTGGTCGTGACGATGCTGAACGGCACCCAGCAGCCGCGCAGGCAATGGATGCAGGCCGCGTCCCTGCTGGACTGGGGTTTCGCGCTGCCTGCGGACACCAAGCCGGTGGGTAGGCTCGTCGGTTCGCTCGCCGAGGCCACCGCCGCCGTCGCCGCGCCGACCCCGAGCACCCGGACCCCGGCACCAGGGTCGGGCTCGGCCGGATCGACGGCCGCAGATTTCTCGGCGAACGCACCGGGCGGAACCGGTGATCCGGCGTCCCCGGCCGTTGCCTCGCCTGCGGCATCGACCGGGATGTCGACCGGGGTGAGGATCGCACTGGTCCTGGCAGGCGTCGGCGTCATCGTCGTGCTTGTCGGGGTCGTCCTGCTGTGGCGCCGGCGGCGATCGCGCCAACCGGCGTTCGCCCGTGACGCCGCAACGTCCGACAGCAACCCCCCGCCTGCCGAACCGCAGCAAAAGGACCAATAGATTCGCGGGCCGTCATGCATCCCGACCCGGTACACGTCTCGGCCGCGACCGTACGCGGCATCCGGTCTCCCGGACCAGGGAGGAGCTGAAATCGGAAGCCGTCGCAGCGCGGGAACTGCTGGGGCGGAACTGCTTTCGTACTCCGGAACCCGTTGCGCGACGTCGGGCGGTTGCGTCGGTTCTGGGATGTCCTGCGCGAACTCCCGCGGAGCTCGTCCGACGTCATGAACCATGGCGATCTGATCCCGGGCAATGTGCTGGTCGGCGGCGGGCGACTGGTCGGCGTGATCGATCCCGGCGGTCTCGGACCGGCCGACCCGGCCCTCGACCTCGTCGCTGCCTGGCACCTGCTCGACAGCGGGCCACGGCAGGTGTTCCGTCACGAGGTCGGCTCGGCCGAGCTCGAATGGTCGCGTGGGATGGCCTGGGCGTTCGAGCAGGCGATGGGGCTCGCGTGGTACTACCTGGACAGCAATCCGGTGATGAGCGCTATGGGACGCCGCACGTTGGACCGGATTCTGGCGGCGGAACCTTCGGTCTGAGCGGCCCCCACCGCTGCGCGTGGGAGAAGTGCCGGCACACGCTGCGCGGGCCCTGGATGTGCCGGAAGGTGCGCGGGTCGGGGATGCGCGGGCCGTGGGTGCGCGGGCCGTGGGTGCGCTCAGCTGCGCCGGCGCCCAGCCCCCCAGCCGACCGCCGCACCCACGCCCAACAGGGCAGCCGTCTTGGTCGGCGAGCCGTCTTTCCGGACGATGAACGTCGCCTCCGGCACCTCGGGCAGCGGGTCCTTGTCGCTGGTGGCGCCACCTTCCGCGGTTGCGATCCATGCCGCGACGAACAGTACGAGCTGGGCCAGCAGGTAGAAGAACAGCAGCAGCGCAATGACCGGACCGAAAATCGCCGCCGTCCTCGACGCGGTGGCAAGGCCTGGCACCAGCACGATCAGCACGTACTTGAGGACCTCGAACCCGACGGCGGCGACCACCGATCCCTGCAGCCTTGCCTTGCGCGGCGAGCGCAGCTCCTTGCCCGGCAGCACCGTGTACACCCAGAGAAAGATCAAGACGTCGGCTGCCATCGCGATCAGGATGGTGACGGCGGTGATGACCGGTCCCAGCCACGGCTGATCGGTCAGCTCGAGCCAGCCGACGGCCCGGGTGGCGAACTGCCCGCCGAAGGTGCTCAGGCCCAGCGACACGACGACGGCTACGCCGAGACCCGCCAGCGCGCCCAGGTCCTTGACGGTCGTGATGACGAAGTTGTCGGTGTTTTCCCGGTCGTCGAAGTCCGGCCGCCAGATGGCTCGAAGGGCCTTGCGAAGGTTGCCCATCCAGCCGATTCCGGAGTAGAGCGCGATCAGCAGGCCGATGATTCCGACCCCCAGCGGGTTGGCGACCACGCTGTCGATCAGAGCGGTGATCTGCTGTCCGAAACCGCCGGGCAGCACCGCCGCCACCTGGTTCTGCAGCGAGGTCAGCAACTCCTTGTTGTTGGCCAGCACGATGCCGCCCACCGCGAAGCCCACCATCAGGATGGGCACCAGGGACAGGAACGAGAAATAGGTCATCGCGCCGGCGAACTGGCTGCCGAGCCGCTCGCCGTACCGGGTGATCGCGCGGATCAGGTGCTTGACGCTCTTCTGGGACGCGATGCGCTTTCCGCGGAGCACCAAGCGCCCGACGAACGTCGGGTTCGGCGGTACCGGCGGCTGCGGTTGCGCCTGCGATTTCGATAGCGAAACCTGTGCGCTGATCGAGCCGTTCGTCGCGGCCATCGGGCCCTCCTGTTGTGAGGCTGCACGGGCATCTGCCGGTGCTTTTGGGCGATCGGACTTGGGTTGGTCCTGCCGTCCTGCGATGGATCGTCCTGCGATGGGTCACCGGTCCGGCAGGCTCAGCCGCCGAGCAGACCGACCCTGTCGTACACGGCGGCGACGGTGCCGTCGGCGACCTGCCGCGCGCGCACCGCACCCGAGGCCAGTATCCGGTCCAGCTCGGCCTGGTCGCCCAGGTACCCGTCGACGCGCTGTTGCAGGGGAAGGACGAAGCCGGCGAAGACCTCGGCCAGGTCCTTCTTCAGGTCGCCGTAGCCGCGTCCTTCGTACTCCTTTTCCAGGGTCGGGACCGGTGTCCCGGTGAATACCGACAGCAGCGAGAGCAGATTGGACACTCCGGGTTTGGCGTCCTCGTCGAAGCGGATCTCCCGCTCCGTGTCGGTGACCGCAGCCTTGATCTTCTTGACCGACGCCGCGACGGGCGCCAGCAGGTCGAGCGATCCGCCGGGCGAGGACTTGCTCATCTTCGACCGCGGCTCGGTCAGGTCGTAGATCTTGGCGGTCTGCCTGAGGATGTACGGCTCGGGAACGACCAGGGTCGGCCCGTACCGGGCGTTGAACCGTTGGGCGAGGTTCCGGGTGAGCTCGAGGTGCTGCCGCTGGTCCTCCCCGACCGGCACCGCATCGGCGCGGTAGGCGAGGATGTCGGCCGCCTGCAGGATCGGGTAGGTGAACAGGCCGACGCTGGACCGGTCCGCCCCGCCCTTCTGGGACTTGTCCTTGAACTGCGTCATCCTGCCGGCCTCTCCGAAACCGGTCAGGCACTCCATCACCCACGACAGCTGGGTGTGCGCGGGAACCTGTGACTGGACGAACAGCGTCGACCGTTCGGGGTCGATGCCCAGCGCCAGCAATTGGGCGGCGGCGATCCTGGTGCGGCGACGCAGCACCACCGGGTCCTGCTCGACGGTGATCGCGTGCAGATCGACGATCGAATAGAAGGTCTCGTGCGTCGCCTGCAGATCCACCCACTGCCGCAGGGCGCCCAGGTAGTTGCCGACGTGGAAGGA
>JBBRVZ010000031.1:0-35864 GCA_038246445.1 Mycobacteriales bacterium
CTCGGCGCCACCCAGACACCCGGTCAGTTGATGGACCGCAGCGCCTGCGTTCCCGCGGACATCATCCGCGAACTCGCACAGCAACCCGGGACGCTGTTCTACCGGCTGCTCACCGACCCGCAGGGCAACCTGCTCGACGCCGCCGAGATGGGCCGCTTCCCCTCCGGCAAGCTCGGCACCGCGATCAAGTTCCGCGACGGGGTGTGCGCCAACCCCGGGTGCACCGTCCCCGCCGCCCGATGCGACCTGGATCACCTCATCCCCGTCCCACACGGTCAGACCACCGCCGCGAACCTGTCCGCCGAATGCCGGCACGAACACCGAGCCAAAACCCACGGCGGACACCGCTGCGTCCGCACCGGAGAACACATCACCGAATGGACAACCCCCACCGGCCACACCTACACCAGCAACGACGAACCACTCCCCGTCGAAAACTGGCCTACGCCTGACGGGTTTGGGTAGCCAGTCGGATTTCGTCCGTGACCGCCGCCGCTGCGCCTAGCAAAAGGTGGCTGCAGGAATCGACCTCGCGATCGTGTTGCTGCGTAGGCGGTGACGTGGGTCCGCCGCGCACCGCGGCACGCGTTCATCGGCGTTAGTGGGCTACCTCGGCCGCCCAGAGGTCGGGGCCGAAGACCTCATAGCGGATACGGTCCGCCGGCACTCCTCGTCGCACCAGGGTGCCGCGGACGTGCCGCATGAATGGCAGCGGGCCGCAGGTGAAGACTTGGATGTCATCGGGAAGTGGCACCGCGGTGAGATCCATCAGGCCCGTGTGCGACCTACGGTCGGCCGGATCGACTGTCTCGTACCAGGTATGAACAGTGAAGTTGTCGAGCTGACGTCCGATGTGCAGGACGGTTTCGCGGAGCGCATGGTCTTGCGCCGTGCGGTCGGCGTGCGCCACGATGACCGGCCGTTCGGGTTGGGTGCGGGCGATGTGTTCGATGATGGGCAGGACCGTGGTGATGCCTGCACCGGCGCTGGCCAGCAGCAGTGGACTGTCGGAGCGGTCGACGACGAAATCTCCCGCGGGTGCGCTGACGTCGAGAACGTCGCCGGGGGTGACATCGTCGTTGAGATAGGTTGACACCCTGCCGTCCGGGGCGCCGTTGACGCCGCGAACCCGTCGCACCGTGATCTGCATACGGCCGCCCAAGGCGGTCGAAGAGACGGTGTACTGGCGCGGCTGGCGGGATCCGTCGGGCAGATCGACGAATACCGAAACGTACTGGCCCGGGCTGATGGCCGGAAGGGGATCGCCGTCGGTGGGTTCGAGAACCAGGGACACCACGTCGATCGTCTCATCAATCCGACGGACCACGCGGTACGGCCGGGTCGGTTGAGCCGGGTCGACACCGACCCGCTGATACATCCGTGCTTCGGCAGCGATGAGTTGCGTGGCGAAAAGCCAGTACACCTCGCTCCAGGCTTCGGCGATCTCAGGTGTCACCGCGTCCCCGAGGACCTCGCCCACCGCCGTGAGCAGGTGGTGCCCGACGATGGTGTACTGCTCGGGACGGATGCCCAGCGAGACATGCTTGTGTGCAATACGTTCCAGCACATGCTGGAACGACGGCGCGTCCGGGTCGATGAGCTGGACCGCGTAAGAGACGACAGACGCTGCCAGTGCCCGACTCTGTTCGCCGGTGGCCTGGTTGCCGATGTTGAAAACCCGCAGCAACTCGGGGTGTGCGGCGAACATGCGAGGGTAGAAAACCGCTGTGATCTGCTCGGCGTGTGCGGCGACAACTGCCGCCGTCGCCTTCACGACAGCTGCAGAGTCCTCCGACAACAGCGATGTGGGCCGGTCCTGCAGCATGGTGGGTGACATTGCTACTCCCTGGTTCAAGAATGGTGATGCGACGGGTGTCCGTGGTGATCGGCATGACCCGGACCGGACGGGTCGTCCGCGTCGTGCATCAATTCCGGTCGTTGGATGATGTCCCACTGACTGTCGTCGAGATACGCGAGCGCCGCCGGGAAAAGACCGTTTTCCTCGCGATCGATATGGTCGTGGAGCAACCGCAGCATGCCAGCTATGCCGTCGATGTCGCCACCTTCGATGGTCGCAAGCATGTCGTCCAGTGCGTCGTGTTCGGCGCACAGGGATCCGATGTGCTCGGTGAACAGCTCGTCTTTCCGCATTTCGGCAAACAGCCCGTCCTGTTCGCGGGTGGTGTGCGGGTGCAGGAGTCGGCCAATTTCTTTCGCCGCCGAACGGGCGGAGTCCACGTCACTGTTGCGAGCGGCGACCTGCAAGGCGTATGTGCTGTTGACGATGGCATCGTGCTCGGCGTTCAGCTTGGCGATGATCGGTATCTCGCGGCAGCCACAATAGCTGCACATGCTTACCAGCCCCTTCGGTGCGGCCTGGAGCCGACCGGTTCACCGGGTCGGGCGCCGGACCGCGATCGGTAGACGATATAGGGGCGGAAGAGGTAGGCGACCGGGGCGCTGAAGGCGTGCACCAGTCTGGTGAACGGCCAGAGCGCGAACAGCGTCATCGCGACCAGCGCATGGATCTGGTACGAGAGCGGCGCGCCCGCCATGGCCTCGCCGTTGGGTTGCAGCACCCAGATGGAACGGAACCACACCGACACCGATTCCCGGTAGTTATGTTCCTCACCGACCAGCCCTGACCCGATCAGGGTTGTCGCCAGCCCGGTGATGATCGCCAACATCAGCGCCGCGTACATCAGTTTGTCGTTGCGGGTGGTTGCGATGAACACCGGTCCGGTGGTGCGGCGCCGGTACACCAGGATCGCGGCGCCGCCGAGCGTGGCCAGGCCGGCGATGGTGCCCAGGGTGATCGCCTGGATGTGGTAAGCCTGTTCACTGAGTCCAACCGCACTGGTCCAGTTCTCGGGGATGATCAGGCCGATGACGTGCCCGGCGATGACGACGAGGATCCCGAAGTGAAACAGCGGGCTGCCGATCCGCAGCAGGCGGCTCTCGTAGAGCTGCGAGGAACGTGTTGTCCATCCGAACTTGTCGTACCGGTATCGCCACCAGGTGCCGACCACCAGGATGGCAATGCTGACATACGGCACGATGTCCCAGAACAAGCCGGCGGCGCTCATGCACTTCCCTGTTTCACTGTGACAGTGGAATTGTTCGAACGCATACCGATGGTCAAGGCAAAGGGTTCGAGTCCGACTGCTTCGATCGGCGGGCCCTGCATCGCAAGTCGTCTCGCTTCTTTCAGGTCCGCCACCGTCGCGGGCGGCAACGTCGCCTGGACAGCGCCGATGATGCCGGCATAGACGGGTGACGCCGACAGCAAGCCGTCATGGATCATATCGATCGGCGTGCGGTGGCGTCGCAATTGTTCGTACCCGGCCGCCTGGTCCACGGTGGCGGCGAATTCCAGCAGCACAGCCAGGTGGTCGGGCAGTTCCCGGCCCGGCGGGATGACCCCGGCTGCCCGGTACATGTCGGAGAAGCGGAGCAGCGCCATTCCGCGGTTGCGGGTATCACCCGCGGTGTAGTACGTCAGAAACAAGGTGCGGCGGCGTTTCCAATCGAAGACGTCGGCGTACTCCACGGCGGCCCGGATGGCCGGCGTCATGCGCAGGTGCGTGACGGCCGACATCAGCGGGTCGCGCAGCGGTGGTTCCAGTTGGGCGATCGCGGGTTCGATGATGTCCAGTCGCGCAGGCAGTTCGGCGTCGGGGTAGGCGAGCAGCAAGGACGCCGCCTGCCAGACGATCCGTCGTTGCTGCCCGATGTGCGAGCTCTTTCGGCGCAGGATTTTCACGGCCGGTCCTTGCTGCCGGAATGTCGGGGCGAGCCGGGCCTGGGTGCGAACATCACATCCGACGAACCCTTCCCGTCCCAGTTGAGCAGGTTGACCCGGGAGGACCGGGACGGCCCGACACCGACCTCGTCCGAGCTCTGACGTGCGCGCAGAGCCTGGAACGACTCGACCGCGACCGGGACGGGTTGCCCGCTGGCTTCGCCGAAGGGTCCTGATCCGGCCGCGTACATACCGGGACCGCCCTCGAAATCGAGCGAGCATTCCGTGACGGTTTCCTCCAGACGATGCCCGTCGGTGGCGTACGCGGTCGGGATGACGTACCTGTCCTCGTACTTGGCGATGGCCAGCAGTCGGTACATTTCGTAGATCAGCTCTTCCCCCATGCCGACCGCCGCCGGTATTTCCGCGCGCGGATCACGGCCCATATTGATGTCGCGCATATAAGAGCGCATTGCCGCGAGCTTCTTCAGGACCGCCGTGACGACAGCCGTGTCGCCGGCGGTGAATAGTTCGGCGAGGTACTCGATGGGTATTCGCAGCGCCTCGATGGCACCGAACAGGTTGTCCGGATCCTCACCGTCGTGACCGTCCCGGCTGATCGCATCGACCACCGGCGACAGCGGCGGGACGTACCAGACCATCGGCATGGTGCGGTATTCCGGGTGCAGTGGCAGGGCGATGCGATAGGTCTTCGCCAATGCGTACACCGGGGACCGGCGGGCCGCGTCGAGCCATTCGTCGGAGATGTCCTGGGCGCGCGCGGCGGCGATCACCTCGGGATCGTTCGGGTCGAGCATCAGGTCGAGTTGCGCTTCGTACAAGTCGGTTTCCTTCTCGACCGACGCTGCCTGCAAAATTCGATCGGCGTCATAGAGAACGAGCCCGATATACCGCAGCCGTCCCACGCAGGTCTCGGAGCACACGGTGGGCAGACCGACCTCGATCCGCGGGTAGCAGAACGTGCATTTCTCTGCCTTGCCGGTCCGATGATTGAAGTAGACCTTCTTGTACGGACAGCCGGTGACGCACATCCGCCAGCCCTTGCACTTGTCCTGATCGACCAGGACGATGCCGTCCTCGGCACGTTTGTACATCGCACCTGAGGGGCAGGACGCAACGCAGGACGGGTTCAGGCAGTGTTCGCAGATCCTCGGCAGGTAGAACATGAAGGTCTGCTCCAGCTCGAGCTTCACCTGTTGGCTGACTTTGGCCAGGATCGGGTCGCCCGCCAGGATTTCGGTGCTGCCACCGAGATTGTCGTCCCAGTTGGCCGACCACTCGACCTTCATCGGTTTGCCGGTGATCAGGCTTCGCGGTGGTGCCACGGGCATCTGTTCGCCCAGCGGTGCGTTCGTGAGGTTTTCGTAGTCGTAGGTCCAGGGCTCGTAATAGTCGTCGATCGACGGCATCTTCGGGTTGGAGAAAATGGTGGTCAGCTTCTTGATCCGCCCGCCGGCGCGGAGCCTGAGACGGCCACGCCTGTCCCTGATCCAGCCGCCCTCCCACCTCTCCTGATCCTCGTAGGTGCGCGGGTAGCCCTGCCCGGGTCGGGTTTCCACATTGTTGAACCAGACGTATTCCACCCCAGGGCGGTTGGTCCAGGCCTGTTTGCAGGTCACCGAACAGGTATGGCACCCGATGCATTTGTCCAGGTTCATCACCATCGACAGCTGAGCCATCACGCGCATCAGTACTGCACCTCCTGGGAGCGGCGGCGGACCATGGTGACCTCATCACGCTGATTCCCGGTCGGGCCGAGATAGTTGAAGGCAAAGGACATCTGCGCGTAGCCGCCGGCCATGTGGCTGGGTTTGACCAGCAGCCTGGTCAGCGAGTTGTGGACGCCGCCGCGGTTGCCGTTGGTCTCGGACAACGGGACGTCGATGGTCCGCTCCTGCGCGTGGTGCACGAACACCGTCCCCTCCGGCATCCGGTGGGAGATGATCAGCCGCAACACCATGACGCCGTTACGGTTGACCGCTTCGACCCATTCGTTGTCCTTCGCGCCGATCTTCGTGGCGTCCTGCGGGCTCATCCACATGGTCGGGCCGCCCCGCGACAGCGACAGCATGAACAGGTTGTCCTGGTACTCGGAATGGATGGACCACTTCGAGTGCGGCGTCAGGTACCGGACGCACAGCCCGATTCCTTCTGTGGTGGATCCGATCTGGGGCTCGTCGAACAGCCGGGCCATGTCCAGCGGGGGCCGGTACACCGGCAATTGCTCGCCGAGTTCCTCCATCCAGTCGTGGTCCAGATAGAAGTGCATTCGCCCCGTGAGGGTGTGCCAGGGCTTGAGCTCCTCGACATTGACGGTGAACGGCGCGTACCGCCGGCCACCGGTTTCGCTGCCGGACCACTCCGGGCTGGTGATCACCGGAACGGGCCGAGCCTGACAGTCGGCGTAGGTGATTCGCTTTTCCTCGCTGCCCTCGGCGAGGTGGACCAGCGGCCGACCGGTGCGGCGTTCGAGCTGCTTGAAGCCCTCGACGGCGAGACGGCCGTTCGTCGTCCCGGACAGCGCCAGGATGGTGTCGCTCATCTTGATTGCGGTGTCGATCGCCGGCCGGCCCGCGCCCGCGCCGCGGCTCATCACCCCGTGCCGTGCGGACAGGTCCAACACCTCGGCCTCGGGGTGCACGGTGACACCCTTGGTGGTCATCCCCAGCGAGTCGACCAGCGGGCCCAGGGTCTCCCACTGTTCGGCCAGCGCAGGGTAGTTCCGGGTGACGACGGCGATCTGTCCCATGGTTTTCCCCGGGACGGGGACTTCACCGGTCATTCGCCAATCCCGTTCGACGCCACCGGGATACGCGGTCTCGCCGGGCGTGTCATGTTGCATGGGCGTCATCACCACGTCCCGCCGGACACCGAGGTGCTTGGCAGCCATCCGCCCGAAGGCGCGGGCAATGGTGTGGAACGCGTCGAAGTCGGATCGGGCCTCCCAAGGCGGGTCGATCGCCGGGCTGAAGGCGTGCACGAATGGGTGCATGTCCGTGGTGTTGAGATCGTTCTTCTCGTACCACGTAGCGGCGGGCAGCACGATGTCGGACAGCAATGTCGTCGACGTCATCCGGAAGTCGATGGACAACAGCAGATCCAACTTGCCTTCGGGGATCCCGTCCTGCCAGCGGACATCGCGCGGCCGGAGCTCAGGGACGGTCGGTGTCGCTCGCAGGTTCGATCGCGTGGTGCCCAGCAGGTGTTGCAGGAAGTATTCGTTGCCCTTGCTGGAGGACCCGAGCAGGTTGGCGCGCCAGGCGGTGAGTACCCGGGGCCAGTTGCCCGGATCGTCCGGGTCCGTGACGGCGAGCTTGAGTGCGCCCGACGCCAGTTGCCCCGCAACATATTCCGGGATGGGCGTGTCCGCGGCGTCGGCCTCGTCCGCGAGATCGAGGCTGCTGCGATCGAACTGCGGGAAGAACGGCATCCAGCCCATGGCGACCGACGCCGCCAGCACGTCCATGGTGTGCATACCGGCGAACCGGCCGCGGCCGAGTGGACTCGCGAGGGCGTCGGCCCGGTACCCGTCATACCGCCATTGGTCGGTGTGCGCGTACCAGTACGCGGTGCCGATCATCTGGCGCGGTGGGCGCACCCAATCCGAGGCCATCGCCATCGTCGCCCACCCGGTCACCGGCCGGCACTTCTCCTGACCGACGTAATGCGCCCACCCGCCGCCGTTGCGGCCCATCGAACCGGTGAGGATCAACATCGCCAGGATCGCCCGATAGGTCGCGTCACCATGGAACCACTGGCAGATCCCGGCGCCCATGATGATCATCGACCGGCCGCCGGACTCCTCCGCGTTGTGCGCGAATTCCCGGGCGATCCGTACCACCTGGCTGGCGCTCACGCCGGTGATGGCCTCTTGCCAGGCCGGCGTGTACGGGCGGTCGGCATCCTCGTATCCGGCCGGCCAGTGCCCCGGCAGCCCCTCCCGCCGGACCCCGTATTGCGCCAGCATCAGGTCGAACACCGTGCAGCACAAGTGCTCTCCGATCCGGCGGACGGGCACCCCGCTGGTCAGCACCTCGGCGTGTCCGTCCGGCGTGTCGAACCGGGTCAGCTTCACTTCCCTGGCCCCATCGGCGCCGCCGAAAACTGTCAACTGTGGCGAGATGTCACCCAGGTCGAGGTTCCACTTGCCGACGCCGGAATCGTTGTACCGGAAACCGAGGGAGCCGTTGGGTACGGCGACCTCTCCGGTGGCGCCATCGACCAGAACGGGCTTGAAGTCCGCGCCTTCCTCGATGTCTCCGAGGTCGGCGGCGGTCAAATTCTTTCCGGGGACCAATGAGTCGCCGTGTTCCTCGAGCTTGACCAGGAACGGCAGATCTGTGTAGGTGCGGACGTAGTCGACGAAGAACGGGGTGCGCTTGTCGACCAGGAACTCGGACAGGATGACGTGCCCCATGGCCATCGCCATCGCCCCGTCGGTCCCCGGTGCACATGGCATCCATTCGTCGGCGAACTTGGTGTTGTCCGAGTAATCCGGGCTGACACTGACGACTTTGGTTCCGCGGTAACGAACTTCGGCCATCCAGTGCGCGTCGGGGGTGCGCGTGACCGGGACATTCGAGCCCCACATCATCAGATACGACGCGTCCCACCAGTCACCCGATTCGGGGACATCGGTCTGGTCGCCGAACACCTGCGGAGAGGCGACCGGCAGGTCGGCGTACCAGTCGTAGAAGGAGGTCATCGCTCCGCCGACCAATTCGATGAAGCGCGAGCCGGCGGCGTGCGACACCATCGACATGGCGGGGATCGGGGAGAACCCGGCCACCCGGTCGGGTCCGTACCGGGCGATCGTGTGAACATGCGCGGCGGCTGCGATCTCGGCCGCCTCGTCCCAGCCGATCCGGATCAGTCCGCCCTTGCCCCGTGCGCGGTGATAGCGCCGGCGCCGTTCAGGGTCGTCCTGGATCTCGGCCCAGGCCAGCACCGGGTCGCCGAGCCGGATCCTGGCTTCCCGGTACATCTCGATCAGCACGCTCCTGGCGTACGGATACCGCACCCGGGTGGGGGAGTAGGTGTACCAGGAGAACGCGGCGCCGCGCGGGCAACCCCTCGGCTCGTAGTCGGGTCGGTCCGGACCCGTTGTGGGATAGTCCGTTTCCTGTGTCTCCCAGGTGATGATGCCGTCCTTGACGTACACCTTCCACGAGCAGGAACCGGTGCAGTTCACCCCGTGGGTGGACCGAACCACCTTGTCGTGGCTCCACCGGTCCCGGTAGAACACATCACCGTCTCGGCCGCCGGTCTTCGTCACCGTCCGCAAGTCCTCGGAGACAACACTTCTGGTAAAAAATCGGCCGCTGCGCACCAGCAGATCGGCAACTGCACCGTCGGTACCCGGGACTGCGTTCAAGGGGTGCCTTTCGTCATCGTGATTCAGCTGCGGGACGATTCCGGATCGACCCGGCCGGGCATCCGGAGAGCTGTATAAGTCAGCGCAACCAGACAGGTGAGTGACAGCAGCAGCAGGCCCACCGTGTAGTTGTTGTCCGCGGCGTTGTAGGTCGCGCCCATCAACAGCGGCGGAACGAAACCGCCGAGACCACCCGCTGCGCCGACGATGCCGGTCACCGTACCGACCCGATCGGGCGGTGCGGACCGGGCCACCCAGGCGAACACGCCGCCCGTCCCGATGCCGAGCATGAAGGCAAGCACGATGAAACCGGAACCCGCGGCCAACTCCGGGGGTAGTTGCAGCGCGACGACTGCCGCCATGACGGCCGTCCCGACGAGTGAGAACATCACGACGAGTCTGGGATGAAACCGGTCGGACAGGATTCCACCGATCGGACGCGCCAGGACGGCGGCGATGGCAAATCCGGCGGTCCGGGTGCCGGCATCGGTTGCCGAGAACTCGTAGATCGTCTTGAGGTACGTCGGCAGGTAGGTGCTGAACGCCACGAAACCGCCGAAGGTCACCGCGTACAGGAAGGCCATCCGCCAGGTGACGGCCAGCCGACTCGCCGCGGCAAGTTTGGGCAGCACCGAGCCGGTGTTCGGCCGCCACGCTGGCGCGTCCCGCATCACCGTCAAGACGATCACCGCCGTGCCTGCCAGCGCCACTGCGATGACGACGTGCGCTGCGAACGCACCGAACCAGGTCACGAAACGGGGCGTGAAGAACGCGGACAAGGCCGTTCCGCCCATGCCTGCCCCGAAAACGCCAGTCGCGAAACCCCGGCGGGACGGTTCGTACCAGGCATTGACGAACGGAATTCCCACGGCAAAGGCAGTCCCGGCAATTCCGAGGAAGAAGCCGAACACCAGCAACAGCACGTACGAATCGATCGTCCCGGCAAACGCCACCAGCAGCACCGGAACGATCGAGATCAGCGAGATGGCGGCGAACATCCGACGACCGCCGAACCGGTCGGTCAGCGCGCCGACCGGGATGCGGCCCACCGCCCCCACCAGGATGGGAATGGCCACCAGCAGTGCCGTCTGACTTGTCGAGAGCGACATCGCCTTCGTGTACATGGCAGACAAGGGGCCGATGAGGTTCCACGCCCAGAAGTTGATCGCGAAGGTCCAGGTTGCCAGAACAAGATTGAGCGACTGACCTTCGACCCGGAGTTTGCGATCCGTTCCGGGCGGTACGGGAAGCGGCGGTCGACGGATGGTCACGTCGTCGCCTCGCACGCACTACCTGCCACAGCGGCCCGGCTGATACAGGTTGTCACCATTGACTCCACCCTCTGAGACCTTCTGACCGGCAGATGGTATGCAGCCTAAATCAACGTATGGGAGGGCCGAAGGTCCCGTGTGATCGGGACGGGCACATGATCGGCTGCGAGTCGAGATGGAGCATCAGTCGGTGGGGTCACTGCCGGTCACTGCCCTTGCCGTAGCCCCGCGCACGGGATCAGCGGTCGGTTCACGTAAGGATGTGTCCGTGAATGCGATAACCCTCCTGGGACTGCTCGTGTTGGGCGTGGTGGTACTGACGCCGGTGTCTGACCGGATCGGCGTGCCGCAGCCGGTCGTCCTGACGATCTACGGGCTGCTGCTCGGGGTCATCCCGGCGATCCCGACACCCCAGCTCGATCCCGGGATAATTCTGCCGCTGGTCCTACCACCCTTGCTCTTCGCCGCCACCCAGACCGCCTCGGTCCGGGAGCTCCGGACGGCTGCGCGGCCCATTCTCGGGTTGGCGGTGGGCCTGACCCTGGTGACGGCTCTCGTCGTCGCGGTGGTGGGTCACGCGCTCGGGTTGCCCTGGGCGGTAGCGGCGGTTCTCGGTGCGATCGTGTCCCCGCCGGACCCCGTTGCCGCCAGTGCGGTCGCCGGCAAGCTGCACCTTCCGCCGCGGCTGGTCACCGTGCTGGAAGGGGAGGGTCAGTTCAACGATGCGACAGCGCTGGTCATCTACCAGCTCTCGGTAATGGCCGTGGTAGCCGGCGGTGTGACGATCGCTCAGGTCGGTCTGAGTCTGGTGGTAGCGGTGGTCGGAGGCATTCTTCTGGGTCTGCTCGGAGGCTGGCTGACCCGCCGTGCGTTGCGGCTCCTGCACGACGCTGCCGCCGAGACGACGGTGACCCTGGCCGTCCCGTTCGCCCTGTATCTCGTGGCTGAGGAGATCGGTGCATCAGGTGTGCTGGCGGTGCTGGTGGCCGGCTTGTTCCTGCGCGCGTCGCTGTCCCAGGAGGTGACCTCGGCGGGCTGGTTGCTGGGCCGCTCGGTGTGGCGGTACGTCGAATTCGCTGTCAGCGGGCTGCTTTTCGGGTTCCTCGGCGTCGAATTGACCAGTGTGCTCGGCGACACCTCCATGCTGGACGACGCGGGTACCCTCAAGGTCGCCGGCGCCACCGTCGCGGTGCTCGTGGTGTTGCGGGCCATCGCCATGTTCACTGCGTCTGCACTCGCCGGCCGCCGCGCCCGGACCACGGGCTCGGCCACGCCCTACGGCTGGCGGGAGTCGGCCGTCGCGTCCTGGGCGGGCATGCGCGGCGTGGTCACCGTTGCCACCGCGCTGGCGCTACCCCAGATCGTCGACGGAGGTGGTCCGTTCCCTGCCCGCGAGGAGGTCGTGCTGGTCTCCCTGCTGGTGGTCCTGGTGACGCTTGTGCTGCAGGGGCTTACTCTCGCGCCGCTCATCCGGCGACTGGGCGTCGCCAGTGATGTCGACGTCAGCGCGGACAGCCGGCGGTTGCACCGACTCGTCGCCGAGGCTGCGCTCGAGCAGTTGGAGCGGGTAGACGGCGTGGACCCGGCCGTCCGGGCGGCCGTCGTCCAGCAGTACGAAAGCCGGTTGGGGTACCGACGTCAGGTGGAAGGTCTGGTCGACGGCGACCTCGGCGGAGACCATGCCGGTCGCCAACTGCGCGATCTGCTCGCACAGGCAACCGAAGCGGAGCGGGAGGCGGTGCTGCAGGCGCGCAGCAGTGGTGAAGTGAGCCCGGCCGCAGCGGACAACGTCTTGTTCGACATCGAGGCCCGGGCATTGCGCTACGGCTCCTGAGGGTTCCGACCACTCAGCGGCCGCGGGTGCTGCGACCTCGGAGGCGGAGGTGTCGTGCTCGGACGGTGATGAACACCGGCGCCGGGGCGGGTGATAATTCGGTCATGTCGGTGAGTCCGCAACGTATGACACGTCAGGCGATCGGCGTCGGTCGCTTCGCTGCAGGCATCTACACCAGCCGGGCGCAGGTGATGTATCACGGACTGGTCCGCCGTGACCCGCTGAGCAGGCTGCACCTACCGGTGGGGCGAGCTGACCCGGAAGCCCTCTACGAGCAGATGCGGACGCGGGGGCCTGTGCTGCCGACCTGGATGGGAAACGTCAGCACCACCAGTTATCAGCTGTGCCAGCAGGTGCTACGCAGTCGAGCTTTCGGTGTCAGCGATCCTGCTGCTCCGAGGCCCGGTGAGGAGATGATGGATCTGTCGTTGCTCGGGCTCAATCCACCCGATCACACCAGACTGCGGCGGCTTGCCGCGCCCGCCTTCACACCGCGGCGGATGAGCAACTATCAGACGTTGGTCGAGGTCTCGATCGACCGGCTGCTCGACCGGGTCTCCGGCCGGCGGAGCTTCGATCTCATGTCGTCTTTCGCCTCTCCGCTCCCGATCGCCGTGATCACCAACATGTTGGGGCTGTCCGACGATCCAGACCGGCTACGGTGGTTCGGCGCAACGGTGGCGTCCGCCCTCGACGGCGTGCATTCGTTGTGGCACGCCGCCCAGATCTTCGTGGCCGACCGGCAGATGCGCTCCACCTTCAGTGATTTATTGAAGCGAGCCGCCGAGAACCCGGGTGACGACCTGACCTCGATACTGGTGGCTCAGCAGGGTGAGCTGATCACCGCCGAGGAACTGGGGTCACTGGTCGGGTTGCTGCTGCTCGCCGGTTTCGAAACCACCGTCAACGCCATCGGCAACGGGGTACGAGCGCTACTCGCCAACCGGGACCAGTGGGATTTGCTGGTGCAGGACCCCGGCCGAGCGCCGGCCGTCGTGGAAGAAGTTCTTCGCTACGACCCGCCGGTGCGGCAGACAGCACGGGTCCTGCTGTCGTCGTCGGAGCCAGTTGATCTGGGCGGTGTCACGGTGGCTCCCGCGCAATGGATCCTACTATTGCTGGCGGCCGGGAACCGTGACCCCGCAATGTTTCCCGATCCGGCCAGGTTCGACATCGGACGAGGCAACGCCTTCGAACATCTGGCATTTTCCGGTGGAATTCACTATTGCCTCGGAGCAGCCCTGGCCAGAATGGAATTGGCCGCCGCCTTCCGTGCGTTGGCTGTGCGATTCCCACATCTTCGGCTGGCCGGACCTGTCCTGATGCGACCCGGCGCGACGCTACGAGGCCCACGGCTGTTGCCGGTGAGTGTCTGACATGAGGCGATCGTCCGTTGAGGCTCAGGCTTCCCGAAGGTCGGTCCGGGTGAGGTAATCCAGTGTGACGACGTCCCCGTCGGCATTTGCCGGCCAGAACCGAACCGTGTAGTGCGACGGCGTTGCGCCGCTGACGCCGGTGATCTCCCCGCGAGTCCCGCTGGCGACGAGAATGTCCGTGCCCCTGCAAATGTCATGCGTCGCGACCACCGGTAGCGGAATCTGCGCCATCACTGTCTGCCCCCTCGTACGATCACTCTCAGTCTAGAACTGGCGGGCGAATGGGTGACAGGTCTCTAACGGGTGTACCTCCGCACCAACGTGTGAGGCTGTGGCGGTCTTCGCGCGGCGTCAACGGAGGCGATGTGGTGTTTCCTCCTCGTCAGATAACTCCTTGCATCCGGTCCATCGACCGCAGGAGCCGGAATTCCCGGCGCCTGGTGAGCTGAAGAATCCATCGCGCCGGTATACCGAACGCCGTGAGGCCGTCCTCCGCCGCCATGTGGTCTATCCCGGTGATCTGGTGCGTCACGCCATCGACGACGACCTCGCAGTGCCCGGCCGCGGTGATGTTCCGGTACCACGACGCCTGCGGCCCGTAGGTGAGCTCCGCGACGAAGCCGTCCGGCACACGGGCGAGGATAAGTGGGGTTTCGTAGGTGCGACCGGACTTACGGCCGACGTGCCGCACCAGGGAGAATGGTCCGTGGCCGGATCGGGCGGCTCGAAGGGTCAACGGGTTGAGCGTCCTGTTCAAAGTCGACAGGAATGTCTGCTTGACCGACCCGATCATCACGTCTCCTCAGCTGAAAGTTCCGCTGCGTTGCTCGGCATTTCGTGGTGGGCGCCTCCGGCGGCAGATCCAGTAGCGCACTCAGGTGCAAGCCAGCGAGCCGGCATGAGCCGCTCAGAACCTCGAGGGTCAAGATCTGCCCAGCCCAGACAGTGAATCCCATCACGGCCACGATGCGGTCCGCCACGACGACCAGCACATCTGGCAAGCCACTGACGGTGACCGGCCGAACGGTGCGGCCCGTACGCGGAGGACGACATCCGGGTTGACGAGCGCCACCAGGGTGCTAAAGTGTCCCGTTGCGCCGGCCCTGGTGTCCAGCGTGGCGGCTACCTCCAGGAAGGGCACGCCGAAGACGTCGTGCAGCACGAGCGCGAGCCGCTCATCCGGAGCAACGTGGCAGCACGACGAACAGCGACGGCCCGACTGTAGTGTTGTGCACCGCTTGGCCCTCGGGATCGGGCGCCTGCGCAGGCTCGATGATGAGGTCCGGCGGGTGACACACCGGGAGTTCGGGTGAAATTTTTCGGTGCGGGGCAATCGCGGTTTGCCATCCCGCTGTGCGGGCACTGATTTCAGGTCAATCGCGTCACGGGGCGCAACGTCATCGGAGGTTTGATCATGTTCCGGATAGGACTTGGCTTCGTCATCGGATATGTGGCGGGGTCGAAGGCGGGCCGCGAGCGCTACGAGCAGATTGCCCGGCTGAGCTCGAAGGCAGTCGACCACCCGGCGGTTCAGGGAGCGGCGGGCGCGGTGCAGGCCAAGCTTTCCAACCTGCTGCCCAGGAACCGCAGGCAGCAGGACACCACCGTGCCCAGCTACGTGGAGGACGAGGTGATCATCGTTGGCACGCCGGCGCCGTCCACGCTGGAGGTCACTACGCCGACCGCCTGAAATATGTGGACCGTGGGCTGACCGACTACTCGTCGGCGCGCAGCCGGGTGAGACGGGCGTGCTCCACGTGCAGGCGCCGCTCAGGATGCGCGGTTCTTGGGTGGCCGTGCCTTGGACAGAAGGTCGGCAGCCTTGGCGCGGGTAGCCGGATCGCTTGCCATCTGCTTGGCCTTCTCGATCAGCTGACGGCCCTGCGGGCTGCGAGCGAATGCCAGGACGCCGCCGAGGGCGGTCAGTCTGCGCAGTAGTGCCATGAATACTCCTTTGTGAAGACAGAATGTGATCTACCCACCGGCCGGGACCACTGTAATAACCGGCCCTGACGCGGCACAGTTCCCGCCGGGCCGGTATTTCAACCGGGCGAAGGGTTTTGGCCCCCGCCCGACGCGCGGTGAGAAGTGCGCGGCGGCTCTGCCGTACGGCGAGACTGACCCGTTCCCGGTCGGCATTGCGCCTGACCCAAAATATCCGACAACACAGCTACATCAGCGATTCCTATGACGGTTGGGCACCCTCTCGAGGCGAGGTGGCCCCCATGATGCGATCCAACGACCGCTGGGGCTCATCGGCCCGCTGCGCGCCAACCCGCCGTCTCCGCCTCGGCGACCGAGCAGAAGTATCGTTCACCGCGGTCACCGCTGATGACCGTTGCGGCATAGGAAGCGTCGCCGGGCAGGTGGAAGATCTTTTCACCCTTGCGGTTGATGTTGCCCTTGATCGCGCATGCCTCCGGCGACGCCTGTGCCGTCGAAGCGGCTGAAGCGGTAGTTGTGGCAGCGGCGGCGCCGGTCCGCCCACCGCGGCCGTCGCAGGTCGCCGGGGACCATAGGCCGATGGTCTGCGCGCGCGCGGCTGCCTCCTGATCGCGGTAGTGGTTCTGACGCGCGTACGGCTTGTCGTAGGTGTACTCGAACGCGTACCCGCCGGCGACCAGCGTTGCGCTGACGTCGGTTCCTTCAGGTAACGCGACGTAGCGCAGCAACCTGCCGTTCCGGTCGCGATCGTCCTGGGTGGGGTCGGCGACGAGCTCCACGGACGTGCCGGTCAGCAGAGAGTGCGCAAAGACGGCTGCCTCGGGGCCGAAACACTCGACGGGGCCAGAAATCTCCGGAGCATCGATGCCGATCAGCCGCACCCGCTCGTCCCTGCCCGCCACCGCGACGGTGATGGTGTCCCCGTCGGCGACGGAGACCACCGGGTAGAGGGTCGGCGTCGCGGATTCCATGGGGGTACCGGTGTCGCCGCCGACGGTCTCTGACGCGGTCGCGGTACATCCGGCCAGGGCAACGACCCCGACAACGACCCAGAGCAGCGGACTGAAACAGGAAGCGTAGACCAGCTGCGCGCGCACCGTCCGACCGCTCCGCTGCGGAACCCCCACTGTCTACCCCCTGCACCCGGAAGCCCACCGTAGCTACCCGCCCGAGCGGACTCTTCCCGGACCCGTCGTGTCGGACGAATCCACACTGCCCGGCGCGCTGTCTTGACCAGGACAGCCCGAGCGCGCAGGGTCGGTCGATGAGCAGCAGTCGCCGGTCCGCCACCGGGCCAGGCGGCGCGGTCCGGGAGTCCGCTGTTCCGCGCCGGTACGCCGCGGCCCTCGAGCAGTACCGGCGCTACCTTGCCGCCGAGCGCGGTCTGTCGGCTTCGACGGTGAGGGCGTACACGTCGGACGTGCTGGCGTTGCTCGAGCATCTGCAACGGATGGCCGGCGCTGCCGAGGCGGACCTCGACCGGCTCGATCTGACCGTGCTGCGTAGTTGGCTCGCCCGTCAGCGGAGTACCGGTTCGGCCAGGGCTTCGATGGCCCGGCGAGCCGCGGCGGCGAAGTCATTCAGTGCCTGGGCGCATCGCACCGGCCGGATTCCCACCGATGTGGCCGCCCGGCTTGCTGCGCCGCGGCCGGACAAGACCCTGCCGTCCGTGCTGCGCGTCGACCAGGTCGCCGACATGTTGGACCGCCCGCCCGCTGACGCCGCTGACGCCGCTGTCGGCGCTGTCGGCGACGATGAGATGCGCGCTGCGGTAGCGCTGCGCGATCAGGCGATGCTGGAGGTGCTGTACGCCTGTGGGATCCGTGTCGGGGAGCTCACCGGCCTGGATCTGCATGATGTCGACCGTCATCGGCGGGTCATCAGGGTGCTCGGCAAGGGCAACAAGCAACGGACGGTGCCGTACGGCATACCGGCCGACCGCGCTCTTGCCGCCTGGATCGGCAGCGGTCGACACATGCTGTGGTGCAACGATTCCGGGACGGCGCTGTTCCTCGGGCGGCGGGGGCGGCGAATGGACCCCCGCGCCGTTCGGACGCTGGTGCATGCGCGCAGCGCGGCCGTCGCAGGGGCGCCGGAGTTGGCCCCACACGGGCTGCGTCATACCGCTGCAACCCACTTGCTCGAGGGTGGCGCCGATCTTCGCACCGTGCAGGAACTGCTCGGGCACGCCAGCCTTGCCACGACGCAGATCTACACGCACGTGTCGGCCGAAAGACTCAGTGCCGTCTACCGGCAGGCGCATCCCCGCGCCTGATTCGCCGAAATCACCGCCCGCCCCAGGGCAGCAGCCGCACCTCCCACCGGCGCAGCAGACTCATCGGGTCGAGGTAGACCCGGTCGGGAAGCCGTGCGCCCCAGTGCAGGCAACTGGCCGGCGAGCACGCCGGATGACCGCCCTGGACGGTGCCGATCGGCTGACCCGACGTCACCAAGTCGCCCGCCCGCACCTGGGCAGCGACCGGTTCGTAGGTCGTGCGCAGCCCACCCGCGTGCTGCACGGAGATGACCCCCCGGCCGGCCAGCACGCCGGCGAAGACGACGACGCCGCTGCCCGCGGCGAGTACCCGTGCTCCGACGGCCGCCGCGAGATCGACCCCGCGATGCCCCGCCCCGTACCGGGTGGGCGGGGCACTGAACGAGGTGAGGATCAGCGGAGGCGGTGGTGCGGGCAGAACGAACGCCTGTGGCGCGGCAGTGAACTGCGATGAACCGGATGCATGGACGGCCGTTGCAGGAGTCGGCAGGGCAGGAGTCGGCAGGGCAGGAGTCAGCATGACGAGCACACCGCACGCGGCGGCCAGCAGCGACCGGGTCGCACCCATCAGCGTCATGCATGAAGGCTGACGGCTGGACGGCCCGCCGGCGTACCGAACGGGCAATTGTGGACAACCACGGTGTGGCGGACCCGCGAGCAGCCAGTTCCAACCGCGGTGCGGCGCACCTGCACGGGGGTCATTGCACGTCGTTCGGAGCCGCTATCATTGCCTGGCAGCCCGTGACGAGCGGGTTGACTTCGCACGCCTTTTCGCCGTTTGTGGATCGTTCACCGGCCCGAGGTGCACCGTTGGTCCCGCAAGGGTGGTGCGCCCGGAAGGCGTCAGGGCCGTCGGTCACCCGACCCTCGGCGACAACCGAGACTGCGCCCGTGCAGGCCCGATGGGGTTGGCGGGCGCCCGCACCGAGAGGACGCGCCACACCATGGCTGTCGTCACTATGCGTCAGATGTTGGACGCAGGTGTCCACTTCGGACACCAGACCAGGCGCTGGAACCCGAAGATGAAGCGCTTCATCTTCACCGAGCGCAACGGCATCTACATCATCGACCTGCAGCAGACGCTGAACTACGTGGACCGGGCTTACGAGTTCATCCGCGAGACTGTCGCCCACGGCGGCACCGTGCTGTTCATCGGCACGAAGCGCCAGGCGCAGGAAGCGATCGCAGAGCAGGCGACGCGCGTCTCCATGCCGTACGTAAATCAGCGCTGGCTGGGCGGCATGCTGACGAACTTCCAGACCGTGCACAAGCGCCTGCAGCGCCTCAAGGACCTCGAAGCGATGGAGACCTCCGGCGAGTTCGAGGGCCGCACCAAGAAAGAGGTGCTGCTGCTGACCCGCGAGAAGGACAAGCTGGCCAAGACCCTCGGCGGCATCCGGGACATGGCGAAGGTCCCTTCCGCGGTCTGGATCGTGGACACCAAGAAGGAGCACATCGCCGTTGGTGAGGCCCGCAAGCTGAACATCCCCGTCGTGGCCGTGCTCGACACGAACTGCGACCCGGATGAAGTCGACTACCCGGTTCCGGGTAACGACGACGCGATCCGTTCGGCCGCCCTGCTGACCAAGGTGATCGCGGAAGCGGTTGCCGCCGGTCTGATGGCCCGGTCCGGCGGTGCCGCCGTGGCCGCGGGCGAGGAGCCGCTGGCCGAGTGGGAGCGCGAGCTTCTGGCCTCGGGTGCCGAGGCGGCCCCGACCGAGGCAGCCCAGACCGAGGAGGCCCCGACCGAGGCAGCACCGGCCGAGGCGGCACCGGCCGGGACTGGATCTGACGTCAGCGCACCGGCCGAGCCGGCTGCCGCCGATCCGGTCGAGGAGGCCCGCGGCGAGATCATCGGTGAGCGGGACTCCGCCGCCGAGGCTGTTCTTCAGGTCCAGGCAGACGCCGATGCCGGCGTCGAGGCCATCGTTGCGAACGAGCAGGCCGGCGTCAGCAGCTGACACTGCGCCAGTCGCCTTCCGACGGGTGGCACCACCCAGACCGGTGGACACCCGATAGCTATCAAGTAGACAGGAATACCGCCGACCATGGCGAACTTCAGTGCGGCCGACGTCAAGCGGCTCCGGGAACTGACCGGTGCCGGGATGATGGATTGCAAGCGGGCTCTGGACGAGTCCGACGGTGACTTCGACAAGGCTGTCGAGCTTCTTCGCATCAAGGGTGCGAAGGACATCGGGAAGCGCGCCGAGCGGACAACGGCGGAGGGCCTGGTGGCTGCCTCCGGCGGCGCGCTCATCGAGCTCGACAGTGAGACCGATTTCGTCGCGAAGAACGCCGACTTCCAGCAGCTCGCGGACAGCGTTGTCAACGCGGCTGCCCAGCTCGAGGCCGGGGCCGGTGTCGATCAGGTACTGGCTGCCCCGCTGGGCACCGGCACCATCGCCGACGCGATCAACGCCGCTTCGGTAAAGCTCGGCGAGAAGCTCGAGCTGCGAAGGGCTGTCAAGTACGACGGCCCGACCACCGTGTACCTGCACAAGCGCTCGGCGGACCTTCCGCCGTCGATCGGGGTGCTGGTCCAGTACACCGGCAATACCGACGGCGCGGCCGAGGCCGCCCGTGGTGCCGCCATGCAGATCGCCTCGCTCAAGGCCCGTTACGTCACCCGCGACGAGATTCCCGCGGACGTCGTCGAGTCGGAAAAGCGGATCGCCGAGGCGACCGCCCGTGAGGAGGGCAAGCCGGAGGCCGCACTGTCCCGGATCGTCGAGGGCAGGGTCAACGGCTTCTTCAAAGAGACCGTGCTCACCGAGCAGGCTTCTGTGCTGGACTCGAAGAAGACGGTTGGCGCGATGCTGAGCGGCGCGGGCGTGTCGGTGACCGCCTTCAGCCGGTTCGAGGTCGGAACGGCCTGATCCGACACCCGCTACCGAGGCCGGCGGCAGTGTCGCCGGCCACGGTGCAACGACGGAGACCGTCGGGGCCCTAGGGTCGTGCACACCCATGGGAGCACCCCAGCGGCGCGAACTGCGACAACGACCGAGCGGCGGGGAGCGGCATGACACAGGAACACCCACGACGGCCGTTTCGCCGGGTTGTGCTCAAGCTCGGTGGCGAAATGTTCGGCGGCGGTGAGGTCGGTGTCGATCCCGACGTGGTCTCCACCGTCGCGGACCAGATCGCCGAGGTGGCCGCGGATGGGGTGCAGGTCGCCGTCGTCATCGGTGGTGGCAACTTCTTCCGCGGTGCGCAGCTTCACGAGCGTGGGATGGATCGGGCGCGCGCCGATTACATGGGCATGCTCGGAACGGTCATGAACTGTCTTGCGCTGCAGGACTTCCTCGAGCGTGAGCACCATATCGATACCCGTGTCCAGACCGCGATCACGATGGGTCAGGTTGCAGAGCCCTACATCCCGCGGCGGGCCGTGCGGCATCTGGAAAAGGGCCGCGTCGTCATCTTCGGTGCCGGCGTCGGGATGCCCTATTTCTCCACCGACACGACCGCAGCCCAGCGCGCACTGGAGATCGGCGCCGAAGTCGTGCTGATGGCCAAGGCGGTCGACGGTGTCTACGACGCCGACCCGCGGCGTTTTCCGGACGCGACGATGTTCACCGAGATAACCCATCGTGAGGTCCTGGAGCGCGGGCTGAAGGTTGCCGACCTGACCGCGTTCAGCCTGTGCATGGACAACGCCATGCCGATCATCGTGTTCAACCTGCTGACCAACGGCAATATCGGGAAAGCTGTCAGTGGGGCCGCGATCGGCACCCTGGTCTACACCCCGCCTGGCGCGGAACCGGAAAGGCGCAGGACATGATCGATGAGACGCTCTTCGACGCGGAAGAGAAGATGGAAAAGGCCGTGTCGGTGGCCAAGGACGACCTCTCGACACTGCGCACCGGACGCGCCAACCCCAACATGTTCGGGCGGGTGGTGATCGACTACTATGGCGCGCCGACGCCGCTGACCCAGATGGCGACGATCAATATTCCGGAGGCCCGGATGGCCGTCATCAAGCCGTATGACGCCAACCAGCTGCAGGCCATCGAGAAGGCGATTCGCAACTCGGATCTCGGCGTGAATCCGGGTACCGACGGGATTGTCATCCGGGTGGTCTTCCCGCAGCTGACCGAGCAGCGCCGACGTGAGCTCGGCAAGACCGCCCGGTCCAAGGGCGAGGACGCCAAGGTGTCGATCCGCAACATCCGGCGAAAGGTCAAGGACACCCTGGACAAAATGTCCAAGGACGGTGAGGTCGGCGAGGACGACGTCACCCGGGCCGAGAAGGAATTGCAGTCGCTCACCGACCAGTACGTCGGCCAGATCGACGAGCTCGTCAGGCACAAGGAAGCCGAGCTGCTCGAAGTCTGATGGATGTCCCCAGACCCGGTGAGCCGTCGGACGGGCCGGCCGCATCAGGGGAGCCCGCAGCCGTCGCACCGGCGATGTCGCGGGCGGGGCGCGATCTTCCGAGAGCCATCGGGGTCGGCCTGCTGCTCGGCGCGCTGGCCATCGCGAGCCTGCTGACCTACCGGCAGAGCTTCATCATCATCATCGTCGCGGCGGTCGGCGCCTCGATCTGGGAACTGCGGGGCACGCTTTCCCGTGCCCGCGGCATCGAGATCAGCTGGCCGCCGGTTGTCCTGGGCGCAGCGGCCACGGTTTCGCTGACGTGGCCGTACGGTCAGAATGCACAGGGCATCGGGCTGGCGCTGACTGCCCTGGTCTGCATGATCTGGCGGTTTCCCAAAGGCTCCAGCGGCTACCTGGTCGATCTCGCCTCGTCGATCCTCGTCGTGGTCTATCTCGGTTTGTTCGCATCTTTCGCCACCCTGATGCTCGTTCCCCACGACGGTGCGGGCCGCATCATCACCTTCCTCGTCATGGTGGTCTGTTCGGACACCGGCGGCTATGCGGCGGGCGTTCTGTTCGGCCGACACCCCATGGCGCCCAGCATCTCTCCGAAGAAGTCGTGGGAGGGCTTCGGCGGCTCCGCAGTCGCTGCCATGCTCGGCGGTGCCCTGTGTTGCTGGCTGCTGATCGACGGACAGTGGTGGCAGGGCGTCATCGCCGGCGCCGCGGTGGCCATCGTCGCGACCGCGGGAGATCTCACCGAGTCGCTCATCAAACGGGACCTCGGCGTCAAGGACATGGGGAATCTGCTGCCGGGTCACGGTGGGGTGATGGACCGGATGGATTCGCTGTTGCCGTCCGCGGTGGTCACCTGGGCGCTGTTGGCATTGTTCGTGCCGGTGGGTTGAGTGACACTATCTCCTGCGTGACGCCACCCCTGGTTCTCCTGCACGCCTTCCCGCTCGATTCGCGGATGTTCGATCCGATCCGGCCATCGATCGCCGAACATGTCGACCTGCTGACGCCGGACCTGCGCGGATTCGGCACCGGACCTGCCCTCGGCGAGCCGCCACCTGACCCGGACCTGGATCTGCTTGCCCGGGACGTGCTGTCCGCTCTCGACGACCAGGGAATCGACCGCGCGATCATCGGTGGGGTGTCGATGGGCGGCTATGTCGCGCTGGCGCTGCAGCGCCACGCGCCGGATAGGGTAGCCGGTCTGGTGCTCGTCGACACCCGAAGCGGCGCTGACGATCAGGCCGCGATGGAGCGTCGCCGTTTCGCCGCCGCACGTGCCGACCGGGGGGAGATCGCGTCCGGACTCGACGCGGTGGGCCCGCTGATCGGCAAGGGCGCGGCCCAGCCGGTTCGCGCGTTGTTGGCGGCGATGGCCGACGGCGTGCCGGCCGGAACCGTCGCGTGGGCGCAGCGGGCGATGGCCGCCCGCCCCGATTCCACGCCCAACCTCGCGGGTTCAAAGCTCCCGGTCCTGGTGGTGGTCGGCGAGACCGACAGCGTGACACCGCCGGACGTGGCCCGGGAGATGGCGGCGGCCGCACCGGACGCCGAATTCGTGCAGTTGCCCGAGGTGGGGCACCTGAGCCCGGCGGAGGACCCGCAGGGTTTCGCGACCGCACTGATCGGCTGGCTCGGTCGGCACTTCTGAGAGCTGTCCGCCGTGTGGAAGGGTACTGCCATGGGAAAAAGATGACCACGAGCAACGACAACCCACTCTTGGCAACACCACTCTCGCCACCATTGGCTTCTTCATCGCCGGCCTCGACACCACTGCCGCAGTACCCCGGCGCCGGGGAACTGCTCCGTTCGGTCGCAGGTCAGGCGGTTGCCCTGCGTGGCCTCACCAAGGCCTTCGGTGAGCGGATCGCTGTCGACCACATTGATCTCGACGTACCCGCAGGTTCATTCTTCGGGCTGGTGGGGCCGAACGGCGCGGGCAAGACGACAACGCTGTCGATGGTGACCGGACTGCTCCGGCCGGACGCCGGGCGGGTCGTCGTGGCCGGTGTGGACGTCTGGACCGACCCGGCGGCCGCGAAGGCGCGGATGGGTGTTCTGCCGGACGGGCTCCGGTTGTTCGAGCGGCTGTCCGGGCCGGAACTGCTCAGCTACCTCGGCCGGCTGCGCGGAATGCCCGCGAACGTGGTCAGGGCCAGGGCGACCGAGCTGATCGCGGTACTGGACCTCGCCGACGCGGGCAACAAACTCGTCGCCGACTACTCGACCGGCATGCGTAAAAAGATCACCCTTGCCGCCGCCCTGCTGCACTCGCCGGCGGTCCTGCTGCTGGACGAACCGCTGGAAGCGGTAGACCCGGTGTCCGCCCGGATCATCCGCAACGTGCTCGGCCGCTACACCCACAGCGGCGGCACGGTGGTGTTCTCCTCCCATGTGATGGCGATGGTCGAGGACCTGTGCACGCATGTCGCGGTGATGGCACAAGGGCGGATCATCGCGGCGGGGGAGCTCGCCGCGGTCAGGGGGGATGCGCTCAGCCTGGACGATGCCTTCATGCACCTGGTCGGCGCATCCGACGTCCAGGAGGGAGGCCTGTCGTGGTTGGGATCTTCGCCAGCCTGAAGTGGCGGCTGGTCACCAGCCGCATCCGGGCCAGTCGCGGGGGGACCAAGGTCGGGATGGTCATCCTGTTGGTGCTGGTGGTCGGGTTCCTCGGGCTGACCGCGGTCGGTCTGGCTGCGCTGCGGGTCGTACCCGACTACGCCGTACCGATCATCGTCACGCTCTTCGCGGTGCAGCTGGTCGGCTGGGTCCTGACGCCGCTGGTCGCCTTCGGCGTGGACGAGACGGTGGATCCCGCACGTTTCGCGTTACTCCCGATCCGCCCGCAGACGCTGCAGCAAGGGCTGCTCGTGAGCTCGTTGATCGGCTACTTCCCGGCCGGCAACATGATCATCTTGATGGGTGCGGCGATCGGCATCGGGGTGCCGCTGTCGGTGTTGCCGATCGCGTTGATGTGCGCCGCCGCGCAACTGCTGCTGTGTGTGGTCCTCGCCCGTGCGGCGTCGACATCGATGTCCGCGTTGATGTCGAGCCGACGTGGCCGGGACCTGGGAATGGGCGTCGGGTTGCTGATCTTCGTGCTGTACCTGGGCTTTGTTTCCGTCATCAACAACCCGGGTGACGGCAGTGCCCTGCAGGGCGGCGTCGAGCGGACGGCCGCCGTGCTGAAGTGGACCCCGCCCGGGGCGTTGGCCTCCCTGCCGGGGCAGGTCGCCGCCGGTGAGTGGGTGCGGGCCGGATTCTCCGCGCTGATCGCCGTCGCGGCACTGGCTCTGGCCTGGTGGTGGTGGTCCGTTGCGCTGAACAAGAGCCTGACGACTGTCCCGTCGACCACCGCGGGTTCGTCGCCGGCCGGCCATCGGCCGGACGACACGGCGGTCGGGGTCGGCGTCAACGGCACGATGCGGGTGGTGGCGGGCCGCGACCGCCGGCTCGCCTGGCGCGACCCGATGCGGCGAATGCCGTGGCTGATGCTGGCGGTGCTGACCGTCGTCTGGCCGTTCCTGGCGGTGCGCGGCCAGGGAGCGGTGTTCGCGGTTGCGTTCGGGGCGATCCTCTGCGGGTCGCAGGCGGGAAACCAGTACGGCGTCGAGGGCTCGGGGCTGTGGCTGCACCTGCAGACGATCACCGACCGGGTCCGCGCCCGCGGCGAGGTCCTGGGCCACGCCGTCACGGTGCTCATCCCGGGCGTGATCGTTGTGATCGTCGCTATTGCTGTGCAGGCTTTCGCCTACGACGACTACGACAAGATCCCGGCCGCGCTGGGCGTATGTCTCAGCGCCCTGCTCGGTGGACTCGCCGCCGCCAGCTACCTGTCGGCAGCGGTTCCCTACGCGATGCCGCAGAGCCGTAAGTCGCTGTTCGCCTCCAGTGTCCCGGGCCAGAAGGGACGCACCGCGGCAGCGAGCTTCGGAGTGCTCGGTGGTGGTGTGCTGATCGCCCTACCTGCCGCCGGTGCCGCGGTTCTGTCGTTGACTGTCAGCCCTATCTGGGGCTGGATCGCGTTGATCATCGGACCGATGGTCGGTGCGGTCGCGCTCTTGGTGGCTGCCCACCTGACGGCCAACCGGTACATCGAGCAGGCCACCGACATCTTCGCCGTGGTATCCGCGGGCGATCGGGTGTGACGGTAGTGACCCGGCGGGATGGCCGGCCGGTTCGCGTTCGATCTACGGTTCAGCGGCCGCCGATGGCGCGTTCCGCGAAGGCCCGCATGCCCTTGCGCTGCTGGGCCGGCACCGCGGTGTCGGCGCCGGTTTCCTGCTGACCGGTCGATGCGGTGACCCGCGGGAAGGTGTCCGTGTCTGACTCCGCCACCCCCACGGGCACATCGGATCCGCCGTCGAACTGGTCGGAAACCTGCATCAGATCCTCGCTCGAGCCGCTACCGCCGGTGCTGTCGTTGTCACTGCGATTGGTGGTCGATCGGCCCTCGTCGGACTGTTGCTGTCGAAGATCGGCCCGCACCGACTCCACGGTCACCTCGTCCCACGGCCCCGGTGCGCTGTTGTAGCTGTCCGGTAGGCCGGTCGGACGCTCGGCCGGGTTGACGGGGAAGTCGGGCGTCACGGGACGGGACGCCTCGCCGGGCGGCTGGTCGAGCAGGGTCGGCGCGGTCGCGGCGAGCGTGTCCACCTGGGCGAGGTGGTCGCGCAGTGACGCGAGTTGATCAAGAACGTGTCCGCGGAGCGATGTGAGTTGCGCGAAGGCGGTGTCGGCCTCGGTCACCCGCTGATGGGATTCGGCGGCAGCATGTCGGACGAGTTGTGCAGCCTGCGCCGTCGCGTTCCGGACGCGGAACTCCGCCTCGGCGGTGGCCTCCGCGACCCGCTGCTTGGCATCGGCGACGGAAATCTCCTCCCGCTCGGTGAGCCGCTGATGCGCCTCGGCCCTGCGTGAGCTGATGGCGATCTCGAAGTCCTCTTCGATGGCCTTGCGTCGGGCGGCACCCTCGGCGTCGAGCCGCTCACGCTCACCGGTGGCGGCCGCGGTCAACGCCTCGGCGTCGTCACGAGCGGAGGTCACGGTGTGCTCGGCCTCTGCCCGTGACGACGTCAGCGTCGTATTCGCCTCGTTGCGGGCGGCGGTCAGTGTTGCGCTCGCCTCGTTGCGGGCGGCGGTCAGTGTTGCGCTCGCCTCGTTGCGGGCGGCGGTCAGCGTTGCGCTCGCCTCCTCGCGGGCGGCGGTCAGCGTTGCGCGCGACTCCTCGGTGGCCGCCAGGACCAGTCGCTCCGCCTCGGCCGTGGCCGCCGCGAGCGCGGCCCCGGACTGGGTGGCCGCTGTGACCCTGGTGTTCTCGGCCTCGGTGGAGGCCTCGGACAGCATGTCCCTGACCTGATCGGCCAGCTGCCGGCGGGTGCGCTCGCGTTCGGCGTCGAACCGGTCTCGCTCGGCGGCGGTCGCTGCAGTCAGAGCGGACGCCGATGCGGTGACCTTCTCGGCGTCGGCGTTCGCCCGCGCCCTGATCTCGGCGGCCTCTTCCTCCGCGAGCCGGATCATCCGTTGCATTCGGTTGGACAGACCGGTCATGGAAACCGGTTCCTGAGCAAGGTTGTCGAGCTGGATGCGCAGCTGATCGACCTCGCCGTGCGCCGCCTGAAGTTGTGCCGTCACCTCGGAGAGCCGCTGATTAGTGGCGTCACCGTTCGCCGTGGCGATGCGCAGGTCGTATTCCAGACGCTCGAGGTGCGCCGTGACCTGGTCCGGTGCGAACCCGCGGCGGACGAGGTCGAAGGGAACCTGGGCGGGCAACCACTCATTGGAACTCATGCGACTATCGTCCCACCCGACACGCCCGAGTCAGTGCAACAACACCGACTCAGTGCGCCGCCGGCGGCTGCACGAGTTCGACCAGCACACCACCGGTGTCCTTCGGGTGCAGGAAGTTGATCGACGATCCGGCGGTACCCCGTCGGGGCTCGTCGTAGAGCGTCCGGACACCGGCCGCCCTGGCCGCGTCGGCAGCCTCCCGGACATCGGCGACGCGGTAGGCGAGTTGTTGCAGTCCCGGCCCGTTGCGGTCCAGGAAACGACCGATCGCGCACTCCGGCGTCAATGGTGCGAGCAACTGGATCTGTGCGCCGTCGCCGAAGGCGATCATTGCCTCCTCGACGCCCTGTTCCTCGTTGCGCTCCTGGTGGGCCAGCACCCCACCCAGCACGGCGGTGTGGAACTCGATGGCAGCGGCGAGGTCGGGAACCGCGATGCCGACGTGGTCGATCGCGGTGATGCAGATGCCGGGCCCCGGCAAGGTGGTCTGTTCGTCGGCGCTCATCACGCCACCGTATCCCGAAGGTGGGCTAGGTTTCCTCGCATGGTCGCTCGCACGGTTCCCGATCGGCTACCCGCTTGAGTGCCACCGCCGGGCCGTCCACCGAGGACCTGCTGCAGGCCGCGGAGAAGGGTTCGGTGCGCGCCGTCGCCCGGCTGCTGAGCCGGATCGAGGGTGGTGGCCGGCGCGCCGCGGAGGTTGCCGGTGCGCTGGTCGGCCGGTCACGCGGAGCGATGATCACCGGCATCACCGGGCCGCCGGGGGTCGGCAAGTCGACCCTGACGACGGCGATGATCACCCGGTACCGGGCAGCGGGTCGCCGGGTTGCCGTGCTCGCCGTCGACCCGTCCAGCCCGTTCAGCGGTGGCGCTCTACTGGGCGACCGGGTTCGGATGGCGCAGCACAGCACCGACAACGATGTGTACATCCGCTCGATGTCCAGCAGGGGAGAGCTCGGAGGTCTGTCCGCCGCCGCGCCGGCCGCGGCGGATCTGTTCTCCTGCATAGGATTCGACGAGGTGATCGTCGAAACGGTCGGCGTCGGGCAGAACGAGATAGCGGTCATGCGGCTCGCCGACTCGGTCGTTGTTGTGCTCGCCCCGGGGATGGGCGACGGGATCCAGGCAGCGAAGGCGGGGATCCTGGAGATCGCCGACATCCTCGTCGTCAACAAGGCCGATCATGCGGGGGCGACAGCGACGGTCCGGGACCTGAAAGGCATGGTGGCGCTGGGTCGGTCGGGTGTCGCAGGGCCGGGACAGTGGCGGCCGCCGGTGATCTCGACGAAGGCCTCGACCGCCACCGGAATCGACGAAGTGCTGACCGCGATCGATGCTCACCGCAAGAGCCTGCAGGACGGCGGCGGAGCGATCGCCCGGCGGCTCCAACGCGCCGAGATGGCGGTGCAGGCCGTGGTTCTCGAGCGGGTCGACGCCATCCTGGACTCGGCCGGTGGTAAACAGCAGCTGGCGGCGGCCGCCGGCACGGTGGCGGCCGGCAGCAGTGACCATCATGATGCGGCTGACAGCGTGCTGGACTGGTTGGCCGCCAACGGGTCTGACCTATCCGCGGACTAGCGTTGGCGGTATGGCAGACCCCATCGTCGTCATGAACCTCGTCAAGCGGTACGGATCACTCACCGCCGTCGACGACGTCTCGTTGTCGGTCGGGCACGGCGAGTTCTTCGGAATCCTGGGACCCAACGGGGCAGGGAAAACGACGCTGCTGGAAATCATCGAAGGCCTTCGGGAAGCCGATTCCGGCAGCGTGACCGTGCTCGGTGAACCGGTGTGGCCGCGGAACCCGGCCCTGCTGCAGAAGTTGGGCGTGCAACTACAGGCGACGGCGTTCTTCGAGCGACTCACCACCAGGGAGCAACTGGAGACCTTCGCCGCGCTCTACGGTATGCCGAGCCGCAAGGTCGACGAGATGCTGGAGCTCGTCGCGTTGACCGACAAGGCCCGCACGCCGGCCGGGAAACTGTCCGGCGGGCAGGCGCAGTGGCTCTCGATCGCCTGTGCGCTGATCCACGACCCCGAGATGGTCTTCCTCGACGAGCCGACCGGGCCACTGGACCCGCAGGCGAAGCGCAATCTCTGGGACGTGTTGCGCGCCATCAACGAGCGGGGCAGGACGGTGGTCCTGACCACGCATTCGATGGATGAGGCCGAGGAGCTGTGCGATCGGGTTGCGATCATGGACAACGGAAAGATTCTCGAGATGGGCGCGCCCGCCGAGCTGGTCCGGGAACTCGACGCCCCCGTCCGGATCTCGGTGGAGGCCGCGGCCGTCTCGGTGGAAGCCGCCAGGGCCCTCGAGGGTGTCGACGAGGTCAGCGGGGACCGACTGTCCACCGTGATCGCGACCCGCCGGCCGTCGATGGTGATGGCCGCGTTGGCCAAGGCCGACGCGCTGGCCGGACTGCAGGTGCGCGCTGCCACACTCGAGGACGTGTTCCTTGATCTCACGGGGCGGGAGTACCGGGTAGGAGGGCCTTTTCGAGCCTGTCGACGGCCATGCTCAAGGGCTTCTACCGGGACAAGGTCAGCCTGTTCTTCGCCATCCTGTTCCCGCAGTTCTTCATCGTCATCTTCGGCGCCATCTTCTCCGGCGGGGAGGCGGCCCGGCCGATCGTGGTCGAGGTCGGTGCCGTGCCGCTGATCGACCAGCTGCCCGCCGACGCGAAGGCCGGGTTGGTCAGTGCGGTGGAACTGGTGCGGGGCAGCACCATGAACGCTGCCCTGCAACAGGTGCAAAAGGGCGACGTGGCAGCGGCTCTTACGCAGGACGGCGACACCTTGCGGCTTGACGTCTCCGCTGCTCAGCCCGTTATCGCGGCCTCGGTCCAGGGCGTTTTTTCCTCCTTCGTCGACCAGACCAACGTCGCCGTCTCCGGGGCTCCGCCGACCTATGCGCTGCAAACAGGACAAGTCGAGGATCAGTCCTTCGGCCCATCCAGTACATCGCGCCGGGGATGATCGGCGATGGCATCGCGGTGGGTGCGGTGTTCGGTGCGGCGCTGACCTTGATCACCTGGCGCGCGAAGAAGCTGCTCCGCCGGCTGCGCCTCGCCCCGGTGTCCACGTCCACCGTGGTCGGGTCCCGGGTCTCGGTGTCCGTCGCGGTGGCTCTGTGCCAGCTCGTACTGTTCGTGGGGATCGCAATGTTGCCGTTCCTGGGTCTTCAGCTCAACGGTGCCTGGTACATGGCCGTGCCACTGGTGACCGCGGGCACCCTGGCCTTCCTGGCGGTCGGGCTACTGGTCGGCGCCGTCGCCAAAACTGCCGAGGGTGGCAGTGGCCTGGCCAATTTGATCATCCTGCCGATGGCGTTCCCGTCCGGCGCCTTCATCCCGCTGGACGCCGCTCCGCAGTGGATGCTCACTCCAAGCTGTTACCGATGGGTTACCTGGTGGAGGGCATGAAGGACGTCATGGTCCGCGGTCTGGGGCCGTCGGCGGCCCTGCTGCCGATCGTCATCCTGCTCGGATTCGCCATCGCGATCGCGGCCATCGCCACGAGGGCCTTCCGCTGGGACACCGCTTGGTTCTGACCGCCTGGTCTGCGGTTCGGCTCAGGCGAAGTCGCCGGCGGCGCGGCGAACCTTGGTGAGCAGTATCGACAGTTGTCCCAGTTCTTGGTCGTCGAGTCCGACCAACCCGAAGTCGGCGGCCGTGACGGCGGAGGTAGCGCTGCTCAGCCGTTCGCGGCCAGCATCGGTCAGTTCCACCAGGGTGGTCCGCCGATCGGTCGGATGAGGAAGCCGCCGGGCCAGGCCGTCGGATTCCAGCCGATCGACGATGTTGGTGATCGACGTCGGATGCAACTGCAGCCGCTCGCCCATCATCCGCATCGGTAGCGAACCGCGTTGGGAGAACGACAGCAGCACCAGGGCCTCGTATCGGGCGAAGGACAGCCCGTGGGGTTTGAGCCGATCGTCGACCGAGGCCTGCAGAATCTGCTGCACCCGCATGACATTGGTGACCGCAGCCATGGCGGTGCAGGGTCCGATGCGGTCCTGCCACGTCTGTGCGGCTTTGGCAATCGGGTCGAACGGCAATGCCGGGGCAGCGACGTTCGGACTCATTACTGCACCGTAGCAAGGCATCACGCGCCAACTCCCGCCGCACCTGTGGGCGGGGTCGCATCCGATAGTCGGACGTCCGACTATCGGAAATCCGTAGAAAATGGATATCCTGACCCCACCGGAGACCCCGGATGCGGAAGAGGTGGCACTTATGCCCGACGACTCAGCGACGAACAGTCAGATCGCCGACGGCCGGCGACGGTGGGAGCAGCGCTTCGCCGCGGCCGAAGCGGCCGGGAGGGTTCGGGACATCGACTACACCACGCTGTCCGGAACGACCGTCGATCCGGTGTACGGGCCGGCGCGGGGCGATGTGGTGGCGGACTTCGAGCGGATCGGCTGGCCCGGCGAATTCCCCTATACCCGGGGCCTGCACGCCACCGGCTACCGCGGAAAGTCCTGGACCATCCGGCAGTTCGCCGGTTTCGGCAACGCGCAGGGCACCAACGAGCGTTACAAGATGATCCTGGCCCATGGCGGCCACGGGCTGAGCGTGGCGTTCGATATGCCCACGCTGATGGGCTACGACTCCGACGATCCGCGATCGCTGGGCGAGGTGGGCCATTGCGGCGTCGCCATCGATTCGGCGGCCGATATGGAGACTCTCTTCAACGGAATCGATCTCGGGCAGGTCAGCACTTCGATGACGATCTCCGGGCCGGCCGTCCCGGTGTTCTGCATGTACCTGGTGGCTGCCGAGCGCCAGGGCACCGGCGAACAGGGCATTGCCACGCTCAATGGAACACTGCAGACGGACATCTTCAAGGAATACATCGCGCAGAAGGAATGGATATTCCCGCCGGAGCCGCATCTGCGGCTGATCGGTGACCTGATGGAATTTTGCACCGAGCAGATGCCCGATTACAAACCGCTGTCGGTCTCCGGGTACCACATCAGGGAGGCCGGTGCCACGGCCGCGCAGGAACTTGCCTACACGCTGGCGGATGGTTTCGGCTACGTGGAGCTGGGCCTCTCGCGGGGTCTGGACGTCAACCGCTTCGCTCCCGGGCTCAGCTTCTTCTTCGATGCGCACATCGACTTTTTCGAGGAGATATCGAAATTTCGCGCTGCCCGACGGATCTGGGCCCGCTGGATGCGGGACGTGTACGGCGCCGACGATCCGCGGGCACAATGGCTCAGGTTCCACACCCAGACAGCGGGGGTGTCGCTGACCGCGCAGCAACCGGACAACAACGTAACCCGGACGGCCGTCGAGGCACTGGCAGCGGTGCTGGGCGGCACGAACTCGTTGCACACCAACGCCCTTGACGAGGTCCTGGCGCTGCCGAGCGAGAAGTCGGCGCAGATCGCGATGCGTACCCAGCAAGTGCTGATGGAGGAGACCGGCGTCATCAACGTTGCCGATCCGCTGGGCGGCAGTTGGTACGTCGAGGCACTGACCGACCGGATGGAGGCCGAGGCCGAGCAGATCTTCAGCCGCATCGACGATCTCGCGGCGCTGGCCGTGCCGTCGGGACGGCATCCGGTGGGGAAGATGACCAGCGGCATCCTGCGCGGCATCGGGGACGGCTACTTCACCGGCGAGATCGCCGATGCCGCCTTCGCCTACACGCTCGCCGTCGAGAAGGGCGAGAAGAAGGTCGTCGGCGTCAACTCGCTGGTCGGCGGGATCGGGGACGATCTCGAGGTCATGCGGGTATCAGGCGATGTCGAGACCGAGCAGAACGCCGTGCTCGCCGAGCGCCGCGCGCAGCGCAACGCCGCAGCGGTGCGCGCCGCACTGCGGGAGCTGACGACGGTTGCTCGCGGTACCGGGAACATGGTGCCGGCGATGCTCGGCGCGGCCCGCGCGGAGGCCACCCTCGGCGAGATCTGTGATGCCCTGCGCGCGGTCTGGGGAACCTATACCGAACCCGCCAGAATCTGACACCGGCAGCAGGGGCCAGCTCGCCGCCGCGCCTGGGACAGGTGTGCCGCAGGATAGCTCCGACCAGGAAACAGGACGACGGCCCGGCGGGACGTATCCGTCCCGCCGGACCGCCTGTGGGGATGGTCCGGTGGTGCTGACCGCTATCGGAGACGAAGGCGCCCCGCGATCACGCACCAGTGATTGCCGCTGTAGTCGAAGGTCCTTGCCTGTGGCGCGGCGGCCATCCGGCTGGCGTCCTCGAACAACCCGGACCTGGTGCGCCAGGGTCATCACGGCGTCATTGTGAAGACGTCCTCGATCTTCGCGGAACCGGGAGGGCCTGCGGCCCGCGCATCACCGGATCCGTCGTTGTCGTAGACAAATCGGACGTAGTCAGTTTCGACATCTGGATCGCGGTCTGTCGTCGACGGCGGCGCCTGCCGAGTCCACCGGCATGATCATGGTGCACGCCAACAAGACCGTCATCGGTGCTGCTCTCTTGCGCACGAAGCCTCCATGACAGGACAAACGGCGACAGCCGCCCCTGACGCCGGCGTTCTTCCGGCCGCCAGGATCTTACGTCAGAGTGACGCAACTAACACACTGTGTCACGATTGTTCGTTATCCAAAGGTGACATCTGGTGCGGGGTTCGTTGAAGCTGCGTCGCAGCGGATGTCGACACTGCCGCATTCACAACGGGACAGTTGTCGGGCCGGTCGCCGCCCACCGGCGCGGGGTTCGCCGCTGGCGGCTCCTCCGCGCTGAACCGCGGCTCACCAGGCTTTTCCGACATACCGGCGTGCCGTGTGAAGATGGTCCCCATGAGTCGCCCGGACCCCCGCCAGCAGGCCGCCGTCATGCCGGCGGCCTTCGCCGGCGCCATTGATCTGTCAGTGTTGAAGAACCGCGCCGCGGCGCCGGCATCCGGTCCGGCCGGCGCAGCGAATGGTGCCGCGGCCGAATCGGGGTCGCGGTCACCTTTCGTCGTCGATGTCGACGAGGCGAGCTTCGGGAGCGTCCTACAGGCATCGGCGCAGGTTCCCGTCGTGGTCGACCTCTGGGCGACCTGGTGCGAGCCGTGCAAGCAGCTCTCGCCCATCCTGGAGCGGCTCGCATCGGCCGCGGAAGGTTCGTGGATTCTCGCCAAGGTCGATGTCGATGCCAGCCCGCGCATTGCGCAGGCATTCGGTGTGCAGTCCATACCCATGGTCGTGGCGCTCGCCAAAGGTCAACCCGTCGACGCTTTCAACCAGGCGCTGCCCGAGCCGCAGGTCCGGCAGTGGATCGCCGCTGTGCTCGACGCGCTGCGTGATCAGTTGCCCGGGATTCGGGAGGCGGAGGCCCGCGCCGGCGTGACTTCAGAGGCGGTGGAACCCGAGCCCGAGGACCCCCGCTTCGTCGCAGCGGAACAGGCATTGGCGACGGGCGACTACGCCGCCGCCGAACTCGCGTACCGGCAGATCCTGGCGGTCGAGCCGGCCAATGCGGAGGCCAAGGCCGCGCTCGCCCAAACCGGACTGCTGGCCCGGGTGGAGAAGTTGCCAACCGACGCGATCGCCAGAGCCGACGCTGCGCCGGACGACATCGCGGCACAGTGTGACGCCGCCGACGTCCAGCTTGCCGAGGGCGACATCGACGGCGCCTTCGGCCGCCTGGTGCAGACCGTCCGGCGGACCGTCGGTGACGACAGAGCGGCCGCCAGAGAGCATCTGGTGGAACTGTTTTCGCTGTTCCCGCCGGACGAGAAGGCGGTGATCAAGGCACGCAGGGCACTGGCCGCTGCGTTGTACTGATCAGCCCGTCCGCCGGATCAGCGGCAAGCCCCGAATCCCTGGTGGAAGCCGTCGGCGAAGCCGGTCAGGTCCTCGAACCGCGCCCCGGGACGGTTCCGGACCAGGTCCATCGCCTCGTCCGCGTCTGTCGGCCACGAGCCGAGTTCGTCAA
>JBBRVZ010000032.1:0-35745 GCA_038246445.1 Mycobacteriales bacterium
CCTGGTGCGGCGACGCAGCACCACCGGGTCCTGCTCGACGGTGATCGCGTGCAGATCGACGATCGAATAGAAGGTCTCGTGCGTCGCCTGCAGATCCACCCACTGCCGCAGGGCGCCCAGGTAGTTGCCGACGTGGAAGGAGTCGGCGGTCGGCTGGATGCCGGACAGCACCCTGGGGCGGGCCTGCTGCCCTGGTTCGGCGGGGGAATTCATGTGCGCGATCTTGCCATCGAAGCGGCTCACCGCTCGGCGGTGTCACCCGCAGGATCAGCCGAGCCTGGTCTGCAGGTTCTCGTCCAGCGCCTCGAGGAACTTCTGCGTGGTCAGCCAGCTCTGCTCCGGGCCGACCAGCGCGGCGAGGTCCTTGGTCATCTTGCCGCTCTCCACCGTCTTGACGATGACGTCCTCGAGCGCCTCCGCGAAGCCGATGACCTCGGGGGTGGAGTCGAGCGTGCCGCGATGCCGCAGGCCCCCGGTCCAGGCGTAGATCGACGCGATCGGGTTCGTGGAGGTCGGCTTGCCGGCCTGGTGCTGTCGGTAGTGCCGGGTGACCGTGCCGTGCGCGGCCTCTGCCTCGACAACGCTGCCGTCCGGTGTGGTGAGCACGGACGTCATCAGCCCCAGCGACCCGAAACCCTGGGCGACGGTGTCGGATTGGACGTCGCCGTCGTAGTTCTTGCAGGCCCAGACGTACCCGCCCTCCCACTTCAGCGAGGACGCGACCATGTCGTCGATCAGCCGGTGCTCGTAGGTCAGCCCGGCCTTCTTGTACCTGTCGACGAACTCGGCGTCGAAGACCTCCTGGAAGATGTCCTTGAACCGGCCGTCGTACACCTTGAGGATGGTGTTCTTCGTCGACAGGTAGACCGGGTAGTTGCGGGCCAGGCCGTAGTTCAGCGAGGCCTTCGCGAAGTCCCTGATCGAGTCGTCCAGGTTGTACATCGACAGCGAAACCCCGGCGCCGGGTGCATCGAACACCACGTGCTCGATGGGCTGCGACCCGTCCGCAGGCGTGAACGAGATGGTCAGCGTGCCCTTGCCAGGGAAGCGGAAGTCGGTGGCGCGGTATTGATCTCCGTAGGCGTGACGGCCGACAACAATCGGCTTGGTCCATCCGGGCACCAGCCTGGGGATGTTCGAGATGATGATCGGTTCCCGGAAGATGACGCCGCCGAGAATGTTCCGGATGGTGCCGTTCGGTGATCGCCACATCTTCTTCAGGCCGAATTCCTCGACCCGCGCCTCGTCAGGGGTGATAGTTGCGCACTTCACGCCAACACCGTGCTTTTGAATGGCGTGGGCGGCATCGATGGTGATCTGATCGCCGGTCTCGTCACGGCTCTCGATGCCAAGGTCGTAGTACTCGAGATTCACATCCAGGTACGGAAGGACGAGCTTGTCCTTGATGAATTGCCAGATGATGCGCGTCATCTCGTCGCCGTCCAATTCGACGACCGTGCCCGTCACCTTGATCTTCGACATGCTCCGCGGTCTCCCTCTCGAACGCTCACGATGCTGATGGCGACCCGCCAAAAGAACTGTCCGTCAGGACTGCGGCATTGGGCCGCACGGGCTACCGGTAGTGCAGTATCTCCCGGCAGACCGTACCGTCAGTCGTCGGACGTGCGACGGGGCGGGTCGGGGCCGTCCGCGACTGGGGATCGCTGACCACGCACGGGGGGAGAGCATGATGGTGCCGTCCCAGACGCCGGCTGACCGGACGTTCACGGGTGATCGGAAGGCCGCGTGGGAGGGGTTCCTGCACTGCCAGGCCGCGATGGTCCAGCAACTGGCGCGAGAGCTGGATGAGGCCGGTGAGATTCCTCCCAGCACCTACGACATCCTGGTGCAGTTGAGCCAGGCCGGTGGCCGGCTTCGGTTGCGGGACCTGGTGCACCGCGTCGTGCTGTCTCAGCCGGGGCTCTCCCGCAAGGTCGCCCGACTGGAGCAGGACGGCCTGCTGGACCGGCTGCCCGACCCGGCCGACGGCCGCGGGGTCCAGGTGCGGATCAGCCGCAGCGGGCGGGCGGCGTTGCGCAGCGCCGCCCAGGTGCACCTGTCGGGCATCGTCCGGATGTTCGCCTCCCGGATCGACGACGACGAGGCGGCAACGCTGGCAACGGTTTTCCGGCGTCTGCTGGCGGAGCTGGCGAGAGAACCCGAGTTCGTGGCCGCAGGGTCCGACTCCCCGCCAGGTGACGGTGCGCGCAGTGACGCCTTCCCCACGCAACGCGCCCGGCCCGACGGTCGCCGGGCGTCATCGAAGGATGGATCGGGGACGTCGAACGGCCCCGGCGGCCGCGGGCTGCGACTCAGCTGATGCCCACCGTGAGCGCAACCATGAAGGCGCCGGTCCCGAAGTAGAACGCAAGGTCGAAACCCTTGCCGCGCACGGCAAGCACGCCGATGGTCCGCTCACTCAGGACGGCCCGCAACCCGCCGGCCAGCAGCATCGCGGCGCCCAGCGCGAAGGTCCCTCGCCGCCAGTAGGCGAACGCGATCAGCACCAGCGCGGCAACCACGATCGTCAGCACGATGGTGATCGGGATGGCCCGGCGCAGCCTGGGGTTCACTGCCGCACGGCGATCCGCGGCCCGGGGCGTGCGGCGGCGGGCGCCGGCCGTTTGCTCATCGGGATGCGACGGCCTCCGCCGCCGCGACCACGTTGGACAACAGCATGGCGCGCGTCATCGGCCCGACGCCACCGGGGTTGGGGGCGACGAACCCGGCCACCTCGCGTACGTCCGGCGCGACGTCGCCGACGATCCTTCCGTCTACCCGGCTGACGCCGACGTCGAGCACCGCAGCCCCTTGCTTGACCATGTCGGCGGTGATCAGTCCCGGGACACCGGCCGCGGCAACGACGATGTCGCCTTGGCCGATCAGTTCGGGCAGGTTGCGTGTGCCGGTGTGGCAGAGCGTCACCGTGGCGTTCTCGGACCGCCGGGTGAGTAGCAGCCCGAGCGGCCGCCCGACCGTGAGGCCGCGTCCGACGATCACCGCGTGGGCACCGGCGATCGGCACGTCGTAACGGCGGAGCAACTCGACGATGCCCAGCGGCGTGCACGGCAGCGGTGCGGCCCGGCCGAGGACGAGCGCGCCCAGGTTGAGCGGGTGCAGGCCGTCGACATCCTTCACCGGATCGACCCTGCTGAGGATGGCGTACTCATCCAGCCCGGTGGGCTGCTGCACCAGGAAAGCGGTGCACGCCGGATCGGCGTTCAGCTCGTCGACCACCGCCTCGACAGCGGCCTGGCCGGTACCTGCCGGGAGTTCACGCTGGATGCTGGCGATGCCCAGTTCCGCACAGTCGCGGTGCTTGGCCGCCACGTACCACCGGCTCGCCGGGTCGTCCCCAACCAGCACGGTGCCCAGGCCCGGCACGATCCCGCGATCGGCGAGCACCTGCACCCGGGCGCGCAATTCACTCTTGATCCCCGCCAGGGTGGCTCGGCCGTCCAGGATCGTCGCGGTCACGAGAGATCATGATGCCATCCCGCCGCAGCGCGGGGCCGCCGCCGGCATCCCGGACGAGCCAGGCGCGAACCGATCCGCCGCGCGCCACTGCCCGGCGAGGGTCCGGACCGCCCCGCGGCCGGCGCCGGGCAGCGGTCAGCGGTCCTGCTCCTCGGGGGGCTGGAGCACCAAGCCATGGGCGGCGGCGAACAACACCGCCTGATCGACGTCGACCACCGCGCCGGCCAGTCTGGCCCTGCTCCACAACGCGGCGTCGGCACGCGCACCGCGAAGGTCCGCGCCGCCGAGGTTCAAACGGTCGGCGCGAACCCCGGTCAGGTCGGCACCGCGCAGCGTGCAGCCGGAGAGATCGGCAGCCGTCAGGTTCGCCTCCCGCAAGCGCACACCGGTGAGATCGGTTCCGGTCAGCGTGCAACCGGCGAGCGAGACCAGCGTCAGGTCGCACTCGCTGATGGTCAACGGGATCAGTCTGCAGTCGGTGAATGTCGAACCGGTCAGCCGGCAGCCGTTCAGCGTGGCACCGTGCCAGGCGACCCGCTGGAACGTGCAGGAGACGAAAGAGCTTGACCGGTGGATACTCCCGTACAGTTCGGTGCCGACGAAGCGGCAGCGCTCGAAGCTCGCGCGTCTGGTCCTGACCTCCGCCAGTGACGCCTCGGTGAAGTCGCAATCGGTGAAGGTGACGTCCTCCAGTGCCTGCCCGATGAAGTCGACATCGACGAAATCCTCATCGGCGTAGGACGTCTCGGTCAGCGCGATCGGCATCGCAGTCGCCCCCCAGTCGGTGGTGACGGAACTCGGTTCAGTGGAAGAAGTGTCGCGTTCCGGTGAGGTACATCGTCACCCCGGCCCGCTCCGCGGCCGCGATCACCTCGGCATCGCGGACCGAGCCACCGGGTTGCACGATGGCCCGCACGCCGGCGTCGATGAGGATCTGCGGACCGTCGGCGAAGGGGAAGAACGCGTCGGACGCCGCAACCGAACCGGTGGCCCGCTCCCCCGCCCGCTCGACGGCGAGTCGCGCCGAGTCCACCCGGTTCACCTGGCCCATCCCGATACCGACGCTGGCCGCCTGCGCGGCCAGCAGGATGGCGTTGGACTTCACTGCGCGGCAGGCTCGCCAGGCGAAGTCCAGGTCGGCCAGCGCGTCGGTGTCGGCTGCCGGCCCGGCCAGCAGTCGCCAGGACTCCGGGGCGTCACCGGGTGCGTCGAGCCTGTCCCGCAGCTGCACCAGCACGCCGCCGGAGATGGCCCGGAACTCGACCGGGTCCGGCGCTGTTTCCGCCGGCATCCGGAGCAGCCGGATGTTCTTCTTGCGGGTGAGCACTGCAACCGCATCGGCCGAGAAAGCAGGCGCGGCAAGCACTTCGGTAAAGATGTCGGCCACCTGCTCGGCCATCGCCAGCGTCACCGGGCGGTTGACGGCGATCACCCCGCCGAACGCCGACACCGGATCGCAGGCGTGCGCCCTGCGGTGGGCGAGCGCCACCGCGTCGTCGTTCCCACCGGGCACCGTCGCGATACCACAGGGGTTGGCGTGCTTGATGATCGCGACCGTCGGGTCGACGAAATCGTTGGCGGCCCGCCACGCGGCGTCGACGTCGACGTAGTTGTTGTAGCTCATCTCCTTTCCGTGCAACTGTTCCGCCGAGGCCAGGCCCGGCCGCCAGTGCCGGTACAACGCGGCGGGCTGGTGCGGGTTCTCGCCGTACCGCAGCGCCGAGACCCTCTGCCAGGTGGCGCCTGTCCATGCGGGCCAGCCGTCGTCGGACCCGACGGCCTGGTTGAGGTAAGACGCGACAGCGACGTCATACGACGCCGTGTGCGAGAACGCCGCCGCCGCCAGCGCTGTCCGCTCCGGCAGGGTAAAACCACCGAGCTGCAGGGCCTTCTCGATGTCGGGATAGCGTGCGGGGTCCACCACGACGGCGACCGAGGGGTGGTTCTTCGCCGCGGCCCTGACCATGGCAGGGCCGCCGATGTCGATCTGCTCGATGCTCTCGTCGTGGCCCGCGCCGGACGCCACCGTCTCCCGGAACGGATACAGGTTGACCACCAGCAGGTCGAACGGTGCGATCCCCAACTCATCGATCTGTCGCAGGTGGCCGGGCAGCCTGGTGTCGGCGAGCAGGCCGCCGTGGATCGAAGGGTGCAGCGTCTTCACCCTGCCGTCGAGGCACTCGGGGAACCCTGTGACGTCCTCCACCGGCGTCACCGGGATCCCGGCGTCGGCGATCGCGCGGGCGGAGCCGCCGGTCGACACCAGCGTGACGCCGGCCGCGTGCAGCGTCCCGGCCAGCTCCACCAGCCCTGTCTTGTCCGAAACCGACAGCAGCGCACGACGAATGGGTCGGCGTCCCCGCTGATCGTTCGATTCGAAGTCGGTGACGCCGGTGGGTGACACCGCCGCGCCGTCCATGCTCATCCGATACTCACCTTTCGACCGGTCACGGTGTAGGGCCCGCCGGTGAGGGCGCGCACCACCTCGGGCAGCAGCTCGCGCTCGGCGACCTTGATGCGTTCGTGCAGGGACGCGGGATTGTCGTCGTCGAGCACCGGCACGGCGCGCTGGGCCACGATCGGGCCAGCGTCCACACCCCCGTCGACCAGGAACACGGTGCAGCCGGTGAGCTTGACGCCGTGGGCGAGCGCATCCGCCGGTGCCGACATCCCCGGGAAGGACGGCAGCAGCGAAGGATGCGCGTTCACCACGCGGTTCGGGAAGGCGGCCAAGAAATCGGAGCCGACCAGCTTCATGAAACCGGCGAGGACGACGAGATCGGTGTTGAACGAGGCGGTCAGCACCGACAGCCCGCGGTTCCATCCCTGCCGGTCGGCGTGGTCGGAGAGCCGGCAGTGAAATGTCGGGACACCCGCCGCCGCCGCACGGTCCAGGGCCGGGCAGGACCGGCGGTCGGCACCGACGGCGGCCACCCGGTACGGCTTGGGATCGGGATCGTCGAGCAATGCCTGCAACAAGGTTCCGGAGCCGGAAGCGAGCAGAACGATGTTCTTGATCCCGGGCGTCGGTGGGACCGTCGCGTCGTTCACGCATCACCAGTCTCTCGGTCGGCGGTCGGCTGTCGGCTGTCGGCTGTCGGCGATGTGAGGTCGGCGATCCGCGGTGGTCGGTCGGTCATGGACAGCGCCATCGGACTCTCGGCGCGGACCGGTCGCATCGGACACAACCGGGCGGGCCAAGGCTAGTCGTCCACCAGGGTCCGGCCCACGGCGGCCTCCGGGCAGGCCGCAGACGCGCTCGATCACGCTCTGCATCTCGGGCTGACGGCGGGCTCGGCATATTGCTGTGCTGATCATTACCCGTGCTCAGTTTCTTTGGGCGGGATCTTGCGCCGCAGCGGGCGCGGGGGTTGGCTGTTCCGTGCCGGACGGGAACCAATCGCTTGCGCAGCATGGCATCCGCATGGCCGTCTGCCACCGTGACCGTCGAGGAGTTGCCGCGTGAGTGAATTTCCGGGCAGTACGGCCGACGCCGCCCGGCGGCACGGCCGGCACCGAGATCACCACCGCCGCAACCGCGCGCTCGTGGCGGTCGGGGTGGTGCTGGCCGTTGTTGCCGCGGGACTGGTGACCTGGTGGGTGCGGGCCGGGGCGGACCCCGACCCGGCGCAGATTGCCGGTGGCGGCGGTGCGGCGGGGTCCGCGGGGCAGTCCGCGGCGGCGGGACAGTCGGCACAGCAAGCACCGTCGGACAGTGCCCTCGGCACCGCGGGTGTTCTCGCGGCGACGGGCGCCTGCGACCTCCCCGACGGCAAGCTCACGGTGGCCGCCGCGCCCGAGATCGCCGCCGCACTGGCGAATGTGGGCAGCGTCCGGGCTGGGGCGTGCGCGGTCGACGTGCGTTCCGTCGACCCGGCCGCGATGATCGTGGACAGCGGCGGCGTCGATGTCTGGCTCCCGGACTCGTCGATGTGGCTCGAACGCGCCGCCGCGGCCGGGCGGGCGGTCCCCGGCAAGGCCACCAGCATCGCCAACAGCCCCGTGGTGCTGGCCGTGCCGGCTGCCGCGGCGAAACAACTCGGCGCAGCGGGCACGGCGGACATCGGCGACATCCTTGCCACCCGCGCCGGCGCGACGCCGATCCGCGTCGGTCTGCCCGACCCGTGGCAGTCCGCTCCCGCGGTCGGGGCCATCCTGGCCGCCCGAGCGGCCGTCACCGGCACCACGGACGCCAGGGCGGCGCTGACCTGGGCCGTGCGGTCGAGCCCGCCGCGACTACCCATCCACGGCGAGGACCTGCTGCGCCGGCTGGACGCCGACCCCGGCACCGCGCTGCCGGTCAGCGAGCAACAGGTCGTCCTGTACGACCGGTCGAACCCGACAACACCCGCCGTCGCCGTGTACCAGCGCACCGGCGGCGTGGCCCTGAACTACCCCCTGGTGGCGTTGCGCACCGATGCAGCGGTCGTTGCCGCGGCCACCGAGCTGACCTCGGCGCTGACCAGCGGTCGGGGCCGTGATGCTCTGCAGCGAGCGGGTTTCCGCGCTGCCGATGGACGGGCCGGCGCGGCACTGGGCGGTGTGGCCGGAGTCGATCCGTCGGTCGTGACCACCGACTCGCTGCCCGCCCTGAGCGCGATCGACGACGCCATCCGCACCGCGCAGCTGACGAACGAGCCGTCCCGGATGCTCGCCGTGATGGACGTGTCCGGGTCGATGCAATCGCAGGTGCCCGGTGCCGGCGGGGCGAGCAGGATGGACCTCGCGAAGGAGGCGGCCGCCCGGGGTCTTGCGCTGTACCCGGCGAACAGCGAGATCGGGCTCTGGGTCTTCTCCCGAAAACTGGAGGGCGCCAGCGACCGCCGTGAGCTGGTCCCTGTCGGTCCACTCGGCACCGACGCCGACGACAGTTCCGGGGCGGCTCGACTGGCGGCCGCGGTGGCCTCGATCAACGCCGTGCCCGAGGGCGGGACAGCCCTGTACGACACGGTTCTCGACGCCGTCCGCACCATGCGAGCAGCCTTCGACCCGACGAAGGTGAACGCGGTGCTGATCCTGTCCGACGGGGTCAACGACGACGAGGGCAGCATCAGCCTCGATGAGCTGTTGAAGACTCTTGCCGCCGAACAGGATCCGGCGCGGCCGGTGCCGGTGATCTCCATCGCGTTCGGGCCGGACAGCGACGTGCAGGCACTCGGTGCGATCAGCGGGGCGACCGGCGGCGCCGCGTACCAGTCCCGGGATCCCAAGCAGATCAGCGAGATCTTCCTGGACGCCGTCGGTCAACGGCTGTGCCGCCCCGGCTGCTGAACACCGGTACCGGGCGGCAGGAGGCGGTTGGTCCTCGGGCCCTACCGGGGCCGGGCCCTACCGGGACCAGGTCATCGCTCCTCGCCGTCACGGGCAACCGCGTCCACGTGATCGTCGCTGTGGTTTCGCTGGTATGGAAGAGCAACGCCGCCCGGCTCGCCTGCGGCGCGGTTCGCGCTGTCGCTGCTCGCGCCGTCGCCCGAGCCGTCCGTCGGGGCGTCCATGACGGTGCCGCCCGGGGCCCCGCCGGCCGCAACCTGATCGACCGCAACCTGATCGACCGCAACCTGATCGACCCCAACCAGATCGACCGCAATCAGATCGACCCCAACCAGATCGACCGCAACCCGATCGACCGCAACCTGGTCAGCCTCGATGTGGCCAATCTCAGCGTCATCAACATCTGCCTTCGCGGCATCCGCCCGCGCCGCGTCCTGCCGCCCGGGCTCGTCATCGGCATCGGACGGTTCCGACCGCGAGGCGGCGCCGGCGCGCCACGGCACCGTGCGGCCGCCGGACAGTGCTGCGATGGCGACGGCTACCGCGGCCAGTTCGACGGCGGCGACCGCTGCGACCAGCAGCGGCGGCGAGCCGATTGTCGACCAGATTCCCGTTCCCACGCCGCCGCGCGCGATCCAGGTCAGGCAGCCGAGCAGCACACCGGTCAGCACGGCAGCGGAACCGGCCGCCAGCACCCGCTCCGATCTGACTTGATGGTCTTTAATGGCCCGGCGGGCGATCAGGTACCCGGCGATCAGCGGGACCGCGAGGAAGGCCAGTCCGACCAGCGAGCGCCCTGCCTGATCGGGCGCTGTCGCCAGCAGGGGCAGGGCGGGCAGGTCAACAGTGGTGGAACCGAACGGCGAGTAGGTGCCAGGCCCGATCTCGAAGCCAACGCCGGTGAGGTAACCGACGGCGCCCAGGATCGCGTTCGGGACGTAGGCCGCGCCCAGTAGCGCCATGCCCAGACCATCGCTCCACGACGGCGCGGCCAGTGCGCCGACCTCGACGATGGAGCCGAAGTGGGCGCCCATCGCAACGGTCAGCGCCAGTCCACCGCCGCCGATCATCAGGCCGAGACCGATTCCAGCGGACCGGGTCCCCGTCCGCAGCCATCCGACAACGCTGGTGCGCCACCACAGGTGCCAAGCGGATCGCCCGGTGAGTGAGGCCGCCGTCGTTGCTACGAGCGCGAGAGTCGTTGCGGTCCATACCCACGCCGCGGGCACCACCCCCTCGGGCGAAAATCCGCGGGCGGTGACGGCGACCGCCAGGCCGTAGCCGGCCGAGGTGACCAGTACAGCGGTCGCCTCCTGCTCACGACCCACCGGCAGGAACCGCCCGCGGCGGGTGGTGGCGACCAGCAGTAGCGCGATCGACAGCGTGAACAGCAGCGGCGGCACAGTCAGCGCAACCCCGCCGATACTCACTGGCATCAGGTTGGCCGCGGCGAAACCGGCCACTCCGGCCTTCATCGCCGACGCGGCGTCCGACCCGGCAGCGGGCGTCAACGCCCACAACACCAGTGCGATCCCCGCCGCAAGCAATGCAGCCGAGACGGCCACCCCGGCGCCGCGGACCGCCGCCGCCGCGGCCACCATTCCGAGCGAGTTCGTCCCGGCCAACGGCTCCTCGGCGACAGACGGGCGTTCGGGGGCTAGTTGGGACATCACTCGGCCACTGTCACACGTCGACCGTGGCCCACCGGCCAGGCACGCCGTCAACGGTCGGATCCGCGCCCGCGCTGTGACGGTCGAGCCTTTCGCGAAGTGGGCCGATCGGTCAGGACCGACCGTCGGAGGGGCCGTCATTCGGCCGGTTTGCCGCGCCGGCCGTGGAGCCGGCTGGGCCGGCGGCCGCATCTTTCGTCACATCGACCCGCCCGACGCTGCCGCCCGGGTGGTTCGGCGTCACGGGTGGCGGTTCATCGGGCGATTCGGTTCCGACGACGATCTGCTGTGGACCTGTCGGCCGCTCATCGGCGGGTGCATTGCGGGGGTCGTTCGACGCCCATGACGACGGGCCGAACCAGCCCGGCTGGACGGCTTCCGGAGCAACCGCGGCACCAAGGCTGCCGGGGGCACCCGGGCCGTAGCCACCGCCGGGTGCGCTCGGGCCGTACCCACCGCCGGGTACGTTCGAGCCGTATCCACCGCCGGTCCCCCATCCATCGCCCGCAGGCCGACCGCTGTGGGGGCCGGCAGAAGCGATCGGACCCACCGACCCGCTGACCGGATGACGGCTGCGGAACCATGGCGGTGCATCGGCTCCGACCACGTACGCACCGATGGCAACCACCGCCTGGATGATGCCGAAGATCACCAGCAGGATGGCACCCATGCCCTTGCTCACCTGCGTAGCCGAGACCAGCTGCACCGCTCCCTGGGTGCCGAGCGAGACGATGGCGCCGGCCGCGCCGCCGACCGAGACGGCGGCGACCACGACCCTGGACACCTCGCGGCCCGGTAGCACAGTTGCCAGGGCCAGCAGTCCACCGATCAGCAGCAGCACCGGCACGTAGGCGGGGCCGACGGCGAACACCGACAGGCTGCCCTGTGATCGGGCAGCGGTCAGTTCCGGGAGGAACCCCCAGATGAAGTTGAGGCCACCCAGGGCGGCAACGACCACGCCGAGAAGCTTCACCACATCGACGGGTTGGCGCCCGCCTCGGCTCGCCGGACCAGCACCCGGCGCCGCTGCCTGCCGGGGTAGGGGCCCGGTGTCGGAGAAGGCATCGGCCGCGGACCACGGCGACCCCGTCGGGAGGTCGGACCGATACCCGGGGTCCGCGGGTCCGTTCGTTCCGCTGGAGCTGCTCATGACGTCTCCTCGCTCGCGTGAACCGCTCGGGCCGGACGCGACCGCCGGCCTGTCGGCGGGACTACCGACCGCACGACCTCGAGACCCGCCCACGTCACGCCCGCTCGCCGGGAGCAACCACCCCGCGGAACAGCAGACAAGCGTGTCACGGCCAGCACGTCGGTCCCGACAGAACCTACCGACCGCGGACCGCCGATGGGTCAGGCGATGGCGGCTCGCAGCAGGCGCGCCGTCTCGGACGGGGTCTTGCCGACCTTGACGCCGACCGCCTCGAGAGCTTCCTTCTTCGCCTGCGCGGTCCCGGCGGAACCGGAAACGATGGCGCCGGCGTGACCCATGGTCTTGCCCTCGGGAGCGGTGAAGCCCGCAACGTAGCCCACGACGGGCTTGCGGACATTCTCGGCGATGAACGCCGCGGCCCGCTCCTCGGCGTCGCCGCCGATCTCGCCGATCATGACGATCGCATCGGTCTCGTCATCGGCCTCGAATGCCTGCAGGGCGTCGATGTGGGTGGTTCCGATGATCGGGTCGCCGCCGATGCCGATGGCCGAGGAGAAGCCGAGATCCCGTAGTTCGAACATCATCTGGTAGGTCAGGGTGCCGGACTTGGAGACCAGGCCGACCCGACCGGGACCGGTGATGTCGGCGGGGATGATGCCTGCGTTCGACTTTCCCGGGGAAATGATGCCGGGGCAGTTCGGCCCGATGATGCGGGTCTTGTTTCCGGTGGCCACCGCGTGTGCCCAGGCCTTGGCCGAGTCATGTACCGGGACACCCTCGGTGATGACGACGGCCAGGCCGATGCCGGCGTCGATCGCCTCGATGATCGCGTCCTTGGTGAAGGCCGGCGGCACGAACAGCACGCTGACATCCGCCCCGGTTTCCTTCATCGCCTCCTCGACGGAGCCGAACACCGGCTGCGGGGAGCCGTCGACATCGACGGTGGTGCCGGCCTTCCGGGCGTTGACACCGCCAACGATCGTGGTACCCGACGCGATCATCCGGCGGGTGTGCTTCATGCCCTCGGAGCCCGTCATGCCCTGCACGATGACGCGCGAGGACTCGTTCAGAAAGATCGCCATCGTCAGACTCCCGTGCTTGCCAGTTGAGCAGCCTTGTCGGCGCCCTCGTCCATGGTCTGCGCTTGCGTCACCAACGGGTGCGCGGCCTCGTCGAGGATGCGCCGGCCCTCGTCGACGTTGTTGCCGTCGAGCCGGACGACCAGCGGCTTCGTGGCGTGGTCCCCGAGGATCTGCAGCGCCGAGACGATCCCGTTGGCGACCGCGTCGCAGGACGTGATCCCGCCGAACACATTCACGAAGACGGCGCGGACATCGGGGTCGGACAGGATGATGTCCAGCCCGTCGGCCATCACCTCGGCGCTCGCGCCGCCGCCGATGTCGAGGAAGTTCGCCGGCGACATGCCGCCGTGCGCCTCACCGGCGTAGGCGACCACGTCGAGGGTCGACATGACCAGTCCCGCACCGTTTCCGATGACGCCGACCTGCCCGTCGAGCTTGACGTAGTTCAGGCCCTTCTCCTTCGCCAAGACCTCGAGCTGGTTCTCGGCCGCGTTGTCCTCCAGCGCCGCGTGGTCCGGGTGACGGAAGGACGCGTTCTCGTCCAGCGATACCTTGCCGTCGAGGGCCAGAACGGTGCCGTCGGGCGTCTTGACCAGAGGATTGACCTCGACCAGGGTGGCGTCCTCCGCGACGAAGGTGTCCCACAGGTGTTGCAGGATGTCGATCACCTGGTCCCGCACCTGCGCGGGAAACCTTCCGGCATCGGCGATCTCGGCGGCCTTGGCGGCGTCCACGCCGGCCAGGGCATCGACCGTAATCTTCGCCAGCGCGTCCGGCCGCTCGACGGCGAGCTGCTCGATCTCCATGCCGCCCTCATGGGTGGCCATCGCCAGGAAGGTGCGGTTCGACCGATCCAGCAGGAACGACACGTAGTACTCCTCGGCGATGTCGCGCGCCGGGCTGATCAGGATCTGCCGGGTGATGTGGCCCTTGATGTCCAACCCGAGGATGTTGCCGGCGTGCTTACGGACATCGTCCAGGGTGGCGGCGAACTTGACCCCGCCGGCCTTCCCGCGGCCGCCGATCTTCACCTGCGACTTCACCATCACCGGGGTGCCCAGCTCGGTCGCCGCCTTCACCGCGTCGTCGACGGATGTGACGACGACGCCGATGGGCGTAGGGACACCATGTGCGGCGAACAGTTCCCTCGCCTGGTACTCGTACAGATCCACGTCTTCTCCCTCGCAGGACTGCGGGTGCCGGAAAAACGAGTCCGGCGCAGCCGAAGCCCGGGCGCCGAAGACCGTCGCAGTCACCCTAGCGACCTCGCCGCAACGGGACTTGACGGGGAGCTGAGACCTCCCACACGTTCGCCTGCCCAATGAGCGCCGATTGCTTCATCGCTGATTGCGGGCGGCGTCAGGTGCCGGCCAACCGGGGTGGCGCACGTCGATCGTCGGGTCAGTCGACGGCCAACCGGGGCGCTACCTGTTCCCGCAACCAGTCGATGATCGTCCCGGTCGTTGCCCCGGGGGTGAAGATGCCGGTCACCCCGATCTGCCGGAGTTCCTCGATGTCCTGCGCCGGGATGATGCCGCCGCCGAACAAGATGATGTCCTCGGCGTCCGCCTCTTCCAGCAACGCGATGACCCGCCGGAACTGCGTCATGTGGGCACCGGACAGCACGGAAAGTCCTACCGCGTCGGCATCCTCGGCCAGCGCGGCGGCGACGATCTGCTCCGGCGTCTGGTGCAGCCCGGTGTAGATCACTTCCATTCCGGCGTCCCGCAGGGCACGCGCGACCACCTTGATGCCGCGATCGTGACCGTCCAGACCGGGTTTTGCCACGATCACCCTGATCGGTCTGGTGGGCTTGGACCTGTCGTGCGGCGCGGACGCGGCCGGCGAACTGGGAACGGACATCATCTGCCTTTCGGTTGGGCGGACCGGCCGGATCCTTTGTGGTGCGTCACCTCTGCGGATTGACCTGCTGCCGAGCCCGCGGTGTCCTGCGTCGTGCCGGTGGGTTCGTTCGTCGCTGCGCCGCGGGCGGTTGACGACCGCGGACCGGGCCTGCGTACATCCTTCCCCGCAGACCGATCCGATGCCCGGCCAAGGCCCCCCAACGCCGGCGGGACAGTGCTGACCTGCACCCGCCGCGCCAGTGCGGCGAACCGCCAGGCCCCCGCCAGCAGTGCCACCGCGGCGGCCAGGATCAGCCACAGACCCACGCCGAAGCCGAACCCCGGAGCGGCGCGGACCGACGCCGGAACCGCGACCGGCTGCGCCACGACCGCTGCGGCCGCAACCAACCATGCACCGGCCGGCGCCGCACGAGCAGTCAGTGCCGCCGCCCCTATCCCGATCATTGCCCCGATGGCCAACGCCCAGAAGCCCCAGGTGTGAAGGTCGTATCCCTGCAGCAGGCTGGGGCCGGATCCGGTGAGATCGCTGTACGCCGGGACGGCGAGGGCCACGACGACGAACACGGTCAGCGCAATGGCCGGCCACACCCGAGCGGCGCGTGAGGCGGACAGGGTGCTGTCGTCGACGACCTCCAGCGATGCCTCCGCCGATCGGCGTGCGGTGAGCGCGGCGAGGACGGCTGCCGTCACTGCCAGCACGGCGCCGATGATCGAGAACCATTGACCGGGTCCGGTTGTCCAGGAATGTTCGGTGCCGGCCGAACCGCCCGCCGGGTCGCCTGCCGTGGACAGCACCAATGACCGCGCGGACAGTGCCTGGCCGAACGCGTAGACCGCCCCCGCCCAGGCCACCGTCAGTGCTGCCCGACCGGCGGCCGCGAGGGGAGGAAGGAGTGCCAGCACCCCGCACACACCGAGCGGGACGGCGGCTACCAGATGAGGTAGCGCGGCCGGCAGCAGCGCACCGCCGATGATCTCGTCCGGAGCGACGCCGTCGAGGTAGAGCAGCGGCGACTGCCAAGCCGCCAGCAGTGCGGCGGCGCCCAGCACGGCAGCAGCGCCGGTACCCCAGCTCAGCCACGCCGGCGGCGGGGCGTCGTCCGGCCCGTCCGACCGGCTGTCCGCGGCGCCGCGGTGGGTGAGCAGCGCGGACGCACCGAGCACCAGCGCGCCGGCCACCCCACACCACACCACCGGCGACAGGCCGGTGGGGGCGCCGGCGCCAACCGCGACGATCGCGGTGACGCTCGGTACGGCCGCGCCGACCGCTGTTCCGGCCAGCAACGCCGTGGCAATGGCGCGCGGTAACGCGGCGGCGACCACGACGACGACCGCGGTGAGGAATCCCAACAGCGCGGCGGCAACGAGCCCGGTGAGGCTGGAGCCGAACGGCAGCACACGCAGCGCCAGATAGCCGCCCTGGTAAGGGGTACCGAGCGCGCCGATCATCAGCAGGATCGAGCCGAGGAAGCCCGCCGCAATCATCGGCAGGTTCAGCGATCGCCGCCCCGGCGGCGATCGACCCAGCGCCGCCCCGACCACGGTGGCCTGTACCGGCTCGTCGTCCGCCGCGACGCCCTGAGCAGGTTCGGCGGCCGGTCGGCCGAAGAAGCCGTCCGACGGCGGGGCAAGGCTACCCGCCAGGGCGGGGGTCAGGCGGACCGCGGCCGCGACTCCGACCACCAGCCACAGCACATCCGCCGCGAGAAGCACCCAGCCACCCGCTCCGGCGGTGAAGGGACGGGCCCGCTCGGTGGTTTCCGCGAACAGCTCCGGCCGGGTGATCCGGTCCGCTTCGGTGAGCACGGCCAGATCGGTCAGCAACCGCACCATCCCGATCAGACCGGCGCCGGCGGTCGCGGCGAGGCCCAGCGCGGGCCCCCGGATCGTCAGCAGTAGCGCAAGAAGGCCCGGCACAACAGCGACGAAGCCAGCCGCGACGGCAGCCTCGATTTCCGAGCCGTCCGCCGTGCGGACCACCCCGAGCAGCGGGCTGAACGCGACCAGCACCCCGGCCGTCAGGAGCAGCAACGACAATGCGAGGGCGCTGCGCCGGTCGCCGGCGGCGTCGAAGTCCGCCCTCTCGTGGGGCGCGGTGATCGTGCTCACCGCCGTCGCGCCGCTGCGTCGCCGCCCGCGGGAGTGCCGGTGGCGGATCGCCGGAGGTCAGGAGCGGCATGCACGGGTCCGACCGTAGCAACCCGAGCCGACAACCACGGCTGACCGGTCGCGGTGCGGCAACCGGTGAGCGACGCCCGCCGGGTGATCGGCCATGATCGAAGGATGATCCATCCTCTGGCCATCGCCGTGCTGTCCGCCGGACTGCTGCTGGCCGCCTGGACGGGGTTCCAGGCGTGGCGCCGGCGTCCCACGACCGAGGCCCAGATGGTCGGCGCCATCGTCGTCGAAGTGGCGTTGCTGGTTCAGACGGTGATCGCGGTCGTCCAGTTGGCCGGTGGCCAATCGCTCGGTGAGCCGGTGACCTTCATCGCCTACGCCGTCGGCATCCTGCTGCCCGTACCGCTGGGCTTCCAGCTGGCGCGGCTGGAACGGACCCGCTGGGGGTCGCTGTCGCTGTGCTTCACTGCAGTGGTGGTTGCCGTGATGACCCTTCGATTGCTGCAGCTCTGGCAGGCCCCCGTTGGCTGATCAGCCCGCCGTCGAATCGTCTGCCTCCTCCCCGGAAGACGATGCGCCGCCCACCGGACCCCGCCGGGTGCTCATCGCGCTGTACGCGGTCTTCGCGCTCGCGGCCACCGCACGCGGCGTCGTCCAGATTCTCGTCCAGTTCGACCAGGCGCCGCTGGCCTACCTGCTGTCGCTGTTCGCCGGGCTGGTCTACATCGCGGCGACCGTCGGCCTGGTGACCCACCGGCGCTGGTCACGCCCACTGGCGTGGGCTGCGGTCGGCACCGAGATGGTCGGCGTGGTCACCATCGGCATTGCGTCGATCGTCGACTCCGAGGCGTTCCCGAAGGACACCGTCTGGTCGCGGTTCGGCGCCGGGTACGGCTACGTCCCGATCATCCTGCCGGTACTGGGACTGATGTGGCTGTGGCAGACCAGGAGCTCCGCACGGCCGGACGGGCCGCCCGCGGACTGACCAATCGGCGGGAATCGATCACGCTCGAAAAGCATTTCGCTGTCACGGTTGTGCCCGCGACCTGACGCGCTGACCGCAGCTACAGCTACAGCTACAGCTACAGCTACAGCTACAGCTTCGTCATCGGGACGCCGCCGATCAGCATCAGCCTGACCTTGCCAGTCGTTCCGAAATCGATCGTCGCGGTGGCCCGCTGGCCGACACCGTCCACCGCGACAACCGTTCCCAGGCCGTACTTGTCGTGTGAGACGCGGTTGCCGACCGCCAATTCGAGGACCGGTCCGGCGCCCAACGGACGGCGGCCCGACGAAGCCGTTGCCTTCTCCCCGAACCTACTGGCGGTCACCGGTGCGGACCGTGAGCCCCACCCCCCACCCGACCCGCCAAAGCTTCGCCCACCGGATCGTTGCCCGCCGGATCTCTGACCGAACCGCCCGCTGATGTTGTCTTCGAAGGCGCTGTCGCCGATGAAGCCGCCGGAGCGGGCGTCCTCGTCGGTGCGCCGCCAGTCGAGGAGGCCCTGCGGGATGTCGTCGAGGAACCGGGACGCCGGGTTCGCCCCGGGTTGTCCCCAGGCGGACCGCATCATCGCCCGCGACACGTACAGCCGTTGCTTGGCCCTGGTGATGCCGACGTAGGCGAGCCGCCGTTCCTCGGCGAGTTCGACCTCATCGCCGAGCGACCGCTGGTGCGGGAAGATGCCGTCCTCCCAGCCGGTCAGGAACACCACCGGGAATTCCAGTCCTTTTGCGGTGTGCAGTGTCATCAGGGTGACGACGCCGTCCGCGGAGTCGGGCACGGCATCCGCATCGGCTACCAACGACAGCTGTTCCATCACCGCGATCAGAAGATCCCCGGCGTCCGGCGGAACGTCCTCGTCCTGCGCCGCGTCCGCCTGCGATCCGTTGTCGGCCCGGGCGTCCCTGTCGGTCTGCGGGTCGGCGTCGGTGTCGGTCCGCCGGTCACGCTGGTCGACGTCGTCGGCTTCCCCCGCCACCGCCGCCGTCGCCAGAGCTGTTGTCATCAAGAGTGTCTCGGTGGTTTCGCGAAGCACGCTGACAAGCTGGTCGAGGTTCTCCAGTCGGGACCCGTCCTGCGGGTCGTCCGAGGCCTCGAGCTCGGCGCGGTAGCCGGTGCGGTCCAGCACGGCGGTCAGCAGGTCGGCCGGTTCCATGCCGAACCCGACCTCGGCGCGCAACCCGGCCAGCAAATCCGCGAAGGACGCCAACGAATTCGCGGACCTCGTCGCGAGGCCAGGAATGTCTTTGATCCGTCCGAGCGCCTCACCGAAGCCGATGCGTTCCCGTTCGGCGAACACCGCCACGGTGGCCTCCGCGCGGTCGCCGATGCCGCGGCGCGGGGTGTTCAGAATGCGGCGCAGATTGATCTCGTCGTCCGGGTTCGCGATCGCCCGCAGGTAGGCCAGCGCGTCCTTGACCTCTTTGCGCTCGTAGAACCGGACGCCGCCGACGATCCGGTAGGGCAGCCCGGTGCGGATGAAGACGTCCTCCAGCGACCGGGATGCCGAGTTGGTCCGGTAGAAGACCGCGACGTCGCCGAACACCGCGTCGCCGGCGTCGACCAGCGCATCGATCTCCCTGCCGACGAACTGCGCCTCGTCGTGTTCGTTGTCCCCGACGTAGCCGACGATCTGGGTGCCGCCGCCCTGCGCCGTCCACAGGTTCTTGGCCCGCCGCCGCGGGTTTCGGGCGATGACGGAGTTGGCCGCGGACAGGATCGTCTGGGTCGAGCGGTAGTTCTGCTCCAGCATGATCGTCCGGGCGTTCGGGTAGTCGCGCTCGAACTCGACGATGTTGCGGATCGTCGCGCCGCGGAAGGCGTAGATCGACTGGTCGGCATCGCCGACGACGACAAGCTCGGCGGGCGGCACGGTGAAGGTTGCGGGGCGGACCAGATCACCCTCGGCGGTGCGCACCTCCCGCTCGTCGCGGGTACCGCCGACGAGGTGCTTGACCAGCATGTATTGGGCGTGATTCGTGTCCTGGTACTCGTCGACCAGCACATGCCGAAAGCGACGCCGGTAGTGCTCGGCGACGTCGGGATACGCCTGCAGCAGCTCGACGGTCTGCATGATCAGGTCGTCGAAGTCGAACGCCTGGGCAGCGCGCAGCCGGCTCTGGTAACCCACGTAGACGCGGGCGACGATCTTCGCCTGATCGGATTCCGCCCGGTTGATCGCGGTCTGCGGGTCGATCAGCTCGTTCTTCAGATTCGAGATCTGTGCCGCCAGCGAGCGGGCCGGGTACTTCTTGGTGTCGATGTTGAGGCCCGACGCCACCAGTTGCGCGAGCCGCTGGGAATCGGCGGCGTCGTAGATCGTGAAGGTCGATTTCATCCCGAGCTGGCCGGCCTCGGCGCGCAGTATCCGCACGCACATCGAGTGGAACGTGGAGACCCACATCGCCCTGGCCCGGTCACCGACAAGGTCGGCCACCCGCTCCTTCATCTCCCGGGCGGCCTTGTTGGTGAAGGTGATCGCCAGGATCTCGCCGGGCTGGGCGCCGCCGACCGCCAGCAGATAGGCGATCCGCCGGGTCAGCACCCTGGTCTTGCCCGAACCGGCGCCGGCCACCACGAGCAGCGACGCGCCGCGATGTTCGACGGCGTCCTTCTGCGGGGGGTTCAGCCCTTCCAGTAGTTCGTCCGCGCGCGCCCTGGCTCGCTCGGCCCGTTCCCGCGCGCGTTCGGCGTTCGCCGCCGCGGCCTGTGCGCCGAGGTCGCGGACACCAACCGCCGCGGCCGTCGCCAACCCGGCGGGAGGAAGCTCGAAAAGGCTTGTCATGTCGGCGACAACGCTACCCGGAGAGTCCGACAGCACCGGCGACGTCGGCCTGCGCGTCCGGGGCCGGCGGCACGAGGTGGATGGTCTACGGACCACCGGCACGGTCGGTGCGGGCGATAGATGGGCGGGCGGTACCGACTCATGGGGGTGCGCGCGGTGGTGCCGGTGTGGTTCACTACCGCCCATGACCATCCGCGAAAGCCTCGGCTGTGCCCTCGCACGGCCGGAGTTTTTTTATGGGTACCGGATCCCGGTGCCCGCCCGCGGCTGAACCACCCGCCACGACGACGCCCCGAGGTCCGCACAGACCCGGGGCGTTTTCCGTATCCGGGGCGTGTGGGCGGGGCAGAATGAGGTCCACCATGACGAGCGCTCCCCTCACTGCCTGGTCCACCGCGCCCCGGAGAACACTCCTCAGCGCACCGCCCGCAGCACCACCCGCGCCGGCATCCCACCTCCCGGTGCATCAGCGCACCCGTACCAACACGGAGACGGTCATCGACGCATCCCCAGCACCCGAAGAAGTCCCCGTCCCCGTCGACCAGGCGGGCATCGACAGCCTGCGCACCCAGATCGATGACATCGATGCCGAACTGGTCCGGTTGATCCTGCATCGCACGGCCATCTCGCACGCCATCGGCACCGCCCGCAAGACCCTCGGCGGGCCGAAGATCGTCTACAGCCGCGAGATGGCGATCCTGGAACGGTTCCGCGCACTCGGTCCGGCCGGGACGGACCTCGGGATGTTGCTGCTGGCCATGGGTCGGGGCAAGTTGGGCCGGAAGTAGCCGGTTGGCGCCCCTCCGTCGTCGTCGGCGTCTTCGACCACCGGTCACGGTTCCGTGACCGGACCGCGCCTACTGCCGGCGGTCAGGGCCCGGAGCTGACCGAGGGTTCAGCTGACGACGACGTCCGCAGCGGGCGCAGCGTGGAGCCGGCGGTCGGTGGTGACGAGTGGGTGATGGAGCGCGACGGCAAGCTGCACGTACAAGGCGTCAACCAGACGCAATTGGTGACGCCGCGCCCACGTGCCGTCAAGAAGAGCACTGACATCGTGGCGCTGGATCGGAGCAGCGGCGAGCGCCTGGAGTCGCGACTCGACATCGCCGGCCTCGAGGTCGCCCGCACGATGCAGTCGTCCTAGCGCAGTGAGGACCTCGGCGTCCAGATGGGCCGGTGCGTGCAGCGCGTGACCCGCGAGCCGTCGTCGGACTGCGCCACCGAGCTCGTTGCCCAGGAGTAGATCCACGATTGCTGAGGCATCGACAACTGCCTCAGCCATGCCGAGTGGGGGCCTCGTCGCGTGCGGCGTCGAGCGCGTCGAGCGCGCGGTCGTGGGCAACTCGCTGCGCCGAGGGTGCGGTCGCCACTGTGGCGAGCCAGGCGTCGGTCGAGCGCTCGGCAAGGGCTCGCCGCACGGCTTGCTGCGTCACCGCAGACAGGTTGAGGCCGGATTCCTTGGCTTTTGCCGCGAGCTCGTCCGGGAGGTAGACGTTCAATCGTGTCATAGCACACACACTATACACACCAGATTGGTACGACAGTCCCGCAGGCGGCGATCCGCTGCCGGGATTGTTCAAGGCCTTGGAGCGTAGGTAGGCGGTGAAGTCAAAATTCTCGACGGGGGTGAGGTACGAGACGGTGCGGCCTGCGTGCTCATGTTGACGAAGACGTTGACGTGTGTGCAATCTTCGGGTGATGTTGCGGGTGAGTAAGGGCAAACTACCTCGCCGAGGCTGAAGACATGTCGGCGGTGGACGCGCCGGTCGCGGACGGGTGGTTGGCCAGTTGAGCCGTCCGCAGATCGCACCCGGCTCGGTGTGGTTCTGTGACCAGCGGCGTCCTCGCTGACGTCGTCCTGAACCGCGATCAAGGAGTCTTCCCACTCGAGCGGGCGTGAGTCTCTCCGAGCTCCACCACCGATCGAGCTGCCGAATGCACCACGAACCAGCCGCTGGGTGCGGATGGGCTCCGGATGGCCCGCCACGTTCAACGGGCGTTTCGCGTGCTCGTCAGCAGCCGATGCCGGGATCCGAATCCGGAGCCAGCTCTTCGGTGTCAGCCGGTGCGGGCGCCCTGGGTGCGAGGAACCACGCCGAAATCGACGTCGGCTGTCGCGATGGTTCCAGCGGTGCGGCCCGGCGCGGTTTGGTAGCTCCAATACAGGTTCGTGTGCGCGATGACCTGCTCCGGCGGCGGTGCTCCCCACTCCGATTTGTCACCGGTGGTGTGCGCGTCCTCGACCAGGGTGGTGTCGTATCCGCGCACCAGCGAGCCGTGCAGCGTGGACCGAACGCAGGCGTCGGACTCTGCGCCGACCACCAGCAGTCGGCCGACCCGGACGCCGGACAGCACCGTCTCGAGCGTCGTGCCCTCGAACGCATCGCCGTAGTGCTTCTCCACCAGCGGCTCGGTCTCCGCCCGGGTCAGCTCCGGAACGATCCGCCAGCCGTCGCTGCCGCGGACCAGATCGTCGTCGGAATGCTGCACCCAGACGACTGGGACGTGCTCCCGCCTCGCCCTGTCGACCAGGCCGGCGATGTTCTCCACGACGGCGTCGCGGTGGGGTGCCTCGTGCACGACGGCGTTCTGCACGTCGACCACCAGAAGGGCAGCGCCAGGCCGGTTCTCCAGTGTCGTCATCTTCTCTCCCTGCGATTCGGGTTGCTATGGGACGGACGCTAGAACCCCACCACCGACAGCCTCGATCGGGACGACAACCGAGCGGTGCCGGGCTCGTCGACTGGTCAAACCCGGCAGACGTCAGACCAGCCGCCGGTCCGAGGCCCAGCGGGACAGCTCGTAGCGGTTGGACTTCTGCGTCTTGCGCAGCACGCTCGACACGTGGGTTTCCACGGTCTTGATGGAGATGAACAGCTGCACGGCTATCTCTTTGTAGGCGTACCCGCGGGCCAGCAACTTCAGCACCTCACGTTCGCGCGGGGACAGCATGTCGAGCTCGGGGTCGGAGACCACCGCGGGTCCGTTGCGATCGGAGAAGGCGTCCAGCACGAACCCCGCGAGCCGCGGCGAGAAAACCGCATCGCCCGCCGAGACCCTGACGACGGCGTCGGCGAGTTCGCGTCCGGAAATCGTCTTCGTCACGTAACCGCGGGCGCCTGCCCTGATCACCGCGATGACGTCTTCGGCCGCATCGGAAACGCTGAGCGCCAGGAAGACGACGTCGGGCAACGCCGCGTGCACCTGCTCGAGCACCGCGCGGCCACCGCCGTCGGGCATGTGCACGTCCAACAGCACGACATCAGGGGGGTTGGAGGAAATGCGGACGACCGCCTCGCCGACCGAACCGGCCTCGCCGACGACCTCGATGCGGTCATCCTCGAGCCCCGCGAGCTCGGCCTTGACCCCGGTGCGGAACAGGGCGTGGTCGTCCACCAGGAAGATCTTCACCTTCTCGCTCACGCTGACTCCCTCGCATCGGCCGAAGCTCTGACCGTACCGGGCCGGTCGCCGGCAGCCTGGCCCGAAGCGGCTGGGTCGCCCGAATCGGATCGAGCAGGACCTGACCGAGGCGGGCTGGACCGAGCAGGACCTGAGTGAGCAGGACCTGATCGAGCGGGGCTGGAGTCAGTGCTGTCGGACGCAGCCGTACCGGCGGGATTGCTGTCACCGGGATCGTCATCGGGTCCACTGATGCTGACCGTCACGGTGAGCTCCACCTCGGTGCCCTCGCCGGGACGGGATCGGACGCTGGCGGTGCCGCCGTGCCGCTCCATCCGGCCCCGGATGGATTCGACCAGACCGCGGCGGTCGGTGCCGACGTCCTTCTGGTCGAAGCCGACACCGCGGTCGCGGACGAACACGCTCGCCGTCCCCTCCTCGACCTCCGCATAAACGCTGATCTCGTCGACCTGAGCGTGCTTGGCGGCGTTGACCATCGCCTCCCGGGCGGCGGCCACCAGGGCTGCCAGGTGCTGATCCATCGGGGCGTCACCGACGATCACGGGCGTGACGGCGATGGCGTAGGCGTCCTCGATCTCGCCCGCCACCTCGGCCAACGACGCCGCCAGCGAGCGGGACGCGGGTGCGGAGGGCTGACCCGCCGTCGCGTATCCGGTCGGACCGTACAACCACGTCCGCAGCTGCCGTTCCTGACTTCTGGCGAGCCGCTGGACCTCCCGGCCGTCACCGGACTGCCGTTGGATCAGCGCGAGGGTCTGCAACACCGAATCGTGCAGGTGCGCGGCGATCTCGGCGCGTTCCCGCTCCTGGATCCGGCCGCGGCGCTCGTCCCCCAGGTCGCGCACCAGCCGCAGCCACCACGGGATGGTGATGATCGCGACGCCGACCAGGGTCAGCAGCACCGCGATCAATGCGGAGCGGACCGCGGTGAAGTCCAGTTGCCCCAGGGCGAAGACGGACAACCCGCCGACGACCAGCACGCACCCCCCGACGAGCCGCCACCACGTCCCGGTGGTGGGGCCGACGATCCCGGCCGCGGTGCGCCGCCAGCGAGCCCGGCGTCCCTCGTCGGCCTCCCGCCAGATGAACGCGGCGCCGATCGCGGCAAGGCCCAACGGTCCGAGAACCCAGGTCAGCACCTGGCCGAAGCCGAGGGCGGTCGCCACGATCAGCAGGGCAACACCGACCGCGGCAACCCCGTAGGCCTGACGACGCTCGATGGCGCTGGCCGGCCGGGCCTGCTCGTTCAAGTAGGTCGGGCCCGGCGGCACGAAGATCCATAGCAGTGCATATCCGAGGACTCCGGCGCCGGCCATCACGGCCAGCAGCGCGAACGACACCCGCACCCACAGCACGGGTACCCGCAGGTGGTCGGCGATCCCGCCCGCGACGCCGCCGACGATCGAACCCTCAGGTCGGCGGGTGAGCTTCGGCAGGCCGTCTGGTGTGAACCGCGGCGATGGCGGTGGGGGAAGAGCGACGGCGGGAGTCCGCGGGGCCGCAGCCGGCGGCGACTGCTCGGGCGCCGTCATGCCAGCGTCCGTCGGACCGGCCGGCGGGTCGGGATCCTGACGCAGGGGCTGTACGGAACTGTGGTCAACCGCCTGCTCGGCGGCCGGCCCTTCCCCGTGCCGAACCGGCCCACCGCGCCGCAGGCGCGCACCGGACAGGGCGCGGCGGGCAGCGGAGGGCGACTTCACCCCATCAGGGTCACACGCAGACCCGGGATTGGGTATCCGGGTTCACCCTGGAAGGCCGAACCAGGGTGATCCCCGATGGTGTGACGCAACCCCGGCGAGCACGCTATGACCCATGAGCAACACGCAGAACGACCCCACCGCCGGGACGGGCGCCCCCGGTGGGCAGTGGTGGACCAAGCGCCCCCGCCGTTCGACCAACGACCGCAAGGTTGCCGGCGTCGCCGGCGGCCTGGGCCGCGCCTTCGGAGTCGACCCGGTCCTGATCCGCGTCGGGTTCGTGGTGCTGGCCGTACTCGGCGGATTCGGCGGTCTGCTCTACGTTCTGGGCTGGCTGCTGCTGCCCGCCGACGGCGACGAGGTCTCCGCGGCCGAATCGCTGATCGGCCGCGGCCGGTCCTCCACCCCGCCGACGCTGGCCGTCGGGCTGGCCATCGTCGCCATGTTTTCGCTGGCCTCCATGTTCTCCTGGGGCCTGCCGTTCTGGCCGCTGGTCATCGGAGCGATCATCGTCTTCTCCGTCGCCCGCAAGCGGGGTCAGGGATGCTCCGGCCACAACAGGGCGAACGCCGACGAGTGGGCCACGCGGATGACGGCCAAGAGCCAATCGTGGGGTGCGCAGGCCGAGCAGTGGGTGACCCGCCAGCCTTGGTCCGGCACGCCGGGTATGACGCCTCCGCCGTCGGATTCTGCCTCCTCGCCGTTCGACGAGCCCGCGTTCTGGGACGACAACGGCCGCGGCCCAGGGGTTTCGATGACGAAGGAGCAGCCAGATACGCCGACCGGCGCAGCTCGGCAACAGCCGCAGCAGCCTCCCGCGTGGGACCCGCTGGGCGTCGCGCCGTTCGCCTGGGACCTGCCGGAGCCGACGCCGCTTCCTCCGCCTGCCGCTGCGCCCCGTCAGCGCAGCGTCGTCGGGCGGGTCACCATGGGTGCGGTGCTGATCGTCGGTGGCCTTGCCACCGCGGGCATCTTCGCCGGATGGTGGCAGCTGACCTGGGCCGGGGTGGCCGCGGCCGCGCTGGCCGTGGTGGCGCTGGGCCTGCTGATCGGTTCCATCCGCGGACGCGGGCAGGCGCTGATCGGGCCAGGCATCTTCCTGTCGGTGCTGACCCTCGGGCTGGCCGTCACCGGAATCGACGGCACCACCGGTTACGGACAGCAGACCTGGACGCCGACCACCGTTGCCGCAGCCGCAGAGCAGTCGCCGTTCCTGCTCAACGGTGGTCAGGGAATCCTCGACCTGTCCGGCTTGACGGTGCCAGCGGGGCAGACCGCGGACATCGATGTCGAGGTCAGGGCCGGTGAGGCGTTGGTCACCGTTCCGGCGGACGCCACCGTCACCGTCACCTGCACGGCCAACGCGGGTCAGGTGGACTGCCTCGGTGTGCAGTCCGACGGCCTCCAGCAGGAGGTCACCCGTGAGCAGGTGGGCTCGAACGACGAGGGCAGGATCAACCTGACGGTTCATGTGGGCGCGGGCCACGCGGAGGTGCGCAATGGCTGAGTCGAACACGACCGGTGCGAGGTCGGCAGGATCCACCCCGGCGCCGCAGCGCCGACGGGTCAGCGTCGTCGGGTTGGTGTTCTCGTTGGCCTTTTTCGCGGTGGCATCGGTCGGTTTCAGCGGTGATCCGTGGTGGCTGCTCAACGAGGCCACCAAGTGGGTGATTGCGGGTGTTGTCGCCCTGGTCGGGGTGAGCCTGCTGGCATCCGCGCTGCCCGGTCGTCAGCGTAAGACCCGATCCTGACTTGCCACCCAAGCCGAGCGGGTCCCCTCCCCGCCCGAAACGGAACGGCCCGTCACCGCCCATGGTGTCGGGCCGTTTCGCATCCCCGGACCCGTCACCCCTGCCATTCGAACCGCACCCGCTGGCCGGGTCGCAGCTGCGCGGCGCGATCCACATCGGCGGCACGGACGACGGCGATGACGGGATACCCGCCGGTCACCGGGTGGTCGGCGAGAAACAGCACGGGCTGCCCGCTGGGCGGGACCTGGACTGCGCCGAGCATCACGCCCTCACTGTCCAGCTCCCGAGAGTCCTTGCGCCGCAACGCCGGAGCGGCCGACGGGTCAACCCCAGCAGGACGGTCCAGCCGGACCCCCACCCTGTTGCTGTGCGCCGAGACCACCCACTGCCCCACGGCGAGGTCGGCGGGCGAGCCGAACCAGTCGTCGCGGGGGCCCGGAAGCACCTGCAGGGACAGGTCCGCACCGTCCCCGGCCCAGATCAATCCAGCGTCAGCATGATCAGCCGGTCCGGCGGTAGCAGGTCCCACCGCGAGCCGGTCGCCTCGCGCGATCTGCGCCGGCCCCACCCCGGACAGGGTGTCGCTGCTGCAGGAGCCCAGCACCGGCGGCATCTCGAACCCGCCGCGGACCGCGAGATAGCTGCGCAGTCCACGCTTGGGGGTGCCGAGTTTGAGCACCTGCCCGTCCCCCAGTTCCACCGGGGCGCGGCCGTCGACGGGCTCCCCGTCCACGGTCACGGCCACGGGCGCCCCTCCGACCGCGCAAACGACCCGACCGTGCGCACGCACCGACAGACCACCGAGCACGCATTCGATCGCAGCGGCGCCGCTGTCGTTGCCCAGCAACCGGTTCACTGCTGTGTATGACGAGCGATCGGCGGCGCCGGACCTGCCGACACCCACTTCCGCCAGGCCCGGCCGGCCGTGATCCTGGAACAGGCTGAGCGGTCCGGTGCGCAGCACCTCCAGTTCCGCTGCCATCAGTGGGGCGCCGATCCGCCGCGATTCGCCAGGTCGACGAACCGGACCACGGTTCCGGGACGGATCAGGGCGGGCGGGTCGCGGTCCACGTCCCACAGGATGACCTCGGTCGTGCCGATCAGCTGCCAGCCGCCCGGTGACTGTGCGGGATAGACGGCACTGTATCCGCCGGCCAGGGCGACGGACCCGGCCGGAACCGCCGTCCTGGACTCGCTGCGCCGCGGTACCGTCAGGTCCGGTGGCCCTCCGATCAGGTACGCAAAGCCGGGGGCGAAGCCGCCGAACGCCGCCCGCCACCGCGCGCCGGTGTGCCGAGCGATCACCTCATCGGTCGAGAGCCCTGTCGCAGCTGCGACTTCCGCGAGATCGGGGCCGTCGTAACGGACGGGCACCTGCACCTGCGCTCCGAGCGGCGCGGCTTCGTCCGCGGCATCGGTGGCCTGCGCGATCCGGGTGACGCACGCCGCCAGGTCCGCGAGATCCGACCCGTTCCGGGCTTCCAGCAGGACCGTTCGGGCGGCGGGGACCAGCTCGGCGCTCGCCCGCACGCAGGCGTCATCGGCCCGCAGCGCCGCCGTCAGCGCGAGCACCTGATCGACGTCATCGACCTCCACCAATAGCGCCCGGTCGCCGCAGCGCAGCAGCCGGACGTTCACCAGCGCGCCTTGATACCGGTCACCGTGATACGAACGCCTTGACCTGGACGCCCGCATCCCGCAGCGCCTGGTTCACCGCCGCCGCCATCTGCACAGCCCCTGGGCTGTCGCCATGCACGCAGATACTCTCGGCCCGCACCGGCACCACGGTCCCGTCGGTCGCCAGCACCGTCCCGTCGACGATCATCTGCACGGCCCGGGCCGCGACCGCTCCCGGCTCGGTGAGCACCGCGCCGTCGGCGGACCGCGGAGCGAGGATCCCGGCGGGGGTGTAGGCACGGTCGGCGAACGCCTCCGGCACCGCGCGCAGCCCGCGGGCCGTCGCGATATCCAGCAGCGCCGACCCGGGCAACCCGAGGATCGGCAGGTTGGGGTCGACCGCGCGCACGGCCTCGACGACCGCCGCGGCCTGCGCCTCGTGCTGCACAGTCGCGTTGTGCAGCGCACCGTGCGGCTTGACGTACCTGACGCTCGTGCCGCAGACCGCGGAGATCGCCTGCAGCGCACCGATCTGGTAGACGATGTCCGCCGTCAACTCATCAGCGGCGATGTCGATGAACCGGCGGCCGAAGCCGGCGAGGTCGCGGTACCCCACCTGGGCGCCGACGACGACACCGTTCTTCGCGGCCAGATCGCAGGTGCGCCGCAGGGTGACCGGGTCGCCGGCGTGAAACCCGCAGGCGACGTTGGCGCTGGTCACGAAGGGCAGCACGGCGGCGTCGTCACCGAGCACCCACCGCCCGAACGACTCGCCCATGTCGCAGTTCACGTCGACCGCCGTCATGCAGATCTCCTCATCCTGGCGCGCACAGCGGCATTGTGCCCGGCGGCGGGCACGCGTGATCAGCCGCGCCGGTGCGATGCCACGGTCGTCGGCTCCGTCGCTGCGACGGTGGTGACCGCACGGCGGGCGACCAGCAGCGCCGCCACCGCGAGCAGGGTGGCGATCAGCGCGGTGATGCCCAGAGCCGTGCCGGTGGCCGGGTTCCCGATGCCGGCGAGTGAGGCGGTGACCGCGCCGAGCGCGAACTGGGTCAGGCCCAGCAGCGCGGACGCCGACCCGGCTATCCGCCGGTGCCGATCCATGGCGATCGCCGACGCGTGCGGAAGCGCGAACCCGACCGCGGAGACCATCACGAACAGCGATACCAGCACCATCACCAGACCCCATCCGGCCAGCACCGTCGCGGTCAGCGAGATGGCGCCGGCCAGCGCCTGGAGGACGCCCCAGCACAGCAGGAACCAGGACGTTCTCCAGCGCAGCAGGATCCGGCCGGCCACGGTGGCCAGAATGATGCCGAGGGCGTTCAGCGCGAAACAGGCGCTGAACCACTGCGGGGAGACCCCGAAACCGTCCTGCAACAGAAACGGCGACGCCGAGATGTAGCCGAACATCGCCGCGGTGACCAGGCAGCCGGCGAGCACGCAGCCCACATAGCCGCGGTCGCCCAGCAGCGCAGCGAACGCGCGCAACGCGGCGCCGAAACCGCCGACGGTGCGCCGCTCGGGCGGCAGGCTCTCTCGGAGCACCACCGCCGCCAGCACCAGCAGGACGGCTCCGACGCCGGCCAGCACCCAGAACACCGTGCGCCAGGTGCCGACCCGGAGCACCTGCCCGCCGATCACCGGGGCGAGGATCGGGGCCAGCCCGTTGACCGTCGCGATTGCCGAGTAGTACGCGGCGGCCACCTTTCCGGCGAACAGGTCGGCGACCATCGCCCGGCCGACGACGATACCCGCCGCGCCGGCGGCGCCCTGCACCAACCGCATCGCGATCAGCACCGTCATCGAGGTGCTCATGGCGCAGATCATCGAGGCCACCACGAAGATGGCCACCCCCACCAGCAGCGGCACGCGTCGGCCGAACCGGTCGGACAGCGGGCCGGTGATCAGCTGGCCGACGGCCAGCCCGACGATGCACGCGGACAAGGTGAGCTGGGCGGCGGCGGTGGTGGAGGACAGATCCGCCGGCAAGTCCGGCAGCGCAGGCAGGTACATGTCCAGGCATAGCGGGCCGAACCCGGACAACGCGCCCAGGGCCAGTACGAGCCAGACAGACCGTGCCACAACGGGATCAGACGTGCCGGTCGGGGGGTTGACGGCGGCCGACCTGTCGGGGCGGCCGGGGGTTCGGTCCGTCACTCCCACTCGATGGTGCCCGGCGGTTTGCTGGTGACGTCCAGAACCACCCGGTTCACCTCCGGCACTTCGCCGGTGATCCGGTTGGAGATTCTGGCCAGCAGCTCGTACGGCAACCGGGACCAGTCGGCCGTCATCGCGTCCTCACTGGAGACCGGACGGAGCACGATCGGGTGCCCGTACGTCCTGCCGTCGCCCTGCACCCCAACGGATCTGACGTCGGCGAGCAACACGACGGGGCACTGCCAGATCTCGGCGTCGACACCCGCGGCCGTCATCTCCGCCCGCACGATGGCGTCCGCCGCTCGCAGCACCTGAAGCCGCTGCGCGGTCACTTCGCCGATGATCCGGATGCCCAGGCCCGGGCCGGGGAACGGGTGCCGCTGAACGATTGCGGACGGCAGACCGAGTTCCGCGCCGAGCAGCCGCACCTCGTCCTTGAACAGCGTCCGCAGCGGTTCGACGAGCTCGAACTTGAGGTCCTCCGGTAGGCCGCCGACGTTGTGGTGCGACTTGATCGTGGCCGCGCCGGTGCCGCCGCCGGATTCGACGACGTCCGGGTAGAGCGTGCCCTGCACCAGGAACCGGACCCCGCCCTCCTCGGCGCTGATCTCGGCGGCGGCCCCTTCGAAGACCCGGATGAACTCCCGGCCGATGATCTTGCGTTTGGTCTCCGGATCACTGACCCCGGCCAGCGCCGCGAGGAACCGCTCGGCGGCGGTCACGGTGACCAGGTTGATGCCGGTGGCGGCTACGTAGTCGCGCTCGACCTGCTCCCGCTCGCCGGCGCGGAGCAACCCGTGATCGACGAAGACGCAGGTCAGCTGGTTCCCGACGGCCTTGTGAACCAGGGCAGCGGCGACCGCCGAATCCACTCCCCCGGACAGCCCGCAGATCGCCTTCTCGCCGCCGACGACGGTGCGAATCGCCTCGACCTGCTCCTGCAGGATCGCCGCCGGCGTCCAGTCGGGCTTGATCCCGGCCACGTCGTGCAGGAACCGGCGCAGCACCTCCTGGCCGAACTGCGAATGAACGACCTCGGGGTGGTACTGCACACCGGCGAGCCTGCGGTCGACGTTCTCGAACGCGGCGATCGGGGTGTCGGCGGTCCTCGCGGTGACGGCGAACCCGTCCGGCGCCTGGGACACGGCGTCCCCGTGGCTCATCCACACCTCGAGCCGCTCCGGCATGTCGTGCAGCAGCGCGGAACCGGGGTGGGTGACGGTCAGCTCCGTGGCGCCGTACTCCCGGCGGCCGGTGCGGTCGACGCTGCCGCCCAGGGACTGCGCCATCGCCTGAAAGCCGTAACAGATGCCGAACACCGGGATGCCGGACTCGAACAGGGCCGGATCGAGCCGCGGCGCCCCCTGCGTGTAGACGCTGGACGGGCCACCGGACAGGATCACGGCCGCCGGCTCCCGGGCGGTGATCTCCGCGGTGGTGATGCTGGACGGAACGATCTCCGAGTAGACGCCGGCCTCGCGGACCCGGCGGGCGATCAGCTGCGCGTACTGGGCGCCGAAGTCGACGACGAGCACCGGATGGGCCTGCGCGTCGGGTGCCGGACCGGGATCGGCTTGGGTCCGCACGGGCCGCCTTTCTGTGGTCGTGGACGCGCCGATCGACAACGGTGGCCGCCGGGGTGGCCCGAGGCGTCAGAATCATCGCCTCGTCGAACCGGTCGGAGTGTATCCGGGTAGCGCCCGCATCGACGGACGACGGCTCGGGCGGTCGGCGGGCCGTCTCACGGACGTGCCGAGAGGCGTTGTCGCCGAAACGGACGGGAGCCGAAGGACCTGACGAAGCGGGTCCGCACTGGCGCCCCGCCAGGGCGACACCGACCAACGGGGGCCTGTCGCCGCTGTGCCTTCGTGTCAGATCCGTCATCTCGAATAACGGACAGTGATTGGTGGTCTGTGATATCGAACAAGCGGAGAAATAGTTTCCCGAACGGACCAACCTAAGGGGCCAATATGATACATATTGTGACATCGGTGTTGACCGGACCGTTCAGGAGAGGCGACCTACCTAGACGTGAACCGCATCTTGGTGGTTGACGACGAGCCCGTACTGGCCGGCTTGCTCGTCCGTATCCTCAACGGCGCCGGCTATGCGGTGACCGTCGCGTCAACGGCGAGAGAAGCGCTGACCGCGGTCCACGCGATCGATCCCGACCTCATCCTGCTCGACCTCGTCCTCCCGGACGGACGCGGTGAGGACGTCCTGGCCGAATTGATGAGATCTCGCCCGGCGAGCCGCGTCCTGGTGCTGTCCTCCATGACGCAGGTGGCGACGAGGGTCGGCGTCCTGGAACACGGCGCCGTCGATTTCCTGGCGAAGCCGTTCGCCAACGCCGAGCTCCTGGCCCGGGTCAAGACCCGCATCAGGACCCCCGCTCCGTCGCACGCGTCCGCCTCGACCGTCTCCCGATACCTGCGTGGTGCCGGGGTCGAGATCGACATGGAACAGCGCGCACTCATGGTGGACGGCCGACGTGTGGCCCTGACCCAACGCGAGTACGTGCTGCTGTCGTACCTGGTCCAGCGCGCCCCTGAGCCGTGTACCCGGGCCGAACTGCTCGAACGCGTCTGGGGGACGAAGTTCGACGCCGGTACGAACGTCGTCGATGTTTGTGTGCGTCGGCTCCGGTGGAAACTGTCGAACGACAAGATCGAAACAGTGCGCAATGTCGGGTACCGGCTGACTGCTTGAGTCAGGGCTCCTTTTCGGGTGAGCAGTGATCCCCGTGGGGCCGCGCCCGATTCGGTCGGAGTGTCCGCCGCCGCGACTGCCGGCAGGGAACCGCGCGACGACCTGGTTGACGCCAGAAGCTAACGGCCGGGCACTACCCGCATTCGGTGTCGACCGTCAGCGTCGCCCGCCGAGCTCGGGCGGGCGGCTGACCCAGTCCTCTGTCAACCCAGGACCACCACATCGGCGACCGCCGCGGGCTGCTCGACCTCGCTGACCCGTACGGCGGCGGTGATCTTCCACTGGCCCGCCGCAGGTACGTCGACCACGGCCCGGTAGCTGCCGGGCGTCGCGCCGGGCCGGACCTCGGCGATCAACGGTCCGAGACTCAGGTTCGGCTCGGCCACACTGACCTGCGGCACCCCGAGCGGCACGATGGGCCGGCCACCGGCGTCGGCGATGTCGAAGGTGATGACGTTGACACCAGCCGTGCCGGGTGTGAAGTGACCGGTCAAGTGGCCGGTGCCGAGAACCGCGAGCAGCTGGGCCCCCGCCGGAGCCGGCACCGAGGTCCCGGCTGGAGTCGGCTCCGGACTCTCGGCCGCTCGCGGGCTCTGCAGCGTCAGGGCCGAGGTGAGACCGACGACCAGCACCAGCCCGACCGCTTCCAGCCGGACGGCCAGCGCCAGCTGCCGCCAGGCGCGGGCGGGGGCCCCCTCGCGCCCGAGCAGCGGTACGAGCCAGAACCGATTCCACACCGCCACTGCGCCGATCACCGCGACGAGGCTCAGCTTGATCAGCAGCAGCCGGCCGTAGGCGGTACCGACCAGAGCTGGGACCGAACCGACGATAACCACGGCCAGGATGGTCCCGGAGAGGCCGATGAGGACAACGAGGCCACCGGCCAGGGTGGAGAACCTTCCGAGCACGACAGCGGCCCCGGCCGGATCGTCCTGGCGTCGGCGGGCCCTGGCCAGGTGCAGTCCGAGGGCGATGAGGCCACCCAACCAGACAGCCCCGGCAGCGGCGTGCACCAGGTCGGCGGACATCACCAGCCAGGTCGGCCCGAAGGTCCGGGTGTGGCCCACGATCAACACCGAGACCAGCGCGAGCGCAACCCCGATCGTCCCGGTCCAGAACCCGGCCCGGGCCGGCAGCCGCGTCCGGAACAGCATCAGTGCCACCCCGGAGCCGGCGAGGGCCAGGGTCACCGCGGCCGCCCCCGACCAGCCCGAGGCGATAGCGCTCGGGTCCAGCAACTCGCCGAGACCCGCCCCCCGCTCCCGCAAAACGGTGACAGGGACCAGGACGGCGTACGCGCCCACTGCGACCAGGGCCGCGATTCGCGGCAGCCGGCGACCCGCCGAGGTGGTGCGGGTGACGACCAGCTCGAACACCGTCAGTCCGACCAGGACGAACAGGCCGAGGTACCCGAGGGCGGTGAGCACCCAGTACAGGACGCCCATTGGTCGGGTGTCGGTCGGGGCGACGGTCGGCGCTGTCGCATCGGCGCGGCCGATGGCGAAAGGCAGCAAACCGGACTCCGGGTGGGAGTCGTCGGAGACCACCCGCCAGCCCAGCACGTAGCTGCCGTCGGGGAGATCGACCGGCAGCGTGGCCCGGACGGTCGCGTCCACCGCCTCGGCCGGCACCGTGCGGTGGGTGCCACTGCCGTCATAGAGCTGGAAGCCGTCGGGCACGAGGAAGACCGGCTCGTCGAAGGTGAGCGCCACCGAGCTCGGAGCGCTGGGCAGCACCGCACCCGAGCTCGGGTCGGTGGACAGCAGCTCGGCGTGCGCGAACGCCGGGGCCGCAGGTAGCGCCAGCCCCAGGACCAGCGCGGCGAACAGCACCCCGAGGAGCCGGCGGGTCAGGGAACCCCGAGTCACGGCTCCGCCGGTGGTCGCACTCGGCACGATCGTCTCCTGGTCCTGCGGGCTGGTGATTGGATGGACTGTCATCACAACGCCGTCCGGCTCCGCCCC
>JBBRVZ010000033.1:0-35242 GCA_038246445.1 Mycobacteriales bacterium
CACCGGAGGTCGGGTATTTGTGTGAGGCGAGCGTCGGCGGTCACAAGTGCGCAGCCGAAAGTTTCAGCGACGGCAAGGTAGGCGGCGTCGTATCCGGTGACGTTATGACGCAGTTCCCACATGCGTTCCAGCAGCGGTGTTACGGCAACGAAGTCGATGGTGGCGGCTGCCATCGCGGCGAGCGCGTCGATCGCGCGTTGTTCGCTGACCTTGCTTCCGAGCCATCGGCCACGGACTGCGGAGAACACCTCGACGACGAGGTGCTCTGGGGCGGACCAATGTGGGTCGCGGCCAAGTTCGGCGCGTCCGTAGGCGCCGACTGGCCCGTCGTCGGTGAGGGCGTTGGTCAGCACCGAGGCGTCGACCACAATCACCAGGCGTCGCTCGCGAGTTCGCTGCGGACTTCGTCACGACCGGCTCGAGCTTGGTCGAGCTCTTCGGTCACCTGCGCCATAGAGAGCCGGGAGCCGTCGTGGCGACCATCAAATCGTTGCAGCAGGGCGAGATTGGTGGATCGGCGCGCCTCCTCGGTGACAAGACCAAGCAGGAACGACTGCAGCGATTGACCGCGCGCGGCAGCTCTGTCTGCGAGTGTTTGGCGGATGTCGTCAGGGACTTCTCGGATCTGCAGGGCAACCATGCATGTAGTTTACATGCATGGTTGCCCCAGTTGCGGACGCTCGCCACGGGGATATCCGGCCATCCTGAGTGGATCCGGCCTTGCCGAAGCTGTGCTCGCCTACCTTGACGGGACCAGTCGTCGGTTCGGCGCCCACACGACGGCGATCGACGGGCCCAATCCGACCTGCGATCTATTCAGGCTCTGCATGACTGTTGTGCTTGCGACGAGCTTGACCCTGTACCGGGCAGTTGCGGCGCGGGGAGTGTGCCGTGCTGTCGGTGATGACGTCGAAGTGACCGTGCCCTGCGTGTGGGGCGTTCAATGGCGGTAGCGGTGGGATTTGAACCCACGGAGGAGTTGCCCCCTCACACGCTTTCGAGGCGTGCTCCTTAGGCCGCTCGGACACGCTACCGGCGACGACTATACCGGCGGCCCGAGCGCCTCCCTGACCAACCCGACATGCACCGTCGGCGGCACCGCGTCACGGTGAGGTGGCGGGTGCACGCAGCTTGACGAGCTCCAACACCAGCCCGATCACGTCCTCGACGCCCTCCGGCGACAGCTGCGGCAGCTCGGCCGCCTCGTCACCTGCCAGGCTCGCGTTGTAGTACATCCCATAGCCGACCAGCATGACCAGGCGCGCGACCGCGGGGGTGCCGACCGCGGTCAGCAGTGATCGGTACCACCGGTCGTGGACGGCGGCCAGCACCTGTCTGGTTCGCGAATGTGAGCGCTGCAGCAGCCTTGTCGCGGCGATCATCGTCAGGTCCAGCGGGCTGTCCGCCTGCGCGGATGTCCTGACGTAGTAGGCGACGGGGCCGTCCGGAGCGGTGTTCATCAGAGCAAGATCCTCGTCGGCCAGCGCCTCCAGCCGGGTCAGCAGGCCCTCGATCAGCGCTTCGCGGGAGTTGAAGTGGTAGATCAACCCGCCCTTCGACACCCCGGCCGCCTTGGCGACGGCGTCAAGGGTCGTCTCCCGTTCCCCGTGTTCGATCAGCAGCCGCTGGAAGGCGTCGAGGACCTTCTCACGGGCGGCGGGCGGTGGGGGCACGTCCTCACCGTAGCGATGAGCGCCTGACGGCACGCCGGAGTTGCGCCGACTTCGCGCGCTATCGCGGGCCGGAACCGCGTCATAAATCCACCGAACTCACCCGCTGGCCGATTGGCCTGACCACCCCCGGGGCGACTGGTCCACCTCAACCCCGACCCGCGCTCAGGGCGTTCCTTGTTACTACACCAACCGGTCGGTATAGTGACGAGAGAACGACGAACAGGAGTCAGCACCATGTCCACGACCGCCTCCCCGCGATCGGCACCACGCGGCACGACGATGCACACCAAGGGCATGCCGGCGCGCGCTGGCGGTCGAGAATGGATCGCGCTCGGCGTGTTGCTGCTGCCGGTTCTGCTGGTGGCGGTGGACGCCACCGTGCTGAGTTTCGCGCTGCCGGCCATCTCCGAGGCGCTGAGCCCGAGCGGTACCCAGCTGCTCTGGATGATCGACGTCTATTCACTGGTGCTCGCCGGCCTTCTCGTGTCGATGGGCAGCCTGGCCGACCGGGTCGGACGGCGGCGGTTGCTGCTGATCGGGTCCGTCGGCTTCGCCGCTGTGTCCGTCATTGCCGCCTACGCGCCGTCGGCAGAGGCGCTGATCGCCGCTCGGGCCGCGCTCGGCTTCTTCGGCGCCATGCTGATGCCGTCCACGTTGTCGTTGCTGCGCAACATCTTTCTCGATCGTCAACAGCGCAGGCTGGCCATTGCGATCTGGGCCGCCGGTTTCTCCGGTGGCGCAGCCCTGGGCCCGATCGTCGGTGGATTCCTGCTGGAACACTTCTGGTGGGGGTCGGCGTTCCTGATTGCGGTACCGGTGCTGCTGGTCCTGCTCGTCCTCGCCCCGATCTTCGTCCCGGAGTCGAAAGACCCGAACCCGGGGCCGGTCGACGTGCCCAGCATCGGGCTGTCGTTGCTGACGATGACGCCGGTGGTCTATGCCATCAAGAGCATCGCCCATGACGGGCTGACCCTGACAGCCGCGGCACTGCTGGCCATCGGCATCGGAGCCGGCTTCGTGTTCGTCCGCCGCCAGCTGCGCCGGCCGCAGCCCATGCTGGACGTCCGGCTGTTCTCCCACGGCGCGTTCAGCGGGGCGGTGCTGGCGAACCTGCTCAGCGTCTTCTCCCTGGTCGGCTTCCTGTTCTTCATCTCGCAGCATCTACAGCTGGTCCTCGGCGAGAGCCCGATGCAGGCCGGTCTGATCCTGCTCCCGGGCCTGATCGTGACCATCGTCGCGGGCTTGGCCGTGGTGCCGCTGGTGCGCCGGGTCAGCCCGCGCACGGTCGTCGCGGGTGGATTGCTGGTCAGCGCCGCCGGTTACGGTGCTGTGCTGCTCGGGGCGGCCGGCGACTCGGCGTTCGCCCTGATGGGTGCTTTCGCACTGCTCGGCCTCGGCATCGGTGCCGCGGAAACGATCTCCAACGACGTCATCGTCTCCAGCGCACCCGCACCGAAGGCCGGTGCTGCGTCGGCGATCTCGGAGACCGCCTACGAACTGGGTGCTGTCCTCGGAACAGCTGTACTGGGCGGGATCCTGACCGCCGCCTACACCGCGCGGGTCGTCATACCTGCTGGCGTCAGCCCTGCGGACGCGACTACGGCCAGCGAGACGCTCGGCGGCGCAACAGCTGTGGCCGGTCGGCTGCCGGAACCCCAGGCGTTGCAGTTGCTCTCGTCCGCGCAGGACGCATTCGGGGCCGGGGTCGGCGTCACATCCATGATTGCCGTCGTCCTGATGGTCGCCGCCGCGGGCCTAGTGTGGCTGACGCTCCGCGGCAAGGGCGCCGAATGAGCGGCCGATCCCCCCAGCGCCCAGCGCCTGCTTGACCAGCGGGGCGACCCGGGTGCCCAGCAATTCGATGGCCCGCAGTGAGTCGCTCTGCGGGACGCTGGACAGGTCCATCTGGAACGATTGCCGGTCGTGGTGCAGGTCGGCGTGCAGGGAGACGATTCGCTCCGCGACCTGCTCGGGTCTCCCGATGAAGTACGCACCACCCGGCGCGGCCTGCGCCTCGTAGGACGCACGGTCCGGCATCGGGAAACGCCGCTCACGGGCGATCCTGCGCATCGAATCCATCCAGTACGGGAAGAACCGATCCAGCGCCTTCCCGTCATCGCTGAGGAAGCCCATGCCGGACACGCTGACCTCCGGCGCACCTCGCGGCGCCCCGCCCTGCGCGAACGCACGCCGGTACAGATCGACCAGCGGCGCGAACCTGGCGGGTTGGCCGCCGATGATCGCGTAGTTGATCGGCAGCCCGAGAAGGGCTGCCCTCATTGACGATTCGGGATTGCCGCCGGTGGCCACGGCGATCCGTAGGTGCGCACCGAGGCCCGGCTTGTCGTAGGGCCGGGGCAGGATCAGCGCGTTCTCCAGCGCCGGGCGGAACCGGCCGGACCAGGTGACGGGGTTGCCGGCGTCGATCGTCAGCAGCAGCTGGATCTTCTCGTCGTACAGGGCGTCATATTCGGCGAGGTCGGCTCCGAACAGCGGGTAGGACTCGATGAACGAGCCGCGTCCGGCGAGCAACTCCATCCGCCCCCGGGAGATCAGATCCATGGTGGCGAACTGCTGATACACCCTTACCGGATCCTCGGTGCTCAGCACGGTGACGGCACTGCCCAGAGAAATGCGGGTGGTCTGCGCGGCCGCGGCTGCGAGGACGATCGTCGGCGCGGACACCGCGTAGTCGGGCCGATGGTGCTCACCGATGCCGAAGAAGTCCAGTCCAACCTGCTCGGCGAGCCGGATCCGCTCCAGCAGGTCCGTCATCCGCTGGGCGGGCGACACCGCCTGCCCGGTGACGGGGTCGGGATGGATGTCGCCGAAGCTGTACACACCGAGTTCCATACCGCCTCCAGCGCCTTACCCCGACTCGTTGTTCCCCGAGCCTGCTCCGGCCGAGCCCGGCCCGGCCCGGCGGGACAGAAAGAAGGTACGCAGCAGATCGGCGCACTCGTCCTGCAGTACCCCGGCGCGGACCTCGACCCGGTGCGGCAGCCGCCGGTCGCGGAGCACATCCCACAGTGAGCCGGCCGCCCCGGTCTTCGGCTCCCAGCAGCCGAAGACAAGTTGCTGCACCCTGGCCGCGACGATGGCCCCGGCACACATGGTGCATGGCTCGACCGTGACGGCCAGTGTGCAGCCCGTGAGATTCCAGCCACCGAGGACGACGGCTGCGGCTCGCAGGGCGACGATCTCGGCGTGGGCGGTCGGATCACCCGTCGCCTCTCTGGTATTCCAGCCCTCCCCGATGACGACCCCGTCGGCGGACAGCACCACCGCGCCGACCGGAATGTCGGCGGTATCCCCGGTGCGATCGGCCAGCGACAGCGCGATGCGGATCAGGTCGGCGTCGCACGGCTGCTTGCCCGGCTGCATTCCGACCCTGCGGCTAGAGGGCCAACACGGTGCTGAACGTTTCGCCGAAGCCGCAGCGCTGCGCGATCATCGCGAGTTGCTCGTCCGGGTAGAGATCGACCTCGTCGACGATCAACTGCATCTCCTGCTCCGGTACCCCGAGATCGGCCAGCAGCGTCAGGTCACCCTCCGGCCATGGGTCGTCCTCGTTGTCCTCGTCCTCGGGAACGGGGACCTGTAGGAGGTCGAGCACGTCGGCGGCGATGTCGTAATCCAGTCCCGCCGTGGCGTCCGAGAGCAACAGCGCGGCGCCACCCGGGATCGGCCGGACGATGACGAAGAATTCGTCGTCGATGGCCAGCATGGCGAACACCGGGCCACCGGTGGCAACCCTGCGCAGCGCGGTGATGACGCCGTCGAGGTCGTCGAGCAGGTCGCCTGCGAGCAGCGAGCAGCGCCAGGTCGACTCGTCACGGGTGACCGCGACGCCGAATCCGTCCGGGGTCGCTGAACTGGCGGTGCTCACGGGGCGCAACGTTACGGGCTCGTCAGATCGGTTGCTACGCAGTACCCCCCTCCTGGACGAGCGATGATGAGGCACGCGTGCGCGGCGACCACCGAACGTGCCGAAGCACCGGCCACTTGCGGAGAGTCGTCGACACGAAGACAAGATCCCCGCAATGATGTCTGCATGACAGCAGACGCCACGTCGTCCGGCTGCGAGCTTGCCGTCCTGCCACCGGCCTTGTGCATTCTTGGCCTGGGCCTGATCGGCGGCTCACTCGTTCGCGCGACGCAGCATCATCTTCCCGTCTTCGGCTGGTCCCCCAGCGAGACCACCCGCGCAGCCGCGGCACGGGACGGGTACGAGGTCGACGACACCCTGGCAGCGAGTTTGGAACGGGCGACCGACGCCGACGCTCTGGTTGTCCTCGCCGCTCCGGTCACCGCCTTCCGGGACCTGCTTCGCAGCATCGACGAACTCGCGCCCACGGTCCGGTTGACCGATGTGGCCGGCGTCAAGGCACAGGTCCACGACGACGTCGCCGCCCTCGCGCCCGGTGCCCGATTCGTCGGCTCGCACCCGATGGCCGGCACCGCACAATCGGGATGGCCGGCCGGCTCGGCGACACTGTTCCGAAACGCCGCCTGGGTGACCACGCTGACCGAGGAATCCGACGTCGACGACTGGCTGGCGGTGGCCGCCGTGGCGCTCGCCGTCGGCAGCAGGGTCGTGCCGACCGACCCGGATGCCCACGACCTCGCGGTCGCCCGGATCTCGCACCTACCGCACCTGCTGGCGCTGGCGTTGGCGCAGGTGGGTGCGAACGGCGGAGCGCTTGCGCTCTCGCTGGCCGCGTCGTCGTTCGCGGACGGCACCAGGGTGGCGGGTACCCGTCCACCGTTGATCAGGGCGATGTGCGAGGCCAACCGGGCCGCGCTGGTGGACGCGGTGGACGACGCCCTCGGCATCCTGGGGGTGGCCCGCGGCTCGCTGTCGTCCACCGGATCACTCGCCAAACTGGCCGACGCCGGACACGCCGCAAGGACCGAATTCGACGTTCGGGCAACCGATCTCAGCTCGGTGACGCTGGACGGCGACGATCTCGTCGACCAGTTGCTCTCCGTCGGCGCCGCCGGCGGTCATGTGTCGGACGTACGCCGGACGGATGCCGGACCGGTGGTTAGCGCCTGGTACCCGGACGGCGACTGACGGCGCGACAGACGGCCCGCGCCGACCGGGTCAGAGGTTGCCGCGGGCGGCCTGCTCGCGCTCGATCGACTCGAACAGTGCCTTGAAGTTGCCCTTGCCGAACCCGAGCGACCCGTGCCGCTCGATCAGCTCGAAGAAGATCGTCGGCCGGTCACCGAGCGGCTTGGTGAAGATCTGCAGCAGGTAGCCGTCCTCGTCCCGGTCGACCAGGATGCCGCGCTTCTTCAATTCCTCCACAGGAACCCGGACGTGTCCGATGCGCTCACGTAGCGCCGGGTCGTCGTAGTAGGCGTCCGGGGTGTCGAGGAACTCGACCCCCTCGGCGCGCAACGCGTCGACGGTGCCCAGGATGTCGTTGGTGGCGAGCGCAAGATGTTGGCAACCGGGCTCGCCGTAGAACTCGAGATACTCGTCGATCTGCGATTTGCGCTTGCCGGCGGCCGGCTCGTTGAGCGGGAACTTGACCCGGTGGTTGCCGTTGGCCACCACCTTCGACATCAGGGCGGAGTACTCGGTGGCGATGTCGTCACCGACGAATTCCGCCATGTTCACAAAGCCCATCACCTTGTTGTAGAACTCCACCCAGTAGTTCATCCGGCCGAGTTCCACGTTGCCGACCGCGTGGTCCAGGGCCTGGAACAGCCGGCGCGGGGCGCCGGGCCGCTTGACGAATGACGAACCCCTGGCGACATAGCCGGGGAGATACGGGCCGGTGTAGCGGCTGCGGTCGACGAGGGTGTGCCGGGTGTTGCCGTACGTCGCGATCGCGGCCAGCCGGACGGTGCCGTGCTCGTCGGACTCGTCATGCGGCTCGACGAGCACGGTCGCGCCCTGGCTGCGGGCGTGGCTGATGCACACGTCGACGTCCTTGACCTCCATCGCCAGGTCGACGACGCCGTCGCCGTGCCCCCGGTGTTCATCGAGCAGGCTGCTGGACGGCGCCACCCCGCCCTGCAGCACGAACCGCGCCGACCCGGACGTCAGGACGTAGGCGGTGTGATCCCGCTGTCCCACCTCCGGTCCGGAGTAGGCGACCAGGTCCATGCCCCACGCCGACTGGAAGTAATGCGCACTCTGCGTTGCGTTGCCGCAGACGAAGACGACCGCGTCCATGGCGATGACGGGGAACGGGTCCTTGCTGGTGTCATGGTCGACCAGGCCCACCAGCCTGCTGAGCGAGTCGGCATCGAGCTCGGCGGACAATTCCTGACCGGTCAGGGTGATGGCCTTCGCCGTATCGGCCGGCGGTGCGGCAGATGGCGTGATGGGCGCTGCGGTGCTCGGCGTCGTCGTCATGGGTGCAGCGTCTCGGGCGGCGCCTGTCTGGGCAACACTTGGTCCAATCAGTGGTCAGCATGCGCAGAATGTGCGGCAGTTCCGTGGTTCGACTGCGCAATCTGCCTATCCTTGGCCATGACGATCGACCGGCTCGACGCCGACATCCTCGAGTTGTTCGCCAGCCAGCCACGGATCGGGGTGCTGGAGGCCGCGCGACAGGTACGGGTTGCTCGCGGCACCGTGCAGGCGAGGCTGGACAAGTTGCAGCGAACCGGCGTCATCGCCGATCTTGCCCCGACCATCGACCCCGCCGCCCTGGGCTATCCGGTGACGGCCTTCCTGTCTTTGGAGATCGCGCAGGGCCGCGGTCGCGGGGATGTCACCGAGCATCTCGCTGCGATCCCCGAGGTCATCGAGGTGCACACGATCACCGGCGCGGCGGATCTGCTGGTACGACTTGTCGCGAGGTCGAACGCCGACCTGCAGCGGGTGATCGACGACGTCGTCCGCGACCCCGCGGTGTTGCGCACCGCCACCGCGATCGCGCTCGACACACCGGTTCCGCGGCGGACCGGGCCGCTGATCCGCGAGTTGGGCGGGCATTCATGACCGGTGCACGCGCGTCACCACATAGCGGACTGTCGCCGGCGCACTGCCCGTACCCTTTGCGCTGACCCGACCGTCCTGACCCAGCGTCCGCGGTCTTGACCGGACCCACCGCAGATCGGAACGACCATGTACCGCCTCGCCGGCTTCATGCGCACCTACTGGAACCGCGGGGAACCGGGCCGCGCCACCCCGCGCTCGCTGGCCGTCTTCATGCAACGGATGTGGTTGGCGGCGTTCACGTTCAAGTTGCTGGGTTCGTCGTGGGACGTCTCCTGGCACTTCAAGTGGCTGCGTGACGACCTTGCGGCCGCGCACGTGCTGAACACCGTCGGTACCGGCATCGCCATCGGTCTGGTGCTGGCTCACACCTTCACCGGCTACGGCGCCGACCGGCGCTCGCTTCGCATCATCCAGATCGGCACCGGCGTCTTCGTGCTGGCCGGCCCGATCGACGTCGTCAACCACCGGGTCAATGGTCTGGACCTGACGGCCTGGTCCGCGTCGCACCTGCTGCTGTACGGGGGGACGGCGATCATGATCACCGGGGTCATCCGCAACTGGTTCCACTCGTTCCCCGGTGACGGCGGGTACGCCCGGCAATGGCGGGTCGGGCTGATCGCCCTGTGGGCGTTCCTGTTCGAGAACATGTTCTTCCCGACCGGGCAGCAGGAATACGGAATACTCGAGGTCGCGTCGTGGTTCCGTGGCTCGCCCTACGCCGAGCCCGAGTTGCTGAGCTTCGCCGCCGGTCAACTCGGCCGTCCGGTGGACGACATCGCCATCGAATCTTTCGCCATGCCGATCGCTGCCTGGGTGTACCCGGTGTGGGCGATTGCGGTATGCGTCCCGCTGCTGGTCTTCGCCAGGATCATGGTCGGCTGGCGGCTCACCGCAACGGTTGTCGTGGCCGGGTACGTGCTGTACCGCTGCCTGATCTGGCCGCTGCTGACTTTCACCATCTTCCCGCCGAGCGTCGTTCCGTTCTGGCTACTGGCCGCGGGCGTCGCCGTCGATGCCGTGTTCGTGCTGCCGCTGCGCCCCTACCTCCGCGCGGTGACCGGCGCGGTGACGGTCACGCTGGTCGGATACGGCGCAATGTGGCTGCAGACGGTCGCGTTCGGCACGCCGACCGGTCTCGGGGAGATGCACATCGGTGAGATGCGGAGAGCGTTCGAGCAGGGCGGTTCGCTGTACATGGTGCCGGTGTCCTGGACCTCTATCTGGGTCGCGGCGGCAGGGCTCATTCTCAGCTGGGTCGGCGTGACCCGGCTCGCCGCACGCGGCATCGGATTGGACTCGCCCCGGCCACCGGTGCGGAACGTGCCGTACGGACCGGAGCCCCGCCGGGACGAGCGCCGGGCTCTGGCCGGCTGGCCGGCGGTCGACGACGGTGCCGTCTCCAGGTCCCGCTAGCCGGACCTGGTGCCGGTGACGGGACTGCTGTAACAATTCGGGACGGCACCACGCGACCGTCGAGATACCCCGCTGGAGTCCATGCTCCAGCTCTCTGGCCGCCGTCGACTGACCCGCCCCACCGCGACCGAGGACGACCACGCGCTCCACGATGAACGTCACCACGCGCGGAGCTCGTCCATCTCCTCGCGGTGGCGATAGTGGCGGTGTGGTCAGCCGGACCAGGAAAGCCCGAGCGGCGAGACCACGATCGGGGCACCGAGCCGCCGTTCGGCAGGTGAGACCGAACCGGTCCCGCGGAACGTTCGACCAGAAGCTGGGCGGAAACTGCAAGCGCGGAACCTCGCGTCAACGGGCCTCTGTCCACGGACGGCCAAGCGCGAACGCTCAGTAAGCCTATGGCCGGGACGTGAGCGCCGGATTGCGTCGGGCGTGGGCAACAGCCCGTGCGATGGTGACCGCGATCCTGGGTGAGGACCTCGATCCTGCCCATCGCCAGTACAGGTGCGCCGCGGTCCGAAGTTGCTGTGCCAGGCCCGGGTAGGAGCGCTGCTGCCGGCTCGGCGTAGCGGGGGAGGGCGAGCGGTGATCGAGGTAGGTCAGGACGTCGCGGATCGCATCGGCCCGCGTGTGGTTTCCGGCGGCGCGGGCAACGTCATAGCGGGCGTTCAGCGCTGGCCGGTCAAGCAGCTGCGGTCGGTAGGTCGACGGTGACATGACAGCTCGAACTTCTCTCTGTATTCCGGTGCTCGACGAGTGATAAGAGCACCGTTCCTACCGCTGTCAACCATTTCGGCACCCATAAGATTCCCCTGCAGGGGCTGCCTGCCACCCGAGAGGTGGTGCTGACCAAGATCACACCGGCCGACCGGGCGGCGGCGAAACCGCGGATCACGGTGCTGGCGTTCGCGGAGGTCAGAACGGCGTGACGGTCGCCCTGGTCAGCACCACTGCGACCCCGAACGCGAGGGCGAGCACGATCAGTTCCCACCCGCACCACACCGCGATCGCGGTGCGCCGGCCTTCGGCAATGGCCGGCATCAACCGGGTCCGGACGACGATGGCGATGGCCGCCACGATGGTGATCAGGAGGGCCTTGACCAGGACCAGCACGCCGAACCGGGTGCCGAACAGTGAGCCGGGAAGTGTGTTGACCGGTGACAACGCCAACTCCAACAGCCCGGTGAAGATCCCGGTGATCCCGACAACGAGCACGCACCAGGTGGCGAGCCTGGAGTAGCGCGGGATGGCCTCGGCCAGCAACGCGGGCCGATGGGACAGGAACACGATGACCGCGCCGAGCGAGCCTGCCCACGCGCTGGCCGTCACCACGTGCAGCTCCATGATCACCATGGACAGGTCGTGGTACGGCCAGTTCGATGCGTGCCCGGTCAGCGGCAGGGGGAGCAGGCCGAACAGCGCAATCCCCGCACGCAACTCGGCGGGAACGTTCTCGCCATGACGCAGGCTGAGCCGGGCCAATCCGAGCGAGGCCAGACCGCAGACCGCGGACAGCATGAGACCCTTGCCTGCGGCGATGTTCGACACGTAATCCCGCATGGCCGCAGCTGTCGGAAATGAGCCGGGGTTGAGTTCGGCCGTCAGCAGCGCGATGGACAGCAACGCCGCCCCTGTCCACCCCGCGGACGCCCACACTCCGACCCGCCGAGCGGAACGCATCATCGGCTCGGTGTCGTCGGGCCGGTCGAACCCGAGCAACCGGGCGAGGATCGCCACGCCGACCGCCGAAATCGCAAACAGATCCAGGAGAGTCCGGGACGCCGGTATCCCGAACTGGACCACCGGGCCTGGCTCCCGCAGTCCGGCAATCTGCGGCAGGTCGGTCGCTCCGGTTCCGACCACCGCGGCTACCACGGCGGCGGCGGCCAGTACCGCCGCGAACACCGTTGCGGATCGCAGGAAACCGGCGAATGGAACGACTGTGGACTCGCTCCGCCGGGCGGTGCCCGATGGTGGCCGCCCGGTGCGCGCCGCGGCTGCGTTCGGGGGTCTGACCGGCACCGGTACATGGTGGCACGATCGCTCGAGGCTGCTGCCCCGCGGCGCTCAGCTCGGCTCAGCCGCCGGCGGCAGCGCCAACCACTGCGGCCAGGTGAGGTCACGGCCGACATACCTCGGCGCCTGGAAAGGCCAGTCCCGCTCGATCCACCGCGGGACGAAGCCGTCCAGCGAGCGTTCGACCTTGGAGCCGACGTACTCGTTCCGCACCCACCAGGAGATCTCGGCGCCGGCGCCGGATTTCTCGGGTGGATCTATGTACACGCAGCCCACGAGCTCGCTCTCCGCGGCGTCGAAGAGTGCGTAGTTGAAGGACTCGTGCCGCCCAGCCTCGGCCTCGTGGCGGGCCAGGTCGTCGCGGTCCTGCTCGACGGTCATGCTGCTGGGTGGCCAACCCCAGGCCTCGCCGAAGATGGACCACAGGCGTTCCTGTGACCCCATGACGGCGCGCATGTCCAGCTCCACGTCGGAGGCACGGATGGGACGCAGGTGGTATCCGCCCTCCAGCGGTACCGCGGTGGGGGGCACAAAATCGTCCGGCAGCCAAGCCATGGTGTCTCCCTGTCGTGTCATGTCGTGCTTCAACCCCTGACCGGGCGGCGCACCCGGCTCAATGCCCAGTCAGGCTCGTCGGACTGCCGCACGCTGCCGTCCGCGCTGAACAGCAGGAATGAGTCGAACGTCCGCGCGAACGCACGGTCGTGGGTGACGGCGACCACCGTCCCGGCGAACGCGTCGAGGGCCGATTCCAGCGCCTCCGCGGAGTGCAGGTCCAGGTTGTCGGTCGGCTCGTCGAGCAGCATCAACGTTGCCCCCGACAGTTCCAGCAGCAGGATCTGCAACCGCGCCTGCTGGCCTCCGGAGAGCGTGTCGAAGCTCTGCTCCCCCGCCCTGGCCAGCCCGTACCGGTCCAGTGACCGCGCCGCCTGCTCCCGGCCCATCCCCGAGCGGTGCAGATCACCGCGGTGCAGGATGTCGAGCAGCGTCCGGCCGCCGAGTTCGGTGTGCGCGTGCGTCTGGCGGAAGAAGCCGGGACGCACCCGTGAGCCCAGCGCGGCGACGCCGGTGTGCGGGACAGGGGCGAGGTCGTCGTCGGTCACCGGGAGGTGTTCGACATCCGGATCCGAGCCGCCGCGGGCCAATAGCCGCAGGAAGTGCGACTTGCCGGACCCATTGGACCCGATGACGGCGACCCGGTCGCCGTAGAACACCTCGAGGTCGAACGGTTTCATCAGGCCGGTCAGCTCGAGGTCCCGGCAGACGATCGCCCGCTTGGCGGTGCGGCCGCCGGACAGCCGCATGGTGACCCGCTGCGTCAGCGGCACCACCTGCGGTGGTCCCGCGTCCTCGAATTTCGTCAGCCTGGTCTGGGCCGCCTGGTAGCGGGAGGCCAGCCCGTCGTTGAAGGCGGCCTTCGTCTTGTACATCAGCACCAGGGCCTTCAGTTTCGTGTGCTCCTCGTCCCACCTGCGTCGCAATTCCTCGAGCCTGGAATTACGGTCGTCCCTGGCCGCGCGGTAGGTCCCGAACGAGCCGCCGTGCACCCAGGACACCGCGCCCGCGGCGCCGGGCTCCAGCGTGACGATTCTGGTCGCAGCCGTGGACAACAGCTCCCGGTCGTGCGAGACGAGCAGGATCGCCTTGCCGGTCGCGGACAGTTTCCGTTCGAGCCACTGCTTACCCGGCACGTCCAGATAGTTGTCCGGCTCGTCGAGCAGCAGCACCTCCGCGGGGCCGGCCAGCAGCAACTCGAGCACCAGCCGCTTCTGCTCGCCGCCGGAAAGGCTCGTCACGCTGCGGTACTTCGCCCTGTCATAGGGCACCCCGAGGGCCGCGACGGTCGCGACGTCGAACGCCGTCTCGTGCTGATAGCCGTCGACGTCGGCCCAGTCGGCCAGCGCTTGTGCGTATCGCAGGGACACCGGGTCGGAGTCGTCGGACATCATGTCCAGCTCTGCCGCGTCGATCGCCGCCGCCGCCGCTCGCAACGGGGCGGGCGAGACGGATAGCAGCAGGTCCCGGACTGTGGACTCGTCCCGGACCGAGCCGATGAACTGGCTCATGACGGCCAGCGTCCCGGACCGGCCCACCGCGCCGTCCTGCGGTTGAAGTTCCCCGGAGGCGATCCGCAGCAGGGTCGTCTTGCCCGTTCCGTTGGGCCCGATCAGCGCGGTGACCTGGCCGGCGCCGGCCCGGAAGGTCACATCGGCCAGTAGCGGCCGGCCGTCGGCAAGGCTGTAGCCGACGCCGTTGAACTCCAGGTGACCCACGCGCGCAAGCGTGCGGGCATCGAGGTCGGGCCGTCAAACCGATTCACGTAGCGGTCCACGCTTTGCGCCGCCGGATGCCGGCGCTGCCCCACGGTCGGTGTTGGTCAAGCGGGTCAGCGCGCACCGTCATGGATTCGTGCTCGCATGCCCGGCGGTCTTCCCGGCTGCGCTACCCGGCGGAACTGTCTGCGGACAGCCTTCGTTGTCGGGACGGACCGGGCATCCCGGTCATCCAACAGGAACAGGGAGCTCACCGATGGTCGACTTCAAGCAGCTCCGCGACAAGGCCCAGGGCCTGCTCGCGGAGCATTCGGACAGCGTCAAGCAGGGCATCACCAAGGCCGGCGGTGTAGTTGGCGGCAAGGTCGGCCATAGCAAGGTCGATCCGATCGAGGGCAAGTTGCACGGCTTCATCGACAAGGCCGCAGGGAAGGACGGCACCGTGCCGCCACCGCCGGCGACCCCCACCCCGCCGCCGCCGAGCACGCCGAACCCACCGCCGACGGCCGTTTGATCCCGAGCGGGCGGCGGCTGATCCTCGTCGCCCGCTGAGGGTCGACCTGATGCCCGCTCAGGGTCGAAGCGCGGCGACCGCGGCACGGATCCGCTTGGGCGACACCGGAACCGAGGTCCGCATCGGTTGCGCGAACAGGGCGACCCGGTACTCCTGCAGCAGGTCCTGAACGGCCGCAACGTCCGCGTCGATATGGCGCTGCGGTAGCAAGCCGGACACCGCACGCTCGATCTCCGCCTGCAGCGTGCTGATCTCCGCCAGCCGTTCACGGTCCCGCGCGGGTGCCGTCGCAACGCGGTCCGCTCGGACGGCCAGCGCCTGCAGCCGACGGGTGAGGTCGGGAATCCTGCCCGCACCGGTCCTGGTGATGAAGCCCCGGGCCAGCGACGTGGACAACTGCCGGCGCATGTCCCCCACCAGGTCGGAGATCGACCCTCCCGCGGGCCTGTCGGCGGCGGCATCGATCGCTCGCGCCGCCGCAGCCGCCGACTGCAATGCCTGCTCGGTGGCCACCACGACGTCGCGCACGGCCTTGGACAGATGCGGCCTGATCCGCCCCTGAAGTGCACTGAACGCTGCGGCGTCCCACGCCGGGCCACCCGCCCAGTCCAGGAGCGCATCCAACGCCGCCTCGGTGGCGTCGGCGACCAGTTCGCCGACCGTTCCGTAGGGCGTCACCGCCATCGTCAGCAATTGCTCACGGCTCAACGATTGGCGCAACGGCCCCAGCTGCAACGGCGCCAACAGCACGAGCAGTCGCCTGGTCCCGGCCCGCATCGCCCTTCCCTGATCCTGGGCCGTGCTGAACACCGTGATGCCCACCGTTCGACCCTCGTCGACGAGCGCCGAGTAACCCGTGACCTTGTGCCCGGCAACCGTTGTCGTAGCGGTACGGCGCAAACCCTCGGGCGGAAATTCGGTCAACCCGGTCCGTTCAACCGCGCCGGACGCCTTGGCAACGGCCTGGCGGGTGTCGGACCGCAGGCTGTTCTGCAGTTCCGGCAGGTCCTTCCCCGCGGCGACCGTCCGTCCCTGCTCGTCGACGACGGCGAAGTTCATCCGGAGGTGATTCGGGACCTTGTCGAGGTCGAAATCCGCTGCACGGATGACGACTCCGGTCAGCGCAGTCAGCGCCGCGGCCAATTCCGCCGGCAGCGAGGCAGATTCCGATCCCGCACGGCCCCGACCCCGAGCGCGGCCCACTTCGTTGTGGCCCTGTTCCACACGGCTCATTTCGATACGGCTCAGTTCGATACGGCTCACTTCGATACGGCTCAGCGCCGCTCGTGCGAAGTCGGGAACCGGAACGAAGTTGCGGCGCAGCGTCTTCGGTAGCGATCGGATCAGGGCGACGGCCAGATCAGTTCTGAGTCCAGGTATCTGCCGGTCGAACGCCGCCGGGTCCACCCGGGCCAGGACCGCGAGCGGGATCGTCACGGTCACCCCGTCGTCCCGGCGGGCCGGATCGAAAACATAGTCGAGTTCGAGGTCGACACCGCCGGAGCTGAACCGGTCCGGGAACTCCGCGGCGTCGAAACGCTCGGTGCCGGCGGCGATCAACATCTTAGTGGTGAAGCTCATCAGGTCGGGTGTGTCTCGGGACGCCTTCTTCCACCAGGAGTCGAAGTGCCGGCCGGAGGTCACCTCGGGCGGGATGCGTGCGTCGTAGAGCGCGAACAACGTCTCGTCGTCGACGACGATGTCCCGGCGGCGGGTGCGCTCCTCCCACGCGGCGACATCGTCCAGGGCTCGCTGATTCTGCGTGAAGAAGGCGTGCCGGGTCGTCCAGTTTCGCTCGACCAGTGCATGCCGGATGAAAAGCTCCCGAGACAGCTCCGGGTCGATACGGTCGAACTGCACGGTGCGGGCGGCGACGATAGGCACACCCAGCAGCTGCACCTTCTCGGTGGCCTCGACGCTCGCCCGCTTCGCGTTCCATCGAGGCTCGGAGTAGCTGCGCCGTAACAGGTCTCCAGCGACCTGCTCGATCCAGCCCGGCTCGACCCTGGCACAGATCCGGCCCCACAGCCGGCTCGTCTCCACCAGCTCTGCCGCAACCACCAGCTGCGGCGCCGACCGGGCCAGCGCCGAACCCGGCCAGATGACGAAGCTGACTCCGCGGGTTCCCTGGTATTCCCGGCCCGGCTCCTTGCGCAATCCGATGTGCGAGAGCAAGCCGGCGAGCAACGCGGTGTGCACCTTGGGTGTATCGATCTCGACGGCCAGCGAGCCCCTGCCGCCCTTCGCCACCGGGGCCGGCGGAGCGGCCGCGTTTCCGTTTCCGCTTCCGCTGGATCCGCGCTCCTCGGCATCACCGGCCCAGGGCTGCTGCGCGTCCGGATCCATCTTCAATCCCCTGAGCAAATGCCGGAGTTGCGCGTGCAGGTCCTGCCACTCCCTGATCCGCAGGTAGTTGAGGTACTCTCGCCTGCACATCCTTCGAAAAGCGTTGCCCGACAGAGTTTTGGCTTGATCCTGCAGGTAGACCCACAGTCCTAGCAGCGCGCTGAAGTCGGATTGCGGGTCGACGAAGCGGGAGTGCGCCGCAACCGCCCTGTCCCGTTCCTCCAGCGGGTATTCGCGCACATCGACGATCGCCAGTGCCGCGACGATGACGAGCACGTCCCGGAGGCAGCCCTGACGGTTCCCCTCGATCAGGATCCGGGCGAGCCGGGGATCCAGTGGTAGGGCAGCCATCGAACGCCCGGTGGTGGTCAGCCGTGGGTGCTCCGTCGCGGCCTGTTCCAGGGCTCCGAGCTCACTCAGAACCGTGACACCGTCGGTGATCTGCCGCCGATCGGGCGGATCGAGGAACGGGAAGACGGAGATGTCACCGAGGTCGAGGGACGCCATCTGCAGGATCACCGACGCCAGTGAGGTCCTTGCGATCTCGGGGTCGGTGAACGCCGGCCGGGTCAGGAAGTCATCCTCCGAATACAGCCGGATGCAGATACCGTTCGCGACGCGGCCGCAACGACCGGCCCGCTGCCCGGCTGACGCCTGCGAGATCGGCTCGATCGGCAGTCGCTGGACCTTGCTGCGCGGCGAGTACCGCGAGATGCGTGCTGTACCAGGGTCGATGACGTATCGGATGCCCGGTACCGTCAACGACGTCTCGGCGACGTTGGTGGACAGCACGATCCGACGTCCCCTGTGCGACGAGAACACCTTGTGCTGATCGGCCGCCGACAATCTCCCGTACAGCGGCAGCACCTCGGTGACCCACCGCCGCCCGGCCAGGTGCCCACGGAGAACCTCTGCGGTGTCGGTGATCTCGCGTTCTCCGGACAAGAAGACCAGGATGTCGCCGTCACCGGCGGCCATCAGCTCGTCCACGGCCGCACAGATCGCCTGCGCCTGATCGATCGCCTCCTCCCTCGCCCTGGCGGCCACCGAACCACCGGATTGCCGGCTGCCGAATTGCCGGCCGGTGGCGGGCCGATCCGGCGCCTCGGGCGGGGCGTCCTCCGGATCGGTGTCCGACTGATCGTCGACCCCGTAGGGGCGGTAACGGATCTCGACCGGGTAGGTGCGCCCGGACACTTCTACGATCAGAGCGTCACCGAAGTGCCGGCTGAACCGCGCAGGATCGATCGTCGCGGACGTGATGATCAGTTTCAGGTCCGGGCGGCGGGGCAGCAGTTCCTTGAGGTACCCCAGCAGGAAGTCGATGTTGAGGCTGCGCTCGTGGGCTTCGTCGATGATGATCGTGTCGTAGGCGAGCAGCAGCCGGTCCCGGGTGATCTCGTTCAGCAGGATCCCGTCGGTCATCAGCTTCACCAGCGTGTCCGGCCCGGTGTGGTCGCCGAACCGGATCGCGTAGCCCACCGCGCCGCCGACCAAGGTGCCGGTCTCCTCGGCGATCCGCTCGGCCAGCGCACGGGCCGCGATCCGCCTCGGCTGCGTATGACCGATGCTGCCGCGCACACCACGGCCGATCTGCAGGCAGATCTTCGGTATCTGGGTCGATTTACCGGACCCCGTCTCCCCTGCGACGATGACGACCTGGTTGCCTGCGATCGCCGCCGCGAGGTCGTCGACGCGGCCGGATACCGGCAACTCCGGCGGATAGCGCAAGATCGGCACAGCCGCCTGCCGGCGGGCGAACCGCTTGTTGGCGACAGCGATCTGCCGGTCGACGTCCTGCAGGGCGCGACGCCGCTTGGCGTCATCGGAAATCCGCCGGGCGCCCCTGAGCCGGCGGCGCAGTCGCCGCTCGTCCAGCGTCGTGACGTCCGTCAGCAGTGCGCCGCGATCGTCCGTCCCGGGGACGGGCGCATCTTCGGTCAGCTTGGGCGGATCGTCCGTCAGCGTAGGGGCCGTTCCACCGGTGACGCCTTCGGTCGAATGCCCGGCCGAATCTCCGGTAGGCACGTCAGCCGGGTCGACCAGAACGGGCGTGGAACGTCCCGCGGCCGGAGTTTCGTTCATATCGGCTCCAGGATAGGTCGATTCCTGAGCAACTCCGCCGATCAACCGCCCGACCGGCAGCGATACCCGGCCGAGCTCAGGCGTTATCGGACGGGTCGATCGACTGCTCCTGTTTGGCGACCATGTCCCACCGTCGTGCCCCGGGAATGGTGCCCAGGAGGGTGGGCACGTCACCGAGCACCGTCAGGGCCTCAGCTACCTGGTCGGCTGTCAAGCGCTTCGCGAGGGTGATGTGCGGGGTCCATCGGCCCGCCGCGAAGGATCCGTTGGCATCCGCGGGCGCCGCCAGCGCACCTGCCAGGTCCCGCTGGAGCCCGAGTAGGTCGCTGGAGGGGACGGCCAGTCGGGACAGCACGAAACGACGGCCGCCGAACAGCAGCAACCCGCCGACCGTCACCGCCATCGGCAGCGCCGACACGGCGGCCATCAGCCGCGACAGGTCGTCTGCGTCCAGCGTGTCGGCCAGCGCCACCGTGATGTGCGGCCGGTTGGAGGCGCCCCTGTGCCGTCCCTGGCTCGGCAGGCCCGCGTCCATCAGCACGGCCCACTGGTCCCGGATGGCATGGTCGGTTCGCTCGTCGAGGACAACTTCCACCGAGTGCACCTGTCCATCACACCGCAGCACCCGTCCCGGCGCAGCGGAGATCATCTCCACAGCAAGAGCCACCTGACAGGCGGGGTGACACACCCATTTTCGGTTGAAGCCGATTTCCGGGAAAGATGGGCGAAGCCGCGCCACCCCTGGTCCGGCTCGAAGGGAGTTCCGAAATGGCCCGACAGTGGCCGCAGAATCCGCGGGAACCGCGAGGATCGACCGGGGACGACCCCACTGATGCGGCGCAGGCGCGCGCGGCTGGGGCGGGTGGCAGCGTCGGTGACGGTCAGGTGAGCGACGGAGAGGATCCGGCCGACGCCATTCCGATGGCCTCGGGCGACCCCGCATCAGGCCCGACCGGCGCGGTGATCGGACGCTCACCCATGGCTCGCCGGCTGCAGCACAGCGTCATCGAGGCGGCGCGTTGGACAGTTCGGCTGCTGATCGTCGGGGTCGGCCTGTGGGCGCTGTTCTGGCTGATGGGCCAGCTGTGGAGCGTGCTGCTGCCGATCATGCTCGGGTTGCTGCTGGCCACGATCCTGTGGCCGCCGGTGCGATTTCTGCGCCGCAAGCTGCCGAACGCGCTGGCGGCTCTGATCGCGCTGGTCGGGCTGCTGGCGGTGGTGGGCGGGCTGATCGCCGTGCTCGCCCCGCTGGTCACCTCGCAGGCGCAGGACCTGGTCGACCAGGCGTCCGAGGGTCTGGGATCCTTCCAGACGTGGCTCGCCGGCCCTCCGTTCAACCTCGGTCTGGACTCACTCGGTGGCCTTGTCGACAAGGGCATCAGCCAACTACGGAGCAACGGGCAGCAGATCGCCGTCCTCGTCATCGACAGTCTCGGTGCGATCGGGTCGGCGATCGTGACGCTGGTCCTGGCCCTCGTACTGTGCTTCTTCTTCCTCAAGGACGGGCCCCGGTTCCTGCCGTGGCTGCGCACCTGGATCGGCGAGACCACCGGCCGGCATGCCGAGGTCGTCTCGGAGCGGGTGTGGACCGCGCTGGGTCATTACGTCTGGTCGCAGGCTGCGGTCGCCTTCGTGGACGCCTTCTTCATCGGCATCGGGGTGTGGATCCTCGGGGTTCCGTTCGCCCTGCCGATCGCGGTTCTGACGTTCTTCGGCGCGTTCGTCCCCATCGTCGGCGCGTTCGTCGCCGGCGGGATCGCGGTCCTCGTAGCCCTGGTCTCCGGGGGCCTCTGGACGGCGGTCGGGGTACTTGCCATCGTGCTGGCGGTCCAGCAACTCGAGGGCAACGTCATGCAGCCGATGCTGGTCGGCCGGACCCTGAACATCCACCCTGCTGTCGTGCTGGGCGCGGTCGCGCTGGGCGGCACCCTGTTCGGCATCGTCGGAGCGTTCCTGGCGGTTCCCGCGGTCGCGGTCGCGCAGGTGATCGCCCGCTACGCACGGGAGCAGATCGACAATTCCGCGGACGCTGTCGGCGCCCCGGTCGACACGCCGGCCAGCACCGATCGGCAGTCCGAGCGGCCGGACGGTCGCACCCAGCCCGGCCACTGAGCTCCGCCGGGCGACCCGATGCGCCGCCGGATGGTGCCGAACGGTTGGATGGGCGGATGTCGTCAGACGCCGGACGCGGCTCCCCCGCCGGTCGCACGATCATCCTGCTCCGGCACGGCAAATCGGCCTACCCCCAGGGCGTCACGGACCACGAGCGGCCACTCGCCCCGCGCGGCGTCGCCCAGGCGGAGCTCGCCGGAAATTGGATCAGCCGGAATCTGCCCCGCATCGATCGGGTGATCTGCTCGACGTCGACCCGGACCCGGCAGACCCTCACGACGACCGGCCTGTCCGCCGGGGTCCCGGTCACCTTCACCAGCGCAGTTTACGAGGCCTACCCCGACGAGCTCGCCGAGTTGCTGACGTCGCTGTCGCCGGACGACCGGACAGTCCTGCTGGTCGGTCATGGACCCGGAATACCGGCGCTGGCCGAACAACTTGCCGGGCGGGGATCGGATCACGCTGCGCTGGAAGGGGTCCGGAAGAAGTTTCCGACCTCGGCGATCGCTGTGGTCGCCGTCGACGGCACATGGGCCTCGCTGGAACAGGGCGGCGCCCGCCTCACGACGTTCGTCGTGCCGAGAAGCAAGGCCGTACCTACAGAAGCGAGACCGACCGTGCCGCACATTCTTCCCTTCGCCGGATCGACCCCCGACATCCACCCGACAGCCTGGCTGGCGCCGACCGCGGCGGTGATCGGGCGGGTCCGCATCGCCGCCCGGACCGGGGTCTTCTACGGAGCGGTCGTCCGGGGCGACAGCAGCACGATCTCGATCGGCTCCGGCAGCAACCTGCAGGACGGGGTGGTGGTGCACGCGGACCCCGAATTCCCCGCCACCATCGGATCCGGCGTCAGCGTCGGACATGCCGCGGTGTTGCACGGCTGCACCGTCGGGGACGACTGCCTGATCGGGATGGGGGCGATCGTGTTGAACGGCGCGGTGATCGGCGCCGGATCCATGGTGGCCGCCGGCGCCGTCGTCCTGGAAGGCACCCAGGTCCCGCCGGGTTCGCTGGTGGCGGGGGTCCCGGGCAAGGTCCGTCGGGAGCTCACCGCGGAGGAACGCGAGGGCCTGTCGCACAATGCCGCCCACTACGTGGAACTGACAGCGGGGCACCGCGACGCACGCTGATCCGCCCGGCGCAATTCGCCGAGGAATGCCCATCGGACCTGGTACCAGGTCCCAAATCGGACTATCGGCTACCGCCGTCGGACGTCCGGGCACGGCATCCTCCGGTCACCACGTGCCGTTCGAGCAGCCACTTGTCGGACTCGAGGGTGGTGCAACGGCGATCAGTCACGCGATGAATCCCAGTCTGTTCTGGTACGGGTCGAAACACACGCGAGGAGAAACAAGATGACCGCTACCTACACCTTTGACGTCTTTTCCAGCCTCGACGGCTACGCCGCCGCCAGCGCCAACTGGACCGGCTACTGGGGTAAGCAAGGGCCCCGAGTTGCTCGCCCACCGCAATACCCAGTACGGCGAAAAGCAGCGAATGGTCCTCGGGGCCACCACGTTCCGAGACTTCGTGGAGATGCTGGCGTCGAGTACCGAGGAGTCAGAAGTGCGTGACCCATGGGTCACCCGGATGAGAAGCATGCCGGCAACGGTGGTGTCCCCGTCGCTGAAAGAACCTCTCGACTGGCCGAATGCGACACTCGTCAGCGCTGACGCCGTCGACGTGGTCGCCAAGCTCAAGGCGGAGTCCACCGTGCCGTTGCGCTCACACGGCAGCCTGTCGATGAACCGGGCCCTGATGGCCGCCGGCTGCCCAGGGGGGCACAGCGCCTCTCCGACCGCGACCTCGACACCCCCGACGTGAAGCCTGGCGAACGGCTCGCCCGTCGCAGAGGGAACGAAGGATCAGCGCCCCGCCGCCAACACGTACGTCCGGACCGACAGCGGAATGAAGATCGCCATGATGACCACCACCCAGATCAGCGAGTACAGGACAGGATGCTGAGCGGGCCAGATGTCCGGCGGCGGCAATGCCGGACTGGTGTTACCGAACAACTCCCGCGCGGCAAGGGTCACCGAGGAAACTGGATTCCAGTTGGCGAAGGCCCTCAACGCGGGCGGAAAATTGTCCGTGGGAACGAAGGTATTCGCGATAAAGGTAATCGGGAAGATGATGATGAAGGAGGCGTTGTTCACCACCTCCGGCGATTTCACCGAAAGCCCGACGAAGGCCATCAACCACGAGATCGCGTACGCGAACAACAGCAATAACGCAAAAGCGAAGAGAGCGTCCAGGACCGACGTACGGATGCGCCAGCCGACCAGCAGTCCGGTGATGGACATGACGGTGATGACGACGACGTTGTTGCCGATGTCGGCGAATGTCCGACCGACCAGGACCGCGGACCGGGCCATCGGAAGCGAACGGAACCTATCGATCAACCCCTTCTGCAAATCCTCGGCCAGGCTGGTGCCGGTGATCGTGGACCCGAAAATGACGGTTTGGGTGAAGATCCCGGCCATCAGGAATTCCTTGTAGTCCACTCCGGGGAGGGGGATGGCACTGCCGAAGATGAACGCGAACAGCAGCACGAACATGATCGGCGACAGTGTCGCGAAGACCAGCAGATCGGGCACTCTTTTGATTTTCAGCAGGTTGCGCTTGGTGATGATTGCCCCGTCGGAGACGGCCCTGGTCAGTGACGTCACGACCGCACCTCCGTCGTCAGGTTTGCCTGGGGGGTGTCGCCGGCGGCGACTGCCTCCGCCGAAGCGTGCCCGGTCAGCGCCAGGAAAACGTCATCGAGATCCGGCCTGCGAAGCCCGACGTCAACGATGTCGACCTGTGCCCCATCGAGTCTGCGGAGCGCTTCGCGGAGCACTTCCGCCCCGCCGCGCACCGGGATGGTCAGCGACCTGGTCTGCTCGTCGACCGTCGGACTATCGATCGCCAACTGCGAAAGCCGCTCCAGGACAACGGGTATCTGCACCGAATCGGCGACTGTAAACTCGAGCCGGTGCCCGCCGACCTGCGCCTTGAGCTCATCGGCGGTGCCCCGGGCGATCACCTTGCCGTGGTCGATGACGACGATGCCGTCGGCCAACCGGTCGGCCTCCTCCAGATACTGGGTGGTCAGCAGGATCGTGGTGCCGTCCGCCACCAGCGAGGCGATGAACTCCCACATGCCGATGCGGCTACGCGGGTCCAATCCCGTCGTCGGCTCGTCCAGGAACAGCACCCGAGGGCGCGCGATCAGCGACGCCGCAATGTCCAGGCGACGTCGCATGCCGCCGGAATAGGTCTTGACGATGCGGCCGGCAGCGTCGCCGAGGTCGAACCGTTCCAACAGATTCGCCGCCCGCTGCCGGGCGTCGGCCTTGCGCAACTGATAGAGCCGACCGACCATCTCGAGATTCTCGGTGCCGGTGAGGTATTCGTCGACAGCAGCGTACTGGCCGGTCAATCCGATGATCGAGCGCACACCGTCGGCATCGGTCACCACATCGTGTCCGAATACCGTGGCCCGTCCACTGTCGGCACGCAACAGCGTGGACAGGATCCGCACCACGGTTGTCTTTCCCGCACCGTTCGGCCCGAGAAGACCCAGCACAGTGCCCTCGGGCACCTGCAGGTCAACACCCGCGAGTGCCCTGGTTTGCTTGAAGCTCTTGACCAGGCCCTCGACTTCGACAGCGGCGCTCACAGCCGCATCCCGCCCGCCGCAACCACCGCGGCCGCCGATGACCATCGGGTTCTGGTTTGTCGGACTGCGTTCCCGCGCACTTCTTTCATCGTGTCTCCGCCGCTGGTGGACATGGGTGCACTGACGCGGCCAGTACAACACAGCCCGCCGACACCCTCCCGGGGATTTGGCTCAAGGCCTGCAGCCGTTGTCAGCTGATCCGCTGGTAGCGGGCGACCGCCGCGGTCGCCATCACCACCGTGATCCCGACGATCCAGATCAGGGCCGTCGGGACGACATCGCCGGTCGGCAGCCCCAGGAACAGTGCCCGGATGGCGTTGATGGCTGCGGTGATCGGCTGGTGCTCGGCGAAGGTCTGCAGCCAACTCGGCATGGAGTCGGTGGGAACGAAGGCGGAACTGGCGAAGGTCAGCGGAAACACGACCAGGAATCCGGCGGCCTGGGCGGCCTCCGCGTTCTTCACCGCCAGTCCGACGAAGGCGTAGTACCAGCTGAAGGCAACCCCGAGCAGCAACAACAACGCGATCGCGCCGAGGACACCGCTCACGCCAGCCGGACGGAAACCGACGGCCAGCCCCACCGCCAGCATGATGACGATCGACATCAGGTTGCGAACGACGTCGGCGAGCACCCGGCCGGTCAGCATCGCGGACCGCGCCATCGGCAGCGTCCGGAACCGGTCGACGACGCCGGATCCCAGATCCTCGGTCAGACCAACGGCGGTGGCGATGCCGCCGAACACCACCGTCTGCACGAACACTCCAGCCATCAGGTAGTTGACGTAGTCCACGCCGGGCACGTTGATCGCGCCCCCGAAGACGTACCGGAACAGCAGGGTGAACATGATCGGCTGGATGGCGGCGAAGACGATGATCTGTGGCTGCCGCAGCTGACCGACCAGGTTTCGCCAGGTGGCGGTCAGCGCATCGGTGACCGCCCAGCCGAGCAACGGGCGGTACGGCGCTTCCGACGCCCGCTCGGCGGGCTCGGTCGTGATGGATGCTGTGGTTTCGGTGGTCATCAGATGCTCCCGGAACTGACGTCGGAGTGAGTGACGGTGAGGTAGACCGGGCCGCGATCGACGGTGCAGTGATCGAGGGCCGGCTGGCCGACGGCCGGCACATCGACGATCGGTGGCAGGGCCCACGGGCGGCTCATGCTGCGTGTCCGGTCAGCGAGAGGAAGACCTCATCGAGGGTGGGCTCCTCGAGAACCAAGCCTCGGGGCGGGATCCCGGCTGCATCGAGCCGTCGGACTACATCAGTCAGGGCGGCCGGGCCGTCCTGGACGGTCAGCACCACCGCCGGAACGGATTCGTCCACGGCTATTGTCTGGCCTGACCCGCCGATCGGCGCCAGGGCGGTCGCTGCGACCCGCGCATCCTCAGCCGTGGCAAGCCGGACCACGAGCTTGGTCGCTGCCAGGCCAGCCTTCAACTCCGTGGGCGTGCCCTCCGCCACCACCTTCCCGTGATCGATCACCGCGATCCGGTCGGCGAGCTGGTCGGCCTCCTCCAGATACTGCGTGGTGAGCAGGACCGTGGTACCGCCGGCAACCAGATCCCGGACGGTCTTCCACAGATCATTCCGGGCCGCCGGGTCCAGGCCCGTCGTCGGCTCGTCGAGGAATACCACCTGTGGTTCGGCCACCAGCGCCGCGGCGAGGTCCAATCGGCGCCGCATGCCACCCGAGTAGGTCTTGGTGGCGCGCCCTCCGGCGTCCGTGAGACCGAATTGTTCCAGCAGCTCGTCGGCGCGCTCTGCCACCGTGCGCGGTGGCAGATGGGAGAGCCGACCGGCCAACACCAGATTCTGCCGACCGGACAGGTACGGGTCGACTGCGGCGTACTGCCCCGCCAGACCGATCCGGCGGCGGACCTGTGCGGGGTCGGTCGCCACGTCGAAGCCGGCGACGCTGGCCCGGCCCTGGTCCGGCCTCAACAGCGTGCTGAGCACCCGGACGACGCTCGTCTTCCCCGCACCGTTCGGCCCGAGCAACCCGAGCACGGTGCCCTTGTCGACGTGCAGATCGACGCCGTCCAGCGCACGCACGGTCCCGAAGGCCTTGCGCAATCCCACTACCTCGATCATGTCGTCTCCGGTCATCCTGGTTTCCCCTATAAACATGACAGTACAGATATATGAGTACGCCAAATATCTACCTGATGAACAGGTGGTGGTAATCTGGAGAGCATGAGTTCCACCGGCGTTGCCGCCACCGCTACTCAACGGCTGCAGCTCGGCGAGACGGTGATGGAGTTCTTCCACCGCTACCGCCAGACACTGCAGGCCGCTACCGCCGCGGCAGGTCTCACCGTGCAGCAGGCAATGCTGATTGATGGACTACCGGCGCATGACCCTCAGCCGATGACGGCGATCGCGAACATGCTCGGCTGCGACACCAGCAACGCCACAGGTCTGGTTGACCGACTCGAGCGGCACAAACTGGTGCGTAGGCAGGCTTCTAGCGCCGATCGCCGGGTCCGCACCGTCGTCCTGACCGCGGCCGGGCGGCAGGCGAAGGAAGAGTTATTGCGGCTCACGAGGACCGACAATCCGCTCTTCGTGGGCTTGGACGAGCAGACCTGCCGTGACCTGACCGCCTTGCTGCGCCACGTCGCGATGCGACCGGCCGACGATGCGGCTGCCGGTCAGCCCTCATCGCACTCGTCGTCATCACCCCAGAACGGCACCTGACCCGGTTCGACCGTCACCGGAGTCCACCGTCCCTGGAGCTGCCGTCCGCGGAGCAGCGTTGGCGCCCAGCGAGGCCGCGTCAGCGCACCGCCAGCACGAACGGCAACACGGCCGCGGCGCCCGCGCGCCGCAATTCACGAGCGGCGACGGTGAGAGTCCAACCCGTATCGATGCTGTCGTCGACGAGCAGAACGCGAAGGCCCTTGACGGCCGACGGGTCCGCCAGGTGAAACCGGCTGTGCACAGCGGCGAGGCGGCGCGCCGAATTGGTGCCGCCCGGTGCCGGGTAGTGACGCAGCAGTTCGAATGTCGTCAACACGGGCACCGATCGGTACCTGGCCAACCCGGTCGCGAGGTGGCTGACCAGCTCCGGACGGCCGAAGGATTCGATGAAGACAACCCCGTCGATCGCAGCGCCGGTGGCGGGCAACCACCCGTCGAGAACCTGAACCGCGGCGTGCCGCAGGGGAACCGGGACCTCCCCGTCGGGGGTGTCCGGTGCCAGCAGAGCCCGCAGCGCGGAACCCCATCCGATACCGTCCAGCCGGCCCACCGCCCGGCCGGCCTCGGGTTTGTCGGCAGCCGGAATCTTTCCGGAGAGCTGCACATCCAGCGAAGCCATTCCCGTGGGCCACTGCGACCGGGGCTGCACAGCGACGCCCGGGACCTCCAATTCGGCTCGGGCCGCGCATACGGATTCCGCCCCAGGCTCGGTCGGCAGAGTGAGTCCGCCACAGTTGTCGCAGCGGCCACAAGGCTCTGGGGCCGGGTCGTCCAGTTGCTCACGCAGGAAGGCCATCCGGCACGCGTCGGTGCTGATGTACGTCAGCATCGCCTCCTGTTCGGCGTCCCGGCCGGCGCTCACCCTGGTGTACCGGTCGGCATCGTAGGTCCACGGCGTCCCGGTGACAGTCCAGCCGCCGGGCACTCTGCGCACTGCACCGTCCACGTCGAGCACCTTCAACATCATTTCCAGGCGCGACCGGCGCAACGTCACGCGCGGCTCGAGAGCGGGCAGCGAGAGCGGCCGACCGGCGGCGGTGAGCTCCGCCAAGGTCGCCCGCACGTCGGATTCCGCCGGGAAACCCAAGGAGCCGAAATACTTCCAGATATCGGCGTCATCGGTGCCGGGCAGCAGCACGACCTCCGCGCGGTCGACGGCGCGACCGGCACGTCCCACCTGCTGGTAGTACGCGATCGGTGACGGCGGCGCCCCGAGGTGCACGACGAACGCCAGATCCGGCTTGTCGAAACCCATTCCGAGCGCGGATGTCGCCACCAGGGCCTTGACCCGACCGGCAAGCAGATCGTCCTCCGCGCGGGCACGCTCGGACGGGTCAGTCCGACCCGAATAGGCCGCGACGGGCAGGTTACGGGACCTGAGGTGTTCGGCGACCTGCTCGGCGGCGGCGACTGTCAGGCAATAGACGATGCCGCAGCCTGCTGTCCTGTCCAGGTAATCGGCCAACCAGCCGAGCCGGCTCGGCTGGTTCGGCAACCGGACCACGGCCAGGTGCAATGACGTGCGGTCGAGCGGGCCGCGAAGGACCAACGTTTCCGTCATTCGGGAGCCGGAAGACGCGCGTGCGGCACCGTCAGGCTCCGCAGATCCAGTCGCGGCACCGCCCGACGAGCCGGCGGGGTCGCCGCCCCGGTCGAGGTGCGACACCGCCAGCTGTTCGGCGACATCCAGTGCCACCCGCTGGTTCGCCGTCGCCGTCGTCGCCAGCACCGGGATACCGTCCGGCAGATCCTCGAGCAGGGTCCTGATCCGCCGGTAGTCGGGACGGAAATCGTGGCCCCAGTCGGAGATGCAGTGCGCCTCGTCGATGACGACCAGGCCCGCGGTGGCCGCGACCTGTGGAAGTACCTCGTCGCGGAAACCCGGGTTGTTCAACCGTTCCGGCGACACCAGCAGCACATCGACCGCTCCAGCCCGAACCTCGTCGTACACCTGCTTCCACTGCTCGGCGTTGGCCGAATTGATGGTGACCGCGCGGATCCCGGCACGCTGTGCGGCAGCGATCTGGTTGCGCATCAGGGCCAGCAACGGCGAGATGATGACGGTCGGCCCGGCCCCCTGCTCCCGCAACAGCGCGGTTGCCACGAAGTACACCGCCGACTTTCCCCAGCCGGTTCGCTGAACGACGAGGGCACGCCGCCGGTCGGCGACGAGCGCGGAAATGGCCGTCCATTGGTCGCGCCGCAACGTTGCCGTGTCCGAGCCGACGAGCGCCCGCAGGTGCTTCTCCGCGCGTTCGTTCAGCGTCATGGTGGGCACGGCCGTCTCCCTGGAATCAATCGGTCTCGGTACCGGCCCGGCCGACACCCGACTTGGTCGGAGCCGCGGGATCGGGGCGGATCGCCGGACCTTCCGTCGGGATACTAGGCCGGGACACCGACGGACCCGACCGGTATGCGCCACCACCTCCGCGCCGAGCCTAGCCAGCTGCTCCTGCACCGGCGGACAGTCCTCCACCTGGATCAGCGCACCCCAGCCGGCGAGCTGCTGCGCGATGTCCAGCGGATTCCTGGCGCCGACCCTCACCCGCACCCGGCCGTGTCCAACGGATCCCTGCACCGTGCACTGCCGACCGAACTGGTCTCAGAGCACGCCCAGAAACCGTTCCTCCAGCGACAGCGTCGCGGTGATTCCAGATCGCCGCTGCTCGACCTCGCCGACCACCCGCTCCCCAGCAGCGGAGAGGTCGAACCCCGCCGGGCGATGCGCGGGCACATCGGTCACCTCAGCTCAACGGACACGATCCACCCGGAAGCTGCGCTCCCCGGTCTCCGTGCCGGCGATCAGGTACCAGAGGTCGTCCTTGTCGACCAGACCCAGTGGGTCCACCACGCGCTCCGTCCGCTGACCGGTTGCGCAGCGCCGCCTTCGCCCACGGCGACAGCGCTGCGGCGGGACCCACCAGGAGAAACAAGGCCCGAGTTTCGTGCGCCGTCAGCCCACTGAGATCGGTGGCCACCAATCGATCCGCTCTCATTCCCCCCACTACGCCCAGATCAACGTTCCCACGAACCAGGAATGAGGTGGCCGCCAGGACAGCTGTTTCCGAGGCAAGCGACTGGGGATGATACAACGGGTTGACAATGTCGCCGACACGCCGCCCTGGTGCTTGACGGCAGGTAAACAGGACAAAGGGCCCTGGCCGGGCGGGTGGTATGAACACAGTATTAACGGGTCCCCAACCCCCCTTGCCTAACCAGAACGGTGGATCGAAGCGACCATGACAATCAGCGAGTGGCTGGGTACTTCATGACAACCACCCTTTTCATTGTGTCGGTCGTTGTCGTCACCGCGCTGTTCTTCGACTTCACCAACGGGTTCCACGACAGCGCGAACGCCATGGCAACGTCGGTGGCAACCGGCGCGCTGCGGCCGCGGACAGCGGTCTTGATCGCGGCCATCCTGAACGTCGTCGGCGCCTTTCTCTCCACCGAGGTCGCGAAGACAATTTCCGGGGGGATGGTCAACGATTCGTTCGTCACGCCGACGATGATCTTCGCCGGACTGGTGGCCGCTATCCTGTGGAACCTCATGACATGGCTCTTCGGCCTCCCCTCCAGTTCGTCACACGCGCTCTTCGGAGGCCTGATCGGTGCGGTCCTGATCGGTGCCGGTCTCTCCGGTGTCAACTTCTCCGTGATCATCTCGAAGATCCTGCTGCCGGCCGTGATGGCACCACTGGTCGCCGGCCTGGCCGCGGCAACGGCGGTCTTTCTGATCTCCAAGCTGTTCAAGCGTGCCGATGACGAGCCTGCCGCGGGCTGGTACCGGCGGGCGCAGACGATCTCGGGTTCGATGATCGCGCTCGCACACGGCACCTCGGACGGCCAGAAGACGATGGGCGTCATCACCCTGGTGCTGATCACCGGCGGGTATCAGGCATCCGGCAGCGGTCCGCAGATCTGGGTCATCGCCGCGGCCGGTCTGGCAATCGGCGCCGGCACCTACTCGGGCGGCTGGCGAATCATGCGGACGATGGGTAAGGGCCTTGTCGATCTGCACCCGGCGCAGGGCTTCGCGGCGGAGACCACCTCCACGGTTGCCATCCTGGCCTCCGCGCACATGGGCTTCGGTCTGTCCACCACGCAGGTCTGCTCGGGCTCGGTCATCGGCAGCGGTGCCGGCCGGAACATCAAAAAGGTGCGTTGGGGAACGGCCCGCAAGATGTTCTACGGCTGGCTGCTGACCCTTCCCGCCGCCGCGGTCTTCGGCGGGATTGCCGCCGCCATCGCCCTGCGGGGAACCATCGGCGTGATTGTCGTCCTCGCCGCGCTGATCGGCGGAACGGCTGTGATCGTCAAGATCTCCCGGCGGACGGCCGTCACCTCGCACAACGTCACCGATGACGTCGTTGTCAAGGTGAAGTTGGGCCGCTCCAAGGACGAGGATCTGGCCATGGCCGGCGCGCCGTCCAACGACGGCATCGAGCCGATCGTCATCTCCCAGACAGGCGGCACCCATCAACCGACCAGCACCGACACGTTCATGAAGGGACCGCAGTCATGACCATCAACTGGAGCGCCCTGGGCCTCGTCGCCGTGGTGACGCTCGCGGGCGCGATCGCGATCGTCAGCCTGTTCTCGATCGGCATCGGTGCGCTGACGTCCCAGGTGCGAGCAAAGGGTGGCGCCACGGCAACGGCCGCCACCGCTGCGGGGTACATCTTCCTCGCGGCCGCCGGCTCCATCGCTGTGTGGGGCGTTTACATGATCATCCCGGCGCTGCACAAATAGCGTCACCCTGAACCTGCCGGTGGCCCACCACAGCTCAGCGGCAGGACGACGTCGGGTGATGATCCTGGTTCGGGTCCTCGTACGCCTACGCCAGGGCATCACTCGCCAGGGCCGCCCATCCGCAGTCGGCCGATCACAACGGCGGCGGCGGCGCAGCTTGGTTCGTGAGCCGCAAGCAACTGCGTGACGATCAGGCCAAGGCGGACAGGGCCGCGATCCGGCAGCGGCGCTGTCGCCCTCACTTCGCAGATCCAAGCTCTTGCGGCTCAGCAGGCGACCCTCCGGGCCGGCATCGACCTCCTGGTGGACTAGCGAGCCGGATGACCTATCCAGCGAGAACCGCGTCCGCAGTCGCAGATCTGTGCGCCGCGAAGAACTTCCACATCTCCGTGCTTGCCCGCGGTCCCCGCGGATCGCTGTAGGAGCCGTCGGCCGACCCTCCCGACCAGGCGTGCCCCAATCCCTCGACCAGCCAGACTTCGAGCACCTTCCGACCACCGGAGTACCACCTGCTCACCCGGTAGCCGCGGCGGCTGCGGGCAGAGACCGGTCTGGCAGGTGCGGTGGCGCTGGTCCGGGGTGGACCGACCGGGGCAGTTGGCCGGGCGCCGGACAGGATCGGTCCGCCGACAGCAGGACGTGTTCGGAACGCCATCCACTGCTCCGCCACCCGCTGCGCGTTGATCGAGCGCACGGTGCCGTCGGCGGTGCCCTGGAAAATCAACATCGGCGGCATCGGCCCCCACAGACCGTGTTCCTCCGCAGGCGGGGCCGAAGCGCCCCGCATCGCGGCGAGCGCATTGACTGGTCCGGACGCGGATCTGTAGGGCGGTGCGGAGTGCACGCCGACGGCGGCGAACAGTTCTGGGTAGGTCGCCGCGAGGACGACCGCCATCGCGCCGCCCGCGGAGATGCCCGCGACGTAGATCCGGGACGGATCGATCCGCCACGGCGTCGCTTCGTTCACGACCTTGCGGACGATCCCGGCGAGGATGGCGGGCTCGCCGGCCGCCCGGTTCTGATGTGCAGGACGGAACCAGTTCCAGCAGCGCTGCCCGTTGTGGGTGCGGCCCTGCTGCGGGTAGACGACCACGAACTGGTGCCGGTCGGCGAGGTCGTTGAAGCGGGTGCCCGTCGCGAAGTCGAGCCCGTCCTGCCGGCAACCGTGCAGCGCGACGAGCAACGGCACCCTTGCGGTGCTGCGGATCCCGCGGGGAACGTACAGGCGGTAGGAGCGGGACCCGGCTGCGCCGGTGAATCGTCCGTGTCTCCACATCCCCTTCCCGGTGACGCCGGGCGGTCGGGAGCTGGTGCGTCCCGCAGGTACCGGGCGACCGACCGGCGCAGCGCGCAGCGCGTTGGGTCGTCTGACGGTGGAGGCCTTCGATCGGCGAGGGCGTTTCCGGGGCGCCGACGCCAGGAAAGCCTTGAACAGGGCCGCCGGCGAACTCGGCTTCCGGCGTCGGGCCACGATGGACGCTGCCGTCAGCCGCCGGCCTGGATCTCCAGCTCGCCCATTCGTGACCAGTCATCGCCCGGGACAGCGAAGTTGACGATGCGCGGCGTCTCCACCAGGGCGGGTTTCATGTCTGTCATAGCCTGCTTGAAATGGGCCGAACCGACGTGGGCCTCCGCCGCATCGTCCCGAAACGCTTCGACCACGACGAACTCAGCGGGGTCAGAAACGCTCCGCGACCATTCGAACCACAGGTTGCCCGGCTCGTTGCGGGTGGCTGTGGTGAAGCCCTCCACCAGGTCGAGCCAGCCGTCGACGTACTCAGGCTTTACCTTGAACTTGACCGCGATGAAGATCATCGACTACCACCTGCCCGATCCTTGGACGGCGCTTGCCGTCCGCACCTGCACCCTAACGGGGTGGCAGCCCCCGGGCCGCGCGACCCCGAGCGCACCGCGTAGTTCCTTGCCCGTCAAGACGATGGGATTCCGCTCGGTACAACGCCTCGACCAGCAAGAGCTCGGAGTGGCATGGACGCGCTTCGTGGACACCGAACCCGAACGCTCAGCGCAGACCGAGATGTTCGCTATGCAGTGACGGAGGGACGCATCAGCCATCTCGCATATCGGGGAATGTTCCTGCGAGGAAAAAGAACTACTTTGCCGCATCGATATTGCGCACCACGCGATTGAGTCGGCGGTTCAACCATTCGGCCCTTTCCGCTTCCGGGCCGGTCACATGGACCAGGCCGACTGAAATCTGGGACAATTCTTCGACGTATCCGGCGCGCCCGACCTGCGTGGCGTCCTTCCAGGTCTGCTCGATCGTGCTGATTCTGCGGCTCATCGTCTCGACAGACATAATTTCTCCTCAGTTGCACCGAGTCTACCCCGGAAATGGCTTTTCAGGTCACCCGCGTCCGGTTCAGCCACGGCCGACACCGGGGTTCTGGGCGGCCGGTCGGCTACCGCCGGTATAGCCGTGTGCAGCGCGCGACGGTGTGTTTGGGCTCTGCCGCGTCGCGACGCTCGCACGACATCGGCAGCATCCGGCGCCCGGCGGCAGGCCCGCAAGGACAACCGCTGATCCTCGGTCAGCGTCAGAGGGACTCTGAGGTGGCTGGCCGCTAGTTTCATTTCATGCCTCGTCACAGTGCGGACGCAGCTATTCGGATCGAGCACCTTCGGGTCGTGCGCGGCGGCCGACCGGTCATCCACGACCTCTCGCTGACCGTTCCGAAGGGCCAGCTGGTCGGGTTGCTCGGGCCGAGCG
>JBBRVZ010000034.1:0-33957 GCA_038246445.1 Mycobacteriales bacterium
ACTCGTCATCGGCATCTCCCAGCTGATGGTGATCCTGGACGCCACGATCGTGAACATCGCCCTGCCGCAGGCGCAGGCCGCACTCGCCATCTCCGACGCCGACCGGCAGTGGATGGTCACGGCGTACGCGCTGCCCTTCGGAGCGCTGCTGCTGCTCGGCGGCCGGATCGCGGACTACGTCGGCCGCAAGAAGATCCTGATCATCGCGCTGTCCGGCTTCGCGCTGGCCTCCGCCGTTGGCGGCGCCGCCCAGGTCGGCTGGCAGCTGTTCATCGCCCGGGCCTTCCAGGGCGCGTTCGCCGCGATGCTCGCGCCGGCGGCCCTGTCGCTGGTCACCGTCACCTTCACCGCGGCGAAGGAACGCGCCAAGGCATTCGCCGTCTTTGGCGCGATCGCCGGTGGCGGCGCGGCGATCGGTCTGCTGCTCGGTGGTGTGCTGACCGAATACGCGTCCTGGCGCTGGACCCTGTTCGTGAACATCCCCATAGCGATTCTGGCCGTGGCCCTTGCGATCCCGGTGCTGCGCGAATCGAAGGTCGAGGGGTCGACGCACTACGACATCCCGGGTGCGGTGCTCGCCACCGCGGGTCTCGGCGCCCTGGTGTGGGGCTGCACACAACCGGCCGACCACGGCTGGGGCTCCATCAACACTCTGGGCTGGCTGGCTGTGGCGGTCGTGCTGTTGATCGGCTTCGTGCTGGTCGAAATGCGCTCGTCCGCACCGTTGCTGCCGTTGCGGATCGTGGAGAACCGGAACCGTGCCGGCGCCTACATCGTGGGGTTGTTGGTCGGTGCGGGACTGTTCGTGGTCTTCCTGTTCCTGACGTATTACCTGCAGGGTGTGCTGCAGTACACGCCGATCCAGGCGGGGTTCGCCTTCCTGCCGTTCAGTGCCGGCGTGATCATCGGCGCGGGAGTCGGATCGCAGCTGACCATCAAGATCGGCCCACGAATCGTCGTGCCTGCCGGTCTGGCCATGGCGACGCTCGGCATGCTGTGGCTGTCACGCCTTAGCCTGGAGACGACCTATCTGGGCACCATCCTGCCGTCGATGTTGATCATCGCGATGGGCATGGGCTTCATCTTCATGTCAACGACCAATCTGGCGCTGGTCGGTGTGGATCACGATGACGCCGGCGTGGCCAGCGCCGTGGTCAACACGACGCAGCAGATCGGTGGATCGATCGGGACGGCGCTGCTCAACACCATCGCAGCCACCGCGACGGCATCGTTCCTGGTTTCCAACCCGCCGCTGGCCCAGTCGCAGGAGGCAGTGGGAGCGGCTGCCGCCGCATCCCAGGTGCATGGCTTCGGCGTTGCCTTCCTGTGGTCGGCAATCATCTTCGGCACGGCCATCGTCGCGTCGCTGGTGCTGATCAATGCGGGCAAGGACAAGGTCGCGGACGTGCAGGCCGTTCCCGCCATGTAGCAACCGCCTCGCTCACCGGGCATAGGAGTGACCGAGGGCGGGCGTCAAGGCCGAGGGGTACCCGCCGATTGGACAGGGTCGGCGGGTACCGCTTCCGGCGAGGCTCCATGGGCCGGCAACGGGGCCTGCCCCTGGTCGTCCTGGCTGCGCAGGCCGGACACCGGCGGCTGCGGACCGGTGGACCGGGTGGCCGGTGCCAGGCCCCGGCTGGGGGCCGCGTCCGCGTCCCGGACGGTGAACGCCGCAATCAGCGACCCCATGACGGCGAACGCCGCGCACGCCCCGAGCGCCCACTGGAACGGCAGCAGCGATCTGCTCTCGTCGGCGCCGCCGCCGAGCCCGAAGGTGGCGATCACGGTTGCTGCCACCGCAACCCCGACCGCCGCCCCGACCTGCCGGGTGGCGTTGTACAGAGCCGTTGCGGCGCCTGTGTTCTCGTGGGCGATCGTGTCGAACGCCGAAGCCTGCGTCGGCATGAAGGTGTGCGACTGCCCGATACCGAGTACCAGCATGAGCATCACCAGTACCGCAGCCGAAGGCGCGCTGCTCACCACCAGCGCAAGGGTGAGCAGCACCAGGGCCACCGTCGCCTGACCCGCCGCGATCAGCCGCCGGGGTCCCACGCGTCGATAGAGCCGAGCGGCGACCTGGGTGCCGAGCATGATGCCGATGGCTTCGGGGAACGTCAACAGGCCGGCGGTCAACGCCCCGTAACCGAACACCGTCTGCAGCATCAGCGGGTAGACGAACAGCGCGCCCAGGAACCCCGCGGACGAGGCCAACGTGATCAGGTTGGCCGACCGGAACAGCCGTTCCCGGAACAACCGCAGCCGCAACATCGGAGCGGCCACCCGGCTCTCGACCACCACCAGCGCCGCAAGCAGGACGATGCCGACCAACCCGGAAATCGCGATGATCGGGGTGGTCCACCCCCGAGTGGCACCCTCCGAGACAGCGAACATCAGCGACCCAAAACCGAACGAGGCGAGCACGAATCCACCGATGTCCAGGCGACTCGCCGTTTTGCGGACCATCCTGGGCACAGCGAGCAGCGTGAAAGCGACCGCGACGCACCCGATCGGCACGTTGATCCCGAAGATCCAGCGCCAGCTTGCCTTCTCGACGAGCAGCCCGCCGAGCACCGGGCCGATGGCGGGCGCCAGGGCGATGGGGATGTTGGTGATGCGGCTGAGCCGGACCCGTTCCGGAGGCGGGAAGCTGCGGTAGAGCATGCTCATGCCGACCGGCGTCATCAGCCCGCCACCGATGCCCTGCACGATCCGGAAGATCACCAACTGCTGGACCGAACCGGCCGACCCGCACGCGGCTGACGCCGCGGTGAACAGCCCGACCGAGAGCACGAAGACCTCTCGAGCGCCGTAACGGTCACCGAGCCAGCCGGCGACCGGTATGGAGACCGCGACAGCCACCAGGAACCCGATGTTGACCGTCGCGGTCAACTCCACCGGCACACCCAGGTCGGCGGCGATCGTGGGCAGCGCCACGTTGACGACAGTGGCGTCGATGATGTTGATGAACATCGCCGCCACGAAGACGATCGCCACGGCGTTCTTCGGGGTGATGCGGCCCGTCACCGGTACCGCTGCCCGTCGGTCGATCGCTGGGTCAAAGCTCGCACCTGGTTACTCCATCATGTCCGCGGGCGCTCGCCGGCCGCCTGGCGGCGCCGCCCATTCGATGACGCCGCCAGCGATGTTCCCGTAGCTGTCACGGGTAGTCACCGGCCCGGGGGTCAGCCGCGTCCTACGATGGTGGCTGCTTCCCGCCACATCCCAGCTCGCCGAGCCGTACCGCGGCGGGGGCAATGCCGTCCAGCTGAAGGAGTCTGCTGATGACCGACCTCGATCTCGGCGCCGGTGGTGCGTCCACCGCGGGCCCGACGCCCGCCGCGAGCAGCGCAGCGCTCGTGCTGACACCGCCCGCACCCGTTCAGGTGGTCGCTCCCGAACAGGCGGCCGGCGCGGTTCCGGTTCCCGACACCCGCAAGTCCGAGCTGCAAACCAGGGCGGCGTCATTCGCCATGGAGCTCGCGTCGCTGGACGTCCGGTCGCCGGAATTCGCCAAGAAGGTCGAGTCGATCACCGCTCTCGGCGAGCGGGAGATGCGCGAATCCGCCGGCGTTTCCAACCGAATGCTGGAGCGCCCCGCGGCGGCGGTCCGGGCCGGTAAGGGCGGCGGCGGTCCGGACGCGCAGACCCGGGTCGCCAAGACGCTGTCCGAGCTGCGCACGCAGATCACCGACCTCGATCCCCACCGCGCCGACCTGACCGGGATCAAGAAGGTGCTCAAGTGGATCCCCGGTGGCAACAAGATCGACAACTACTTCGCCAAGTATCAGTCCGCCCAGAGCCAACTGGACGCGATCGTCCGGTCGCTGGCGTCCGGCAAGGACGAACTGGGCAAGGACAACGCCAGCATCGAAGTCGAGAAGGCAAACATGTGGGCGCTGATGGGCAAGCTCGGCGAGTACAACGAGCTGGCCGGCGCGCTGGACGAGGCGGTCGCCGACCAGGTCGGCATCCTGGAAGCATCCGGCAAGACCGAAGAGGCCAACACGCTGCGGTCCGATGCACTGTTCCCGATCAGGCAGCGCCGGCAGGACATCATGACGCAGATGGCCGTCGCGGTTCAGGGCTACATGGCCCTGGACCTGATCCGGAAGAACAACCTCGAATTGATGCGCGGCGTCGACCGCGCGCAGACAACCACCATCGCGGCGCTGCGGACGGCGGTGATCGTGTCCCAGGCGCTCGCCCGGCAGAAGCTGGTGCTCGACCAGATCACCGGCCTGAACGCGGCCACCGGGGACCTGATCCAGCGCACGTCCGAGCAGCTGAAGATCCAGGGCGCCCAGATCAACGAGCAGGCAGCCAGTTCGACGGTGTCGGTTGAGAAGCTGCAGGCGGCCTTCGACAACGTGTTCCAGACCATGGACGCGGTGGACAGCTTCCGGGCGCAAGCGGTGGACAGCATGGCCCAGACCGTCGACGCGTTGCAGGGCCAGATCGTCCGAGCCCAGCCTTACCTGGAACGGGTCCGGCGGGGCGAGCTGCCCCCGAGCTGAGCCGGACAGCCGTACCCCGGTACTGGTAGGACTTGCCCGATGGGGAGGACGCAGTCGTCGTGGTGATGAACTGGCTCTTCGGGCGTCAGCAGGATGCGCCGGATCCCGCGGCGGCGCCCACCGCCGAACCCGACAGTCCGGCCGAACTGGCCGCAGAAATGTTCCGGCTCAACCGTTTCGTCAACGCATCGTCCGGTCAGTTACCGGCCGCCAGCGTGGTGGCGGCGCGGCGGATCACCGACACGGTCGCGACTGTCCTGCACACCACGCGCGACCGCGACCTCGACATCCACGCCCGGGTTTCGTTGAACGGGATTCTGCGGGATTACCTGCCGACGACCTTGCGGACCTACCTCGCACTGGACCCTGCTACCCGGGATGTCGCACGGCCGGGCGCGCCGACCCCAACGGCCGCCCTCGAGAAGCAACTGGAATTCCTGCTCGGATCCGCGTCCGAGGTGCTGACCGCGGTCCGCAACGACGACGCCAACGCCCTCGCCGCGCAGGGTAGTTTTCTGCGGACCAAGTTCGGCCACTCGGAACTGGACCTGTGATGGCAGCACCGATGAAACGAGGCGCGAATGTCGCCCTCACCCAAGAGATCCCCAGCCTGACCGGGGTTGTCCTCGGTGTCCGCTGGAATGCCGGCGCCGAACAGGCGCTGTCCGACAACCTGGTCGCCGCAAGCATTCTGTGCGATCGGGACAGCCGCGCCCCGTCGGACGAGCACTTCGTCTTCTTCAATCAGCTGACCTCGCCCGACCTGTCGGTCAGTCAATTGACAGAGGCGCTCGGCGACGACCGGGAGCAGGTCGAGGTCGACCTGGCCGACGTTCCCGCGGACATCCACCGGATCGTCGTCGCGCTGTACATCAACGACGGTCCGGGTGCCCGACGAACATTGGGACAGCTCCGGGAATGCGTGATCCGGGTGCTCGACCTGACGAACGGGCAGGAGCTCGTGCGGTCGGAGAACCTGGCGCCTGCGTTGCGGTCGGAAACGGCAATCCTGCTGGGCGAGCTGTACCGGCATCCCACCGGATGGAAGTTCAAGGTGATCGGTCAGGGTTATGACGACGGCATCAAGGGCATCGCCGCCGACTACGGGGTACCACTATGAGCGCTGCTCGACCGACGAACGCCGGGGTGCCGATCCCGGTCGGGCCGACGCCGTGACGCCGATCGACGCGGCGACCCCCGACCTGGCACCCCGGCGCACCGACCTGACGTTCTTGCGACGCCGGTCCCGCCCGGTCGGCAAGCCCAACGCCGCCATCGCGGACTTCGTGGCAGGTCGGGTCAGCGCGCAGGCCAGGACGTCGCGCGCCGCGTCAAAGACCCGGGCCGCTACCGCCCGGCGGCAATCGGTGTCATTGGATATCCACGAGCCGGCGCCCTCGACGGCGACCGCCCCGACCCGGCGCAACCCGCCGACCGAGTCCTCGCTGGACCTGTCCGCCTCGGCCCCGTCGCCGCGACCGTCAACCGATCTCGACCTCGACCTGTCCGGCCCGTCCCCATCGCCGGTCACGTCCGCACGGCCCCCGACCGAGTCCTCGCTGGACCTGTCTGCACCGGCACCAGCACCGGATCGCGGCCCGAGCGCGGCCCGGGTCCCGACGGACAGAACGACGTCGCTCGATCTCGGTGCGGTGCCGCTGCGGACCCAACCGGCGCAGGCAGCACCCAGCACGCCGACGACATCGCTGGATCTCTCGCCGGCGACCGCACCGCCCGCTGCCGGGCGAGCGACGGCGGCGCCCTCGGTCACTGCGCGAGCAGGTACCGGGAGCGCTGGGCGCCGGGTGCCTGCGCGGGGGCGGGAACCACGAACCCGACCGGGTGTGCCGACCATTCTGGGACCGCAGGACCCGACCGTCACGCTCACCCGGCTGCAGTCCGGGGTCGGCACGCTGTCCATCGAGGCGGCGGTCACCGCGTCGGTCGGCGACCTCCGCCTGGGAGCGGCGTACCAGTTGAGGTCCGGTCGGTCCTCCACCGTCCAACGCCAGGCCGGACGCCGGTTCGGACCGCCACACGAATCGCGTCGGCCCGTCCTGCTTGCGGCGCGTCAGCAGTTCGAGCGACTTGCGGTGGACCTGCGGCAGATTCCCGATCTCGAACGGTTCGTCGTCTACGCGTTTTCCGGAGACGGTCGCCAACTGCGGTGGGGTGGCACGCTGGTGGTGACCGTGTTCGCGGGAGATCGCATCGAGATGCCGATCGAATTGCCGCCGACAGCGGCGGTCGCAGTGCTGGCTTCGGTCTACAACGTCCGCGGCGAGATCGTGCTCCGGTCGGAAATGGATCTGATCGGCCACTCGATCCGGGAGGCGTGCCGCGGCTACGGGTTCGACCGGATCACCTGGCTGGACGAGGTCACGCCGATCGACTGAAGCCCTGGCAGCTGCACCCGTAGGCTGGCAGGCCGATGCCGGTCGGGATGCTGTCCGTCCCCGACCTCCGGGACCACCGAGGAAGGATGTGTTGCAATGAGTGTCAGCCTGACCAAGGGCGGCAATGTCAGCCTCACGAAAGCCGCGCCGAATCTCAATTCGATCGGCGTCGGTCTGGGCTGGGATGTCCGTTCCACCTCGGGAAACGACTTCGATCTCGATGCCAGTGCGCTCGCCCTGAGTGACAACCACAAGGTGCTCGGCGACGACTACTTCGTGTTCTTCAACAACCTGAAGTCGCCGGACGGCTCGATCGAGCACCAGGGTGACAACCTCACGGGCGAGGGCGAGGGCGACGACGAAGTGATCAACATCGAGCTGCGGCAGGTCCCCGCGCAAGTTGCGTCCGTCGTATTCGCCGTCTCGATCTACGACGGGGACGGCCGGCAGCAGTCCTTCGGTCAGGTCCGTAATGCGTTCATCCGGGTCGTCGACCTGGCCACTGGGGTGGAGCTGGCCAGATATGACCTCACCGAAGATGCCTCCGTCGAAACCGCCATGGTGTTCGGCGAGGTCTACCGGCACGGCACGGAATGGAAGTTCCGGGCCATCGGCCAGGGATACGCGAGCGGACTCGCCGGTATCGCCAAGGACTTCGGCGTCAACGTCGGGTGACAGTAGGGTCTTTGGAGAATCTGTTCGCGGCGGCGGGTGGGCGGCCGTATCGGTGCACCGAAGGAGTTGCAGGATGACGATCAGCCTGGTCAAGGGCGGGAATCTCTCCCTCACAAAAGCGGCGCCCGACCTCGGCGCCATCACCGTCGGACTCGGCTGGGACGCCAGGACCACCACGGGTGTCAAGTTCGATCTCGATGCCAGTGCGCTGGGCGTGGGGGAGAACGGACAGGTCCTGTCGGATCAGTACTTCATCTTCTTCAACCAGCGTCGCTCACCCGAGGGTGCGATCGAGCACAAGGGCGATAACCGCGACGGTGCGGGAGCGGGCGACGACGAGGTGATCGCCGTCGATCTCGGTGCCATCCCGGAGGCCCTGTCGAAAGTCGTGTTCCTCGCCTCCATTTACGAGGCCGAGACGAATGGCGTGTCGTTCGGTCAGGTGCGGAACGCATTCATCCGGGTGGTGAACACCGCTGACGGATCCGAGCTGGCCCGTTACGACCTCACCGAGGATGCCTCCGTCGAAACCGCAATGGTGTTCGGCGAGCTGTACCGGCACGGCAGGGAATGGAAGTTCCGGGCCATCGGCCAGGGCTACTCGAGTGGCCTCTCGGGAATTGCCAAGGATTACGGCGTCAATCTCTGATACACAGGATTTCAGGATCGAATCAACCGTCGAAAGGACAACAGTGGGCGTCAACCTGAGCAAGGGACAGACCGTCAGCCTGGTCAAGCAGGACGGGGGAAGCCTCAGCCAGGTGCGGATGGGCCTTGGCTGGGACACGATCAAGAAAAAGGGCCTGTTCGGTGGCATGAAGGAGGTATCCGTCGACCTGGACGCCTCCGCCATCCTGCTGTCCGCCGACCGGCAGGTGCTCGAGATCATCTACTACGGCAACCTCAGGTCCAAGGACGGCTCGCTCATGCACACCGGCGACAACCTCACCGGCAAGGGCGATGGGGACGACGAATCCATCATGGTGGACCTGCCCAAGGTCCCGCCGACCGTTGCGCACATCGTCTTCGTCGTCAACTCGTTCAGCGGGCAGAACTTCACCCAGATCGAGAATGCCACCGCGCGGGTCGTCGACTCCGCCGACCGGGACCGCGAACTGGTCCGGTACGAGCTCAGCGGCTCGGGCACGCACACCGCGGTTGTGATGGCCCGGCTGTCCCGCGCCGGGACGGGTTGGGCGTTCACGGCCATTGGGACACCGGGAAATGCCCGCACCGCCGATCAGCTCGCACCCCTTGCGGTGCAATCGATCTGACCGTCCGGCGTCACCACTGCAGATCGGCGACTGCGTCGTGCATCTTGATCCCGGGATGTGCGACCGTCGAATGCTCAGCGGCCGTGCTGTCCCGACGTGAAATCGGATCCGTCCGCACGAACAGTCGACTCTGCCGAGTTCCTCGCCTATGGCGGTGATCCGGTCCGCGGTGTGTGTGCCGACTCATCGAACAACGAGCGTCATCGGTCGAGGCCACAGGGTTCAAGCATTAGCGGAACCTGTTGCGCGGCAGCGGCGTTGTCCCTGCGGGCAGCAATCCCACTCGAGCTCGATCCGACTACTGCAAGGAGACCGTTGCATGGCGTTCTGGGATTCACTCAAGGCCAAGACCCGTGAGATGAACAGTCAGCTCACCACCAAGGCCGGACAGTTCAAGAGCAAGGAATTCGCCAACGCAAGCATGGCGATGTGTGCGTTGATCGCGGCCGCTGACGGCGCCATCGATGCCGCCGAGCAGGCCAGGACGGCGTCGTTGATCAGAAGCAATTCGGTGTTGGCGATCTTCCCGCCCGATGAGCTGCAACAGAAATTCGACTGGTACTGCAGCAAGCTGGCCGGCGACTTCGAATTCGGCAAGGTCGAGGCCATCGCCACGATCGGCAAGCTACGCAGCAAACCCGATCAGGCCAGGGCAGTCATCCAGATCGGCATCATCATCGGCGGTGCCGACGGTGACTTCGATGCCAAGGAGCAGGCAGCGGTACGGGACGCCTGCAACGCGGTCGGGATCGCCGCGACCGAGTTCGATCTCTGATCCCTGATCATCGCGACGACCAGTAACGACAAAGACACAACAACGGGCGACACCAACCGGTGCCGCCTGTCATTGTCGCTGTGGACCGGTCTGCGGATTACTGGATTACTTGCGGCCGCGTGACCAGTTCATTCCCCAGCTAAAAGCCTGATCGAGCGCAACCTGGCCACCCTCGATGTACCGGACCTCACGCTGAAGCACGAGGTCCCCGCCTGATTCGACCAGTTGGGCGACGGCGCACATCCGGGAACCGACACCGGCGTCATCCAGTCGGACCTCGAATTGCTGGCCGCCGGCAGAGGTCAGGGTGACTACCCCGTCGACGGCCGCCCAGTTCGGTGCACCCTCGTAGATCATCGCGAAGATGAGCACCCGCTTGAACTGGCCGGCTCGGGAGAGATTGATCGACATGTTCTCGCCGCCGGTGACCGTTCCCGTGCGGTCGTCACCGTCCAGCGCGATCCAGGGCGGCGCGTCCAGCGAGCCGAACGCGTTCCCCAACGCCTGGATGACGCCCTTGCGGCCGTCGGCCAGTTCGTACAGGCACCCGAGATCCAGGTCGATGCCCTTGGACACCGACACCGACACCGCCGACGCGGCGCTGCGCATTCGGGAGAACAGACCACCGGTCGCGGGTGCCGGCGGGGCGGTGGGTGTCGCCGCGGACCAGTTCAGGTTGACCCTGGCAATGCCAGCAACGCTGCCGGTCTTGGTGAGCGAGACCCGCGGTGCGCCTTTGGTCAGCGTCACCTTCCGCCGGGCGCCGACATCAGCGGAATCTGGCTCCACGACCGGATCCGGCTCGACGGCCGCAGCGGTCTGGTTGCGCGGGCGCTTGGTGTAGTCGATCGGCATTGTCCGGGGTCTCCATTCGGTGGGCGGGTGCGTCGGCCAGGGACTGCGTCAGGCGTGGACCTTGCCGACTTCCTGGCCCTGAGCGGCCAACACCCGATTGCGGCGGACGCTGGTCAGGAATGATGCGCCGATGAAGGCGACGCCGAGCAGACCGGTGATGAATTCGCTGATGTGCACGCCGATGGACACCATGAGGATGACCGCGAGTGCGCCGATCGCCCAGTGCGCGCCGTGCTCCAGGTAGACGTACTCGGCCAGCGTCCCCTTGCGGACCAAGAATACGGTCAACGAACGGACGAACATCGCGCCGATCAGGCCCAGACCCAGAGCGATGAGGATGGGGTCCGAGGTAATGGCGAACGCGCCGATGACGCCGTCGAAGGAGAACGACGCGTCCAGCACCTCGAGGTAGAGGAACAGGAAGAAGCCCGCCTTGCCGGTGGCCCTGGCCAGTTTCGTCACGCCACTCTTGGCGCCGCCGCTCGTTGCGACAGCGCCGCCGGCGCCGCCGCTGGGAACGGAGGGGCCGGCCTTGTCCGGATGCTCGAAGTCGATCGGGTCGGGCTCGTCCTCGGTGGTCTCGAACAAAGTGCCGAGGCCGTTCACGGCGAGGTAGGTGACCAGCCCCAGGAGGCCCGAGAACAGCACTGTTTCCGGGTCCTCGGCCAGCGTCTCGGAGACCGACAGAAGGATGATGCAGGAGACCAGAACGGCCATCGCGTCCAACCGGCCGGCCCTGGCCAGTGGCTTCTCCAACCAGCTCAGCCAGGTGTGCTCACGCTCCTCGAACAGCCAGCTCAGGAACAGCATCAGCAGGAACATGCCACCGAAGGAGGCGATCAGCGGATGAGCGTCGGTGAGCAGCGTTTCGTAGCTGGGTGAGCCGTCCGGGAAGTACGCGGCACCGTCGGCGGGCGGTGTCATGGCCAGGTCGAAGGCCTGCAGCGGTGGAAGCCCGGCAGCAATCCACACGATGATGAGCGGCAGCAGCAATCGCATACCGAACACCGCGATCACGATGCCGACGGTCAGGAAGATCTTCTGCCAGAAGTCGCTCATCCGTTCCAGCACGGTGGCATTGATGACCGCGTTGTCGAAGGACAGCGAGATCTCCAGGATGCCCAGAATCGCGCAGAGCACGACCGCTGACCAACCGCCGTACAGGAAGGCCACCACCAGGGAGATTCCGGTGATGATGTAGGACCACAAGAAGATCTTCAGGTGCATGGCAGCGCTTCCCGAAGCTGTAGGCCCATCGGTTCACACCCGTTGGGGTAGGGCCCAACGGGCCGGCGCAGTGGAGTTGACGAACGGTGGGGCAGGGTCAGAGATTGACGCCGTAATCGCGCGCGATACCGGCCAGCCCTGCGGCATAGCCTTGACCGATGGCGCGAAATTTCCATTCGGCGCCATTGCGATACAGCTCACCGAACACCATGGCAGTTTCGGTCGACGCGTCCTCGGACAGGTCGTAGCGGGTCAGTTCGGTCCCGTTCGACTGATCGACCACCCGGATGAAGGCGTTGCGGACCTGCCCGAAGGATTGCCCGCGCGAGTCGCCCTCGTAGATGGATACCGGGAAGACGATGGACGAGATCGTCGCCGGGACCGTGCTGAGGTCGACGTTGATGACCTCGTCGTCGCCCTCTCCTTCGCCGGTCAAATTGTCCCCGGCGTGGACGATGGCGCCCTCCGGCGAACTGGTGTTGTTGAAGAACACGAAGTACTCGTCGGACAGGATCTTGTGGTTCTCCGCCAGCGCCAACGCGCTGGCATCCAGATCGAAATCCGTCCCGGTGGTCGAGCGGACATCCCAGCCCAGTCCGACCGCGACCGCCTTGAGGCCGGGAGCCGCCTTCGTCAGAGAGACGTTGCCGCCCTTGGAGAGGCTCACACCCATTGCTGTCCCTTTCGCCGTTCGTTGTTGCCCTTGTGGGCAATGATCGCTCTTGCGCCGATCGAGGGCACCAGCCGTCGAACGTCCTTGAAGCCAACTCGCGCCGACGTGACAGAGTTCCCTGACGGCCGGACCCATGCTGAAAGAAGGCTCATGCGCCATTTCGACCAGTTGCCCGATACGGCGGTCGGCGCGCTGTTCGAACGCGCACCCGAACCGTTCCACCGCGGCAGCGATCGGGTGCTGCTGGCGCACGCCCTGGGCGCGACGCTGTACGTGCCGGCGACCAGGGACGATCTGGCTACATCGTTGCGCCGCCAGGCCGCGGCGGGCGCGAAGTCGATGGTGATCGACCTCGAAGATGCCATCTCGGACCATTCGGTCGAGGCGGCGTTGCACGCCACTCGAAAGACCCTGGAGTGTCTGCGGGACGATCCGCCGGACGCGCTGCTGTTCATCAGGGTCCGCTCCGCCGGGCAGGTCACGGCACTGGCCGAGGAGCTGGGCAGCGCGCTGGACGTCGTCAGCGGATTCGTCCTTCCCAAATTCTCCGTCGCGAACGGCCCGGAGCTGCTGCGAGCGGTGGCCGCCGCCGCCGCCCGTTCGTCATACCCGCTCTATGCCATGCCGGTCGTGGAAACCCCGGAGGTCCTGTACCGCGAGTCCCGCGAGCGGGAACTGGTCGGGCTCCGCGCGCTGCTGAACGAACACCGGGACAGCGTGTTGTCGATCCGCATCGGTGCCACCGATCTGTGCGGGCTGTTCGGCATTCGTCGGGATCGCGACCTGTCCATCTACGACGTCGGCGTCGCGGCGGACCTCATCACCCATGTGGTCAACCACCTCGGCCGCAGCGACGGCACCGGATTCGCGATCACCGGGCCGGTCTGGGAGTACTTCGCGAACCACGAGCGGATCCTGCGGCCCCAGCTACGGCAGAGCCCGTTCGAGGAACGCCAGGCCACCGGACTTCGCCGCACGCTGATGAGTCGCGACCTCGACGGCCTGATCCGCGAGGCGTTGCTGGACCGGGCGAACGGACTGACCGGCAAGTCCGTCATCCATCCGTCCCACGTGGCTCCGGTGCACGCGCTGGCAGTAGTCGCCCACGAGGAATACCTGGATGCCGTTGATGTGCTCGACCCCACCGCCGCCGGCGGCGGGGTACGCCGCTCGGGGTACCGGAACAAGATGAACGAGGTGCGCCCCCACCGGTTGTGGGCGGAACGGATCCAGCGCCGCGCGCAGGCTTTCGGCGTTGCCGCGCAGGGGATCTCGCACGTGGACATCCTCACAGCGCTACAGGACGCCGGATGACCTCGACGGTCGCCGAGCGCTACGGAATCACAGTCACCGACCACGGTTCGGCCGCAGGGCTTTCTCTGGACGCGATGGTGCGGCTGGCGCTGCGCCGCAATCCCCTGCGTGCTCAACTGCTCGTCTCCACTGTCCTGGGCAAGCACATCCCGGTCGATCCCCGCGTCGTCGCGGGCATGGGTCGGTTGCTCGGTGCGCTGGTTGCCAAGGACCTCGACGATGACGAGGCGCCGCTTCCGGATACCTGGTCGAAGGGGGCTGCCGCGGCCGTGACAGGCGAGAACCCCGATCCCCTGCTGACGTTGCTGTGCCAGGCATCCGTTGCCCCGAGAGCTGACGTGCTGACCCTCGGATTCGCCGAAACCGCGACGGCCCTGGGGCATCTCGTCGCCGACCAGCTCGGGTCCGGCTACGTGCACTCCACCCGTCTGCGAAGCGGCAACGTCCCGGTCGCTGCCGAATTCTCGGAACCGCATTCGCATGCCACCGGTCACCTGCTGCGCCCTGCGTCGCCGGATGTGCTCTGGTCGGCAGAAACGGTTGTCCTGGTCGATGACGAGCTGTCGACGGGACGGACGGCGCTCAACGTCATCGAGGTGTTGCAGGCCGTCAGGTCCCGGCCGCGGTACGTGTTGGCGGGACTGGTCGACGTGCGGTCGCAGGACGCGGATCGACAGCGGTCAGCGGCGGCGGAGCGGCTGGGTTGCCAAATCGACGTGGTCTCCATGGTCAGCGGATCGGTCCGGGTTCCGGCCGACGCGGCAGCACGGATCGCCACCGACCTGGGCGCGGTGGAAGCCGCTCGTCCGGAGGCGGTCAACCCGGCAATAGCCACGTCCATCGTGTCGGTCAGCTGGCCGGCCGAGGTTCCGCTCGGCGGCACCCACGGGTTTGCGCCGGCGCACCGGCCGTCCTTCACCGCCGCGGTCAAGGACGTCGTCCGGCAGCTCGACGCCCAGGTCGGATCGGCGCGGCGGGTACTGGTGGTCGGGACCGAGGAGTTCATGTACCTACCGCTGCGGGTGGCGCTGGCGCTGTCCGAAGACCCCGGCCGGGCGGTGGCGTTCCAATCCACGACGCGCTCGCCCGTGCATGCGATGGACATTGCCGGCTACCCGATCCGGCGTCGCATCGACTTCCGGTCGACCGTCGATCGGGGACCGCACGCCGACCGCCGGTTCGTGTACAACGCCGACTGGCCCCGTGCGGCGGCCGCCGAACCGGACCTCGTGCTGATCATCGATGACGGGTCGGCCATCGATGGCCCGGCCGGCGTGGCGGGCGCGGTTGCCATCGCGACGGGGGCTCCGGTCGTTCTCGTGGCCGTCGGCTCGGCCAGCGCGCGATGAGCGCCGCCGCGGCACCATGGTCGACCTCGCCGGGACCTGCGCAGCCTCCGCGGGCGCTTCGCGGACCGACCTTCGGCACCTACCGTCCCGATGAGGTCGGCTGGCTGTTGACCGACCTCTCCAACGTCGACCTCGAATGCGACGTCGAGGCACGGGAACGCGAGATCCAGTCCGGCCGAGCGCATTACGCCGAATCGTTGCCCGTGGAGTACCAGCCGGACGGGGACTACCAAGCGCTGTTCGACGTGGTTCTGGCCGAATCGGCGTCCCGGCTGGCGCGCGCCGTCGGTTCGGTCACCGAGTTGATCCTTGCCGAGCGGGGCCCCGGATCTGTCCTGGTCTCACTGGCCAGGGCCGGCACCCCGGTCGGCATCCTGATGCGTCGCTGGGCCGAGCAGATGCACGGTTTGCGGCTACCGCACTACTCGGTCTCCATCGTCCGCGGTCGCGGGATCGATGTCGCCGCCTTGAAGTTCCTTGCGGCACATCACGAACCGGCCTCGGTGGTGTTCGTCGACGGGTGGACGGGCAAGGGCGCCATCGCCAAGGAGCTGACGGCGGCGCTGGACGAGATTGCCACCGCCGGCGGGCCGCGGTTCTCCGACGACCTGGCCGTGCTGGCCGACCCGGGGCACTGCGTCCGCACGTTCGGCACCCGGGACGACTTCCTCATCGCATCGGCCTGCCTGAATTCCACGGTGTCCGGGCTGGTGTCCCGAACAGTGCTGAACCGGGCTTTCACCGGCCCGCGTGAATTCCACGGCGCCAAGTTCTACCGTGAACTGGCTGCCGCGGACGTCTCCACCGTTCTGCTCGATGCTGTTGCCGCCCGATTCTCGGACGTGAGACACGATGTCCTGCAGGGGATCGGGTCGCTGACCGGTTCGGATCGGGAGGTCACCTTCGCCGGCTGGAAGGCCGTCCAGGTCATCCGTCGCCGGTACGGGATCGAGTCGGTCAACTTCGTCAAGCCCGGGGTGGGGGAGACGACCCGGGTGCTGCTGCGTCGGGTGCCGTGGAAGATCCTGGTTCGAGAGCCCGGCAACCCCGACCATGTGCATCTGCGGCTGCTCGCCCGCCGCCGCGGCGTTCCGGTGGAGGTGGTTCCGGATCTGGCGTACTCCTGTGTCGGCCTGGTCCGGCCACTTGATCCCGGGACACAGGTTGTGGGCGAAACACCCCGAACGCCTGCGGATTCGGGCGAGGGATGACGACAGTGGCGGCGGTCGACCTGGACCGCACCGTGATCTATTCCCGGACGGCGATCGACGAAGCTCTTGCGCCCGACGCCGTCCCGCCACTGATCTGCGTGGAATTCCTGGACGGCAGGCCGCAGTCCTTCCTCACCGCTGCGGCCGGCCGGTGGCTGGAACAGCTCGCCGCGTCGGCGGAACTGGTACCGACGACGACGCGGACCCTGGCCCAGTACGGCCGGGTGCAGCTGCCGGGTGCTCCCACGAGATACGCGGTGACCAGCAACGGCGGACACATCATCGTCGACGGACGCTCGGATGCGGCCTGGCGTCGGGCCGTTGATGACCGGATCGACAGTGACGGTGCGGCTCTGGGCGACGTCGTTGCGGAGCTGACCCGTCGGACGCGGGTGCCGTGGGTGCGCACCCTCAGGGTGGCCGACGACCTGTTCTGCTATCTGGTCGTGGATCTCGACCGGCTACCCCGCACCTTTGTCCAGCAGTGGTCGTTGTGGTGCGCCGAGCGCAACTGGGTGGTATCGCTGCAGGGACGGAAGATCTATGCGCTGCCGCGGGCGCTCACCAAACAAGCCGCGGTGACGGAAGTGCTAGCCAGGGCCGGCGGCGATCGGCTGATCGCGGCCGGCGATGGAGCGCTCGACGCCGGGTTCCTGTCCATGGCAGCGGTGGCCATCCGGCCCCGGCACGGTGAACTGGCTGAGTCCGGATGGATCGCTGACCGCGTCACGGTCACCGATGGCATCGGGCTGCGGGCGGGGGAGGAGATCGCCCGATGGCTGGCGCTCCAGGTTGCCAGGACCGACGACCGCGGTATCAAGTAACGGCACTGGTGACGTCAGGTGATGCAGAATTCGTTGCCCTCGGGGTCGGTGAGCGTCACCCAGCCGTGCGGTCCCTGCTGACCCCGGTGCTGGAACGTTGCGCCGGCGGCGATCAGCCGCTCCATCTCCGCCTCCACCCTGCCTGGCCCGGCGAAGACATCCAGATGCATCCGGTTCTTGACCGTTTTCGGTTCGGGGACCCCCTGGAACAGGATCCGGCGACCACCCGGACCCGTCATCGGGCCGTCAGGATGACGGATCGCCTGGCCCTCCTTCCACACCAGCGTGCCCCTGTGCGTGGTCGTCTGGTCTGCGGTGGCATACCCCTGGGTGATCATCCGGCGGATGAAATCCTCGTCGCTCGGCTCCACCGCCCATCCGAGCGCATCGGCCCACCAGTCGGCAAGGACGTGCGGGTCGGAACAGTCCACCGTGACCTGAAAGTCGAGAGTCATGCCGAACACCGTACGAAGGCCCACCGACAGTCCGGCATCACCCCGCAGTTCGAGGCGCAGCGGTCACCGGTGGCACGGCGCAGTGTCATCGCGGTGTGCCATTCGACGTCCGCGAGCAACTGCGCTCGCACATGCGGCTGTGCGCCCAGCACCGCCTCTCGGCCTGGTTGCGGTCGGCTCGTCAGGTGGTTGGCGGGGCGTCGGCTAGTCGGTTCATCTACCTCGACGGCCGCGGGCGCACACCGGAGCTTCGTACGGCGTTGGACGACCGCGGTCGGCCCACACCTGGCCGCCTTCGACACCTGACGCACGGCACACGAGGCACGTCACCGACCAGATTCCGGCGTAGTCCTCGTCCGGATCGCTCCACGGAACGCGGGAGGCTCGCAGCTTCGGACAGGCGGTGCGCGGCTCTCCGCGACCCATCGCGCCGGCTACCCCTCTCAGGATTGCGGCGGATCCTCGCCGACCAGACCGTCGATCTCCTCGCGGAACAGGTCGGCATGACCGACGTGCCGGGCGTACTCGTCATGCAGGTCGACCAGGATGCGCCGCGCGTTGAGTACCTCGTTCGGGTTGAAGGTGAACTTGACGGGCCGATCGAGCCCGCCGTCGGAAAGCACCTCTGCCACGGCGGCCCGACACCGCGCCGACGCCTCGCGCCAGAGCCCGTAGATCTCCTCCGGCGAGTCGTCGGCCACGGAATGCCACGGCCATTCGGGGTCGCCGTCCCAGTCGACGCCTGTCCAGGGCGCGGGCATGGGCCTCGCCACCAGTCGGACGGCCGTCCAGTCGTCGACGAAGGCCAGGTGCTTGATCATCCCGCCGACCGTCATCTTCGACGGCGGGAAGGGACGGCTGAGGGCTGCGGCATCGAGACCGCCGCATTTCCAGGCGAACTGGGCCCTCGATCGTTCCAGTGCGAACAGCATCATGTCCGCTTCGTTCGGCATCAACACGGGTTCGGCGATGGCTGTGTCAAGGAAGGTGTCTGTCATGCTTCGGAATGCTAGGGTCCACTCCGGACGATCTGCTTCCGGTTGTGGAGGTCGACAATAGATTCTGGAACGAGCCCGACCGCCAGAGCGTTGCTGGCGCTGGAACTTCTCCAGGCGAGCCCAGGTATCACGGCGGACAGACTCGCCGGTGAACTGGGAATCACCGAGCGGGCGGCCCGCCGTTATGTCGCCATCCTGCGTGAAGCCGGTATGCCCATCGAATTCAGCCGCGGCCCTTACGGCGGCTACCGGCTCGGGCGGGGCGTTCGCGTTCCACCGCTGACCTTCAGCGCCGAGGAGGCACTGGCGCTGGTCATGGCGGTGCTGGATGGTCACCACGACGCGAAGAGTTCGACGGACCCGGTGGGTAGCGGATTGGCGAAGATCGTTTGTGCGCTGCCCGAAGCTGTTGCCGCGCAGGTCGAGGCCGTCCGCCGGACGACCGCACCGGCACCCGACCGCGCGGCTGCCCGGCCGGATCCGGCTACCACGACCGCGCTGGTGCAGGCCTGCCTGCAGCACCGTCAGATCCGGGTGGGCTATCGCTCGGAGGCCGGGTGGGAGTCAACGTTGGATCTCGACCCGTGGGCGGTGGTGGTGCGGCACGGCCGGTGGTACCTGCTGTGCCGGGACCATCGCAATGGCGAGCGGCGGGCCTACCGCATCGACCGCATCCGAGAGGTCGAGGTGCTGGACGGAACATTCGACCCACCAGCGGATCTGGAACCGGTTGCCGTGCTCGAGGAGCATCTCGCCGTCGGCTGGGAGTACGACGTCGAGGTAATCATCGAGGCGTCGGTGGAGGACGTCTCCCGGGTTATGCCACGCGGTCTCGGACATGTCGAGCGGGTGGCCGACGGGACCACCAGGCTGGTCGGGAGCACCAGCAATCCGTGGTGGTACGTCGAACAACTGGCGGGCATCCCGGTGCCCTACCGAATTCTCGGGTGCCGGGAGATCCGTCAGGCGGCAGGGGTTGTCGGGCGTCGGATGGTGGCGGCCGCGGATCCGGACCGGATCGAGTCAGGCGCCCCTATCAGTGGCAGTGCCTAGTTTGTCGACCTGCTGTGCGCCGCCGGGGCGGCGGTTTTGGCAGGGAACGTCGTGCCGATCGAGGGGACCGTCGTCGAGGTCTTCGTCAGGAAGCCCGTCGTGATCGACGTGATCCTGAGCGAGGTGACCCCGAGCGCCGCCGGGAGAATCCGATCAACCGCAGGCGGCGGGGCCTGAAGTACAGCACCGCGCCGGTACCCATCGCCGCAATGCCGAGCACGCTGATGATGACGCCCACCCACAGTGCGGCATCCGTTGTCACCAGACCCGCAACCAGCGCGAGCATCCCGACGAGGAACACCAGACCCGCTAGTACGGTGCGATGACGGCGCACCGTACTGATGGTGATGGTGGCAGCAAAGCCGGGGTCCTCGCTGCGCAAGGCACGCTCGATCTCGTCGAGTCTTCGTTGATCGCCCTCTGAGAGCCCCATCGGTCCCACTCCCCCCAGACAAGAGCCTTGAACAGACTTCATCGTACGCACCGGTGACGGGTGGGCACCCGTCGGCGAAGCAACGTCGTGCCAGGTCGGTGGGTACGCCAATCAGACGACGAGCCAGTCGATCAGATGTCCGTCATGGACGAGCGCTGTGGGCCAGCTGCCCGGTCGACCGGTACGTCGGCAGTCAGCGCCCCGGCGCACTCGATGAGGCGTGGCAGCATTCAGCGCGTGCGGAGGGACAACAGGCCGAGCCCACGCCGGGACCCGGGGGAGGCGGCCTCGTGGGCCCGGATGCGGCGGAGCTCGGGGTAGAGCTCGCGCACGGCGTTCTCGAACCGTCCGGCCAGGGTGAGCTCCGCGGACGGGCAGTGCGAGCAGGAGCCGGAGAGCTCGACCTCGACCTCGCCGGCGTGGACGCCGATCACGGTGATGCTGCCGCCGTGGGAGCGGACGAAGGCCCCGACGTGACCGTCGAGGACCTGCGTCACGGCCATGGCCAGCACGGCGTCCGGGGAGCTGCCCCCGCGGCCCGTCCACCGGGAACGGTCGGTCAGGGCCGCCTGCAGCGCGGACCGCACCCGGGCGCCCTCGGTGCGCCATGCCCTGTCCTGGCCCAGCCGGACCCGGATGGCGGCGGGCTCCACGAAGATTTCTTCGATGGTGCCGTCGTCGAGCAGCGGCTGCAGCCCGGGGGGTAGCACGTCGACGGCTCCGACGAAGCCGAGGGTGCCCGGGGGCATCACCCACCTGATCACGCGTTCCTCACCAGGGACCGGCTCGGGGTGCACCGGCACCACCGCGGTGCCGCCGTCACCGTGCTGAGCCTCGGGTGTGGTGCCCATGTCAGGTCAGCGCCGCGACGGCGGTGTGGACCAGCAGTGCCATGACCCAGGCGAGGACGAACATGTAACCGAAGGCGATGGCGGGCCAGCGCCATGACCCCGACTCGCGGCGCATGACGCCCACCGTGGACATGCACTGCAGCGCGTAGAGGAAGAACACCATCAGTGCTGCCACGACGGCGGGGGTGAACAGCTTCTCACCGGCCTGCGGGCCGTCCTGCACGGTCATCTGCTCGAGCGCGTTGGACGGGTTGTCGGGGTCCTCGGCGGCGGCGACCTGCCCGAGGGTGGCGACGAAGACCTCCCGTGCGGAGAGGGAGGCGAGCACTCCGACGTTGATGCGCCAGTCGAAGCCAAGCGGGTCGAACACCGGGGCGACGAACCGGCCGGCCGAGGCGGCGTAGCTGTGGTCGAGAACGTAGGCGGACACGGCGGCGTCGTCCCCGGTGTCGATCCCGGCTGCGCTGATCTCTGTCTCCCCGCGCGCGGGGAGGTTGAGCAGGGCCCAGAGCACGATGGTGGTGACCAGGATGATCTTGCCGACCTTGCGCAAGAAGCCCTTGGACGGTTCCCACACCGCCAGCACCATCGAGCGGGGGGAGGGCAACCGGTAGGGCGGCATCTCCATGTAGAAGGGCATCAGGGGTCCCCGGCTGCGGCCGAGCTTGCTGAACACCCACGCCGAGGCCATCGCCGAGAAGGCCCCCACCAGGTAGAGCACGAACATCACTGCGCCCTGCGCGCCGAGCGGACCGAACCTCGTGTCGGGGCTGACGAGCAGCCCGATGAGCAGCACGTAGACCGGTAGCCGCGCCGAGCACGTCATCAGCGGGGCGCCCATCATGGTGGCCAGCCGGTCGCGGGCCGACGGCAGCGTGCGGGTCGCCATGATCCCGGGGATGGCGCACGCCAGGGAGGACAGCAGGGCCACGAAGGCTCTGCCCTCCAGCCCCGCCTTCGCCATCACCCGGTCCATCAGGAACGCCGCCCTGCTCATGTACCCGACACCCTCGAGCAGCGAGATCATGAAGAACAGCAGCGCGATCTGCGGCAGGAAGACCAGCACCCCACCGACGCCGCCGATCATCGCGTCGGACAGGAAGCTGCCCAGCAGGGGGTTGATGACGTGCGCGTCCACCAGCCCACCGAGGAAGCCGAACAGGTCCTCGACACCGGCCTGCAACGGGGCGGCGGCGGTGAAGATGACCTGAAAAAAGGCAAACATCGTCGCGAAGAAGATCAGTGTGCCCCACAGCGGATGCAGCAGCACCGCGTCCACGCGTCGGGTCCGCGCGTCCACGCAGGGTTCGGCGTAGCGGCCGGCGGTCAGCACCGAGGAGATCCACGCCGTCAGCTCGGCGGTGTCGGTGGGGGGCAGCACTACCGGTGTCATCCACGACTGCGGGTCACCCATCAGCTCGCGCAGCTCCCCGAGGTCGCGGGCGCGGCCGGCGACGACGGCCACGACCGGAACTCCCAAGGCCCGGCGCAACCCGGTCAGGTCGACGCTGCCCTGCCTGCGGGTGAGCTCGTCGGTGAAGGTGAGCACGACGCACACCGGCACCTCCCTTCGCACCGGAGGTGCCCGGGCGGGCCACAACGCTGGCCGACCTCGCAGGTGGGCAGTCCGGGGTGATCTGCGACGTGTCCGGTTCGGTCGACTGTGCCATCTCGCGCCGGCTGGTCGACCTGGGCTTCGCGCCAGGCACCGAGGTGACGGTGCTGCGACGGGCACCGTTGGCGGACCCGGTGATCTACCAGGTGTCAGGCTACGAGGTTGCGCTGCGGCGTGCCCAGGCATGCTGCATCCACGTGGTCACCGGAGCGTGAGCAGCGGCCACAAAGGTTCCCGCAAGGGCTCGACGACCACCAGCGAGGGGCCGCGACTGGCCCTGCTCGGAAGCCCGAACTCGGGCAAGACCACCCTGTTCAACGCGCTGACCGGTTTGCGGGCCAAGACCGGCAACTACCCCGGGGTGACGGTGTCCCGGTACCAGGGGGCCGCCCGGGTCGGTGGGCGCACGCTGCAGATCGAGGACCTGCCCGGCACCTACAGCCTTGACCCGTTGAGCCCCGACGAGCAGATCGTCGTTGACGTGCTTGAGCCCGACGACGGATCGATCCCGACCCCGGACGGGCTCCTGGTCACCCTCGATGCGACCACGCTACGGCGCTCGCTGGGTCTACTCGCGCACGTGCTGCAGGCCGCGGTGCACTACGCGCTGGCTGAGCAACGCTGATAACTTCGACACGGTCGGGCTCCGGCCTCTCGAGGACCCGACACGTCGGGTAGAAGATAAGGCTAACCACACCAACGTGCACTGTCCACCGCGCCAGTCACCACGCGGGGTATCGGCGGGCCTGCGACTACCACCCGCGGGCCCGCCATTGCGCGAGGTGCGGTCGCTCGGCGCCGAGGGTCGTGTCGTCGCCGTGCCCGGGGTAGACCCAGGTGTCGTCCGGCAATGTGCGGAAGATGCGGTCCTCGAGATCGTCCATCAGCGACGAGAACCGGTCGGGCGAGGTTGTCTTTCCCGGACCCCCAGGGAATAGCGAGTCGCCGGTGAACAGGTGCGGGTGCCCTCGCGGATCTCGGTAGAGCACCGCGATCGAGCCCGGCGTGTGCCCGCGCAACGCGATGATCTCGAGAGTGCAGTCGCCCAGGGGCAGCGAATCCCCGTGCTGCAGGCGGACATCGGTACTGACCGGAATGCCTGGGGCGTCGTCGGTTCCGGCGTACACCGTGGCGCCGGTCCGCTTGCTCACCGCGGACAGTGCCTGCCAATGGTCGTGGTGCGCATGCGTGGTGACCACTGCCCGTAACGGACGGCCCCCGCCGATCAGCTCGAGCAGCCGGTCGGCGTCGTTTGCGGCGTCGATGAGCACCGCCTCACCGGTTCGATTGCAGGTCAACAGGTATGCGTTGTTGTCCATCGGCCCGACCGACATCTTGGTGATGGTGATATCGGGGAGGTCACGGGTGGCGGCGGGGCCGTCCGGATCGACATGTCCGCAGTAGCCGCCGATTGCCTCGGATGTTGGGGTATCCACCCGCGCACCGTATTCCCGGTATCGCACGCTCACCAGTTGGCCGCTCACCGATCGGCTCGCCGATCCGGCCGCACACCGATCGGGAAACGGCCAGTTCTTCCCACCACGGCAACACTGGCCGGCTGCGGTGCACTCAACCGACCCTGATCACTGTCCCGGTCGCGGTGGACTCGCGCGCCGCGTCGAGAACGACAGCGGTGGCGACGGCATCACACGGGTCCACCGGCGTGATCCCGCGCCCTGCTATTGCGTCCGCCACCGCCGGATAGAACAAGTCCCAGGAGCCGCGCTCGCTGGGGACCCGGCGTCGGGTCTCACCGCAGTAGAGGGTGCCCCAGGCGGATTCGGGCTCCACCCCCCAGGAGTCGCCCAACGATGCTGGAGAACGGCCTTGCTTCAACTGCCCTTCCTGGATGTCGAACCCATCGATGACGAACCCGCCGCGGGTGCCGTTGGCCTGCAGCCGTGGCCCGGGCGCCGCCGAGGCCATCCCGGCGGCCAGCGTGGACCGCACTCCACCGACGTGATGCAGATGCAGTTCGATGTCGTCCTCGGCCTGCGCACCAGCGCGGATCGCGCGCATTTCCGCATGGACCGTGTCCACCGGGCCGAATGCGCACAGCGCCTGGTCGACCAGATGCGGCCCCAGGTCCAGCAGGGTGCCGCCGCCCTGCTGCACCGTGCCGCCATGCCAGCTGTCCTTGACCGGACGAAAACGGTCGAGGCGCGAGGTGAAGCGGTGAACCTCACCGAGCTCGCCGTCCGCGATGAGCCGGCGCAGTGTCAGGAAGTCGCTGTCCCACCGGCGGTTCTGGTGGGGCGTCACTGTCCGCTTCGCGGCCGCGGCGTGGTCGACCAGTTCGCGGGCATCCGGGGCGGTGAGGGCGAACGGTTTGTCGACCACGACGTGCAGACCCATCTCCAGCGCTTCATGAGCGAGTGTGCCGTGTGTCGCGCTGGGTGTCGTGATCGTCACACCGACAACGCCCAACCCGGCAAGGTCCGACAGCGACGGAACCGGCGTCACACCGTTGGCCTCCGCGCGGACCCTGTTCTGGCGTTCAGGGTTTCCGGTCACGACCGCGACCAGCGTCAACCCGTCGGCGGACGTGATCAGCGGCCGGTGGAAGATCCGGCCGCCGGAGCCGTAACCGGCCAGCGCCCAGCGGATCGGTGCTGTGTCCGTCGTCATCCCGCCATCGTCGTCCAGGCTGCGTGCAACCGTGGAATACGGGGCTGTCGGACCGCGCGCCTAGCATGGGTCATCGTGACCGACCACCTGATCGTGCGGGGCGCCCGCGAGCACAACCTGCGCAACGTCGACATCACCCTGCCGCGGGACTCCCTGGTGGTCTTCACCGGTTTGTCCGGATCTGGGAAGTCGTCGCTCGCCTTCGACACCATTTTCGCCGAAGGTCAACGGCGGTACGTCGAGTCGCTGTCGTCGTACGCACGGCAATTCCTCGGCCAGATGGACAAGCCCGACGTGGACTTCATCGAGGGGCTGTCGCCGGCCGTCTCGATCGACCAGAAGTCGACCTCCCGCAACCCCAGGTCGACGGTCGGCACGATCACCGAGATCTACGACTACCTCCGCCTGCTGTATGCCCGGATCGGACATCCGCACTGTCCCGTCTGCGACGAGCCGATCTCGAAGCAAACACCGCAGCAGATCGTCGACCGGGTGCTGGAAATGCCCGAGGGCACCAGGTTCCAGGTCCTCGCGCCGGTGATCCGGGAGCGAAAGGGTGAGTACGTCGACCTGATGAACGATCTGCAGGCGAAGGGGTACTCCCGGGTTCGGATCGACGGGGTCGTCCACCAGCTGACCGAGACACCGAAGCTCAAGAAGCAGGAGAAACATTCCATCGAGGTGGTCGTCGACCGCCTGGTCAACCGGGAGACCGCGAAGCAGCGGATCACCGACTCGGTGGAAACCGGCCTCGGGCTCGCCGACGGCGTCGTCATTCTCGATTTCGTGGATCTACCGGAGGACGACCCGCTGCGGGAACGCCGTTACTCCGAGCGGTTGGCCTGTCCCAACGATCACCCGTTGGCTCTGGACGAACTGGAGCCCCGGTCGTTCTCGTTCAACTCGCCGTTCGGCGCGTGCCCCGAGTGCACCGGGCTGGGGACCCGCAAGGAGGTCGACGCGGAACTGGTGGTGCCGGACGGCTCGCAGTCACTCGGCGGTGGCGCGATCCATCCGTGGGCGGCCGGCACCACCAGCGAGTACTTCACCCGGCTGCTGCAGGGGCTGGCCGAGGTCATGGGCTTTTCCATGGATACACCCTGGGACAGGCTGGCGCCGCACATTCGCAAGGCGGTGCTGCACGGTGTCGACGAGCAGGTGCACGTCACCTACCGCAACCGGTACAACCGACAGCGCTCCTACTACGCCGAGTTCGAAGGCGTCATTCCCTACCTCGAGCGCCGGGCCTCGCAGACCGACTCCGACTTCGCCCGCGAGAAGTACGAGGGCTACATGCGCGAGGTGCCCTGCCCCGTCTGTCACGGCACCCGGCTCAAGCCGGAGATCCTCGCCGTCTCCATCGAGCATTCAGCGTTCGGCCGGCAGAACATCGCCGAGCTGTCCGCGATGTCGATCAGGGACGCGGCCGCCTTCTTCCCCGGGCTGATCCTGTCCGACCGCGACCGGATGATCGCCGAACGGGTGCTCAAGGAGGTCGACGCCCGGCTTGGCTTCCTGCTGGATGTGGGGCTGGACTACCTGTCACTGAACCGCCCGGCAGCGACATTGTCCGGCGGTGAGGCGCAACGGATCCGGTTGGCCACCCAGATCGGCTCCGGCCTGGTCGGGGTGCTGTACGTGCTGGACGAGCCGTCCATCGGTCTGCACCAGCGGGACAACCACCGGTTGATCCAGACCCTCACCCGGCTCAGGGATCTCGGGAACACGCTGATCGTCGTCGAACACGACGAGGAGACCATCCGGACCGCGGACTGGGTCGTCGACATCGGCCCCGGCGCCGGCGAGCACGGCGGACAGGTCGTGGTTTCCGGCACGGTGGACGACCTCGAGTCGTCGCCCGATTCGATCACCGGGGCGTTCCTTTCCGGCAAGCGCGAGATCGCCGTGCCGGTGGTCCGGCGACCGCTGAACAAGCGCCGGAAATTGACCGTGGTCGGCGCCCGGGAGAACAATTTGCGAGACCTGACGGTCGACTTCCCGCTGGGGACACTCATTGCGGTGACCGGGGTCTCGGGCTCCGGCAAGTCCACCCTGGTCAACGACATCCTGCATGCCGTGCTGGCGAACCGAATCAACGGCGCCCGGATGGTGCCCGGTCGACACACCCGGGTCACCGGCGTGGACGAGGTCGACAAGGTGGTGGGCGTCGATCAGTCGCCGATCGGACGCACCCCGCGATCCAACCCGGCGACCTACACGGGTGTGTTCGACCACGTGCGGAAGCTGTTCGCATCGACCACCGAAGCCAAGGTGCGCGGTTACCAACAGGGCCGATTCTCGTTCAACGTCAAGGGCGGACGCTGCGAGGCCTGCGCCGGTGACGGCACGCTGAAGATCGAGATGAACTTCCTGCCGGACATCTACGTGCCGTGCGAGGTCTGCAAGGGTGCCCGCTTCAATCGCGAGACCCTGGAGGTCCATTACAAGGGCAAGAACATCGCCGAGGTGCTGGACACCACCATCGAGGATGCGGCCGAGTTCTTCGAGGCGATCGGCCCGATCCACCGCCATCTCAAGACACTGGTCGAGGTGGGTTTGGGGTACGTGCGACTTGGGCAACCCGCACCGACGCTGTCCGGCGGCGAAGCCCAACGGGTCAAGCTCGCGTCCGAACTGCAGAAGCGCTCGACCGGCCGGACGGTGTACGTGCTGGACGAACCGACCACCGGGTTGCATTTCGCGGACGTGGAGAAGTTGCTGGGTGTGGTGAACGGGCTGGTCGACAAGGGCAACACGGTGATCGTCATCGAGCACAACCTCGACGTCATCAAGACCGCCGATCACGTCATCGACATGGGTCCGGAGGGTGGCTCCGGGGGCGGGTTGGTGATCGCTCAGGGCACGCCCGAGCAGATCGCAACGAACCCGGACTCGTACACCGGGCAGTTTCTGGCGCCCGTCCTGGCCGGCCGGGGGGCGGGAAGGGCGACCGAGCCGACCCGCGGGTCTGCCGTCGCGACCGAGGCGGCTTCGACGCGCAGTCTTGTGTCCCGAGCGAACGGTTCTGCCGTCAACGGTGCCGCAGCGAACGGTTCCGGCGCGAACGGTTCTGCCGTCAACGGTGTCGGCGCGAAGGGTGCCGGGACGAACGGCAGAACCCGTCAGCCTGCCGGAGTGAATGGCACGACGAGGAAGATTGCGGTCGCAGCGAAGGCGCCGGAGCCTGCGGCGGCTGCCGCGACCAAGGCGCGACGACGGGCAGCCAAGCTCATCTGACCGGCACCGCGCGGTCGGTGTGCATGGTTGCTCCGGCGACCAGATTCTAAACGGCGTCCGTGAGCCGAGTGGTCCCCAAGAACACGGCGCCGTCGGATTCGCGACGGAGCAGGAATCGACCGCGCACCGCACCTGACGTCTCACCGGGCGCAAGGGATTCGGGTCCTGCGCGGCCGGCCCGCCAGACCCGTACGGCGTCATCGGCGACGGGAGCGAGGCCATCGGCTCTGGCGTGGATCAGCAATGCACCGCCACCCGGCTGCGGCCCGTCGGTCACCCGGATCGGCACGATCAGCGCGCCGAGCTTGCGCCGTGTCGGTGCGCCGGGACGGACGGGGGACAGTGCGTTGGCCGCGCCGATCACCCCTCGCGCGCCACCCGATGCCGGGACCGGCGCAGTCGTCATGCCGGCCCACAGGAGCGTCCGCACAACGAGCACCGCGCCGATGCCGACCGCGGCGAGGCCAACCATCATCGCCAGGACGGTCGGGAGCGAGGGCGGCCGCAGGACCCCTACCAGCAGGAGGACGGCACCGACAAGCAGCATCACCGCGGCGCCGATGCGGAAACGGCGCGCCAGTCGGCGCGACACGCCGCCGTCGTCGTCCTGCACCGGCACTGCTCATCCTCCGTCCCGAACGTTTGCTGCCGAGCCTGCCATGGCGGAACGAACCGGCAGGTTGGCCCGCCCGCTGCAGAGCCCACAACGTTTCCGCGGAGACGTCTCCGCGTCGGCATGACACGAATGGTGCTTGCTCGACAGGGCAGGGAACGGCACTGTCCGACTTCCACGCGCCGACGTGCCCGGAGGAGGTTCGGGGTCCGCGTCGGTCCTCACGCAGCGCAGGTTGCCGTCGGCACGCTCTCGAAAGCTCGCCGATCAGGCCTCCCGGCCGAGGCTGAGCAGGTATACCGAGACCTCCTCCGCGCCGTCGATGCCCAATAGTTCATCGATTCCCCGATCGTCGTAAGCACCGACCGCGCAGGCTCCCAATCCCAGCGAGGTGGCCGCCAGGTAAAGGTTCTGCCCGAGGTGCCCGGCCTCGATCAGACCGTAGCGGTAGCTGCGCTCGCCGTACTTGAAACGCATCCGCTGGAAGATCATCGTCAGGTAGATGACGGCAGAACCTTCTCCGAGGAAGTCCTGGTTCAGGCCCTTGTCGACGACGTACTGCCGGAAGTCACCGGTGCGGATCGTGTGCAGCTCGTGGCGCTCGACGCCGTAGTGGTAGACACCGGGCGCGACACCGTCGACATCGTGGACGACGACGTAGGTCTCGATCGGGTACAGCGCGCCGGAGGACGGATGGGTCCGCCGGCCGTCGGTGGTCAACCCACCAGTGAGCAGCAGCACCTTGGCCAGCTCGTCGACGGTCATCGGGGTTGTGCCGTAGGACCTGACCGAACGGCGGCGGGTGATCGCGATCTCCGTCGGTAGCCCGCCGGCCGAGACAGGTCGGGGCAATCCGAGCCGGGCACTATCGTCATAGGCTTTGTACAACGGGGGCTGCCGTCCCAGGGACGTCAGGGCCCCGACCGCGTCCACCATGCCGGGAGCCGCCGACCATTGGTGATACACCAGCCCGAGGTCCGTTCCACGGGCCAACTGCGGCTGCGGCCGGACCCCATGTCCGAGGGCGTACCCGGCGGTGGCACCCAGGCCTATCCCGATCAGCCCGCGGCGGCTCAACAGGACCGCCTTGGCGGTGGCTGCCTTTCCGGTCGGCACCGGTGCCCGTCGGGCAGCTGTCGGCCGAGGCTTGGACAGCGCCGACCTGATGCCCCGTCGGAGCCGGAATGCACTGTAGGCGAACAGCTGTCGCGCGTTCAGCAGTAGGTGCGCGACGACCGCCGCGATCATCACGTAGCCGAAGGTCGTGTGCCAGGTAAAGCCGTTCAGATCCCAGAGGTGAGCGATGAGACCGGTCACGATGGTGGCAACCGTGACTATCAGCAGGACCCAACTGGTGACATTGTTGAGATCCTGGCGAAATCGTCGAAGCGTCATCGGCGCCCCCGACCCACGGGAAGAACCCCGATAATACCCGAGCTCCGAGCGCCGCCGGCTGTGTCCGCGTGACCGGACACCGGACGGGGCGGGCGGCGGGTCCGACCCACTCTGCGACAATCAACGACCGTGAAGACGTTCGATTCCCTGTTCGCGAAGCTCACCGACCGGGCGGTATCCCGACCGGACGGTTCCGGGACCGTGGCAGCGCTGGACGCCGGGGTACACGCGCAGGGAAAGAAACTGCTGGAGGAGGCCGGCGAGGTCTGGCTGGCGGCCGAACACGAGGACGACGACAGCCTCGCACTCGAGATCTCTCAGCTGCTCTACCGCGCCCAGGTGATCATGATCGGCCGCGGTATCGGCCTCGAGCAGGTTTACCGGTATCTCTAGGACGCCGAGCATTGCTCTCGCCGGCCGAGATAGCACGCCGCTGCACAAACAGTGGAACCGCCCAAACCAATCCACGGACGCCATGGCGATGAGTTGCCTCGCGCCGCCCCCCATCCCGCTATGTCGTCCACACCCCGCAGGCGTTTTGTCGAAGGAGTACCGATGTTGAGAGTTGCCGTGCCGAACAAGGGCACGTTGAGCGAACCGTCAGCGGCCATGCTCAGGGAGGCGGGGTACCGCCAGCGGTACGAGTCGCGCGACCTGACGGTGCTCGACGTCGCGAACGACGTCGAGTTCTTCTTCCTGCGGCCCAAGGACATCGCTGTCTACGTCGGCTCCGGTGAGCTCGATCTCGGCATCACCGGGCGCGATCTTGCCGCGGATTCCGGCGCCGCCGTGGACGAGCTTATCGGCCTGGGGTTCGGCTACTCGACGTTCCGCTACGCCGGTCCCGCCGACCATCAGTGGCACATCGCCGACCTCGCGGGCAAGCGGGTCGCCACCTCCTACCCGAGCCTGGCCCGCAAGGATCTGGCCGAACACGGCATCCGGGCCGAGGTCATCCGGCTGGACGGCGCGGTCGAGATCTCCGTGCAACTCGGGCTTGCGGACGCCATCGCTGACGTCGTCGACTCCGGCAGATCCCTGCGTCAGCACGGTCTCGTCGCGTTCGGTGACGTGATCTGCGCCTCCGAGGCGGTGCTGCTGAGCCGCGGCGGCGCCCCGGTGTCCGGCGCCGCTCGGCAGCTGTGCAGCCGGCTGCAGGGGGTGGTGTTCGCGCAGCAGTACCTGATGCTCGACTACGACTGCCCCGAGCACCTATTGGAGCGGGCCACCGCCATCACCCCGGGCCTGGAATCGCCGACGGTCGCGCCGCTGGCCGACCCCGCCTGGCGGGCCGTCCGGGCGATGGTCCGGCGGGACGAGGTGAACCCGGTGATGGACGCGCTCGTCGAGCTCGGAGCCAAGGCGATCCTCGCCTCCGACATCCGGTCCTGCCGGCTGTGACCGCCGGGAGCTCAGTCCGCCGGGTCGATCTGCTCCGGTCGCGGGCCGGACCCGGGTGAACCGGGGTAGGTCGGTGGTGTTCCGCCGAACTCAGGGCACCGCGCTTGGTGGGCGCACCACTGGCACCACGAGCTTCGCCGGGGCGGGAAGTCCCCGGTTTCCAGAGCCCGGGTGATCGCGGACCACAGGGCTGCTACGCCGGGTTCGAAACGCAACAGCTCGGCTTCCGACGGCGCGTATTGCAGGGTCAGGCCGTCGGCGAGGTAGATGAGCTTGAGTTGGGTGGGGACTATCCCGCGCAGCCGGAAGATCATCAGGGCGTAGAACTTCAGTTGATACAGCGCCCCCGCCTCGAAGTCCGGACCGGGCGGCCGCCCCGTCTTGTAGTCGACCACCCGCAGTTCGCCGGTCGGCGCCAGATCGATCCGGTCGACGAAACCGCGCAGCGGCACCGACCCGCCGACGTCGATCTCGATCGCCAGCTCGCACGATTCGGGATCGAAGTTTCTTGGGTCCTCCAGCCGGAAATAGCTGCGGACGAGCTGCTCCGCCGACGCCAACCACGACGACATCTCCTGCTCGGGCACCAGCTCCGACAACGCGGGGTCCTCCGCCGTCATCGCCTGCCAGGCCGGCAGCACCTGCGCGGCGGTGAGGTCGGGGGTGCGCTGGTCGGCGGGACGGCCGAACATCTGCTCGAGCACGCTGTGCACCAGGGTGCCGCGGACGGCCGGCGCGCTCGGCGGTTCCGGCAGCCGATCCACGGCGCGGAACCGGTAGAGCAGGGGACAGGTCTTGAAATCGCCGGCCCGTGACGGCGACAGCGCCAGCGGACGTCGCCGCACCTGGTCGGCAACGGCCGTGTCCGGCGGCTTGATCGGGGACCCGCCGCCTGTCGTCGGCGCTGCGGCGGTGAGGATCGTCATGGGGCAACGGTAGGACAGTGCACCGACAGCGGATCGGAACGGGACGGGCAGGTCGGTCGCTGACCGCGGACGGCGCACCACCTGCCACTAGCCTTCCAGGGTGACCAGCACTGATCCAGGCTCCGGCGACCGCCGTCGGGGATCCCCCCGCGCAGTGGTGGTGGGCAGGATCGCCCGCGTGCCGGTCTCGGTGGCACCGTCCTGGGCGCTGTCCGTCGTGGTGATCGGGGCGCTCGGCGTTCCGATCATCATGCAGGCCGTACCGAGCACCGAACCCATTGTCGCCATTGCTGTCTCGGTCCTGCTCGGGATCCTTCTGGGAGCCAGTGTGCTGGCGCACGAGCTGGGTCACTGCCTGTCTGCCCGGCTGCTCGGGATGAGCGTGGTTGCGGTCCGGCTCTACCTGCTGGGCGGGGTGTCCGAGCTGCAGCGGGTTCCCCGGAACCCGCGCGAGGACGCGCTGATCGCGGCGGCGGGACCGGTGGTATCGGGTGTGCTGGCAGGCGGTTTTTGGCTGATTGCCCGGTTGACCGAGCCCGGCACCGTGCTGTGGCTGCTGCTGATGCTCTTGGCGCTGTCCAACGTGGTGATCGCTGTGTTCAACCTGCTCCCGGCGTTGCCGCTGGACGGCGGACGGGTACTGCGCGCCGGCGTGTGGCAGCTGACCGGAAACCGTCGGCGGGGCACTGCGGTCGCCGTCCTGGGCGGGTACGTCATCGCCGCCCTGCTCGCGGGCTGGGCGGTCGCAGTGCTCGTCGCTGACGGAGTGGGTGGTCTGTTACCGGCCGGCATCGCTGTCGCGATGGCCCTGTTCGTGGCGGTCGGTGCTGCCGCCGAGCGCGGCCGGCGCACCGCAACGGCGTGGCCCGCGGAGGTCACGCTCCTTTCGCTGGCCCATCCCGTTGCCCAGTTGCCTGCCGAAGCCCCGGTCGAGTTCTCGCTCGAGGCGGCCGAGCGTCGGTCCGTCCTGCTGGTGAGCCATGACGGCGTCACCCGCGGTGTACTGGACATCCCCGCGGCGCGGGCGCTCGCCGTCGAACGCCCCCGCGCACCGTCGTTGCTGGCGGCTCGCCCCGTTCCGCCGGAGGCGATCGTGCTTGCCGACGACGACCCCGCCGAGGTGGTGAGGCGGATCGGTGGCATGGATTCGCCGTTCCTGCTCCTGGTCGACGCCACGGGGCAGCCGTCCGGCCTGCTCAGCCGGGTCGACATCCTCGCGGTGGGGGGCCGTCGCCCGCGGCGGGGGTCGCGGACCTCCCATAGGG
>JBBRVZ010000035.1:0-33863 GCA_038246445.1 Mycobacteriales bacterium
CACCCATAACGAAGAAACACAGGAAAAGTTCGAGAAGCTGGCCGGATCGCTGTTCTCATTCTTCCGCGGCACCGCGTTGCTGTTCTACCGCGACATGGTCGGCGAGGACCCTTGGATGCCGACGGTGCTGGCCGCTGGTGACGTCCACCCCGAGAACTTCGGTGTCGTGCCCAACCGGGACGACGTGCCGGTCTTCGGCGTCAACGACTACGACGAGGCCGCCTACGCGCCGTTCACCGGGGACCTCAAGCGCGGCGCGACGGCGATGATGCTCGGCGCGGGGTCCGAGGGGGGAAAGGGCAAGAAGAAGCAACGCAGCATCGCCGACGCGTTCGTGCGGGGTTACGCCGACGCCATCGGCAGTTATGCCGCTGACGGAACCGAGACGAAGGACGAACTGCGGCACGACAACTCCCCCGATGTCATCGTCGAATTGATCCACGACGCCACGTCTGGCTCTCGGTCGAGGTATTTGACCGGCAAGTACCTCGACGAGACAGGGCAGCGTTTCGCATCGAGCAAGAAGATCGTCCCGATCTCGAGCCGACACGAAGAATTCCAAGGGCTCATCGATCGGTACGTCCGCGACAGCGACATCCACGTGCCTGCTCGCGCCGCCGGAATGAAGGTCAAGGACGTCGCCGAACGCAAAGGACAGGGCACCGCATCTCTGGGTCTGACCCGCTACTACGTTCTCATCGAGGGACCCAACGCCGACGGGACCGACGACGTGCTCCTGGAGATCAAGCGAGCCCGACGCTCCGCGCTCACCGGTCTGGTGCCCGCGTCTGACTTCAGCTCGGCCGACGCCGACGCCGACGCCGACGCCGACGCCGACGCCGACGCCGACGCAGATGCCGACACCCACACCGGTGCTGACACCCATCTGGACGCGGATGTGCCCGAACATCACGGCGCGCGGGTCGCCAACGCCCACCAAGTGGCCATGGTCAACGCCGGTGTCTTCTACGGCAGCGTCGTGCATGAAGGCAACAGCTTCCTCGTTCGCGAACGGTCGTGGTATCGCGACGACGTCGACCTGGAAGACCTATCGACCGCCGACTGGCACCAGTACGCGCGGGTCTGCGGACGGGTACTTGCGCGCACCCACGCGATGTCCGACGAAAACGGCACGGTCGACCACGACGTCGAGCCCGCCATCGCCAGTGCCATGGGCGCGGTGGACCTCTTCGTGCAGGACGTCGTCGGCTTCGCAGCCGACGCCGTGAAACGCGTACGCCGAGATCACAAGAGCTTTCAGGCCGACCACGCCCTCGGGGCGTTCCGCACGCCCGACCTCGTCTACCGCTGAGCCCTTGCTCTTGCTCATCAGAAACCCGAGTGCAGCTGCCCTGGGCACCTTTCCACCTTGCCGGCGCGCCGGGCAAGCCGGGAATCACGCGAAAGGGATGATGCTCGGCCGCGGATTTCTCGGCAGACTCGTGAGCTAGTCAGGCCCGGCGTCCACCTGGTGGACCATGGCGAGGCGCTGCTGTCGGCGTTCTCCGACAAGTCCCGCCAGTACGCAATGGAACGCGCTGCCGACTTGGAGATCGACGGCACGCCGGGCCGAATCGCCTGGGCGACGACGCAAAAGATCGGCCGACCATCCGACTGCCGTCAGAAGCGGCCACGTCGCAGCATTGAGACCGTCGGAAAAGGGCACAGGAAGAAGTCACCGTGGCGAGGAACCAAGACAACCCAGCGGACCCGGAACGGGTGCGCCTGGCAGAGGCCAACGCCGGCACCGCCCCGTGGCGGGATTGGGGTCCGTACCTGTCGGAACGGGCCTGGGGCACGGTTCGGGAGGACTACAGCGCGGACGGCAACGCCTGGGACTTCTTCCCGCACGACCATGCGCGGTCCAGGGTCTACCGATGGAACGAGGAGGGCATGGCAGGGTTCTGCGACGAGATGCAGAATTGGTGCCTGGGGCTGGGTCTGTGGAACGGTGTCGACCCGATCCTCAAGGAGCGGATGTTCGGCTTGACCGGCCCGCAGGGCAATCACGGGGAGGACGCGAAGGAGTACTGGTGGTACCTGGACGGCACCCCCACCCATTCATGGCACACCTGGCGCTACCACTACCCGCAGAGGCAATTCCCCTACGGCGATCTGCTTGCAGAGAATGCACGCCGGTCCAGGCTGGAACCGGAGTACGAACTTGTCGATACCGGGATCTTCGCCGAGAACCGCTATTGGGTCGTCACCGTCGATTATGCGAAGGACGGCCCGCGGGACCTGCTGATGCGGATCACGGTCGAGAACGCCGGGCCCGACGAGGCGACCCTGCACGTGTTGCCCACGTTGTGGTTCCGCAACACCTGGTCCTGGGGCTATCCCGACCATCCTGTCCCGCACCTGAGGTGGGCGGGCGACCGCATCATCGGTGACCATTCCAGGTCCGGCCCACTGGTCCTCGCGGGTGACGGTGACCCGGAGCCGCTGTTCTGCGACAACGAGACCAACGACGAGCGGTTGTTCGGCGGCAGCAATGCCAGCGCCTACCCCAAGGACGGCATCAACGACCACGTCGTGAACGGTTCCGCCACCATCAATCCGGCGCGGGTCGGCACCAAAGCCGCGCTGCACTACGCAGTCTCGGTGCCGGCGGGGGGGTCTTCGGTCATCAGGGTGCGCCTGGCCGGAGTCCCCCACCCCGCGCTCGACGCGGATGCTGAGGCCCCCGGCCGAGCCACCATCGATGTCGGACGCGGCTTCGACGAAGTGGTGGCCACGCGGAAGACCGAGGCCGACCAGTTCTATGCTTCGGTATTACCCGAGCACCTCACCGATGACGCGGCGGTGGTCGCCCGGCAAGCCTTCGCCGGATTGCTCTGGGCCAAACAATTCTTCCACTACGACGTCAAGCGTTGGCTGTCCGGTGACCCCGGCCAACCAACGCCACCGCCCGGCAGGGGCGCAGTCCGCAACGGCGACTGGCGGCACCTGAACAATCACGAGGTCATCCTGATGCCCGACCCGTGGGAGTACCCGTGGTACGCGGCGTGGGATCTGGCGTTCCACTGCGTCACCCTCGGGCACATCGACGCGGCCTTCGCAAAATCCCAACTCATACTGCTGCTGCGCGAGTGGTACATGCACCCGAACGGCCAGCTGCCGGCCTACGAGTGGAACTTCTCCGACGTCAATCCGCCGGTGCACGCGTGGGCCGCGATACGGGTATTCGAACTCGACGGTGGAACCGACTTTCATTTCCTGGAACGGATCTTCCACAAACTGCTGATCAATTTTACCTGGTGGGTGGACAACAAGGATTTCGGGGACAACAACCTGTTCGAGGGCGGATTCATGGGGCTCGACAACATCTCCCCACTCGACCGGTCCACCCTGCCGATCGCTGTGGGCTATGTCGAACAGGCGGACTCCACCGCGTGGATGGCCATGTACGCGCTCGACATGCTCGACATAGCACTACGACTGGCGGCGCAGGACATCGCCTACGAGGACGTTGCAACCAAGTTCTTCGAACACTTCCTGACCATCGCCGGCGCAGCCAATACGGCCGGGCTGTGGGACGAAGAGGATGCCTACTTCTACGACATGCTGCACCGTGCCGACGGTGTCGACGTTCCCATCAAGGTCAAGTCGCTCGTCGGACTCGTGCCGGTGACGGCGGCGCTGTCCTACGACCATCAGGCCATCGAAAACATGCCCGATTTCCGGGCCAGGGCGCAATGGTTCGTGACCAACAATCCGGAATTGGCTGCCGCGTTCCACGTGAAAGAGATCGACGGGGTGAAGCACCGTCTGCTGGCCATGGTTTCGCCGGAACGGGTGGTGCGGGTGCTGGACACCGTGTTCGAGGAAGCGGGATTACTGTCCCCCTATGGCATCAGGGCCATCTCGGCCTGGCACCGGGACCATCCGTTCAGTGTCGAGGTGGGCGGCGTGACCGCATCGGTCGACTACGAACCCGCTGAATCCACCACCGCACTGTTCGGTGGCAATTCGAATTGGCGCGGCCCGATCTGGATGCCGCTCAACGCCTTGCTCATCGAAGCACTACGGGACTACGACGCCCTCTCCCCCGGTGAGATCATCGTCGAATATCCATCCGGATCGGGGCGCCGGATGGACCTGTCCGCAGCGGCCGACGACATCTCCCACCGCCTCATCTCCATCTTTCTGCCCGGGCCGGACGGACGCCGTCCGGTGCACGGCTGGTACGACCTGTTGGCCACCGATCCGCGGTGGAAGGACAACATCCCCTTCCATGAGTACTTCCACGGGGACAACGGCATGGGGCTCGGCGCAGAGCACCAGACAGGCTGGACCGCCCTCGTCGCGCATCTGATCCTGACCACCCCGCCGCCGACACCGCCCGGGCAGCAACACCTGCGACCTTGATCCGCGGCCGATCGCGGGCAACGCCCTGCGCCGGCAAGCCTCCCGCGCCATGATCAACATCAGCTCGGTGCACTGTGCAGGGACCTTGGTCCCGCCGCACCGTGCCGAGACACCCTGGTGCGATGCCGCACAGTCAACTATGCCTGAGATGACCCCTGCGTCAGGGGCTCCACCTTGGGAGATGCGAGATGACTTCCCCAGCAACGACTTCCGTGACAGCACGTTCCCCCGTCCGGCTCCGAGGGAATCTCGACGAGCCGTTGAGCCGAGGTTTATGGCTGGTCAAATGGCTCCTGCTGATTCCGCACCTCATGGTGCTCGCACTGTTGTGGGTGGCCTTCTGGGTCCTCAGCGTCATCGCCTTCTTCGCAATCCTTCTCACCGGCCGGGACCCGCGGGCGCTGTTCGACTTCAACGTCGGCGTTCTGCGCTGGACCTGGCGGGTGGCCTACTACGGATACGGAGCACTCGCGACCGACCGGTACCCGCCGTTCAGCCTCGAGGAACACCCGGAATACCCGGCCACCCTGGACGTGACGTACCCCGAGCACCTGACGAAGGGGCTGGTCCTGGTCAAGTGGCTGCTGGCACTGCCGCAGCTGATCATCGTGACCGTCTTCATCGGCGGCAGCACCTATCTCGCTGCGCGGGCCGGTCAATGGGTCTACACGGCCGGCGGCGGTCTGGTCAGCATCCTGGTGCTGTTCGCCGCGGTCGCGTTGCTGTTCACCGGCCGCTATCCGCAAGGGCTCTACGACCTCGTTCTCGGCCTGGACCGCTGGGTATTGCGGGTACTGGCCTACGTCTGGCTCATGACGGACGAGTACCCGCCGTTCCGGCTGGACACAGGTGGTGCCGATCCGGCGGATTGGCGGTCTCCGGGATCGCAGCCGTCCGGACCGCTGTCAGTCAGCCTGGTGAAATCGGAACCCCTGCCGGCGGCGGGAGCACCGCCGCAGGCCCCATGGTCCGGAGAGATTCTCCCGCCTCCGCCACCACATTCCGGGCCACGGCGGTGGCCCGCGGGCGGCATTGCGGCGGTGCTGATCGGCTCACTGCTGGTTCTTGGCGGTCTCGGTTCGGCAGCCGGCGGCGCGGCGATCTTCATCGCGGCGGGCGCCACCCGCGCGGACGACGCCAGCTTCACCACTCCGACAGAGCAATTCAGCTCATCGGGCTACGCCATCGAGTTCGGTGCTGCGGAGTTCGATCGGGCGGATTCGGGCTGGGCGGCGGATGCCGATTGGCTCGGTGAGGTTCGCGCCACTGCACAAAGTGCGTCCTCGGACGTACCGGTGTTCGTCGGAATCGCCCGCGTGCCCGATCTCTCCACCTACCTCGGAGCCGTGCAAACCCACCGGGTGACGGACTTCAGCGTGTTCCCGTTCAGAGCCAACTATTCGGTCCATGCCGGCTCAGCACCGGTGACACTGCCGGCCGACCAGAACTTCTGGGTGGCGCAAGCGTCGGGGTTCGGTCCGCAGACGCTGACCTGGGACCCGCAGCCGGGTCGCTGGATGCTCGTGGTGATGAATGCGGACGCCAGTTCCGGCGTCACCGTCGACGTCAGCGTCGGAGCGGACCTTCCGGTGCTCATCCCGGTGGCCTGGGCCCTGGTCATCGGCGGCGGCGCGTTGTTGATGATCGGCGCCGCGCTGATCGTTGCCGGATCGCTCAGCGGTAGGCAACGCGGTACGCCGTCACCGCCCTACCCGGTGAGTCGTCCGCTGGTGCGCAGCTGATCGGGTTCAGTCACGCCACAGTGACCGGTGCGCCGAGGAAACGGCCGAATCGGTCAACTGCGATGGCGATTCGGCCGAGCCGCCGGGCCGAGAACCAGCGGCGACAGCTGCAATCCACGGGGATGGGGCACCCACTTGTCGAGCAGCACGAACGACTGATCGGCCCCGCGCGTCAGTCCCTGGCACAGGAGCCGCTTCTGGTGCAGCCGGGAGACTTGTCGAGAAGTACCAAGGCCGCCCGACGCGGGAGGCATCGGGCGACCATGGCGACGGCCCCGGACAGTGCGCCTCTCGGCACGTGGTCGCTCGTGGCGACTGAGGGTGGAGCCCGGGGCATGTACCGGGGACCGCCGTTCTCTACAACCGCGACAGCGTCGCCCTGCTTCCGGGGTCGACCGTGACCTGCGCCATGACCCAACCGATGGTCGGTCCGGACATCCCGCTGAATCCGATTGCCGGATGACATGATCTCGCCTACGGCGGGGGGTCCGACTTCTTCTTTGCGACCGCAGGTGCCGCCGCCAGCGTTGGCCGGTAACTCGAATGGTCCGTGCCGCAGAGCCGCCCTACCGGGTGCTACCCAGTTCGAGGCGGTGATCGCCGGGTGCTACGGGTGGAGATGCTCCCCTGACACACAATCAGGTTTGCCGGACGGAACGGGAGGACACCGATGGCAGGTGCTTTCGTCGGCTGGCTCGGTCGTCAGGACCCCGAGTGGTACGCCATGCACAAGGCGATCAAGGTCGCTGTCGCGGTCACCGCGGGCGTCGCGATCGGGACCCTGCTGGGTAACGCGCAACTGACGATGTTCGCCGCGTTCGGCGGCGTTGCCTACCTGTTGTTCGCGGACTTCCCAGGGAGCCGATCTGCGCGCTTCGGCGCATATCTCGGGCTGTACGCCATCGGTGCGGTACTGATCTGTCTCGGGACCCTCGCCTCGAACATCCCATGGGTGGCGGTGCTCGGAATGGGCGTCGTCGGGTTCCTGGTCCTCTTCTCCGGGGTGCTGAGCGCGGCAGCGGCCAGCGCGACGCGAGCGGCGCTGCTGAGCTTCATCCTTCCGGTCACCGTTCCCGGCCCGGCGCCCGACATGCTGTCCCGGGTCGCAGGCTGGTCGTTGGCCGCTCTCCTGGCGGTTCCGCTCGCGGTCGTGGTGTGGCCGCCGATGGATCACCGCAAGCTTCGGCAGCGAGGGGCAACCGCATGCGCGGCACTGGCCGCGCAGTTGACAGCCCGCGGCGGCGGCAACACCGCCGATGCACCCGAGGCTTCAGCCGCTTTCGCCGCTTCGAGCACGTTCGATTCTGCTGACCATTCGGAGGTCGACCACGCCGCACAGCAGGCGATCCATGCGCTACGACGACAATTTCGAAGTACGACATTCCGTCCCGTCGGTCTGACCTCCGGGAGCCGGGTACTCATGCAGTTGACCGACCGGCTGGAATGGCTGTATTCGGTCGCCCGCAGGATTCCGGTGACCGCCGCACACAGCTGGCCCGCGCACACCGTGGAGAGCGCGGACTCTGTGGGCGGCGTCGCTGTTCATCGATGACGTCACCCGACTGGAAACCAGGTTGCATGACGACCTCGTGGCCAGGTCTTCGCGGTGTTCGCTCTGATCGCCTTTTCGTCGGCGATGGTGGCCGGACACGGCCGACGTCACCGCGATGGGCCGGCGGTGGCGGGCGACACCGGGCTGGGCATCGTGTGGCAGTTGTTCAGCTGGACCGTGATCGGCGAGGTCCTCGGGTTCGCCCTGTTCGCGGCGGGAGTACCCGCCCCGGACCGCCAGCGCATCGTGGCGGTGGCTGTTCTGTCGGTGGTCGTCGTGCTGTGCGGTTGGGGCAACTTCCAAGCCGGCAGGGTGCCCCGGGTCAGGCGGACCATCACCCTGCATCGTCTCGGTCCCGGGATGGACGGACTGAGGATCGCGGTCGTCGCCGATACCCACTTCGGCCCCATCAACCGGGCGACCTGGTCGGCGCGGCTGGTCGCCGCGGTCAACCGGCTCGATGCCGATCTCGTCGTGCACGCCGGCGATCTCGCGGATGGCTCGGCGGCGATGCGCGGGTCGCAGGTGGCGCCGTTGGCACAGGTCGCCGCGAAGCTCGAGAAGGTGTACATCACCGGCAACCACGAGTACTTCTTCGGCGCTACCGAGTGGGTCGGGCATATGTCCGATCTGGGCTGGACCGTGCTGCACAACCGGCACGTCCTGTTCGCAAGGGCCGGAGACCGGCTGGCCATCGCCGGCACCGACGACCTGACCGCCGGCGGGTCGGGCGAACCCGGACACCGTGCTGACCTACCGGCCGCATTGCGGGGGGTGCCGGCCGACGTACCGGTAATCCTGGTCGCCCACCAGCCCAAGCAGGTCCGTCAGGCAGCCGAAGCAGGGGTCGATCTGCAACTGTCAGGACATGCCCACGGCGGGCAGATCTGGCCTTTCCAGTTGATCGTGCGCGCCGAACAGGGCGTGCTGCAGGGTCTTTCCCGTCACGGCGAGCGCACCCAGCTGTACATCTCCCGGGGCGCCGGCTTCTGGGGTCCGCCCTTCCGGGTCTTCGCTCCCAGTGAGATCAGCCTGTTGACACTCCGGTCCGGTCAGTCTGGGCAAACCCAATAGATGGGGCCGCGGCGGACGAGGGTCTCCTCTTGGATGAATGCAGGCCGGCCGGTGGGGCTTGTTCGGCGCGGCGCGAGGCGGTGACTGGACGCCGGGTCGCCTCGGGGCGACTGTCCGACGTGGCTCCGGACCGGTCCGAAAACCGCGGTAATCCACGAAGGCTGTTCCAACTGTGAGGCCCGGGGATACGGCGCCCAGCCACCACGCACTACGGTAGTGGCTCGAGCCGTACTTCGGGTAGCCGGGGGCTCACCGAATCCGTTCGGCCGAGCGCGCCGCGACCAGCAACTCGGTCACCAATGGCGCCAGTTCGCCCGGCCGCGCCGACTCGGCCAGCGCGGTCGCGACATCCTCAGCGGCGCAACGCACCTGGTACAGCCGGTCGGCCAGGTCATCACGCTCCGCGAGGGTGAGGACCACCGCGTCCAGCGGGATGGCGCCCCGCTCGAGAGCGCTGCGGTTCTCATACGCTCGCTGCCGGCAGGCCTGTGCGCAGTACCGTCGGCGCCGCCCGACCCCACTGGCGGCGGGCAACTCACGACCACACCACAGACACCGGACCGCGGCCGACCGGACCGCCCGCCCGGCGGCCCCAGCCATGCCGGCGCTCCGCCGCTGCTGCCCCGGGCCGGGCATCAGCGCGGTGGGGTCGGCCAACTGGAGGGACATTCGCCGACCGTATGCCAGCCGCGCTGCGTCACCGTGACGACATACCGCAGCGCCGGAAACCGTTGTCGAGAACAACGTGGACCGGCAGCCGATGGCCCCGTGTCAGACTTCCCCCGTGACGGCGTATCTCGATGGCAGCCCGCCCCGCGCGTTCGCCCACCGCGGCTGGCACACCGCTGAGCTCGCGAGCCTGGAAAACACCCTGGTGGCCTTCCGCGAGGCCGTCGATCAGGGGTACCGGTACCTGGAGACCGACGTGCGGGCAACCGAGGACGGCCGGCTGGTGGTATTCCACGACGCGCGACTGGATCGCGTCACCGACGCCCGGGGCGTGCTCGGCGAGCTCCCCTGGAGCCGACTCGCCGGGGTCCGGGTGGGCGGACGAGAGCCCATCCCGCTGCTCAGCGACGTGCTCGAGGAGTTCCCCACCGCCAGATTCAACATCGACGCCAAGGCTGATGCGGCGGTCGGACCGCTCGCGGACACCATCAGGTGGTGCAACGCCGGCGACAGGGTGTGTGTCGTCTCGTTCTCCGACCGACGACTCGAGGCCCTCCGGTCCGCCATCGGCCCGGCGGTTGCCTGGGCGCTCGGACCGCGCCGCACTTTCCGGCTCTACCGGTCGAGTGTCGTCGGCCGCGCATTCCCGACCAGCGCTGTCGCCGTTCAGGTCCCGGTCTTCTACCGGCGGGTGCAGATCGTCACGCCACGATTTCTCCGGACGGCGCACGACGCCGGGCTGGAGGTGCACGTGTGGACCATCGACGACCCCGCCGAGATGCACCGGCTGTTCGATCTGGGAGTCGACGGCGTGATGACGGACCGCCCCGACGTGCTTCGCGAGGTGCTCACCGCGCGCGGACGCTGGCCATGAGCCGCGAGACCCCGATCGGACCGGTGGACCGGCCTTTCGCCCTTTCCGCCGTCCCGGCTGCGGGCTCGGGTCGACGCCGGTTTGCCGGCGGCGCGGTGAAGTTCTTCCACGGGCCGATGGACTGCGGCAAGTCCACGCTGGCACTCCAGTTGCACTACAACCATTCTCGCCAAGGACGACGCGGCCTGTTGCTCACCAGACTCGATCGTTCCGGCCCGGCGACCATCAGCTCGCGCATCGGTATCAGTAGCACGGCCATCGAGGTCGACAACGATCAGGACATCCGTGCCCTGGTCACCGCACAGTGGGCGCAGGGCGTCCGGGTCGACTACCTCATCGTCGACGAGGCGCAGTTCTTCACGCCTCCCCAGATCGAGCAACTGGCCGCACTGGCCGACGACGCACAGGTCGACGTGTACGCATTCGGCATCGCAACGGACTTCCGGGGTCGCCTGTTCCCCGGTTCGGCACGGTTGTTCGAGCTCGCCGACGACGTGTCACCGCTGCAGGTCGAGGTGTTGTGCTGGTGCGGCAGGATAGGCCGCTTCAATGCCCGGGTGGTCGACGAACGCATCGTCCGTTCGGGCGTTACCGTGCTGGTTGCTGATACCGGTACGGATGCGGGCGTCCGATATCAGGTGTTGTGCCGCATGCACCATCGCTCGGGCACGCTGGGACCGGAGACCTACGCGAAGCCGATCCCGACACCTGCGCCGCCTCACCCGGGTGGCACCTGACCGGATGGGGTGGCCCGGGCTCGGAGCGATCAGTAGTTTTGGTACCACTGCCTGCCACCGACGGGTGATTCGCACGTCTCACACTCTGCAGCGCCCGGGAATTCGACCTCCGGATGGGAAGGTTCACTCATCCGACATGGTGGTTCCGACAGTAGAGGTATGTGACACACCATCCGGCGACGTCGCGGGAACGAACACCAGCTGTACAGCGTTACGCACCGGTAGGGAGCCCAGTGGCTCGTTGTCGGCGTCACCACCGACATGCGCCGCGCGTCTTCGCCGCGGCAGGCACCACGTACAAGCAGCAGGAAAGGAACATCATGGCCGACCGTGTCCTGCGCGGCAGCCGTCTCGGTTCGACAAGCTACGAGGCCGATCGTAACCACGATCTTGCGCCCCGTCGCACGGCGACCTACCGCTGTCCCCGCGACCACGAATTCACCGTCCCGATGGCCGATGACGCCGACGTTCCCGCGGTGTGGGACTGCCGGATGCACGGGCTGGCATCCATGCTCATCGACGGGTCCGTCCCCGAGGGCAAGGCCGTCAAGCCGCCGCGTACGCATTGGGACATGTTGCTGGAGCGCCGTTCCCTCGAGGAACTCGAGGAAATTCTGAACGAACGGCTGATGGAGCTCAAGAGCCGCCGCACCGCGTCCTAGTCTCGCGCACGCCCCGGCGCCAGCCGGCCATCACATCCACCTACGCCGTCCGCCTCTCACGAGGCGGGCGGCGCTGCTGTGTCCTGCGCCAGATGAGGTTGCGCGGAGTGGGTGTCGGCGGGGTCTGTTGCTGCCGGTGGTGTCGCCAAGGGTGTTTCTCCGGGCGCCGCCCGCCGCAGTTCCCGTCGCGTGGCGCCCGTCACCTGGCGCCAGCGATATGCCGCGCCCCACAGGGTCACTTTGAGCAGCGCCTCGCGGACGATGCCGCCGCTCATCTTGGACGTCCCGATCTCCCGTTCGGTAAAGGTGATCGGGACCTCCGTGACCCGGAAGCCGGCCTGTACCGCCCGCCACGCAAGATCCACCTGGAAGCAGTAGCCGTGCGATTCGATGTCGTGCAGCGGCAGCGCGCGCAGTACCTCCGACCGGTAGGCGCGGTACCCGCCGGTGATGTCGTCAATGCGCACCCCCAACGCCAGCCGCGAGTAGAGATTGCCGCCGCGCGAGAGGATCTCGCGACGCTTGGGCCAGTTCACCACCGAGCCGCCCGCGACATACCGCGAGCCCAGCACGACGTCGGCGTGGTTCAGCGCGTCGAGCAGGCGTGGCAGTTGTTCCGGTGCGTGCGAGCCGTCGGCGTCCATCTCGACCAGCACCTGGTATCCACGCCGCAGACCCCAGGCGAAGCCGGCCACATAGGCCGCACCGAGCCCCTCCTTGGTGGACCGGTGCAACACATGGACCCTGCTGTCGGCGTCCGCCATGCCGTCGGCGATCTGTCCGGTGCCATCTGGACTGCTGTCGTCGGCGACCAGGACGTGAACCCTCGGGGCCGCCGCGAAGAGGCGATCGACGATCAGCGGCAGGTTCTCCCGCTCGTCATAGGTCGGGATGATGACCAGGATCCGATCGCCGTGCGGTTCGTCCGCCGCCAGGGGTGCAGACGAACGCGGTGCCTCGGGGCTCACGGTGCTGTGTCCTCCATCGACGTGTGCGCTGCGCTGGTGCCCGCGCCCGGCCGTTGCCGGGAGCTTCTGGATCGCGCCACCGCGAACGCCAGGGCCAGCGGAGCCGAGATTGCGAGCAGCCACTGCAGCGGACCACCGGAAACCGTACCGGGCGTCGTGGTGCTGATCAGCGGCACGGTGGGTGTCAGAAATCCGGGCGTGAACAGCGGGATGCTGGACTCGACCGTTCCGTCCGGTCGGATCACCGCCGACACTCCGCTGGTCGACGAGATCAGCACCTCCCGGCCGTGTTCCACGGCGCGAACCCTGCTCATGGCTTGCTGCTGATACGTCTGGTCGGTGTACCCGAAGGTCGCGTTGTTGGTCTGCACCACGAGCACCTGCGCGCCGCCGTCGACCACGTCACGCACCAGGTCGTCGTAGACCACCTCGAAGCAGATGACGTCACCGACCCGCACTCCGGCGACGTCGAGATTTCCTGGTGCAGCACCGGGTAGGAATGCCCCGCGTTGCAGGTCGACCTTGTCCGAGAACAGCCGGAAAAACGATCTGTAGGGCATGTACTCGCCGAACGGCAGCGGATGACGCTTGTCGTAGGTCGCGCCCGGACCCGTCACCGGGTCCCAGACGATGCCCCGGTTGTACAACTCCCCCGGTGTGTCCGTCTGGACGACGGCACCCACCAGGATGGGCACCCCGATGTCCGCGGCCGCCGCCGAGATGACGGCGCCTGCGTCGGCGTTGCGATAGGGGTCGATATCGGTCGAGTTCTCCGGCCAGATGACCAGGGCCGGTTGTGGGGCGCTCCCCGCTGACACGGCAGCCGCCAGTTCTCGCGTCTGTCGCGCATGCAGATCCAGGACGGCGCGTCGTTCCGCGTTGAACTCCAGGCCCGGCCTCGGGACGTTCCCCTGGATGACGGCGATCGTCTGCGACGGGAAGCCTGTCCCGTCCTGGACGGTGGCGCGACCGGCGAGTCCGATCGCGAACGGCACGGCGATCACGGCACCCGCCGCGGCCAGGGCCAAGACCCCACGACCCGGACGCAGGGGGAGGACGGTGATCAGCCTGGCCACGCCGAAGCCCGTCACCGCGGTGAGGAAGGCCAGACCCGGCGCGCCGAGCAGCGATGCGACCGGCAGCAGCGGACCGTCCGCCTGGGAGAAGGCGACCCCACCCCACGGGAACCCGCCGAACGGCACCCTGGCCCGCAGCGCCTCACCGGTCATCCAGGCCGCCGCACCCCACACCGGCCAGAGCGGCAACCGGCGGGACGCGGCCGCGGCGAGCGCGCCGGCCGGCGCCGTCAGCAGGGCTTCGGCGACGGACAGGGCGGACCACGGTAGGTCGCCGACGTAGACGTTGGTGAAGCTCAACAGCGGAAGGAAAAAGGCAAGGCCGAACACGAATCCGAGGCCGAAGCCAGCACGCCAGCTGCGCCCGTCGAGCGACACACCCAGCAGCGCGAACCCGACGATCGCCAGCCACCACGCGGTCGAGGGGGCGAAGGCGCCGTAGAGAGCGAAACCACCGAGTGCCGCCGCCAGCAGCCGAACCCCACCGCTACCCAACAGCGAGCGTCGCCAGCGGGTCAACCGCCCGGGCGCCCGCCGTCCATGATCCCGGCGAAGCTTCCGCAGGGTCGAAGCCGGCACCTCCGGTGGAGGGGCGGACTCGGTGCCCACGGTCGGTGATGCCACCGGCCCAGCTTATTCGGCCGACAGGCGTGCGAAGCCTGGATACCGCCCGAGCTGACCAGCGGCCCGGGCGTCCGTCGCCCGGCCATCACCTCACCCGGTCTCCGCCGCGGCCGTTTCGGGGCGAACGGCCTCGACCCGTGCGGCGGGATACCGCATCGAGCGCAGTCCCAGGGCCGCGGCCCGCTCGTCCTCCGACATTCCCCCCCAGATGCCGTAGGGCTCCCGCGCCTGCAGAGCGTGCGTGCGGCACTCACTGATCACCGGGCAGCTGTTGCACACGGTCTTTGCCTGATTGATCCGCCGGCTCTTGGCAGGGTCACGCTCGGAAGCGGGGTGGAAGAACATCGCGGTGTCCATGCCACGGCATGCTCCGAACAGCTGCCACTCCCAATTCTCAGCCGTCGGTTCGGGGATGCGCCAAATGTCAGCCACTCTAAACACCTCTCAAGTCGTCGGAGTTGACGACGTCGCCGGCCGGGTTCGTGACCCTGCCGGATCTGGTCAAGAATTCGAACTGGCCCAATCGACCAATTCGACGACATGCTGGTACTGCTTTCCTGTTGCTCTTGTCATACCCAACTCGCAGGTGCGGTTGCATGAGGCGAAAGCCCCGAATGTGCCCTCGGCCAGTTCGGCGGCTTGCTCGGAGGTGGCCGAGGCGGTCAGTTCGGGGTGCAGCAAACCACGGTCGCCGGCGAAGCCGCAGCAGCCCCACGAATCCGGGACCGTGACCGTGTCGGCGACCGCGCCGGCAACCTCGCGCAACGAATCGTTGATGCCCATCCGGGTCGAAGAGCATGTCGGGTGCAACGCCAGGGCAGGGACCTTGCGGGACAGCTGCAGACGCGGCAGCACGTTCTCCAGAACGAAGGTGACGCTGTCCACGATCCTGAGCTGTTGGTAACGGCTGTCGGTGGCGGTCTCGCTCTCGAGCATCTGTCGCAGACCCTCGGTGCAGGAGGATGCGTCACACACCAGCGGTAGCTCGCCGTGCCTGCTCGCCTCCCACAACGCGGGCAGCACCCGCGCCGCCATGGCGGCGTAACCGGCCTTCATTCCCTTGGAGCGCCACGGAGTTCCGCAACACAGGTCAGGCAGGTCAGCCGGATGTCGCAGACCGATACCGGCCCGCTCGCACACCCGCTGGAACGACTCCCGGACACCGGGACCCGCCTCGCTCGGCCCGAACATCGCTCCGACGCAGGCGGCGAAGTAGACCGCCTCCGACGGTCCCTGTTCCGGCACCGCACGCGTCCGCCGGGAACCGCCGGCCGGCAGATCCGGTGACCACTGCGGCAGTGTGTCGTGATCGATGACCCTGCGGGCCAGGTGGTTCGGCCCCGTCACCGCCGCGGACGGCAGCTTGCCGACGGTCGTCAGCGCGACGGACGCGGCCCTGGTCGTACCGGCCCAGTGCTTGGCTGCGGTCTCCCAGCCCTTGGCCGCGAGTTTTCCTACGCTTTCCGCCCGTAGCCGCTTGACGAGGTCACCGGTGTTGATCAGAACCGGACAGGCGGTCTGGCACATGCCGTCGACCGCGCAGGTGTCGATCGCGTCGTACTCGTACTCCTTCTCGAGTTCGGCGACCAGTGCGGTATCCCCGTTGGCGGCCGCGAGCCGCATCTCCCTGCGCAGCACGATGCGCTGCCGGGGTGTCGTGGTGATGTCCTTGCTCGGGCAGACCGGTTCGCAGTAGCCACATTCCACGCAACGGTCCACCTCCGATTCGACGGTCGGTGTGACCTTGAGGTGGTTGACGTGGGCGTCGGCGTCGTCACTGATCAGCACTCCAGGATTGAGCAGACCCCGCGGGTCGCACAGAACCTTGATCTGGCGCATGACGTCGTACAACTCGTCGCCGTACTGACGGCGCACGTACGGGGCCATCATCCGACCGGTGCCGTGCTCCGCCTTGAGCGAGCCGCCGTGTCCCAGAACGAGCTCCACCATGTCCTCGGTGAACCCCAGGAACCGGTCCAGAGGCTGTGCGCCGCCGAGTGTCTCGGTCAGCATGAAGTGGATGTTGCCGTCCTTGGCGTGGCCGAAGATGACGCAGTCCTGATAGCCGTGCCGATCGAACAGCCCGGTCAGCTTCTCGCAGGTGTCCAGCAGGGCGGGAACCGGCACAGCGACATCCTCGAGCAGCGCCGTCGTACCGGAGGGCCGTGCCTCGGCAACGGTGGCGTACAAGCCCTTTCTGGTGTGCCACAACCTGGCCCGCGCTTTCGGGTCGCCGGTCAGCTCGGCCGGGCTGGCCACCGGGAGCCCGGCGAGAACCGGGAGTGCCGCGGCGCTGGCGTCCGCGACAGCGGCCGCCGAATCGGACTGATACTCCACCAGCAGTGCGGCGTGCCGCTGCACCTTGATGCGGCGCAGTACCTCATCCGCTCGCGGATCGGCCTGCCCCACTCGAAGGGAGGTGGCGTCGAGCAGTTCGATCGTCGCCGGCCCCGTCTCCAGGATGGTCGACAACGACCCTGTTGCGCCGCTGAGCGAGTCGAAGACCAGCAGTCCCGTCATGGCATGGCGCAGCAACGGCACCGTGCGCATGACGATGGACGACACGAACGCGAGCGTGCCCTCACTGCCGACGACAAGGTGCGCCAGGATGTCCGCCGGCGCCGTGTAGTCGAGCAGCGAGTTCAGCCCGTAACCCATGGTGTTCTTCATCGAGAACTGCTGCTCGATCTTCGCCGTCGACGCCGGGTTCGATCGGACCCGGTCCCGCAGCGCCGAAAGTCCTTCGTAGAGCGCGGGTTCGAGCTGCCGCAGCCGCTCGTCGGCGTCGGTGGCACCGGTGTCGAGAACGGTGCCGCTGGGCAGCACCAGCACCACCGAATCGAGGGTGTTGTAGGTGTTGGCCACCGTGCCGCACGCCATCCCGCTGGAGTTGTTCGCGACGACACCGCCCAGCGTGCAGGCGATCTCGCTGGCCGGGTCGGGCCCCAGCTTGCGTCCGATCCGGGCCAACCGGGCATTCACCGAACGGACGGTGGCGCCGGGCCCGATGCGCACCCTGGCACCGTCATCCAGAATGTCGATGTCCCGGAAATGCCGCCGGGTGTCCGCCAGCATCCCGGAGGTAACGGCCTGACCGCTCAGACTGGTACCGCCGGAGCGGAAGGTCAGCGGCACCCCCTGCGCGGCCGACACCGCGAACAACCGGCCGACGTCGCCCGCGTCCCTGGGCGTGACCACCACGCTCGGGACCAGCGCGAAATGCGACGCGTCGTGGGCCATCTTCAATCTGTCGGTCGCCCGGTTCCGCACCTGGCCCGGACCGGTCAGAGCCAGCTGCAGAGCAGACATCAGGTCCGGCGGTGAGGCCTGCAACGTGGTCGGAGCGGAATGCCGCGCCCTTGGGGTTGTCCGCCGGCGGATGGTTGTCGTCACGGGCTGACGACCATCCAGCCCAGAACCGGGGTGGACTGCAGGTAGACCAGTACGCAGATGCCGACCAGCAGTCCCAGGCTCCACCAGATCACCTTGCGGAAGAGCACGTGCTCCTTACCCTCCAGGCCGACGACCACGGCGGCGATGGCCAGGTTCTGCGGGGAGATCATCTTGCCGAGCACACCGCCGGAGGTGTTCGCCGCGGCCAGCAGGTACGGGCTGATCCCGGTCTCGGCGGCGGCGGTGGTCTGCAGCAACCCGAACAGCGAGTTGGACGAGGTGTCCGAACCGGTGACCGCGACGCCGATCCAGCCCACGACCGGGGAGAGGAACGCGAAGAACCCGCCGGTTGCCGCGAGCGCGAGCCCGAGCGTGACGGTCTGGCCGGAGAAGTTCATCACGTACGCCAGCGCCAGCACGGCGACGACGGTCAGGATGGTGAACCTGAGTTGGACGACGACCGCAACCAGGGCGCCAAGCGCCTTCGATGCCGACAGCCGGTACAGGATGGCGGTGAGCACACCGGCGACCAGGAGCACGGTTCCCGCCGCACTGAAGATGTTGAAGTTGAAGGTGACCGCCGAGAGGGGCTGGCCCGCGCTGTTGAGCACATTCAGACCCGGCCAGGCGAACTTCCAACCGGAATTGCTGTCCAGGAACGTCTTCAGCGGTCCGAACGAGACGAGCGTGAACAGCACGACGACGATGAGGTAGGGCGCGAACGCCATCAGCGCCCGGCCGGCGGTCAGCGGGGCCGTCGGCGCCGCGTCGCCGCTGCCGGTCGTCGAATTGCCGGCGCCACGGCCGGTCGGACCGACGGGCTGCAACTCCGTCGAGCTGTCGGAGGTGATGACCTCCGCCGGCTGCCACACCCGCAGCAGCAGCACCAGCGAGAGCGCGCCGACCAGCGCCGCGACGATGTCGGCGACCTGGTAGCTGAAGAAGTTGGAGCTCAGATACTGCGCGGCACCGAATGCGCTGCCGCCGACGAGTGCGGCCAGCCAGGTCTGCCGGACGCCGCGGCGGCCGTCGACCATCAGCACCAGGATGAGCGGCACGAATATCGCCAGGATAGGCGTCTGCCGGCCGACCATGGCTCCCAACTGGTTCGCATCCAGCCCGGTGATCTTGGCCAGGGTGGTGATCGGCACGGCGATTGCGCCGAACGCGACCGGCGCGGTATTGGCGACCAGGGCCACGGCGGCCGCCTTGACCGGCCGGATCCCGACGGCGATCAGCATGACGGCGGTCACCGCGACCGGCGTACCGAACCCGGCCAGCGCCTCGAGCAGGGCACCGAAGCAGAAGGCGATGATGATCGCCTGGACCCGCTGGTCCGGCGACAGCGAGCCGAAGGCCTGCCGCAGCACCAGGTCATATCCGGTGAGTTCGGTCATCCGGAAGATCCAGATCGCGGTCAGGACGATCCAGATGATCGGGAACAGCCCGAACGCCGCACCCTCGGTGGCCGAGAGCAGTGCCTGGCCGGCCGGCATACCGAAGGCAAAGATGGCCACGCCCAGGGCGACCACCAAAGATGCGAGGCCAGCCTGCCAGGCCTTCCAGCGCAACGCCCCCAACAGCACGAACAGCGTCACCAGCGGCAGTGCCGCGATGAGTGCTGACAGGGCCAATGACCCCCCTACCGGATCTGCAACCTGCTGGAACATCGGCACTCCCTTGTGTCGGCCCGTGGGCGGTGGGCGCGGCATCGCAATGCTCGCGCGATCGATCACTTGTCAGACGAGAATCAATGTCTGTCAACCCATCACAACTGATTGAGAGACAGAATGGGCAACACCGGTAGCGTGGGCTACCACCGCACAGGCAGCCAGGGCATTAGGTCCTGTCCGGCCCTCGCGGCAGGAAGGCACGGCAATGAGGGGACTCAAGACCGTCTCGGTGGTGGACGCGCTCTCGGCGTCCTTGCGGTCGCGGGTGCTGGACGGTGAGATAGATCCCGGGGTCGGTCTCACCGAAACCGATGTGGCCACCGAGTACGAGGTGTCGCGACCGACGGCCAAAGCTGCGATCACCCACCTGATCCAGGAGGGTCTGCTGCGCAGGGAGGCTCATCGTTCGGCGAAAGTGCCGACGCTGTCCAAGGAGGATGTGGAGGACCTGTTCCTGGTCCGGATGCCCCTGGAGCTCGAGGTCGTCCGGCGGCTCGCCGGTCAGCCGATTCCGGTGGAGGCCGCGCAGGCGGTGCGTGACCTTGCGGCGGTGGAGGCGGTTGCGGGACACAGCCGGTTCGTCGAGGCGGACCTGCGCTTTCATCGCATTCTGGTGCTCGCGGTGGACAGCCCACGGCTGACCAGGCTGTACCGGGTTCTCAGCGGCGAGATCCACCTGTCGATGGTGCAGTCCCGCTATGCCCTCGGACGGGACCGCATCGTGTCCGAGCACGGCGCCGTGCTGCAGGCCCTGCAGAACGGGGACGGCCCGCTGGCGAACTCGCTGATGCGAGCTCACCTCGAAGGAGCCAGGGACGCGCTGGGCCGCCAGTTCGACCTGGCGGCGCGGCCCAGCGGCTGACCGTCAGTCCGCACCGTGGCGGGCCCGCTCGTCACTGGAACAGGCCCGTATCGAACACCGGGCGGCCGCTGACCAGGGTGGCCAGTGTTGCGGGCAGAACGGCACCGGGAGTCAGGTCCGGAAGCAACGGAACCCGCGACCGTGGGTCGGTCGACCAGCGGGCGACCGAGGGGTCGGCCATGGGCCGCACCAGCTCACCGGCCTCGACGACGGCCAGGTGCGCCGGGGCCCCCACGCTCACGGTGCCGATCCCCCGATCCGTCCGTCCCGCCGCCCGGTGGCCCCCACGGGTGTGCGCCGTGAAGGCCGCCCTCGGTGAGAGACTGCTTCCCGACGTTCGGTGGTGGGCGGCAGCCTGCACCGCGGCCCAGGGGTCGGCCGGGGTGACCGGTGCATCCGAGCCGAAGGCCAGTGCGACGCCGGCCGCGGCCATGGTCGCGAACGGATTCATCGCAGCGGCACGATCCGGTCCGAGCCGGGTCGTGTAGAGGCCGTCCGGTCCGCCCCATGCGGCATCGAAAAGCGGTTGGACGCTGGCGATCACGCCGTTTCGCGCAAAGGCCGCGATGTCGTCGTCGTCGGGCATCTCGGCGTGTTCGACCCGGTGCGCACATCCGGCCAGCCGGACGGTCGCGTCACGGCCGAGTCGCCGACCGGCTTCCTCCAGTGCGAGGGTGACCGCCCGGACTGCATCGTCCCCGATTGCATGAAAGCCGGCCTGCACCCCGGCCAGCGTGCAGGCCACCAGGTGGTCGGCGATCTGCTGGTCGGTGAGATACCGCGCCCCCCGATTTCCCGGTTGGTCCTGGTAGTCACGGCGCAGAGAGGCTGTCCGTGATCCGATGGCGCCGTCGACCACCAGATCGCCGCCCAGCGCATGCGCGCCGGTTTCGGCCAACAGCGCGCGGGCCTGCTCCGGGTCGGTGATGCGTGCCGCCAGGTAGCCACGGACACCGATCGGCGTGTCGAGGGCGAGCAGTGACGCCAGATCGGCGCGCCCGGTGCGATCGTCGACGGCGCATTCGTGTACCTCGACGATGCCGCGGGCGGCGGCGGCGGTCAGGAAGGCGACCTGCGCGGCAGATCGTTGGGATGCCGAGAGGTATTCCCTGGCAAGGGCTCTCACCGCCGCATGCGCCTGTTGGGAGACCGGGTCGGTGTCGGACCAGCCGGTGAGGGCAGCGCCATCGCGCACACCGGCGGCCAGCGCCGAACTGACCTGGGCGGAATGCACGTCGATGCGGGACAGGTAGGCAGGGCGGCCCCCGACGGCGTCGTCGATCTCCGCGCGGGTCGGCGGTCGTCGCTCCGGCCACCTGGTGTCCTCCCAGCCGTGCCCCCACAGCACGCCGGCCGGGTTCGCGCGCGCAAAGGCGCCGACCCGAGCGAGGCATTCGGCCAGCGATCCGCTGCCGGTCAGGTCGAGCCCGGACAGGGCAAGTCCCGCCTCCGTGCTGTGCACGTGCGCGTCGACGAATCCGGGGAGCACCAGCGCACCCTTCAGATCCACGATGCGATCCGGGTCGCCGGCCACCGGGATGGCGTGCTGAGCGCCGATCCAGCTGATCGTGTTGCCGGCGATGGCGATGGCGGTGGCATCCGGATCCGCGGAAGTGTGGATGCGACCGTTGTGCAGCAGGGTGAGCGTCATCGCCGATCAGTCAACACCGACTGCCCGATCGCCTGATCATCAGGGCACCACCAGTCACCATCGGGTGGTTGCCCGGTTGTCCGTCCTCTCCGTCGCCGTGCGGTCGGTGGCATCTGTCACAGTGTTGGGGTGAGCATGCCGTCCGACCCAGCCAGCCTTGATACAGCCAGCACCAGTACAGCCAGCATCGACACCACCGGTATCGAGACTGCGGGTACCGAGACTGCCGGGCCCGGTCGCGTGTCGACCGGCGTCGGCATTGCAGCAGGTTTGACGGCAGCGCAGGTGGCGCAACGGGTCGCCGCGGGACAGCTGAACGCCACCAGCCAGGCCTCCTCGCGGTCGCTGTGGGTGATCGTCAAGACCAACGTCTTCACCCGCTTCAACGCCATTCTCGGTGCCCTGTTCGTGCTGATCCTCAGCACCGGCTCGCTGGCCGACGGCTTGTTCGGGGTGGTGCTCGTGGTCAACTCCGCCATCGGCATCGGCCAGGAGTATCTCGCCAAGCGCAAGCTCGACCGGTTGGCTCTGCTGAACTCCCCCACCAGCAGGGTGCTGCGGGACGGAACGCTGATCGAGATCCCCACCACTGATGTGGTTCTCGACGACCTCATCGAGCTGCGGACCGGTGACCAGGTGCCGGCCGACGGAACGATGCTGTCCACCTCCGGGCTGGAGGTCGACGAGTCGAACCTGACCGGCGAGGCCGACGCGATCGTCAAGAACGATGGCGATGACGTCCGTTCAGGCACGACGGTGGTGGCGGGTACCGGCCGGTTCAGCGCGGCCGCCGTCGGCCCCGACTCCTACATCAACAAGATCGCCGCCGAGGCGAAGAAGTTCACCAAGACCCGCTCCGAGATCCAGGAGTCGGTCAACCAGCTGCTCAAGTACATCACCGTCGTCATCCTCATCGCGCTGCCGCTGCAACTGTGGTCCCAGTACCGGGCGATCGGTGAGCAGGGCTGGCAGCAGGTGATCATCCGCTCGACCGGTGGGCTGGTCGGGTTGGTGCCGGAGGGCCTGGTGCTGCTGACCTCGGTCGCCTTCCTGCTCGCCGCCGTCCAATTGACCCGGCAGCAGGTGCTGGTACAGGAATTGCCCGCGGTGGAGGGCCTCGCGCGGGTCGACGTGGTGTGCCTGGACAAGACCGGAACGCTGACCGTCGGCGACATCGCGTTCGAGGACTGCGAGCCGTGCGCTGATCTGAGCGCCGAGGAGATCCGCGCGGCGTTGGGCGCTCTGGCCGATGACCCCAACGCGAACGGGACGCTGAAGGCATTGGCCTCCGCTCTGGACGCACCGACCGGCTGGGCCCGCGAAGTGACCATCGCGTTCAACTCGGCGCGCAAGTGGAGCGCCGCCTCGTTCACCGGCCGGGGGTCGCTCATCTTCGGCGCGCCCGATGTGCTGCTCGCCGACGACGACCCGCTGCGCACGCGGGTCGGCGAACTGGCCGCGACCGGCCGGCGGGTGCTTTTGCTGGCCAGATCCGACTCGCCGCTGCGTGGTCAGGAGCTGCCGGCGGACATTGCCCCGGTCTCCCTGGTCACGCTCACCGAACAGGTTCGGCCGGACGCACAGGAGACGCTGCGGTACTTCCGCGACCAGGGCGTGCAGATCAAGATCATCTCCGGCGACAACCCGACGACCGTCGCTGCGATCGCCCGCCGGGTCGGCCTCGAGCTGGGGCCGGACGCCGTGGTGGACGCCCGGACGATCGGCGAGGATCCCGAGGAGCTGCGCGAGATCGTTGCTGCAACAACGGTTTTCGGCCGGGTATCGCCCGAACAGAAGCGGGCCCTGGTGCAGGCTCTGCAGCGCGACGGGCACGTCGTCGCGATGACCGGGGACGGGGTGAACGATGCCCTTGCCCTCAAGGACGCCGACATCGGCGTCGCGATGGGCAACGGCGCGCAGGCAACGAAAGCAGTTGCCCAACTGGTGTTGCTGGACGGCCGTTTCTCGCACCTGCCGTCGGTGCTCGCCGAGGGCCGCCGGGTGATCGGCAATGTGGAGCGGGTGGCGAATCTGTTCGTCGCCAAGAACGTGATGAGCCTGGTCGCCATCATCTCCGCGGCTCTGTTCACGCTGCCGTTCCCGTTCCTGCCACGGCATCTCACGCTGGTGTCCGCGGTGACGATCGGCATCCCGGCGTTCTTCCTCGCCCTGGGCCCCAACAAGCGCCGTTACATCCCGGGCTTCCTGCGCCGGGTGCTGCGCTTTGCGGTGCCGGCCGGAGTGGTAGCCGGCCTGGTCGTTCTGGCGTCATACGTGCTGGCCAGGAATACCGTCGGCGCGCCGCCCGCGTCGCAGTGCCTGGTGCGCACCGAGGGCAGCAACTCGGTGCCGAACGTCATCTGCTGGCAGCCATCGTCGGCGGCGACCATCGCACTGCTGGTCACCGCGTTCTGGATCCTGGTGGTGCTCTCCAGGCCCTTCCGCCCGTGGAAGGCGGTGCTGGTGGCCAGCATGATGGTGATCGCCGCGCTGGCCTTTGTCACCCCCATCGGGCAGGACTTCTTCAACTTCTCGCTGACTACGGCGATCCTCTGGCAATCGCTGCTGGTCGGGGTCATCGGGGCTGCGGCGATCGAGATCATCTATCGGACGGAACCGGGCATGCGGGCTGCTGCGGCCGACTAGCAAGACTGCGCAGCCACGAACGCAACAATTCAATGGTGGCGGTGCAGCGCGGCCGGACCGACTGGCCCCTCAGTGGTTCTCCCGTTCCTCCTTGAGCCGGTGCGGCACCCGCAGCAGCCGCACGGCGGTGACCAGAACCAGGCCGCCGAGCAGGTTGCCGATCGCCGACCAACCGAGCGCGCCGAGCCAATCCAGGTAGCTGTAATCGGCCAGTCCCGACCACAGACCGGCGAACATCAGGATCGAGTCCAGGACCGAGTGGAACAGCTGGGCGCCGACCAGGACGAAGGACAGCAGGATCGCCGGGACGAGTTGCACCCCGAGACTGTCGGTGGCCTGCTGCATGCGGGTCATCAGGGTGATCACCGTGCCGGCCAGCACGGCCAGAAAGAACGACTGCCAGGACACCCCGAGATGAGCGTAGTGCGAGCCGGATTCGGCCGCGGTCGACCGGAGCTGCGGCAGCGCGGTGATGATCATCCCGGCGATCAGGAAGCCGCCCACCAGGTTCGCGGTCAGGCTGAGCAGCCACAGCCGTAACAGCTGGCCGACACTGCCGTGCCGAGCGACGACCGCTGTCACCGGCACCAGGAAGTTCTCGGTGAACAACTCGCTCTGGGCCATCAGCAGCGCGACGAAGCCAACCGTGAACGCGAGCGCCGCCAACAGCGAGTTGCCGGTTTCATACTTGACCAGCAGGTACATCAGCACCCCGACACCGACATCGATGCCGCCGACGAAACCGGTCGCCAGCAACGGCAACAGCGGCCGGCTGAGCCGGGTTTCCCCCTCCGACACCACCCGCTCGAACGCTTCCTCGATCTCGGGCTCCTCGCGAGCGCCGGCTGGCGCCACCAGATCATCGGAGCTGCCGGATGGGCCGTCGGTCACAGTGCCTCCAGTGCTGATGGTGCTCGGGGGATGGTCAGGGCAGCTACGCCCGCCGGCCCGCCCGCGCCTCGTCCTGAGCTGTCAGTACCCCGGTGGCAGCGTGTCCACGCGGCTGCGAGAAGGGCTCACGAAACAGGGTCGGCCGTGTCCCGCGCGTCGATGGCCGCGCCGGGGTGGGTGTCCGGACGAGCCGACGCCTGCTCCTGCGACGGACGGCCAGCCGGCAGCAGGAAGGCGGCCGCCAGCATCACGACTGCGAGCAGCAACGTGGCGAGGAAGACGTCGTGGGTGGCGTCGGCGAGAACGGCCGGGTCGGAACCCTCCGACGCCGAGCCGCCGAGGGTGGCGTTCGCGATCGCCCCGAAGACGGCGACGCCCACAGCGCTACCGATGGACCGGAAGAACAGGTTGTTCGCCGTCACCACGCCGCGCTCGGCCCAGCCGACGCTGCTTTGAGCTGCGATCAGCGTCGGGCTGGCAACCAGGCCCATACCGAGCCCGACGACGAAACAGCACACCGCAACCTCCCACACCGCCGACCCGGTACCGAGCAGCGCGGTCAGCGACGCGCCGATCAGCACCAGCACCGAGCCGATCAGCGCAGTGCGGCGGAAGCCGATCCGCAGGTAGAACCGGCCGGACAGCGCGGCCGAGATGGGCCAGCCGATGGTCAGGGTGGACAGCGCGAACCCGGCCACCAGCGGGCCGGTCCCCAGGACCGTCTGGACGAACGTCGGGATGTAGGTGGTCAAACCGAACAGCACAGCGCCGACCAGCAGGGCGATGAGGGCGCTGGAGAGCAGCACCCGCCGGGTGAACACCCACAGCGGCAGCACCGGTTCCTGCGCCCTTCGCTGGACGACGACGAACAGACCGATCAATGCGAAACCGGTTGCCAGTACGGCGATCCCGGCAGATGAGGTCCACCCCCACGCCTGGCCACCTTCGAGTAGACCGAGGATGATCAGCGTGCAGCCGAGCGTGAGGCTCGCGCTGCCCAGGTAGTCGATGCGGTGCCGCACCCGGGTGACCGATTCGTGGAAGCGCCGCATCAACATCCAGGCCGCCAGGGCACAGAGCGGGATGTTGACCAGGAAGATCCAGCGCCAGGTGAGGTACTGCGAGAACACCCCGCCCAGCGCCGGCCCGACCACTGCGGACATCGCCCAGACACTGGCCAGGTAGCCCTGCGCCTTTGCGCGTTCGGCGAGCGTGTAGATGTCGCCCGCGATGGTGATGCTCATCGGCTGGACCGCGCCGGCGCCCAGGCCCTGCACTGCCCGAAAGGCGATCAACGCAGGCATGCTCCAGGCGACCCCGCACAGGATCGAGCCGAGCAGGAACAGGGCGATGCCGAACAACATGATCGGTTTGCGGCCGAACGTGTCGGCGAGTTTGCCGTAGACCGGGACCGAGACGGCCTGGGCGAGAAGATAGATCGAGAACAGCCAGGGGAATTGCGAAAAGCCGCCGAGATCGCTGACGATCGAGGGCACCGCGGTCGCCACGATGGTCGAGTCCAGCGCCACCAGAGACGTAGCGAGCATCAACGACATCAGGATGGGGCCACGCTCGGATCGCAGACCGACCGTCGACCTCTGCACCTGCGCCGTCACCGGGCGGCTCCCTTCGGTTGATCCTCGGTATTCGTTCGACCGCCGGACGCGTTACTGAGAGGAACCTTCAGCGGCCCGCGCCCATTCCCTGCCGCGCCCGTTCCATGCCCGGGTCGGCACTGCGATCATCGGTGGCAGTGACGGGCGCCATCACCTCCAGGCCGGTGTGCGCTGCGGCGAACGCCAGTTGGTCGGCGTATTCCGCGGCGAGCGCGGTCGCGGGCTTGCCCATGCCATGGCCGGCCCGGGTGTCGACCCGCAGCAGCACCGGGGCCGGACCCGCCTGACAGTGCTGCAACTCGGCGCCGAACTTGAGCGAATGTGCCGGCACGACGCGGTCGTCGTGGTCCCCGGTGCAGATCAGTGTTGCGGGGTAGACGGTTCCGGCCCGCAATCGGTGCAACGGTGAGTACGCCATCAACACCGGAAAATCGTCGGCGTCGTCAGCGGTTCCGTATTCGGTGGTCCACGCCCAGCCGATGGTGAACAGCTGGAACCGCAGCATGTCCAGGACGCCGACCGTCGGCAGCGCGACCGCGAACAGGTCGGGTCGCTGTGTCATCACGGCGCCCACCAGCAGACCGCCGTTGGACCTACCGTGCACCGCCAGTTGCGTCGGCGTGGTCATCCCGGTCTCGATCAGCGCCCCGGCGCAGCCGATCAGGTCGTCGAATACCCGCTGTTTGTGGTGACCCATTCCGGCCTTGTGCCAGTCCGCGCCGAACTCACCACCCCCGCGCAGGTTCGCCACCGCCAGGGTGCCGCCCACCGCAACCCACGCCGCGAACAGCGCGGAGAAAGCCGGCAGCACCGGAATGTCAAAGCCGCCGTACCCGTAGAGCAAGGTCGGTCCCGGTCCCGACGGCAGGTCGACGCGGCGCAGCAGCGTCATCGGCACCGGGAGTGCCGTCCTTCGACGCTGCCCGGACGCGTTGGACGTTCGCGTCGGGGAGCGCGAGCTCCGGCCCCGGCTGCGGCAGCGGTGTCAGCTCGGGGGCGCGAGGGGCGTCGAGCAGCAGCCGGTAGCTGGTCGCCCGGCTGGTGAAAGACGTGACGCCGACGAAGACTTCGCTGCTCCCGCTGCGCGCCGCGACGCCGATCACCGACATTGGTGCGGGTAGGTCCGGACGATCCAGCAGTGCGCCGTCACGGCCGATCACTTCGATCCGATGTGCGGCGTCGCAGGACCAGGTCACCACGAACGCGCCGGCGGCCGGACGCGCGTCCACCAGCACATCGGTGGCGTGTTCCGGAACGATCGCGGTCCATACCGGGTCGGTCACCGCGAGGTCCACCGCGACCAATCGACCGCGGCCGGCGTCGCGTTCGGTGCGCAGGTACAGGGTGTCGCCGTCGGAACCCACGACGTGGTGAGCGTCGGTCAGCTCGCCGACGACGGGTACGACCGTTTTCGCCACCTGATACAACCCATCGGCGTCCACGAACAGCCGGCGCGCCTGCACGGTGGTGCGGGAGTCCGTCCCCGGGCTTTCGGTGAACAGCAGCCACGCACCGTCCGCGGACACCCAGGGATCGGGCATCCATTCGTGGGAATCCGGCCGTACCCACACCGTTTCATCCGCTGCCGGATCGGCACCCAGCCGATGCAGCAGCAGCTCCCCCGCCCCCATCGCCGCGGTGAACTCCTCCCCCATGGGTTCGGGGTAACGCCAATAGAAAAATCCTGAACTGTCCGGCAGCCACGTGGGGTTCACCCACTTTGTCCACCGCAAGACATCCGGCAGGTCGTTGCCGTCCGTGTCCCGGACGCGAATCGTCCGCCAGTCCGACCCTGCCTCCGACAGGGCGTACGCAACGAACCGACCGTCCGGGCTCACGTCGGCGGCCGTCATCGCGACCGTCCCGTCGATGGAGTGTGCGTTCGATCCAACAGCAAGGTCGGCGCTCGCAGCAGGTCGGTCAGCGAGGCGGCCGTGAACAGCTGATCCTGGTCGAGGTCCCCGGGATTTCCCACCACGAAGTAGCGACCACCCCGCTCCCATGGCACGCCGCGCCGGGGCGCCGTCAGCAGTGCCGTGCAAAGCGCCAGAAGCGTGTCCCGGCCCGGCAAACCTTCGAGATATGGCTGGGACAGCGCGTTCTGCGCCTGCACGAAGGCCCGCGTCCGAGCAGAGTCGGAGTCTTCGAGATAGCGGAAGGGGTCCGGAACCCGGGTGCCGTGCAGCACGTCGACGGTGTCATCACGTGGGGTCGTGGGCAGTTTCGTCGGGGGTGTCGGGGTCACCGGTGGATCAGATCACGCCGGTGGCGTCGGTCTCACCCGGTTCACGGTCGGGGTCCCCGCCGACGGGGCCGGCCGGTGGGAGAGGTGCGGTGACCGGCCTGTTCTCGTAGGGCGTGGACAGCACCACCGTCGTTCGGGTCGACAACCCGGCAGTGGCACGGATCTGTCCGAGCAGGGCCTCCAGCGCGGCGGGTGAGGCGACGCGGACCTTGACGATGTACGACTCCACGCCGGCAACCGAGTGGCAGGCCTCGATCTCGGACAGTCGGGACAGCTTCTGGGGGTAGTCGTCCGGTTCGGCCGGGTCGATCGGCGTCAGCGAGATGAAGGCGGTCAACGGCAGGCCTATCTGTTCACCGTCGATCTGCGCCGCGTAACCGCGGATGACGCCGCGCTTCTCGAGCCGGCGCACCCGCTGGTGTACCGCGGAGACCGACAGGCCGACCCGGTCGGCGAGATCGGTGTAACTGCAACGACCGTCGGCCGCCAGCACGGCGGCGATCCGGGCATCGAGCTCCTCCAGCATGGTTCAGCTCCGCTTCAGCCGTCGGCGCCGACGACGGTCAACTCCGTCGAAGCGGTGTTCATGAGGACCGGACCGGCGTCGCCGACCACCACGATGTCCTCGATTCGCACACCGAACTCTCCGGGCAGGTAGATCCCCGGCTCGACCGAGAACGCCATTCCCGGCTCCAATGTCGTGGAATTTCCCGCGACGATGTACGGGTGCTCGTGAACCTCCAGGCCGATCCCGTGGCCGGTGCGGGTGATGAAGTATTCGCCGTATCCGGCCGCTTCGATGACGCTGCGGGCAGCCCGGTCGACGGACTCGGCGCTGACTCCCGGTCGCACTGCCGCCACCCCGGCAGCCTGTGCGCTGCGGACGATCTCGTAGACCTCACGCACTCTGGGGCTGACGTCGGCCTGCGGATCTGCGGCGACGACGTAGGTCCGGGTGCAGTCGGAGAAGTAGCCTGACGGCATCGGCCCACCGATGTCGATGACGACGGGGTCGCCGGCCTCGATCACCCGGTCGGAGGCCTCGTGGTGCGGGCTGGCACCGTTCGGACCGGACCCGACGATCACGAAGTCCGGCCGCGCGTGGCCTTCGGCGACGATGGCGGCGGCGATGTCGGCCGCCACGGCGTTCTCGCTGCGACCGGCTCGCAACCACTCGCCGACTCGGCCCTGCACCCGGTCGATCGCCGCGCCCGCGGCGGCCAGGGCGGCAACCTCATCGGCGCCCTTGCGCATCCTGAGCTCGGCGATTGCCTCACCGGCGAGCGTCAGCTCGGACCCGGGAACGATCGACCTGGTGTTCAGGGCGTGCACGGAGGGCATGTGGTAGTCGACCGCAAGCACCCGGGCGTCCGCCGGCAACAGTGTCGCGAGTGCGGCGTACGGGTCCTGCCCATCGGTCCAGGTCGTGATCTGGATCTGCAGGGACTCGACCGGCGTTCCGGCCCATCCGGGCCGCTCCAGAGTTGGTACCAGGAGCGAGATCTGGCCCGACGGGGCGACGACGAGGCAGGTCAGCCTCTCGTGGGACCCCACCGAATGGCCGACGAAGTAGTCCAGGTCCGGCCCCGGGGAGATCAGGATCGCATCCGCCCCGACCAGTCCCGCCTGCTGGGCAAGCCGGGACAATCGGCCGGAAAGGACGGTAACCGGATCCGCTGGGGTATTCGAAGGGCGGTCGTCGGCCTGCTGCAGCGACATGCCCGGCAGCCTAGCCGCAGCGGCTCAGCGCCCCTCGATGGCCGCCACCAGTCGAGCCGTCGCACCGCCGATACCGTGCCGGCGGACGAGCTCGGACAGCCGGCCCGGATCGACCGGCTCGTCGGGCAACGTGCCGATCGTGTCGGGCTGCACGGTGACGGGAGCGTCGACGGCCACCCGCACCACCGTGAGCGCAACCTCGAGGTAGTCGCGTGCGGCAGCCAGTTTGGATCGCATCGACGGGGTCAGGCCGGTCGATCGCCCGTCCAGGGCCCGCACCAGCCCCTGCACCGAACCGAACCGGTTGATCAGGTTCGCCGCCGTCTTGTCGCCGATCCCCGGCACTCCCGGAAGCCCGTCGGAGGGGTCACCGCGCAGGGCGGCGAAGTCGGCGTGCCCGCCGGTTGGGATGCCGTACTTCCTGGCCACGTCGACCGCCCGGTACACGGCGGTCCTGCTCATCCCGGCACCGATGTACCGGACGGACACGGCAGGCTCGGTGTCCCGGGCCACCTGGAACAGGTCCCGATCACCGGTGACGACCTCCACCGGGTCTGCCGTCTCGGCCGCGGCGAGGGTGCCGATGACGTCGTCCGCCTCGAACCCCGGTGCGCCGGCGGTCGGGATGCCAATGGCCGCGAGGACGTCCAGCAGGATCGGCACCTGCGGTGACAGCTCGTCCGGCACGAGCTCGATGTCGGCCGAGTCGCCCGGCTGCCCGCTGTGTGGCGTTGTCGCAGTGGTCGGTGGCGGCGCAGGAGCCGCCTGCGGTTCGAGAACCCGGTGCGTCTTGTACGACGGAATCAGCGCCACCCGCCACGCCGGCCGCCAGTCCAGGTCGAGGCAGGCGATCACCCGCGTCGGCCGGGCATCAGCGATCACCCTGGCAATGATGTCCAGTGAGCCGCGGACCGAATTGACCGGGCGGCCGTCGGGCGAGGTGATCGAGGTAGGCACGGCATAGAAGGCGCGGAAGTAGATGCCCGCCAGGTCCAGCAACTGCAGCATGGACGAGGACGCTACCGCCCGCCGGCTCCCCGCGAACGCCCTGCTTGCGTCGGCCGTCACGCCTATGGTGATCGAGTCAGAACCCAGGGGCGTGCCCGCGAGACGGCGCGGGTGCTGCTCCGCGGGGTCATCGCCGGCGGAGTTGCCACGGCGGCGATGACAGCGGCCTACTCAGTGGAACGGCGCGCCCGCCGGGCCGTCGGCGCACCGATGGACTACGACGGTGGGGTGGTGCCCGGGCAGATCGTCCTGCACATCCTGCACCTGCGTGATATGGGTGCCTCGGAGGAGACCACCGCTGGCCTACTGCTTCGGTGGGGGTATGGGTCGGCGTTCGGGGTCAGGCATGTCCTGCTCCGCAGGCGACTGCCGGAACCCGCGGCGACGGCGGCTTTCGGGTCGGCCCTGATGGCCATGACCCTGACGATGTTCCCGCTGCTGGGGCACACCACGCCGCCCTGGAAATGGCCCTGGCCGCTGCTGGCCACGTGTGTGGGCACCCATCTTGTGTACGTCACGGCCGGGGCGATCGCCGATGACCGACTCGTGAGGGTGCTCTACTGATGCGCCCACAGCAACCGAGTACCGCCTGATCCGTCGGTTCGACGGCCGCGCCTGATCCCTGCGACGACGACGGTCCCCACGTCGGTCGCTGCCGCCCGCGGCGCGGACACCCGCAACGTCAGCATGATGTACCTCCGTAGCCCCGCACACCTCGACTGCTCGACAGCCGTTCGATCAGGCTGGCCCCACCTGCCCGCCCCAGCTCTTCACGTCCAGACCTCCCTACAGGCCGGGGCTGGAGTGCATCAGGCCGCCGTCGACGAAGATCGAGGTGCCGTTGATGTAGGACCCTCCGTCGGAGGCGAGGAATGCGACGACGCTGGCGATCTCGGACGGCTCCGCCATCCGGCCCAACGGGATGGCGGTGTCCAGGATCTTCATGGCGGCGGGGTCGTTCATGGTGGCGGTGTTGATCGGCGTGGCGACGGCGCCGGGTCCGACGCTGACGATCCTGATGCCGTGCGGGCCGAGTTCCTGGCCGGCGGTTCGGGTGAGCATCCGCACCCCGCCCTTGGACAGGCAGTAAGCGGTGTTACCGGGCATCGGCCAGTCCTCGTGGACCGAGCTCATGTTGATGATGCTGCCGCCGCCGCCTTGTTTGATCATTTGCTTCGCCGCGATCTGGGTGCCGAAGAACGCGCTCTTGAGGTTGACGTCGAGCACGAAGTCATACTGTTTCTCGGTGGTGTCCAACACGTTGGTGCGGGTCTCGACGCCGGCGTTGTTGACCATGGTGTCCAGTCGGCCGAATTTCTCAACGGCTTTGTCGACGAGCATTTGCAGGTCCGCGACCTTGCTGACATCGGCGTCGACGCCGATGACCTGGTCCTCGCCCAGGGCGGCGAGTTGTTTCTCGAGTTCCTCGGTAGCCTCCGGGTGGCAGACATAGTCGATGACGATGCTCGCGCCCTGGGCTGCGAGTTCGAGGACGACGGCCTTGCCGATGCCGCTGTTGCCGCCGGTGACGATGGCGACCTTGCCGGTGAGGCTCATGTGCATGCTCCTGAGGTGATGGTGGGGGTCCGGTCGCATCAGGCCGGTTGGCCTGATGCGGATGAAGCAGCTGTGGTGACGGGGTCGGCTCCCTGGGTGGCGATGTCTGTTCGCTAGGCCGTGGTCGGGTGGTGGGATTTCTGCCGGTGACGATGCGGGCGATCACCGGGAGCGTCCCGGCGACGCCGGCGCCCACGATGTAGATGCCGGCGAGGCTGATCCCGGTGATCCGTTCGAGTGGGGCGACGCCGAA
>JBBRVZ010000036.1:0-32663 GCA_038246445.1 Mycobacteriales bacterium
CGCACGGGTGGCGCAAGCCCTGGCCGTCGATCTGGTCGGCGTCCTGCGCGGGCAGAACCTCGAGGTCACGTTGTCCCCGCGTGAGCGGGAGGTGCTGGATCTGCTCGCGCAGGGCTGCTCGAACCGGCAGATCGCCGGCCGATTGTTCATTGCGGAAACAACGGTGAAGGGTTACGTCGCGGCCCTGCTGGACAAACTCGGTGTGGAATCCCGGCTTCAGGCCGTCGTCGTTGCCGCGCAACGCGGCCTGGTGTAACGGAAATGCATCATCCTGGGGGAACATAACGATTACGCCACGACCGCCGGCCGGCGATCCAGTCATCGGAAATCATTGGGGCGACGTTCCGCAGGCAACTGTGCGGCAACACAATCCGAACAGCACAACACCACCGGAGCCCAAGGGCTGCCGGTGGTGTTGTTGTGCAAATACGGGGGTGAGTTACTTCGCCAATGAACGGTTCGGGATAATCGGCCGGCCGAAGGTGGCCGCCGCGACTCCCGCCAGGCAGAGCAACCAGGCCCACAGCGCCGTGGCAATGCCGAAGTAGCCGCCGACCTTGGTCAGCGTCGGACTACCCAGTGCGCCGAACGCGAGCAGGAAGAACGTCACCGCAAGGATCATGAACAGGCCCGAGAGCAACACGGTGGTGCGCAGCGATGCAATGACCATGATGACGGTGAAGATGCCCCAGGCCATCAGCCACCAGCCGCTGGCGATCTTGATGTCATCTGGGTTGACTGCCTTGATCTCGCCGACGTACAGGGTCAGATACGCCCAGAACGACAGCCAGAACGCGCCGTAGGACGAGAAGGCCACTGCGCCGAAGACGTTGCCCTTCCGGAACTCCCACATGCCGGCGAGGACCTGCACGATTCCGCCGTAGAACAGTGCGACACCGAACACCACCGGTTCGGTGGACTTGGGGATGAGCCCGGAGTTCACCATGCTCAGCAGGAACGTGGTCAGCGCGAACGCACCCAGTCCCAGTGGTCCGGGATCGGCAATCTGCTTCGTGGACTCCGAAGCCATTTCCCGGGCCCGGCCAAGGCTTCCCTGTGTTGGGTCACTGAGGTCCGGGGCGAGATGAGATGCCGGCGCTTGTTGGGACGTTGTCATCTTCGATGCTCCTTCGTTGGGGCGTTGACATGCGGGGGTGAACCGGGATCAGGGGACGTCCTTCGTCCGGATACTGGCGGCGCCGAGAATGAGCGACTGCATTAAGGCACTCCCGCCGTAGCTGTACCCGGCAGGATTGCCCGCCGCTCGTCCCGTCAGTAGGTGACGGATGCCATCTTGGCGGATTCTCGCCGATATGTCCTCAGCAGATTTCCAGGACATTTCGGGGTGCTCGATCGTGGGCGCGGTGCTCTGCTGTGGAAGAACCACAGAAGACAATGTCGGTTCGCTACGGCATTCGCCGGTCGACGGCGGCGGTGGGCGTTCGGCTGTCCGGTCCGGACACGGCCGATCGGTGATCCGGGGAAGGCGCAGCGGGGTGGGCGGGCTTTCCATGTGGTCAGACTCCCGGATCCGCGGCTTCGTCGTTGGCGCCGTAGGTCACATAGAAGAAGGCCGAAAGACCCAAATGTCCAGGAGAACAGAGCGACTCGGCACTTTAGAAGGTGCCAAAGGCGTCCTTTGGAAGGGCACGGTCCAGCTCGCGGCACCGTCAGGACGACGCGGGCCGCCGGCGCAGCTCGGAAGTCGTCTCGTGCGCACCCTCTGCGGCGATCCGCCGACTGCTCGGCCGCGACCCCGCCGGCACATCGGCGGGTAGCGCAACAGCGGACGGGAAGTGGGTGTCCGGCAGACCTGGGGCCGACACCAGGCGCCGTGCCGTGAGGTCGAAAACCACACCCCTGGGCAGGGTATGGAGTGTGACGCCGGACAACATCAGTGGCTGCGTGCCGGTGGCCGTGTACGACGTTGTCACGATGTCTGTGCCATCGACCACTGTGACCACGCCTCGCCCCTTGACCTCCATCAACCCGTTGGGCCGGATTACCGCCGCGGTGTCCTCGTCCACGCCGATCCCCAGCTGCGCCGGGTTGGAGGCCACCAGCGCGAGCAACCGACCGAACCGGTTCCGCTGGGTGAAGTGCTGGTCCACGATGACGTCCTGCAGCAAGCCCAGTCCCTGGGACACCTGTGCTATCCGGAACTTCGGGGTCGCCCCGCCGCTGCCGAACGACACCATGTGTGCGGACAGGATGCTGGCGCCCGCCGAGGTTCCGGCGACCAGCGCCCCACGACGATGCGCGGCGCCGATCGCCGTGCCCAACGGCGTCCCCACGATCAGGGTTGCGAGTTTCACCTGGTTGCCTCCGGTCATGAAGACCGCGGTCGACCGCTCGACCGCGGCCACCAGCTCGGGTGCCGCCGACTGGGCGCGGCTCTCCGGGCGGATACCCGCCACATCGTGGACCCCGAGCGAGGAGAAGAGCTGAAGGTAGGCATGGGTGATCTCGTCACCGAGCGATGACGCGGTAGACAGGACGACGACGCGTGCCGCGGAGCCACCGGCCAGTCGGACCACCTCCCGAAGAACCGACATCCGGCCGATCTTGTCCTCGGCGCCGCCGATGGGCATCACAACACCGGCCGCGGGGCGCGCCCCATTGCCGGCCCGATCATCGGCGGCGAAGCTCACTGCGACATTCCCGCCGCGGGGCGTCGAGTCGCTTCGGTGATCGACCGTGGCCGCGTCGCTGCTGCGTCGTTGGCCGCTGTCGTCATGAGCGTCAAGGTATCCGAGCATTGCGAGGCGGGACGCACCGCTGCGACCCTGACCCGTGGCCCACCCGCTGCGCTGCCCGGTGGCCGCGGCCGGCGGCGGTTACCCTCGTCAGCACGCAGGACGGCTGTCCCCGTTGCCGGGGCGGCGTTCGAACACCACCGCGACCGTTTCCCAGAGCGAACGGCGAAGGACGCACGGATGACGCTCAGCACCGCTGCTGACGATCGACGCCACGCCCGCCGTGGCCCGGCCGAAGGGAATGCCGCGCGCGATCACGTGAATGCCCTGGCCGGCGTCGTCGAAGACCTTGCCGGCCAATTCGACCTGCGTCCCCTTCTCGGGCGGATCCTGTGGCACGCGGCGGACTTGCTCGGCTGCGACAGCGGATCGATCTGCACCGTCGATCAGAAGGCAGGTGCCTACCGCAAAGAGGTCGACCTGGGTGTATCCTGCCGTTCCGGCGCGCAGTTCCCGCTCACCGAAGGCGTCACCGGTGAGATCATGCGAGCCGGCGGACCGGTCACCTTCACCGAGTACGCCGACGTCCGCGGCGGACACATAGCAACCGCGGAACGCGCTGCGCTGCACGCGACCATCGGGGTGCCGATCCGGTGGTCGGGGTCGGTCATCGGCACCTGCATCGTCTTCAGCCGGGACCGCGGCCGACGCTTCGCCGGCGATGACGTCACCCTGCTGGAGCTGTTCGCCGGGCACGCCGGACTGGCCATGGTCAATGCCCGGCTGCACACCAGGGCCGCCGAGTTGACCCGCGCCGAGGCCGCCGGCCTCGAACGGGAACGCGTGGTGCGGGACGTGCACGATTCGGTGGCCAGGGCATTGGCCTCGGTCGTCCCGCACCCGGACAGCGCGGGCGCGGGTGGAGCGCTCGATGCGGCCAGGCAGGGCGCTCGGATCGCGTTGCGGGAAGGGGACTTCCCACTGCAGGAAGGCCGTTCCGGCACGCCGGCGGACGATCTCGCCGATGCCACCGGTGTGTCGACCATCGGACCGGCCGGCCACCTCGAGGCGGCCCTCCAAGCCGAGGTGGATTTCGCCAGGGCAGCGGGATTGGACATCAGGCTTGTCGTCGCAGGGCCGCGTAGACCGCTGCCCGCGGTGATCGCCGGGGAATTGCTCGCGCTCGGCCGGCAGGCGGTCGCCAACATCGTCGCGCACGCCGACGCGCGAACGGCGCGGGTTGGTTTGGTCTTCGGCGCAGTGCAGGTGGTGCTGTTCGCGCAGGACGACGGCGTCGGCTTCGACGTCGACGAACTTCCGCGACCGGACGGATCACGGGTTGGCCTGCGCGGACCCGGTCTGCCGGAGCTGACCGACATCGCCGCGGGCACCAGGCTCCTCGGCGGGGGCGTACAGATCGACGCCACCCCGGGTTGGGGCACCACGATCAGGGCCGCCATCCCCTACCCGGTGACCGAACCGGCGGCGGGGCAGGTGCCACATCCCGTCCGCCGGATCAGGACGCTCGTGGTCGAGCATCGGCCACTGGTGTCCGCCGGAGTGATGTCCCTGCTGCAGGGCGCCGATCAGCACGTCTCCGTCGTCGGTTCGACAGTCGGCGAGATGGACACTCTCGCCGCCGTCGCGTTGCTGAAGCCGGACGTGGTTCTCATCGACGCTGCCCTGCCCGCAGGGGCCGCGGCCCTCACCGGGCAGATTCGCGCCCGCGGCGGTGGTGCCGTCATCGCACTGGGAGAACGGGATCGCGCGGAGTCCTCGGTGCGAGCAATGATGCGCTCGGGCGCCTCCGGGGTGGTGCTGCTGCACGCCGCCGGCACCGACTTCACGGACGCCATCACGTCGGCGGTGGTGGCCGAGAAGGCTGCCGCCGCTGCGGAATCGCCCGAGGTCCGGCCTTCATCTCGGCCGGACAAGGCGGCCCGGCAGGTGGATCTGCTGACCCCCCGTGAGCAGGAGGTGCGGGCGCTGCTCAGCAAAGGAATGCCGGACAAGGCGATCGCCGCGACCTTGAACATCTCGGTCAAGACGGTCGAGAAGCACGTCGGCGCTGCGCTGCGGAAAACCGGCACCCGGAACCGCACCGAGCTCGCCGCACTCGGCAGGTCCGAGCACGACACCGGATGACAGCTCGGCCGCTGGACGCGAGATCTTGATGCGGCAGCGTTGGCCTCGTCCTCAACCGGCAGCGCCGACCCCACCCCGAGCCCGGTCAAGGATTCCGATCCGCTGCAGCGACGAGGAGTCCGTTTCGAGTTCGCCGATGTCGTCGCCGGTGAGGGTGATGCGGGCAAGGTTCCTGTTCTCCTCCAGGTGCGTAAAGCGCGACGTGCCGGGGATCAGCAGCACGTTGTTTCGGTAGGCCAGGAGCCAGGCCAGGCCCGGCCGACCTGGGCGGGCGAAGCGCCGACCCGCTGCGCGACGGCACGCACGGCCGCGTTCTCGGTGACCTTCGGCATGCCCGGGAACGCGGACCCCAGCGGGAAGTACGGAACGTAGGCGACGCCGGCGCTGGGGCACAGATCCAGGACCTCGGTGTCCGTGCGGTCGAGCAGACTGAACGCGTTCTGCACGCAGCCGATGCCAGCCTGCTTGATGGCTTGCTCGACCTGGGCCCGGGTGGCGGTGGAGATGCCGACACCGGCGATCTTGCCCTCCTCACGCAGGGCGACCATCTCGGCCAGCTGGTCTTCCAAGGGCACCCGCTGGTCTGCGGACAGTTCGCGGTCATCCGTCAGCCGTAGGTTCACGGCGCCAACCTTGGAGACCAGCACGAGATCGTCGGGGTAGGGGTGCAGTGCCTCGCGGATCAGCTGGTTCGCTACGTCGGGTCCGTAGCACTGGGCTGTGTCGATGTGGTCGACGCCCGGTTCGACCGCCCGACGCAGCACGGCAACAGCCTCGTCGCGGTCGCGCGGCGGCCTCAGCGTGTTGGTGTGTCCTGCGGCTGCAGTACGGGTCGTTCCCAGTCGGGTCGCAGCGGGACGCCGCTCGAACCGAGGGGCGTGGGGCGGACCGCGAGTACCTGGTGAATTTGCAGGGCGCCTTCCTCGAAACCCAAGGCCGCGCCGGCCAGGTACAGGCGCCAGACCCTGGCGCGGTTGGCGCCGACCTCCCACACTGCGTCGTCCCAGCGGTTCTCCAGTTTCCGCACCCACGCCCGCAGGGTCAGCGGGCAATGCTCCCGCAGCCCCTCGGTGTGGCGGACCTCGAAGCCGGTGCGGTGCAGCACCGAGACCACCCTGCCGACCTCGGGCAGTTCCCCGTCGGGGAACACGGAACGGGCGACGAACGGGTTGGGCCGGAACACCTCGTCGGTCGGGCTGCTGATGCCGGATTGAGCAACCGGCCGGCCGGGCGGAGCAGCCTGAACAGGCGTTGGCTGTAATCGGGCAGCTGGGCGGCGCCGACGTGCTCGACCATGCCGATCGAGCTGATCGCGTCGAACGGGCCATCCAGGATGTTGCGGTAGTCCTGGACGCGGAAGGTGACCCGGTCGCCCAGCCCGGCCCGGCGGGCGGCTGCAGTGGCGTAAGACACTTGCGGTTCGGACAGGGAGATCCCGACCACGTGAACGCCGTACCGCGACGCGGCGTGCAGGGCCATCCCGCCCCACCCGCAGCCCAAGTTCGTGCCCCGTTGGATGTCCAGATCACCCGCTACATACGCGCGGGCGATGCCCAGCTCCCCCGGGCGGGCCATCAACCGGCGAATCGCATCTGCGGACCGCACCCGCAACACGGTGCGGGCCCCGACCGGCCCCAGCACAGAGCCGTCGTAGGCCTCGAAGCGGACCGGCACGTCGCCGCCGAGGAACCCACGAAGCAGCACGGCCACCGACACCGCGCCGACTCTACTGACGCACGCGCCGGAGCCCAGTTGGCACGGTAGGGAAATCCCTACCACCGTCGTCGGCCCGGACGAGAAGGCAGGGATTCTCCCGATTCCGGGAGCCGACCATGCGTTCTACGGTCGGCGGGTCGGCCGCTTCCTGACGAGGCCGACCAACCGCACAGGAGGGAGGTGCGTGTGCCCGTCGTCTCGCTCAAGGAGATCGTCGATCCCGCGCTGGAGCAGCGGTACGGGGTTCCGGCGATCAACATCTTCAACGACATCAGCCTGGCCGGCGTGCTCGAAGCGGCCGTTGCGGAGCGGTCGCCGCTGATCGTGCAGACGTCGGTGAAAACGGTGCGATCGGTCGGCAGCAGGGTCCTGTATGCGATGTGGACATCGATGACGGCGGGCATCGAGGTCCCCGTCTCGCTGCACCTGGACCACTGCCCGGACCGCTCCGTCATCACCGAATGCCTCGAAGTGGGCTGGAACTCGGTGCTGTTCGACGCCTCCCAACTCCCCGTCCAGGAGAATCAACGGCAGACCATCGAGGTCGTGGCGCAGGCCCGGCGGTACGGCGCGCACGTCGAGGGCGAGATCGAATCGATCACCGGGGTGGAGGACGGTGTCGGTTCGGACGCCGAGTCCGCGCGGCAGACCCTGGACGTGTCGGTCCGGTTCGTCACCCAGACCGGTGTCGATGTGTTCGCGCCGGCGATCGGCAACGCACACGGCGTCTACCGGTCCACTCCGACCCTGGACGCCGACCGGGTCAGTGACGTCGTGCGGGCCACCGGGGTGCCGTGCGCGCTGCACGGCGGCAGCGGTCTGACCGACGAGCAGTTCCGTCAGCTGATCGCCCGCGGTTGCGCCAAGGTGAATATTTCCACCGCGGTGAAGCGGCAATTCATGCAATCGAGCCTTGTCTTCCTGCGCGACGCGGAGCAGCGCGACACGTGGGACCCCCCAGCGCTGTTCGCGGCGGTCCAGGCCGACACGGTGGCAATGACGGCGGCGCTGATGCGCACCTTCGGCAGCGCCGGTCGGGCCGGGTGAGGCGCCGGTGCCGGCTCTGATCTTCGACTGCGACGGTGTGCTGGCCGACACCGAACGTTACGGTCACCTTCCGGCCTTCAACGAAACCTTCGCCGCCTTCGGGCTTCCCGTCCGGTGGACCGACGCCGAGTACGCCCGCAGAGTGCGGACCGGCGGCGGCAAGGAACGGATGGCCTCCCTGCTGACGCCGCAGTTTGTTGCGGCGAACCATCTTCCGCGGGACGAGGCCGGCCGGGCCGAACTGCTGGCGCAATGGCATCGGCACAAGACCGCCACGTACACCGCCATGGTCGCGAACGGGGTACTGCCCGCCCGACCCGGAATAGCCCGCATCGTCGACGAGGCCGCCGCCGCGGGATGGCAACTGGCGGTGGCATCCACCTCGGCCGAGGCGTCGGTACGGGCGGTGCTGGAACATGCCGTCGGCGCCGACCGCGCGAAGGACTTCGCCGTATTCGCCGGGGACGTCGTTCCGGCGAAGAAGCCGGACCCGGCGATCTATCGGTTGGCGATCGAACAGCTTGCGCTGCAACCGGATCAGGTCGTTGTCGTGGAGGACAGCGCCAACGGCCTACGGGCGGCATCGGGCGCGGGCCTGGCCTGTGTGGTCACCATTTCGGCATACACGGCCGACGAGGACTTCACCGGCGCGTCCCTGGTGGTGTCCAGCCTCGGTGATCCGGGGAAGGCACCCGCAACGGTCCTCGCTGACCCGCTGCACATCCGACCCGGCGGCGCGGTCCGACTGGCCGACCTCGCCTCGGTGCTCGAACGCAGCCGGCGGGTTCCTGCGCCGTCCTCGAGCCCGGACCTGCATTCGGAGGAGACCTCATGAGCAGCAACAGCTTCGGTCAGGTCGAGTACGTCGTCCGGACGATCGCCCAGACGGCCGTCGACAACGAGAAGTATTTCGGTGACCTCGACGCCGTCGTGGGTGACGGGGATTTCGGCTACTCCCTCGCCCGCGGATTCGAAATCGTCCTCCACGACTGGGACACCTACGACCGCACAGACATCGGCACCTTCCTGAAGAAGGTCGCTGTCGTCATCACCTCCCGGATCGGCGGGACCTCGGGACCGATCTGGGGAACCGCATTCCTGCGGGCGGGGAGCAGCGCGGCCGGAAAGACCGAGATCGCCGGGAGTGACGTCGTGGCCATGCTGCGGGCGGCGGCGGAAGGCATCACCGCCCGTGGCAAGGCCGTGCTCGGCGAGAAGACGTTGCTGGATGCGCTGATCCCTGCCACCGACACCATCGCGGACGCGGTGGGTCGCGGGCTCTGCGCCCGCGAGATCGCCCGGGAGACGGCGGATTCCACCCTGAAGGCGGCGGAGGCGACGAAACCGCTGGAGGCCAAACGCGGCCGGGCCAGCTACACCGGCGAGCGGAGCATCGGCTCCGTCGATGCCGGAGCGATGGCGTTGGCCGTCATCGCCGAGAAGATCGCCGCGGGGTGGCCCGCCGACTGACCGCAACCAGCATCGCACTCGGTTCGGGTTCCGTGGCCTTTCGTCAACCAGTGACCGGTGTCACGGAAATCCGAAGCTCCCCCGCCCATTACGTCCCGCTTTCACACCGTTGTGGAGGAACCCATGAAGAAGTTCGTCAACGATCCCCAGCAGTTCGTACCGGAGATGCTGCAGGGTCTCGCGCTGGCAAATCCCGACACGCTCAAGTACGTCCCCGAATACAACCTGATCATGCGCGCCGACGCGCCGAACGACAACAAGGTCTCGATAGTGCAGGGCTCGGGCTCCGGGCACGAACCGGCGCACGTGATGGTCGTCGGGAAGGGCATGCTGGACGCCGCCTGTCCCGGTGATGTTTTCGCCGCGCCGCCGATGGATTACGTCCTGGAGACGACGAAGTTGGTCGCCTCCCCGAAGGGTGTGCTGCTGCTGGTGAACAATTACACCGGTGACCGGATGGCCTTCGAGATGGCGCAGGAAATGGCCGAGGCGGAGGACATCCTGGTACGCACGCTGTTCATCGACGACGACGTCTCCGTGCAGAACTCGACCTACACCGTCGGACGGCGCGGGGTGGCCGGCAATTTCTTCGTCATGAAAGCCGTCGGGGCCGCCTCCGAAGAAGGCGCCGATATCGACGAGTTGATCCGCATCGGTGAGAAGGTGAACAGCGTGACCCGGACGATGGGCATGGCCCTGACGGCCTGCACCCCGCCGGCCAAGGGCTCGCCATTGTTCGACCTGGGCGAGGACGAAATCGAAATGGGCATCGGCATTCACGGCGAGCCCGGCCGGCGGCGGGCGAAGCTCAAGCCGGCGAACGACATCATCGACGAAATGCTCGAAGCCGTGGTGTCGGACCTGCCCTTCCAGTCCGGGGACCGGGTCGCCCTGATGATCAACGGGCTGGGCGGCACCCCGATCAGCGAGTTGTACCTGCTGTACGGCCGGGCCCATCGGCAACTGCAGGAGCGTGGGATCTCCGTCGGCCGGAGCTATGTCGGCGAGTACTGCACGTCCCTGGACATGGCGGGCGCGTCGGTCACGCTGGTCCGCCTCGATGACGAGATCGAGCGACTGCTCGAGGCGCCGGCGGAGATTGCCATCCGCACGTTCTGACCGCTCACCGATCGCGAACGGGGACGCGCGAGCGCGTGCGGGTGCCGCCGGAAGCTGACCGGTCGCCCGGACGACCGCGCGTCCCGGTCGCCTACTGCCGGTTCTTGATCGCCGCGATCAGCCCGGGACCGTCGGCGACCGTGACGGTGAAGTTGGGGTGCCGGATCAACCCGAACGGCGCTCCGTGGATCGGCACCCTGAATTCCAGACACACGCCCTGCCGCCCATTGGTGGCGAATGTTAAACCGTGGTCGGCGAACGAGTAGTGTGCCGGACCCACCGTCTTGAAGAAGTTGTACGGGCCGGTCAGCTGCAACCCGGTGATGTTGGTCAGGGCCGTGGATACCTTCCACGGCCCGTAACGGGCATCGAAGCTGGAATCGCTGACGACGACACGGGTATTGGCCTCTGTCACGCCGAACAGCCGAGCCACCCTGCGATAGCGGGACTCGAAGGCGAAGGCAAATTCCTGCTCGGGCGAACTCATCGCCCGCCGCTCTCGGGAGCGCCCTCCGCGGGATCCTGGGTGGCCTGCGGACCGCTGCTCTGATCCTGCGGGGAGACCGAACCCGGCTGGTCGTCGCCCTCCGCCTGGTCCCGCACGCTCGCCTCACCGGCCTGGCCACCGGAAATGTCTTCCGTCGTCATCGTCGTCGTCCCTTCGCTCGGTCGAACCACCGCAGTGATCTTGGCGCACACCAACTCGTACTTGTCTGTTACCCCAAGGCCGCCGACCAAATCGGACTGTGCGGACGCGCCGGGAAGGGGTAGCCGGCCTCCGCGCGTTCTGCCACGCGCAAGAGCGGCTCCGCTACCGTTGTCGGCACCGACAAGGCCCCTGTCGATGATCTGCATGGGTGCCTCCGACGACCGGCAAGAGAGCGGGCGATCAGCGATGGTGGACGACCAGCGCCGATCTCATCTGATCGGGCTGATCCGCTCGACCGTCCCGGCGATCCATCCGGGTGGCCGGCCGATCGTGCTCGGGATGGCGGCAGGGACGGTCTGCGCCCGGTTCGTGCTCCGCCGGTTCGGGCTCGAGGGCCTTGGCAGGGTGGTGGGTAGCACGGGTCTGGCCATGACGGCGGCATCGGCAACATTCTTCCGGGCGCCGGTCCGGGTCCGGCCACTCGCCGACGGGCTGCTCGTCGCGCCCGCCGACGGCCTGGTGTCGCTGATCGAGAATGCCGTCCCGCCGCCGGAGCTCGGGCTCGACAACATGCCACGGACCAGGGTGTCGATCTTCCTGTCGGTGTTCGACGTGCACGTGCAACGGATCCCGATCGACGGGGCGATCACCGCGACGGCGTACCGCCCCGGCGCCTTCCTGTCCGCCGACCTGGACAAGGCGTCCGAGGTCAACGAACGCAACTCGCTCGTCATCGAAGCGGCCGCGGGCGGGCAAGTCATCGTCACCCAGATCGCCGGTCTGATCGCGCGCCGCATCGTGTCCGATGCGGTGGCTGGCACCACCGCGCAGCTCGGCGACACCTACGGGCTGATCCGATTCGGCTCGCGCGTCGACACCTACCTGCCCGTCGGCGCCGAGCTCGTCATCGGTCAGGGTCAGCGCACCATCGGCGGGGAGACCGTCCTCGCGACCCTCCCCTGGGCGGCGAGCGGCACCCCGTCCGACCAGGCGTCGCGGAACGACACGCCCTGATGGGCGGCGTTCCGGGCGTTCGTTTCCTGCCCAACGCCATCACCGTGCTGGCGCTGTGCGCAGGGCTGACGTCCGTCGCATTCGCTCTCAACCAGCAGTGGTTGATGGCGGTCGGGGCGATCGCCGCCGCCGCGGTCCTGGACTCGCTCGACGGCCCGGCAGCACGCTTGCTGCGGTCCACCAGCCGGATCGGTGCGGAGTTGGACTCGCTATCGGACTCGATCTCGTTCGGCGTCGCGCCGGCACTGGTGATGTACGTCTGGGTACTGCGGGACGAGGGCAGAGGCTACGGCTGGGTGGTGTGCCTGCTGTTCGCAGTGTGCGCGACACTGCGGCTGGCCCGGTTCAATTCGCTGCTGGACGACTCCGACCCGAAACCCTGGGCGAAGGGCTTCTTCACCGGGGTGCCCACTCCGGCCGCGGGCCTGTTGGTCACCGCGCCACTGCTGCTGACCAACCGCCTGGGCAGCGACGGTTGGTGGGCGCGACCGGCCGTGGTCGCCGGCTGGGTCGTTGTCATCGGGCTGCTGATGGTGTCCCGAATCCCCACCATCGCGTTGAAGAGCGTCCGGCTTCCACCGCAGCTGATCGTCCCGATGTTGATCCTGCTGGTGCTGGGGGTCGCGGCGCTGTTCTACGAACCGGAGCTGGTCACCGTGATCGGGATGGTGGTGTACCTGCTGCACATTCCGTACGCCGGCTGGAAGTACCAGCACCTCAAGCGGCACCCGGAGCTGTGGCAGAGCAAGGGCCGGGGACGCCCGCGCCGGTCCAGCCGCCGGGTGCGGCTGCGAATCCCGCGCCGGCAGCGCGTTGCCGGCCTGATGCCGGACGGCTCCCCGATGCCCCGGCAGCGAAGGCTCGGCATCGACCGGCAGGGCGGCACTCGACCCGGGGATGCCGGGCGTCCCCGCACCACGGGCCGTCGGCGCCCGTCCTGAGTGCTGGACAGCGACGCCGGGGCCCTCCGCGCGGTCGGCGGCTGACCTCGGGCCGTCGGCGACCGGTCATAATCTGAGTTTCACCACCGACCGCCTGTGAGGATCGCCATGCCGACAACCCCGCTGCCGCAGCACATCCTGGATTTCCTCCGGGCACCGAACCCGGCGGTCATCGCATCATCGCGGCCGGACGGGCAACCGGTTTCGGTGGCGACCTGGTACCTACTCGAGGACGACGGCCGGATCCTGGTCAACATGGACGCGGGCCGGCGCCGGCTCGAATACCTGCGGCAGGACCCGAGGGTCAGCCTCACCGCGCTCGCCGAAGGCAACTGGTACCAACACGTGAGCGTGCAGGGGGTGCTCGAGATCGCCCCGGACCCCGACCTCTCCGGCATCGACCGGGTGTCGCGGCACTACACCGGAAACCCCTACCCGGTCCGGGACCGGGCCCGGGTGAACGGCTGGATCACCGTCGCGTCCTGGCACGGCTGGCATGTCGAGGAACCCGCAGGAATATCTTGACTCGACCCGACGCCGGTGCGCACCGGACCGGCCCGCACGCCTGTCCCATCCTCCGCTACTGAGGTGCATCGATGACCAAGTGGCGGCCGCTGACACCGGCCGGGCGCTCAGATGTCGAACCCGAGCCGGCGTGCCGAGCGGGCCTTCTGCCTGCTGGTCCGCAGGCGCCGCAACCGGCGAACCAGCAGCGGGTCCTCGGCGAGCGCGGCCGGGTTGTCGATCACTTCGTTGAGCACCTGGTAGTACCGGGTCGGCGACAGACCGAATATGTCCTTGATGGCCTGTTCCTTCGCGCCCGCATATTGCCACCACTGGCGCTCGAAGGCCAGGATGTCGCGGTCCCGGCGGGAAAGCCCGGTCCCGATGGCCTGCTCGTCGGCGCGGTCGGCGCCATCCGCCCCGGACGCAGCTGTGTTCTCCATCAGGCCCCTCCCGGCATGACGAATCACATGCTTGTCATTCGCCGGCACCATCTCAGCACGAACGCCGGGTGCGGGTCCAGCGCCGACGGCGGGTGTCGTCCGCCATCGCCGACTGCGAACGGTGCGCGATCAGTGCAGATGCGGGCGGCGGGCGGCGTAGTGCGTCGCGGACTCGAACCCCTTGGCCAGGGCCATCAGGTCACGCTCGCCGCGATGACGCCCGACGAACTGCACACCCAACGGCGTGCCGGCATCGGTGAAACCGGCAGGCATGGCGATGGCAGGATGCCCGGTGGCCGTCACGTGGCACACGTGTGTTTCGCAGGATGCGGCGGCCGTCCACACCGAGGACGCCACCTCGTCCTCCACGTCGACAGCACCGCCGAGGTCGGGCGAGAAGGCAATACGCCTGCCGGCCAGCGACCCCTCCCCCACCTCGGCGAAGGACCGCCCGGGCTCCTCCAGGGAGATCGGCGAGCGCCGGTCCGGGCCGGCCATCACCGACAGCAGCAGCGCAAGATCGTCGACAGTGCGCGCCATCGGGCCCTGCACCGACAGGCCGGCGTACCCGTCGGTCGCGGGGTAGACCGGCACCCGGCCGGCGGACGGTCGTAGGCCGATGACGTTGCAGTACCCGGGCGGCAACCGCAACGAGCCGCCCATGTCATTCCCGTCCGCCAGCACATGCATCCCGGCGGCCAGCGCGGCCGCCGCCCCACCGGACGATCCGCCTGCCGTCACGACAGGTCGTAGGGATTGCGGGTGACACCGAAGATCTCGTTGAACGTATGGCCGCCGGCCGCGAACTCCGGGATGTTGGTCTTGCCCATGGTGATGACGCCGGCCGCCTTCATCCGCTCGATGACGAGATCGTCGTCGTCCGGTACGAAGTCGGCACGCGACGGTGACCGAACGTGGTCCTGATCCCGGAGGTCAGGTGGTTGTCCTTGTGCGCCATCGGAAGTCCGTGCAGCGGGCCGGCGAACTCGCCGCGGGCGGCCATCGTGTCCTGCTCGTCGGCCAGCTCGAGCGCCTGCTCGGCGGTGAGCGTGACGACGGCATTGACCAGCGGGTTGTAGGTCTCGATCCGCTCCAGGTGAGCGGTGACCACCTCCCGCGCGCTGACCTGCCTGGCGCGGAGCATCGCCGACAGGTCGGTGGCGGAGCGTTCGTGCAGATCGTCGCTCACCACGCCGCCTCTCTGCTCCGGTTCCGCAGACGGTAGCGGGTGCACCGCGGCTTCCCGGGTTCCGGTCCCGCACCAGCGCGGCCCCGACCGACTCAGACGCTGGCGATCTGGATGAGGTTGCCGCAGGTGTCGTCCAGAACGGCTGTCGTCACCGGTCCCATCTGCAACGGGTCTTGGGTGAACGCGACGCCGAGGGCCTTGAGCCGTTCGGTCTCGGCCCGGACGTCAAGCACGGCGAACGACGTGAACGGGATCCCGTCGGCGACGAGCGCCTGCTTGAACGGCCTGGCAGCCGGGTGCTCGTCCGGTTCCAACGAAAGCTCCACGCCCTCAGGATCATCCGGTGACACGACAGTCAGCCAGCGGTGCTCCCCCAGCGGGATCTCGTTCTTCTTCTGAAAACCCAGGACCTGCGTGTAGAAGCGCAGAGCCTTTTCCTGGTCGTCCACCAGCACGCTGGTCAGGTTGATCTTCACTGTTGGTCCTTTCCGGGGCCGGTGAGCCACCGTTCGACGATGGCGTTCAACGGCGACGTGTTCAGATCGTGAAATTTGTAGCGACCCTGTCGGCGCGTCGACACCAGGCCGGCATCGACCAGAACGTCGAGATGCTGTGAGACCGCCTGACGCGTCGAGCCGAACCCGTGACCGGCGAGCCGGGCACACAACTCGAACAGGGTCTGACCGTCCCGGTCCAGCAGCTCGTCGAGAAGGGCGCGCCGGGTGGGGTCGGCGAGGGCCTTGAACATGTCGCCCACCCGCTCAACATAGGCAAGTTATTACTTGCCTGTCAATGACGGTTCGAGGCTGACACCTAGTAGCCCGAGGACTCGCGATCGGCCACCCTCCGGCTCCGTGCCCAACACGCCGCCGAGCGACCAGGCCCGGCGGGTCACGCGAACGGTCATTGTTACCGAAGGCGGATCCCGTCCGCTGGGCGTGCGCCAGCGTCTACCGGAACGGGCTGTCTCGCAGCGCATGTCAAACGTCTCCGGTCGAACAGGTGCGAGTCTCAGGGCCGATCGATGCGGTAGACGTAGTGCAGTGGGTCGTCCACCGGATTCTCGGGCGTCATCGCACCTTGGGCGACGCGCTGCAATCCCGCCTTCTCGAGGGCTCGCCACGACGCCGTGTTCTCAGCGACGACCGCGACGAGCACGGCGGGTGCCTCGCTGTGGACGCTCCAAGTGTCGCGGACTGCCGCGGCGATCATCCGCGAGCCGAGCCCACGGCCTCGCAGCGCGGGGTCGGCGATGAGGTAGTCGAGCTCGACTGCGCCGTCCGGCACGTCGAGTACCGCCTCGAACTCGGCGAGGTCCTCCGGGTAGTCACGAATCATCGAGCGCTGCAGGAGTCCGATCGGGTGGTCGTCGAGCGATACAACCAAATCCTGCCCCGGCTCGTCACCCCTGACGCTCGCTCCGAAGTCGCGCTCGACCGCCTCCAACGTGTACTCGTGGTTCCACCACCGAATGACCGCCGGCTCTTGCAACCAGCCGGCCAGCATCGGCAGATCCGCGGCAGCCAGCAGCCGCCAGGTCAGCACGCCCACACCGATCGCCTCCACGCCAGCACTGTATGAGGACTACCTTTCGGCGGCCCAGATGGGGATCCCGCTCACGGAACGCACGAACATGCCAATGAGCGGACTGGGGCCGGGAGCGGTCCCTCCCCGGCAGCCGCACCGGCACTGCTAGAGGCTGGTTGTTGCTACCTGATCCGACCTCGGCGGCTCGCTACACTGTAGTCATGGGTAGTGGGACGCCTCGGTCGGTCAGGTTTGATCGGCGAGTGAGCGAGCGGCTGACGGCATACGTAGCAAGTCATCCGGGCTGGTCCGGCTCGTCGGCCGCCAACCAGTTCGTCGACGAGGCACTGCGCATGGAGGATCACCCCGGCGTCCTCTTTCGCGACGGCCCATCCGGCCGGCGGGCAGTCCTGATCGGCGGCCCAGATGTGCGTGAAGTAATCCGGACCTTGAAATCGGCGCGCGCATCGGAGCCGGATCTGGATGCCGACGGCATCGTGTCCGTGGTGTGCACCAACGCCGGCGTTTCCGGACGTTTGATCGACGTAGCAATTCGCTACTGGGCGCACTACCCGGAGGAGATCAACGTCTGGATCGAGGAGGTCGAAACCTTCGAAGAGCAGGCAGTGATCGCCTGGGAACGACGCCAAAATCTATTCGCCGGGTGATCGATCCCACATTGCTGCTGGACGAGATGCTCAGCGGCGATATCGCTGCACAGCTTCGAGCCAATGGACATGACGTAACAGCGTAACAGCAGTGGTCGAGGACCGAAACCTGGTCGGCACTCCCGATGAGGACCTACTGACGTACGCCACCGCCCACGGACACCTGCTGGTAACAGCCAACATCCGGGACTTCGCTGCGATCCATGGGTCGTGGACCAGTCGCCGTCGCATCCACGCCGGGCTGATCTACATCGTCAACCGGGTGTTCCCCAGCGACCGCTCATTCGTCGGCTCCGTCGTCACTGCACTCGACGAGATGTTCATGACAGCCCAATTCCCAGGAGACGGCACCGAAACCTATCTCCGTCGCCACCGGCCATCGCTGTGATGAACTGCAGTTCTGCAGGTTCGCCGGCACCGGCCAGACCTGGGTTTGAAACGCCATACTCAGCTGTCGTCGAGAAGGTGCTCGCGTTCTCCGGGCCACAACGGCAGCAGGTCACGGCGTTTAAGCTCGTTGCGGATCCAGGTGTCGCGTTCCAGGGTCGCAGCGGCGTACGCGGCCAGGTCCGCGGCGTACTTGCAGTCCGCGGTGACACCGTCCGAATAGCCATCGCCGTGATCGACGGGCAGTCCGTTCGGCGAGTCGGCGAGCACCCGCTCACGCTCCTTGTGGGTTGCCTTTCCGAGCCGACGAAGTTCGGGCAGCAATCCGAGCAAAGTCGCCGAATCAGTTCGCCGATACACACGTTTCGTCGCCTCGTCCAGAGCCACAGGACGGGACGATACGGAATTGTTGCCGACGAGCAACGGGATGAATGCGCGGACCGCCAAATGTTCACCGGCACGTTACCTCCAGGGTCGCCCCGATGCGGGGGACAACATCGGCGCCCGCCGTTGGTGTCGGCACTGGCACCAATCGGGTGTCGGTGAACAATTCGCTCACCGCGGCGCCCCAACCTCGCGCCTCCGCCGGCCGACCGCGTCACCGCTGCTCCCTGAAATCCGACCGGCAGGCGACGATTCCGCGTCAGGCCGGAACCTCGCCGACCTGGTCGTGCTCGATGCGCAACTGGGAGCGATATCCGGGCTCTCCAGGGTTCCCGGTCGGTCGAACGCCGTTGTCCAGCCCGCTTGACACCGGATGCTGGACTCGGGGCCACCCCGCTCTCCGGACCGGCCGGATGGAAGCGGCCGCCGGGCAGGGTTTGCAAGACGCGGATCCGGCGACCGAGCGTGCCAGGGTGAGTGAAACGGGAGGGCATCGATGAGCGCAGCCGGTACGAAGTGGGACCTGATCGTGATCGGCGGCGGGACCGCCGGGATCGTGGCGTCCCGAACCGCGGCCGGGTACGGCGCCCGGGTGGCACTGGTGGAACGTGCCGCGCTGGGCGGTGACTGCCTGTGGACCGGATGCGTGCCCAGCAAGGCGCTGATCGCGGCCGCGCACCATGCGACCGAGTACCGCCGGGCCACCGGGTTCGGAGTCATCGGTTCCGCCCTCGTGATCGATTTCGCCGCGGTTCTGGCGCACGTGAAGGGCGCCATCGCTGCGATCGCCCCCGAGGATTCAGCGGAGACGCTGCAGGCCGCCGGTGTCCACGTGGTGACCGGGTCGGCGCGATTCACCGGACCGGACTCCCTAGAGGTGGACGGCCGGTCGTTGCGCTTCCGGCTGGCCATCGTCGCCACCGGCGCGGTCCCGGCGGTCCCGCCGGTGCCTGGTCTGCGCGAGGCGACGCCGCTGACCAGCGACTCGGTCTGGAACCTGGAGGAACTGCCCGACCGGCTGGTCGTGCTGGGCGGCGGCAGCATCGGGTGTGAACTGGGGCAGGCCTTCGCCCGGCTGGGTTCACGGGTGACTCTCGTCGAGGCGTTGCCCCGGATCCTGGCCGGGGAGGACCCCGACGCGGCTCGCCTGGTCCAGGACACATTCGACAGGGACCGCGTACGGGTGCTGGCCGGGCACACCGTCGTCGGCGTGCGCGGTCGGGCCGGTCAGGACGGGGAGGTCGTCCTGGACGGTCCGTCCGGGACCCACACGGTCGGGTTCGACCAACTGCTGGTTGCCGTCGGTCGTCGACCGAACACCGTCGGCCTGGAACCGCACGCGGCCGGCGTCGACCTCGACGAGCGGGGTTTCATTCGGGTGGACAAACAGCTGCGGACCGGCAATCCCCGGATCTGGGCCGCCGGCGACGTCACGCCGCTGCCCCCGTTCACGCACACCGCCGGGGTTTTCGGCAGTATGGCCGCCACCAATGCAGTCCTGGGTCTGCGCCGCAGCGTCGACCTGTCCGCGGTACCGCGGGTGACCTTCACCGATCCGGAGGTCGCCGCCGTCGGGCGCCCCACGTGGGCCGACGGCGGTCCTGCCCCCAGAACGATCACCCGGAGCAACGACCGGGTCGACAGGGCGGTCGTGGACAACCGGACGGACGGGTTCGCGCGGCTGACGCTGGGTCATCGGTCCCGGATCGAGGGCGCCACCGTCGTCGGGCCGCGAGCCGGGGAAACCCTGGCCGAACTCACGCTGGCGGTCCGGAAAGGCTTGAGCACCACCGATCTTGCAGGCACGACCCACCCGTACCCCACCTACGGGGACGGGCCGTGGAACGCTGCCATCGCCGATGTCCGCGACCGGTTGGCCTCCCCGGTGGCGCGGCTCGTGACGGCGGTGCTGCGCCGCGTGCGCCGGGTGCGTGCCCGGTAGACATGATCCGGGTCGGGCTTGACCCGGATCACCGGCGCGATCACGCCCGAGGTGGACGTGTTCTTCACCTCGGCCACCACTCGTCACTGCCGCGTGCCGACCCGCACCTGCACGTGGGCGCCGAGCAGGCTCACCGCGGAGATCTCGGCGCAGTCCCGTTCCACCGCGGTCCATGGGTGGGCGTTGATGTCCGCGCCGCCGGCCGCGCAGGCCAGCCGGGCGAGCGGGGCGGCCACACGGGCGGCACCGACGGGTAGCTGCATGTCCACCACCGCCATCCGACCGCCCGGGCGGGTGGCCGCGAACGCCAGCGCCCACGCCCGCTGCCAGCCGGGGACCACGGACAGCGTGTACGTCGCGATAACCGCGTCCATGGTGCCCAATCCCGCGACTTCGGTGATGTCCGCCTGCAGCAGTTCCACGTTGTGCCAGCCGTGGCGACGGGCCCTGTTCCCGGCCCGCGCGAGCATCTGCCGGCTGTCGTCCACGCCGACCACCGTCCCGGTGGCTCCGATAGCGCCTTGTAGCAGCGGGTGGTTCAGGCCGGTGCCGCAGCCCAGGTCGAGCACCCGCATCCCCGGTGCCAGCCCCAGGTTGCCGATCGCCGCGAGCCGTCCCGGCCGATACAGCGGCCACTCCAACGACAGCACGTCGTAGAACCGGGCGGCGACGGTGTACCGGGCCGGGAACACCACCGTGGGCTCCGATCGTGGGCGGCTCGGGGCCGCACCGGGGGTAGGGCCGACCTGGACGTGGAACACCTGCCGGCCGCCAAGCGGGTGCGGCCGATCCCACGGTGGCAATTCCACCGTGCATGGCAACAGGGAAGTCAGTGTCGCACCGCCGCCGAGGGATCTGCGAGCGCCGGACCATGCACAATCCGGTGGGAGCGACTGTCGACGGCATTCGAGCGAGCCGCGTTCGGGGGGCGCACCGTGACCAGGGAGCAAGGGACGCAGCTCGGGACGTAAACCGGTCAGCCACTGTGTTTTCGAAGTAGAGCGTCAGCCGCAGGAGTTGAATTGCCGGCATACCGACAGGGACGAGGGGTCATGCTGCAGGTCGTCTTCAACGTGCGGGTGATAGCCACCAGCAACGACACGGTGCTGGTCGATGGAATCCACTTCTCCGTAAAGCATTGGGTGCAGCCCCCCGTCAACACCTGCCGGCCGGCGACACGGTTCGCGGCGGACACCACGTGAGGTCCCCCCGCTGGCTGCGGCGCCTCGAGGAGGCGACAAGGCCCGTCCACCCTGGTACGAAGGCCGCGTTGCAGCGGCGTTGGAGTGGGCTTCCCGCCGGTGCCCGGACGCCGGCGCAGACCGTGGGCAGGCACGCAGTGGGGTGCGAGGGCACCCACGGGGTATTCCCGAAATGCAACCTGGCCTGCACGCCGTGCTACCACTCACGGGACGCGAACCGGGTCGCGATCAGCGGTGAGCACACCCGTTCCGAGGTCGAGGCACAGATGGCGTTGCTCCACGAGATCCGCGGTCCGCGGGCGCACGCGCAACTGATCGGCGGCGAGGTCAGCCTGCTCCCACCGGAGGATCACGCAGCGACGCTGCAGATCATGCGGCGCTACGGCCGGGAACCGATGAGCATGACGCACGGCGACTTCGACGACGACTACCTACTGGCTCTGGCCCTCGGCCCGGACAGAACGCCACGACTGCGGCGGCTGTCCTTCGCCGGGCATTTCGACATGCTGATGTTCGGCCGTCGCGGCATCGAGCGCCCGCCCGACGAGGCTGCATTGAATCCGTACCGCAAGCGTTTCGCCGACATGTTCGCCCGCCTCCGGACCGAACACGGGGTGCGGATCTTCCTGGCGCACAACATGACTGTGACACCCCGCAACGTCGACCAGATCGCGGAGGTGGTGCGGGAATGCAACGGCTACGGGTTCGGGATGTTTTCCTTCCAACCCGCGGCCTTCGTCGGTGACGACCGGCGCTGGCACGACGGGTACCGGGATGTCAGCGCGGACGCGGTATGGGAACAGATCGAGGCCGGCGCCGGGACCAGGCTGCCGTTCCGGGTGTTCCAGGTCGGTGACGAACGGTGCAACCGGACCGCCTACGGGTTCTACCTCGGCGAGAGCTGGTACCCGGTACTGGACGATGAGAACCCGGTCGACCTGCACGTGCGGGACTCGTTCTACCGGTATTTGGGCGGTGTCAGCTTCTCCGGAACCCCGATCCCGTTGCTGCTCGGCAAACTCGCCCGGGTGGTCGCCAGGCACCCGACGGTTGCGGTGATCTTCGTCGGCTGGGCGGCGCGAATGGTGCGGACCGTCGGGCTGCGCAGGCTACTGACGCACAGGGTCCGACCGGTCACCTTCGTGATGCACTCCTTCATGGACGCCGACGCCGTCGCACCGGCGTGGGAAGCCATGCAACGCGGCGAGGTACTGAGCGACCCTGGGCTTCGGGCGACGCAGGAAAGGCTGCAGGCCTGCTCCTACGCAATGGCCCACCCAGAAACCGGCGAACTCGTCCCCGCCTGCGTGCAGCACGGCGTGCTGGATCCGCAGGAGAACATCGCGCTGCGCACGGTGCTCCCGCTGGCCCCGGTGACGAACAGCCGGATTCGCCACGCACCGCGGCACACCCCGACCTCCCGGGCGGGTGACGATGCTTGACCGGTCCGCCCGTCGGCTGCTCTCCCCTTCGCTCGATGCCATCGGCGGCAGGTTGGCCGAGGCCGGGGTGCGACCGTTGGTGGTGACGGGCGCGGGGTGGATCGCCGGTGTGGGGGCTTGCGTTGCGGCGGGATTCGGGCAGTGGATTCCCGCCCTGGTGCTGTGGCTGGTCAACCGACTGCTGGACGGGCTGGACGGTCCGGTCGCCCGGCGGCGCGGCGCAACGGACCTCGGCGGCTTCCTCGACATCGTCGCCGACTTCAGCATCTACGCGGGCTTCGTCCTGGCCGTCGCCATTGCCGTGCCCGATGCCCGGGTCGCGGCGCTGGCGTTGCTGACCGCGTATTACGTGTCCGGGACCGCGTTCCTGGCGTTGTCGTCACTGATCGAGCGCCGCAGCCAGTATCAGGACAGCAGGTATCAGGACAGCAGTGATCAGGACAGCAGTGATCAGGACAGCAGTGATCAGGACAGCAGTGATCAGGACAGCAGTGATCAGGACAGCAGTGATCAGGACAGCATTGTTCAGGACAGCGATCGCCGGGGCGGGAGTGGCCGGGGCGGGAGTGGCCGGGGCAGGGGCGATCTCGGCGACGAACGGTCGCTGCGGTTCGTCGGCGGACTGGCCGAGGGCACCGAAACCGTCATCGTCTACGTCCTGTTCTGCATTTTCCCCAGCCATGCCGCACTCATCGCGTGGGTCTTCACCGCCGCCGTCGCGATCACCGCAGCCCAACGCACCGTCTACGGCGTGCGAATCCTCCGCCGGCCCCTCCCCGGCCGAGCAGCACCTCTCCCGACCACCGCGAAGGAACCCTGATGCGCGCGAGAAGTTTGACCAGCCTTGCCGCGCTGACAGCGGCGTTGGCCCTGACCGTCACCGCGTGCAGTTCGGCCGGCGACGCCGCACCGTCGAGCTCGCCGCCGCCCGCGAGCGTCACCGAAGGCTCAGCCAATCCAGCTACGGCTGACTGGGACGCGGTGCTGGCGCAGGCGAAAGGGCAGAGAGTGAACTGGTACATGTACGGAGGCGACGACACCCTCAACGCCTTCGTCACCGGGTTTGTCGCCGACCAACTCGGCAAGGCCGGCGTCACCCTGAACCAGGTGAAGATCACCGACACCGTCGACGCCGTCAACAAGGTCCTCGGCGAGGTGCAGGCCGGGAGGTCCACGGACGGGTCGGTGGACGCGATCTGGCTGAACGGCGAGAATTTCGCCACCGGAGTCCAGGCCAACCTGTGGTCGTGCGGGTGGGACAAGACCCTGCCCAACTCGCGGTTCGTCGATTTCACCGATCCCGCGGTCGCCACCGATTTCGGGATCCCGGTGAACGGGTGCGAGGCGGTCTGGCAGCAGGCCGATTCCGCCCTGGTCTACGACAGCGCCGCACTCGACACCGCCGACGTCGCATCGATGTCCAGCCTGTTCGACTGGGCCAAGGCGAACCCGGGCCGGTTCACCTACCCCGCGCCACCGGACTTCACCGGTTCGATGGCCGTCCGGACCATGCTGTACGACACCATCGGCGGCCCGGCAACCCTCGCCGGACCGTTCGACGAAGCCAAATACACCGCAGCCACCGCCGGTTTCTGGCCGCGGTTGACAGACATCGCCGGGTCGCTGTGGCGTCAGGGCAACACCTACCCACAGACGCAGACCGCCGTCGAGAAGCTGTACAGCGACGGCGAGATCAGCGCGTTCTTCACCTACGGTCCCGGTGCGGTGGGCGACCAGGTCGACAAGGGCCTGTTCCCGGCCAGCACCCGGCAGGCCGTGCTGGCCGGCGGCAACATCGGCAACCGCAGCTTCATCGCGATCCCCGCAAACGCGGCTCATCAGGCCGGCGCCATGGTGCTGGCGAACGTGCTGCAGGATCCGCGGACGCAACGTGAACTGCTGACGACCAAGGGCATCTATCCGGGGATCGATCTGACCAAGACCAGCCCGGAGGTGCGAGCGCAATTCGCCGCCGTGCCCGTTCATCCTTCGGTCCTGCCACTGCAGGCGCTGACCGAGAACGCGCAACCGGAACTCGCCGCGGGATACCTCACCCGGATCGAGCAGGACTGGATCAAGATCGTCCTGCAACGGCAATGACGCTGCCGCAGCTCACATCCCCTCCCCCGGCCGCCGGTCGCGCCGCGTCCACCCGGCCTACCCGGTCGTTCTCGGCAACGCGCGTGACGAGTGTGCCGCGAGGAATCACCATCTCGCTGTTGCTAGCCCCCGCGATGCTCGTCGTCTCGGTGTTCTTCCTGACCGGCATCACCCAGGCGATCGCGCAAAGCTTTGGCTATCAACCGTTCCTGCCTTCCTGGCGGCTGTCTCTTGACGCCTACCGGACTCTTCTCACCGATCCGGCGGTCCGGGCCTCTTTGCTGCTGACCGCCCGGATCGCGATCATCCCGACGGTGCTGTCGGTCGTGCTCGGGGTGTCCGCGGCGCTGCTGATCCGCCGGCTCGGTCGGTCCCGGAGCTGGGTGAGCGGGATCTTCCAGGGGAACCTGGCTGTCCCGCATCTGGTCGGTGCGCTGTGCATGCTGCTGCTGTTGTCCCAGGGCGGGTTACTGTCCCGGCTCGGCTACGCCGCCGGGCTCACCCAGACCCCGGCGGCGTTCCCCGCCCTGACCGGCGACGAGTTCGGTTGGGGCATCATCGCGGCATACGTGTGGAAGGAGACCCCTTTCCTGACGGTCATCGCGCTGGCCGCGCTGGGTCGCGGCGTCGACCACCTCGAGAACGCCGCCAGCAGCCTGGGTGCCCGGCCGTGGCAGCGGCTGCTGCACGTGACGCTGCCCGTCATCGCCCCGGCGGTGGCCGGTGGCGCGGTGTTGGTCTTCGCTTTCACCGCAGGGTCGTACGAGGTGCCCTACCTGCTCGGCCGGCCCTACCCCGCCACTCTCCCGGTGGTGGCGTTGCAGTACTACAACGCCACCGATCTGGCGGCCCGACCGGAGGCGATGGCAGTCGCGGTGCTGATCACTGTGCTCAGCGGATTGATGGTCGCTGCCTACCTGTTGATCGCCGGGCGTCTGGCCCGCAGGCCGCTGTGACCGTCACAGGGCGAGGGGTGCCCGCTGGCGGCACCCTGACGAAGGAACCCGGACTCGGCGACCGGCGACCACTCCCGGTCCGGGCAGGGCACCGGCTACTGATCGGGCTGTTGTTGGTTGCCGTGCTGCTGCCGCTGGTTCCGCTGCTGATCTGGTCGATGTCCGGGCAATGGCGCTACCCCGCCCTGCTCCCCCAGCAGCTGAGCCTGCGCGGACTGCAGCAGCTCGTCGACCCACGGTCGGAGATCCTGCAGGGAATGGGCACCTCGGCCGTCATCGGCACGGCCGTCGCGGCCCTGGCCTGCCTGATCGCTTCCCGGCGGGCCGGGCGATCGGGCTGTATCGGTTTCGCGGCCGCCGCGTCGTGCAGTTCCTGCTGCTCGCTCCGGTCATCGTGCCCGGGCTGGCGGTGACCCTCGGAATCCAGGTGTTCTTCGTCCGCTATCACCTCTCCGACAGTTTTCTCGGCGTGATCCTGGTGCAGCTGATGCCCACCGTGCCCTACGCCGCGATCATCCTGGGCGCGGCGTTCGCGAACCTGGACATCGACTACGAGCGGCAGGCCAGGGCGCTCGGCGCCGGCCCGCTGCGGGTGCTGCTGTTCGTCACCGTGCCGCTGCTCCGCCCGGCCATCACCGTCGCGACCTTGCTGACGTTCCTCATCTCGTGGAGCGAGTACGTGCTCACCCTGCTGATCGGTGGCGGGCAGGTGAAGACGTTGCCGCTGCTGCTCTTTGCCGCGATCGGCTCGTCGGACACCACCTCGGCGGCCGCGCTCGCGGTGCTGGTGATCGCGCCGCCACTGCTGCTCGTGCTGGCCGCATCCCGGCTGCTCACCGGCCGCTCCGGCAGCGCGGTCGGGTTCGGTCGGCTGTGACCGGTACTCCGATCACCCTGACCGGTGTGCACAAATCATTCGGCGACGCCATCGCCGTGCGCGACCTGACCGCCGACATCCCGGCCGGGTCGTTCACCGCGCTGCTCGGCCCGTCGGGCTGCGGGAAGAGCAGCACGCTGGCCATGATCGGCGGGCTGCTGGAGCCCGACTCCGGTGACATCTGTTTCGACGGCCAATCGCAACTGGGCGTTCCCGCGGACCGCCGACCGGCCGGGCTGGTGTTCCAGAAGCCCTTGCTGTTCCCGCATCTGAACGTCGAGCAGAACGTCGCGTTCGGGTTGCGGATGCGCCGACTGGACCGCAGGCACATCAGGACCAAGGTCGACTCGATCCTGGACCGGGTGCAACTGACCGCCCTGGCGCGGCGCGGGGTCGGGGAACTGTCCGGCGGTCAGGAGCAGCGGGTCGCGTTGGCCCGTGCCCTCGTCCTGGAACCGCAGGTGCTGCTGCTGGACGAACCGTTTTCCCAACTCGACGCCACCCTGCGGGCCGAGATGCGGTGCCTGGTCAAGGCTCTGTACAGCGAATCCGGGGTGACGACGGTGTTCGTGACCCACGACCAGGCCGAGGCGGTCGAGGTCGCCGACACCATCGCCCTGATGCTCCGCGGCCACCTGGAGGGCCAGGGAGAACCCGAGATGTTCTACACCGCACCACCGTCGTTGGCTGCCGCCCGGTTCTTCGGCGTCACCAACGAACTACCCGGAACCGTCCGCGGCGGCATCTTCACCGCCGACACGGCGGAATTGCGCCGGCCGACAACGCTGCCCGACGGCCCGGCGGTGCTCGTCGTCCGGCCCGAAACCATCAGTCTGGCAACCCCTTCCGGCGATGACGACATCTTGAGCGGGGTCGCGGTCGCGGCCCGTTTCGCCGGCAGTCATGTGGCCGTTGACGTCCGCCTGGCCGGTGACAGTTCCGTCACCGTGCACGCACCGGTGACGACGTCCGTAGCGCTGGGTGCAAGGCTCGCCGTCGGGGTGCCGCGCTCGGCGGGCACTGTGCTGGCCGCGACCTGACTGACGTACGCGGGGCGAAGTAGCGCCTTCGACGCTCACCTGACCGTCACGCGCGTCCTCCGTCATGGCTCCTGGGTCAGCTGACAGAGAGCCAAAAGACCCTTTTGATACCCCCTGGGGTATGCTAGAAAGGAGTTCTCGCGGTGAAGGGAATTTCTGTGGCCGACGTCGTCATTCTTGGTGCGGGTATCTCCGGACACACTGCCGCCCTGCATCTGTCCCGGTTTCTCGGGCGCCGCGGCCTGGGCAACGAGCACACCGTGACGGTGGTCTCGCCCAACTCGCAGTGGAATTGGATTCCCTCCAACATCTGGGTCGGGGTGGGAAAGCTCGAGAAGAAGGACGTCGTTTTCTCGCTGCAGCCCGTCTACGACCGCAAGGGCATCGATTTCCGGCAGGCCAAGGCCGTTGCGATCCGACCTGACGGTGACGCCGACGACCCACGAGGGGCGGTCGACATCGAATACACCGGCCAGGGCCAAGCTGGCACGACCGGACGGCTGCGCTACGACTACCTCATCAACGCCACCGGCCCGCGCCTGCGGTTCGAGGCCACACCGGGGCTCGGCCCCGACGGCCACACAGTCTCCGTCTGCACCGCTGACCACGCCCTCGAGGCCGCCGCCAGGCTCCGGGGCGTCATCGAGCGGCTCGCCTCCGGTGCGGCGCAGACCTTGGTGGTCGGGATGGGTCACGGAACCTGTACCTGCGAGGGCGCCGCATTCGAGTACGTCTTCAATGTCGACCACGAGCTGCGCGAAGCCGGGGTTCGGGACCGGGCGCGACTGGTCTACCTGACCAACGAGGCCCATCTCGGCGACTTCGGCGTCGACGGCATGACCTTCGAGGACCAGGGCTTCCAAACCTCCAGCGAGCTGTGGACAGCATCGCTGTTTCGGGAACGCGGTGTCGAGGCGATCCTCGGCGCACATGTCGAGAACGTCGAACAGGGCTTCATCGGCTACGAGACGCTCGACGGCGAAAAGCATCGCCTGGCGTTCGATTTCGCGATGCTGCTGCCGCCCTTCGGCGGCGTGCCGCTGGCGGCCTACGACAGGAACGGGATCGACATCACCGCGCGGCTCTTCGCTCCCAGCGGCTTTATGAAAGTCGACGCCGACTACACTCCCAAGCCGTACGAGCAGTGGCGCGCGGCGGACTGGCCCAATACCTACCTGACTCCCGGGTACGACAACGTCTTCGCCGTCGGCATCGCCTTCGCCCCACCGCACCAGATCTCCCGGCCACAGAAGAGCACCAACGGCACCGTGATCGCCCCGTCACCGCCCCGCACCGGGATGCCGTCGGGCGTGATGGGCAAGATGGCCGCCCTGACCATCGTCGACCGCATCAAGAACGGTGCCGACGCGCCGGCCCACCAGGCGTCGATGGCCTCGATGGGGGCCGCCTGCGTGGCCTCGGCAGGACACGGCCTGCGTCGCGGCTCGGCCGCGGCGATGACGATGATGCCGGTGGTACCCGACTACGTCCGCTACCCCAGTGGACGCGACATCAAAGACACCCGCGGCGAGATCGGCCTCAGCGGCCACTGGGTCAAATTGATGCTCCATTACCTGTTCCTCTACAAGGCCAAGGGCCGTCCCGGCTGGCAGCTGATCCCGGAATGAGCGACATGACAACGACAGACCCCCGCGTCCCGGCTCCCGGCACCACTGTGAGCGACCAGCCGACGGCCGACCTGAGCCGAGCCCCGCTGCCCACAGCAGCCACCCTCCGCCGCCGCCGCAGCGTGCCCTTCCAGCTCACCCGTTTCGCGGTCTTCAACACGCGGATCATGCGCATGGTGGCCAAGGGCGATCACTGACCGGACCCGGCGGTTGAAACTGAAGGGGACATCGATGACGTCGATCTCTGCCGACGACTGGGACGCCCGCTACCGCGGATCCGATCTGGTGTGGGGCGCGGCCCCGAATGTGTGGGTCGAGCAGGAGATCGCGGCGCTTCCCCCTGGTCGGGCCGTGGATCTCGCCTGCGGCGAGGGCCGCAACAGCGTCTGGTTGGCCGCCCGCGGTTGGCAGGTCACCGGTGTCGACTTCTCGGCAGCGGCCCTGGCGAAGGCCGAGACCCTTGCCCTCGGAAACACTCCTCCGGTGCGGATCGACTGGAAATGCGCGGATGTCACCACCTTTCGCTCCCGCACCCCGTTCGATCTTGCTGTGTTGGCATATGTGCAACTGCCGGCACCGGCGCGGCTCAAGGCGATCATGTCGGCGTGGAATTGCCTGGCGCCGAACGGGATCCTGCTCGTCATCGCCCACCACCCGGACAATCTCGCCGACGGCGTCGGCGGCCCGCAGGACCCGGCCGTTCTCTACAGCAACCGGGACGTGACCGCCGACCTGGGCGCGATCGACTGCTCGGCGACCGTGGAGCGCACCGAACGGGTGCCCCGCCCGGTAGCAGGGAGCGACCGACCGGCGTTGGACACGGTGGTGCGTGCCAGCAGGCCCGGACCGGACGCCTGAACAAAACCCGGTGCATGACGGGGGGCCCTGATCGGCGGTCGAGCCGGCCGGACCCGAACCTCGGCCTCGGCTTCGGCCTCGAGAGTCCTTCCCCGTCGAGTGCTCGCGAACCCGGGTGGGACGTCATGCGAGTTTCCTGGCAGTATCAGCGGACCTCACGCCGACCGGCGCAGTCAGACGGTTTCCGGGTCGCTTCACCGATTGGCGTGGTCCCTGATCCGCTTCTGCACCGCCATCGATCGCTACCTGGTGGTCGCAGTGTCCGTTCAATCGAGGAGATCACATGACCGGCTCGTCTGCCCTGGAACTGTCCGCTGTCCACGCGGTGGAGATCCTGGATTCCCGTGGAGGCCCGACCCTGGCGGTCACCGTCACACTCGCCGACGGGACGACCGCCCGGGCCGGGGTCCCGTCGGGGGCATCGACCGGGTCCCGTGAGGCGGTGGAACTCCGCGATGGGGACAAGGCCAGGTTCGGCGGGAAGGGTGTGCTCACAGCAGTCGGTCACGTCAACACCGAACTCGCTGATGCGCTGGTCGGTAGGTCGTTCACCGACCCGGCGGCGGTCGACCGCGCGATGATCGACGCCGACGGCACGCCGAACAAGGGCCGACTCGGCGCGAACGGCATCATCGGCGTCTCGATCGCCACCCACCGGGCTTACGCTGCGAGCCAGGGTGTTTCGCTGTGGCAGTCACTCACCCCGGACGGGGTCACCCCCTGTCAGCCGGTACCGCATTTCAACGTGGTGAACGGCGGCGCGCACGCCCCGAACAGCCTGGATTTCCAGGAGTTCATGATCGCCCCGCTGGGTGCCCCGTCGATCGCCGAGGCGATCCGCGCCGGCGCCCAGGTCTACGTCAAGCTCAAGGGACTGCTGCACGACGCCGGTTACGCCACCGGACTGGGCGACGAGGGCGGATTCGCCCCGGACATCAGCACCCCCGAAGACGTGCTGCGCACCCTGGTTCAGGCGATCACCGATGCCGGGTACACCCCCGGCCGGGACGGCGTCGCGATCGCGATGGACCCCGCGTCCAGCGAGTTCTACCGCGACGGTGCCTACCACGTCGCAGGCCAGGCACTGTCCAGCGCGGACATGATCGACCGGTACGAATCGATCGTCACCGAGTTCCCGGTGTGGAGCATCGAAGACGGTCTGGCCGAGGGTGATCGGGACGGCTGGGTTGCCATCACCCAGCGACTGGGTGACCGCGTGCAACTGGTCGGTGATGACAACTTCTGCACCAACCCCGCGATCATCGCCGATGCGATCAGCCGGAAGATCGCGAATTCGGCCCTGATCAAGGTCAATCAGATCGGCACCGTCACCGAAACCCTGGAGGCGATGCGGTTGTGCCGGGAGGCCGGGTACACCGCGATGGTCTCGCACCGGTCCGGGGAAACCGAGGACTCCTTCATCGCCGACCTCGCGGTCGGCACCGGGTGCGGGCAGATCAAGACCGGTGCCCCCGCACGTGGGGAACGCGTCGCGAAGTACAACCGGCTCTTGGAGATCGCCGACAGCAACCCGGAGATTCCCTACGGCGCACGGTAGCCCGCGGCGCACAGTAGCCCGGCGAAGGCCATGGACCAGACGCCGGTCAGCCGATCAGCGCGGGGATGCTGCGGGCGGCGGTGTACAGCGCGACGACGGTGATCAGCACCGCGAACGCGATTCGCAACGTCTCGGGGCGGGCCCAGGTGGCGATCCGGGTACCCAGCAGGCTGCCGACCACGGCGGCAGCGGTGAAGGTGCCGATAATCGTCCAGTCGATGTCGACGCCGGTCCCGGCCCTGGCAACCAATGCCGCGGCGCTGTTGATCGCGATGATCAGCAGTGATGTACCGACGGCGGCCGTCATCGGGAAGTCCAGGACGAGAACGAGCGCCGGGACCACCAGGAAGCCGCCGCCGACGCCGAAGAATCCGGTCATCAAACCGACCGCGATCGCGGCGACGATCACCTTCGCCGCGCGGGGGCAGGCGCAGGCGAACCGGGGGCTGAAGCTGACGATCGGCACGTCCAGCGGCACCCGGTCGGTCTGAGCCCCGCCTTGGCCGCCGGTGCCGGCCGACACCCGTCGCCGGGTGAACATCAAAGCTGCCACGGTGAGCAGGAGCACGGAGAAACCGGCGAGGAGCACATCCGGTCGGACCGCGAGCGACAGACGCGTGCCGGCAACGGCTCCGGCGACGCCGATGGCGCCGAAGACCACGCCCTGGAGCACCCGGACATGACCGTCCCGGCGGTGCGCGAGCACCCCGAACACCGCGGTGACCCCGACGATGATCAGCGAACCGGTGGTGGCTGCGCGAGTGTCCATCCCCAGCAGATAGACCAACGCAGGCACGGTGAGGATGGACCCGCCGCCGCCCAGCGCACCCATGCTGAGCCCGACGAGCAGGCCGACCGCGATCGCGACGATCACCACCACCGGCACCGCCGCCGGCTCGGACCCGCGCCAGGGCCTTCGCGCACGGGGTCGAGCAGCTCCGAAACGTCGAATTCGGAGAACGCTGATGAAGCGGGCAAGGTGCCCATCAGGTGATGGACCCGGGCCGTCCGCCCTTGGCGACGACCGGAAGCCCGGCCGCCGACCAGGCCCGCATCCCACCGGACAGGTTGAGCACGGTGCGCCCGTCGGCGGCGAGATCCTTTGCCGCGCGCGCAGAACGATTCCCGGAACGGCACACCGTGATGATGTCCCGCCCGGCC
>JBBRVZ010000037.1:0-32603 GCA_038246445.1 Mycobacteriales bacterium
CACCACCACACAGGCAGCAAACAACCCCAGCACCAAACAAACGGCACTGACTTTCGGTACACTGTTGAGTTCTCAAAGAACGGACACACACCCACAGCAGCCTTCCGACCACCCAGGGGGCAACCCTGCAAACACTACCGGCTGGCCTGTCCAACAACAAACCACGGTTGCCGGTCCTGCCTGCTGTTCCGACTCCCATGGGGAAGCGCGTGCTTCGCCGCCTCCGGTTCGCGGAGGTGATCGTCGGGGTTTCCCCGGGCCGTCCAGCGGTATCGGATCCGTGACAGATCCGGCTGCTGTGCAGTTCCCCGTGGGTGAGGACGAACGTACGGTGGGATTGCCGGCACGTCAAGTTCCCAGGGCCTTGGCCTGCCCGGTCATCCTGGCGAGAGTTGTCGCAGGTCATCGCTTTTCGCGACAGCGGCGATGCGGCGAGCCGCCAGCGGGTGATCGCCTTCACAGCGGCAGCGCTCTCAGCGGCGGATCACCGCACCTGCCACTGACCTTTTCCCGCGGCGCAGCACCAGGTAGCGACCGTGCAACAGGTTTGTTGCCCCCGGAACGTGGTCGGGATCGGTCACCCTGACGTTGTTGACGTTCGCCCCGCCGTCCGCGACGGCCCGCCTGGATTCAGACAGCGACGACGTCAAACCCGTTGCCCGCAACAGCTCGACGATCGTCGGCGACCCGTCGACCTCGGTCAGGCCCACCTCGACCAGGGCGGCGTGCAGGGTCTGTTCGTCGATGGCCGTGAGGTCACCGCGCCCGAACAAGGCCGCACTGGCCGCCACCGCCGCGTCCCTGGCCGCCTCGCCATGAACCAGCGCGGTGAGTTCACCGGCGAGCGCCCGCTGTGCCTGCCTGGCCTGTGGTCTGGCGACCGTCGCCGCGGCCAGCTCTTCGATCTGCTCGAGGGGGAGCATCGAGAACGCTCTGAGGTAACCGGCGATGTCCCGGTCGTCGGTGTTGAACCAGAATTGGTAGAAGGCGTACGGGCTTGTCATCGCCGGGTCGAGCCAGACGGCTCCGCCCTCGCTCTTGCCGAACTTGGTGCCATCCGCCTTGGTGATCAGCGGGGTAGCCAGTGCATGCACCGATCTGGCTTCGACCTTGCGGACCAATTCGGTTCCGCTGGTGAGGTTGCCCCACTGGTCACTGCCGCCGGTCTGCAACGTGCAGCCGTACCGCCGGTACAGCTCCAGGTAGTCCATGCCCTGCAGGATCTGGTAGCTGAACTCGGTGAACGACAGCCCCTCATCGCTGGCAAGGCGGGCCGACACCGTCTCCTTGGCGAGCATCCGGCCCAGCCGGAAGTGCTGTCCGACGTCGCGCAAGAAGCCGATCGCGGTCAGGTTCGCAGTCCAGTCGAGGTTGTTGACCAGCCGGGCGGCATGGCTGCCGTCGAAGTCGACGTACTTCCCGACCTGCCCGCGGATCCGGTCCACCCAGCCGGCCACCACGTCAACCGAGTTGAGCACCCGTTCCCCGGACATCCGCGGGTCGCCGATCAACCCGGTGGCTCCACCCACGAGAAGCAGCGGCTTGTTGCCCGCCTGCTGGATGCGTCTCATCGTCAGCAGCTGGACGAGATTGCCGATGTGCAGGCTGGGGGCGGTCGGATCGAAGCCGACATAGGCGGTCAGCGGTCCGGCCGCCAGATCCGTTGCCAGTGCGCCGATCCCGGTGGACAGGGCGATCAGCCCACGGGCCTCCAGATCGCCGATCAAGGGGACGGACGGGGTACGCGCCGGGTGTGTCACGGGCATCATCCTGCCATCGGCCACCAGGTGACCTCGCGACGAGCGACGCCGCTATCGCCGCTCAGCGCCGTCCATGCCGGATGTCGGCGCACTCCCGGCTGCGTCGTCGGTGCCCCCGCGGCCTCGCCGGGAGTCGGGCACGGACCGCCGGCGGGGCACCCAGGCGCGAAAGGCAGACACCGTCGGGTCGCCGAGCAGCCAGAATCGGCGTGGCTCGTCGGCCGCCGCTGCCACTCCCACCCTGGGTCCCACGCCGACCCGGGACGCGGGCTGCGGTGCGCCACCGAGGAGGCGGACCGACCCGTCGCTTCGCAGCAGGTCGGCTCCATTACTGGCGGCGTTCAGGCCCAGGACGGTCGCCAGTCCGGCGGGACCGCGCGCCAGATGCCGGTCCTCCGGCGCGGGGCGGTCACCGCCCGGACGACGACGCGTACGCGCAATCTGGATTCCGTCGACGACTTCTGCGGCACGAAGCAGGACAGCGGAGGCGAGCCCATCCGGACCGGTGACGATGTTGGCGCACCAGTGCATCCCGTAGACGAAGTAGGTGTACAGATGACCGGCCGGCCCGAACATCACCGCTGTGCGCGGGGTCCGGCCGCGGTAGGCATGGGAAGCCGGGTCATCGAGCCCGGCGTATGCCTCGACCTCGGTGAGTCGGACCGCGACGCGACCCGCCGCGGAGTCCGTCTCGATCACCGCACCCAGCAGAAGCCTGGCCACCTCGGTGACCTCGCCTTCCAACTGGAAACGCTGGAGTTGCCGGCCGGGATGCACGGGTCATAGTTCCACGTTTGTCCAGCGATGAGAGAGCTCGATCAGGCCGAAGCGTCCCTACTCTCAGCAGCTCCCAGCCCACCTCCGGTCGGCCTCGACCTGCGTCCGCAGCGCCTGGAGTTGTTCGGCCACCCGGTCCGGCGCGGTACCGCCGATGGCGTCCCTGGAGGCGAGCGAACCTTCGACGGTCAGCACCTCGCGGACCGCGGGCGTCAGCGCCGGGTCGATGGCCGCGAACTCGGCGTCGCTCAGTTGGTCCAGACGGCGACCGGCCGACTCGGCCAGCGACACGCACTGACCGGCCGCCTCGTGCGCCACCCGGAACGGCACACCCTGGCGCACCAGCCATTCAGCGATGTCGGTGGCGAGCGAGAAACCTGCGGGGGCCATCTCGGCCAGCCGCCGGGTGTCGAAGGTGAGCGTTGCGGTCATCCCGGCGACGGCCGGCAGCAGCAGGTCCAATTGAGCCAGCGAGTCGATCAGCGGCTCCTTGTCCTCCTGCAGGTCCCGGTTGTAGGCCAGCGGAAGTCCCTTCAGCGTGGCGAGCAGACCGGTGAGGTTGCCGATCAGCCGGCCGGTCTTTCCCCGGGTCAATTCGGCGATATCGGGATTCTTCTTCTGCGGCATGATCGACGACCCGGTGGCGAAGGCGTCGTCGAGCCGGGCGTAGCCGAATTCAGCGGTGGTGAAGATGATGACCTCTTCCGCCCATCTGGACAGGTTCACGGCGAGCATCGCCAGCACGAACGCCAATTCCGCCGCGAAATCTCTCGACGCCGTCCCGTCGATCGAATTCGCCGATGGCGCATCGAATCCCAGCTCGGCGGCGACCGCGGCCGGGTCCAGGCCGAGTGACGAACCGGCCAGCGCACCGGACCCGTAGGGCGACACCGCCGTGCGTCGGTCCCAGTCCCGGATCCGGTCCACATCCCGGACCAGTGCTTGCGCGTGCGCAGCGAGATGGTGGGCGAGCAGAACCGGCTGGGCGTGCTGGAAATGCGTCCGCCCCGGCATCGCGGCACCCGGATGCCGGCTCGCCTGCTCGAGCAGCGCGGTCTGCAGATCGGTGACCTGGAACGCCACCGATCGGGCCTGGTCGCGCAGGAACATCCGGTACAGGGTCGCGACCTGATCGTTGCGGGAGCGCCCCGCCCGGAGCTTGCCACCGAGATCGCGGCCGGCGCGGGCGAGCAGCCCCCGCTCGAGCGCGGTATGCACGTCCTCGTCGCCGGGTGCCGGCACGAACTCGCCGGCGGCGACGTCGCGGGCCAGACCGTCCAGCGCAGCAAGCATTCCTTCGAGCTCGCTGGCGTCGAGCAAACCGGCCGCGTGCAGCACCCTCGCGTGCGCCTTGGAACCGGCGATGTCATAGGGGGCCAGCACCCAGTCAAAATGCGTCGACACACTCAATGCTGCAAGCGCATCGGACGGACCACCGGTGAACCGGCCGCCCCACAGGCTGACCGGTGCCTGCGGTGCTCCGGAGGATGGCTGATTCACCGGCCGGCGACCCGCAGGTCCCGCGCGGTGGCCATCTTCGTGTTCAGGCCCCACAGCCGCACAAAACCCTTGGCCAGCGACTGATCGAAGGTGTCCTGCGCGTCGTAGGTCGCGAGATTGAAGTCGTACAGGGATTCCTCGCTGCGCCGGCCGGTGATGACGGCGGTACCGTGCGCCAGCGTCATCCGGATCTCACCCGAGACATGCTTCTGGGTGTCGGCGATGAAGGCGTCGAGGGATCGCTTGAGCGGCGAGAACCACAGCCCGTCATAGACGAGCTCGGTCCAGCGCTGGCCGACGGTCTGCTTGAACCGCGCCTGCTCCCGTTCGATGGTGACGTTCTCCAGCTCGCGGTGCGCCGTGAGCAGAGCCAGAGCTCCCGGGGCTTCGTAGATCTCGCGGGACTTGATGCCCACCACGCGGTCCTCGACCATGTCGATGCGGCCGATACCCTGCGCGCCGGCCCTGCGGTTCAGCTCCTCGATGGCAGCCAGCATCGTCACCGGATGGCCGTCGATCGCCACCGGCCGACCCTGGTCGAAGGTGATCTGTACCTCGTCGGGCTCGCGGGCAGCGGCGGGATCCTCGGTGTACTCGTACAGGTCCTCGATCGGGGCGTTCCAGATGTCCTCCAGGAAGCCGGTTTCCACGGCCCGACCCCACACGTTCTGATCGATGGAATACGGATTGGACCTGCTGGTCTGGATCGGCAGATCGCGCTCCTCGGCGAAGATGATCGCCTTGTCCCGGCTCATCCCCGAGTCGCGCACCGGCGCGATGATCTTGAGATCCGGCCCCAGCGCCATGATCGAGACCTCGAAACGGACCTGGTCGTTGCCCTTACCGGTACAACCGTGGGCGACCGTGGTGGCGCCGTAGTCGTGAGCTGCCTGCACCAGGTGCTTGGCGATGACCGGCCGGGAGAGCGAGGACACCAGCGGGTACCGCTCCATGTACAGCGCATTGGCCTGCAGCGCGGGAAGGCAGTAGTCGTCGGCGAACTCGTCCCGCATGTCCGCAACGACGGCCTCGACGGCGCCGCAGGCAAGCGCGCGCTGCCGGATGGTCTCCAAATCCTCACCGCCCTGACCGACGTCGCCGGCCACGGCGATAACCTCGGCGCCGGTGGCATGCGAGATCCAGCCGATCGCCACCGATGTGTCCAGGCCGCCCGAGTAGGCAAGGACGATCCGCTCAGTCATAGTTCACTGCTCTCTTTCGGTTCGACGTGATTGCCGGTCTTGATCCGGCCGTGCATGATGGCGCGTGCATCGTGGGGGCTGCCCATCATCCGTCACCGGCCGCGTATCCGGCCAGCACCCGGCCGAGGTCGGCTCCGGTGACCCCGTCCCGCGCGACGACGAGAATGGTGTCGTCGCCGGCGATGGTGCCGATGATCTCGGCCAGACTCGCGCGGTCGATCGCCGATGCCAGGAACTGCGCTGCGCCCGGCGGCGTACGCAGCACGGCGAGGTTGCCCGCACTGTCTTGCGACAGCAGCAGGTCGCCGAGCAACCGGGCCAGCCGGGAGGTGCCACCCACCATCGGCCGGGGTCCGCCGTCGTCGGGAATCCGGTACACCGCCGCGCCACCGTCGACGCCGCGGAGCTTCACCGCGCCGAGCTCTTCGAGATCGCGGGACAGGGTCGCCTGCGTCACCGAGAAACCCTCGTCGGACAGCAGTGTCATCAACTCGCCCTGCGATCGCACGCTCTGGTCTCGGATCAGGTCGGTGATCCGGCCGTGCCGGGCCGCCTTGGTGGCCAGAGCGGTTCCGGCGGTCATGCCGACTCCGCCCGGCCGGCCGCCCCGTCGCCGGGAACCCCGTCGCCATCAGCCTCGACGCTGTCATTTCCGTCCCCGGGTATGATGCCCGACTGCTCGAACAGGAAAACGAGCAGCGCTTTCTGCGCGTGCAAACGGTTCTCGGCCTCGTCCCAGACCGCCGAGGCGGGGCCGTCGATCACCTCGTCGGTGATTTCCCAGCCCCGGTGCGCCGGAAGGCAGTGCAGCACGATCGCACCCGGCGCCGCTCGACCCAGCAGCTCGTTGTTCACCTGGTACGGCCGGAACGGCCCGACCCGGTCCAGCCCATCGTTTTCCTGACCCATGGACGTCCAGCTGTCGGTGACGAGCACGTCGGCGCCGTCGACAGCGGCCTGCGGGTCGCCGACAAGCTCGATGCCGCCGCCGGTCTCGGCGGCGCGCTTCTTGGCGTCGAGGAGGATGTCGCCGTGCGGATCGAACCCATGCGGGGAAGCGACCCTGACGACCAGACCGGCATTCGCGCCGCCCAGCATCAGCGAGTGCGCCATGTTGTTGGACCCGTCGCCCAGGTAGGTCACCGTCAGGCCACCGATGCTCAGGTCCGGGCCCCGGCCCTTGCGTTCGCGGATGGTCTGCAGGTCGGCCAGCACCTGGCACGGGTGGAACTCGTCGGTCAGCGCATTGATCACCGGAACGGTGGAAACCCGGGCCAGCGCGTTGATCCGGCGCTGCGCGAAGGTCCGGATGGCAACCGCGTCGACGAACCGGGACAGCACCCTGGAAGTGTCCTCGATGGTTTCCTCTCGACCGAGCTGGGACGTATGTCCGTCGATGATCACCGGCTGGGCGCCGAGTTGGGCGATGCCCACCTCGAACGACAGCCGGGTCCTGGTGGAGTTCTTCTCGAACACCACCGCAACGGACTTGCCGGCCAGCGGTCGAAATCCGTTGCGGTTCCGCTTGTAGGAATCGGCGCGATCCAGCACGGCCAGCAGATCCTGCGGTGACAGGTCGTCGTCCCGCAGGAAATGCCGCGGCCCGCTGGTTGGCCGCGAACCGCCGAACGTGTTCACTGCGCCGCCTCGCCGTCGGCCGCGTGCACGATCCCGGGCAGGGCGGCGATGAAAGAATCGGCCTGCTCGGTGGACAGGATCAGCGGTGGAGCCAGTCGAAGGACGTCGGGTGCCGGCGCATTGATCAGGAAGCCGGCCCGACGGGCGGCGACAACGGCGTGCGCGCCGATGCTCTCGCGCAGCACGATGCCCAGCAGCAGGCCGCGGCCGCGAACGTGGTGGATCAGTGGCTCGCCGAGGCCCTCGATACCGGTCCGGATGTGCTTGCCCAACGCATCGACGTGATCGAGCAGACCACCGGATTCGATGGTGTCCAGCACGGCCAATGCCGCCGCGGCACAGACCGGATTGCCGGCGAAGGTGGAGCCGTGCTGCCCCGGTTGCAGCAGTCCCGCGGCGTGGCCCATCGCGATCACCGCACCGATGGGCATCCCGCCGCCGAGTCCCTTGGCGAGCGTGATGACGTCCGGAGCGATCCCGGCCGCGGTGTGCGCGAACCAGCTTCCGGTCCGTCCGATACCCGTCTGCACCTCGTCGATCACCAGCAGCGCGCCATGTTCCGCGGTGATCCGCCGGGCAGCGGCGAGGTAACCGTCAGGAGCGGGAATGACGCCGGCTTCACCCATGATCGGCTCGAGAAAGACCGCTGCAACGTCGTTGTCGACCGCGGCCTCGAGGGCGGCCACATCACCGAAGGGAACGAATTCGACACCGCCCGGCATCGGCTCGAAGGGCGCCCGCTTCGCGGGTTGCCCGGTGAGCGCGAGCGCGCCCATGGTCCGGCCGTGAAAGGCGCCCTCCGCGGCGATGATCCGCGGCCGGCCGGTGCGGCGGGCGATCTTGAACGCCGCCTCGTTCGCCTCCGCCCCGGAGTTGGCGAACAGAACCCGGCCGGCGGTTGTACCGGATGCGTCCCTGCCACCGCTGATGTCCAGCAGTCGTTCCGCCAGCGTCAGCACCGTGGGATGGGTGAAGAAATTCGAGACATGCCCCAGGGTGGCGATCTGGCCGGACACCGCCGTCACGATCGCCGGGTGGGCGTGCCCCAGTGCGTTGACCGCGATCCCGCCCAGCAGGTCCAGATACTGGTTGCCGTCTGCATCGACGACCACGGCTCCCGAGCCGCTGACCAGTTCGACCGGCGGGACGCCGAAGTTGTTCATCAAGGCGTTCGACCAGCGGGTCGCCGCCTGCTCGTTGGCCGACGCTTCGGCAACGGTATGGGTGCTGCTCATGGTTCCTCCATCGTCGGAACGATCATGGTGCCAACGCCTTCCGTTGTGACGATTTCCAGGAGCACCGAGTGCGGGACCCGCCCGTCGATCACGTGGGCGGCGGCAACACCGCCGCGAACCGCTCGCAGGCAGCCCTCCATCTTCGGCACCATCCCGGCCTCCAGTCCGGGCAGCATCTGCTCGAGCGCATCCGCGGACACCCTTGACAGCAACGAGTCCCGGTCCGGCCAATTCGCATACAGGCCCTCGACATCGGTCAGCACCACCAGTTTTGTCGCATCGAGCGCGATCGCCAGTGCTGCGGCAGCGGTATCGGCGTTGATGTTGTGCACCACGCCGTCGGCATCGGGTGCCACCGTGGACACCACCGGGATGCGGCCGGCGTCGATCAGGTCGATGACCGCCGTCGGGTCGACGTCGATGACGTCACCGACCAGTCCGATGTCGGTCGGAACCCCGTCGACGAGCACCGTCCTACGTTCGGCCGTGAACAGCCGGGCGTCCTCACCGGACATGCCGACGGCCAGCGGCCCGTGAGAGTTGATCAACCCCACCAGTTCACGGCCGACCTGGCCGACGAGCACCATCCGGACGACGTCCATCGTTTCCGGGGTGGTGACCCGGAAGCCACCCTTGAACTCGCCTGGCAGACCGAGCCGATCGAGCATCGCGCTGATCTGCGGACCGCCGCCGTGTACCACCACCGGCCGCAGACCGACCGTGCGCAGGAACACCATGTCGGCGGCGAAGGCGGCCTTGAGACCGTTATCGGTCATCGCGTTGCCGCCATACTTGACCACGACGATCGAGCCGGCGAACCGGCGCAACCAGGGCAGCGCACCGGCCAGCACCTGGGCCCTGTCCCGGGCGCTCGCCAGATCGGACTGCCGTCTGGCTTCCAGACCTGCTGCGGACTTCTCGGCGGTGCTGCTCACGTCGAGTAGGCCGAATTCTCGTGCACGTACGCGTGGGACAGATCGTTGGTCAGGATGGTGGCCGACTCGGTACCCACGTGCAGATCGATGACAACGCGCACGGACCGGCCGGTCAGGTCGACACCGTCACGATCCTCCCCGGTCGCGCCCGCCCGGCAGATCCACACCCCGTTGATGGCGACATCGACGGCGTCGGCGTCGAACTCGACGTCCGGACCGACGGTGCCGACGGCGGCCAGGATCCGCCCCCAGTTCGCGTCCTGCCCGAAGAACGCCGTCTTGACCAGGTTGTTGCGCGCCACCGTCCGGCCGACCGCAACGGCGTCATCCTCGCTCGCGGCGTGCACCACCTCGATGGCAATGTCCTTGGTCGCGCCCTCGGCATCGGCCAGCAGTTGTGCGGCGAGGTCGGCGCAGGCGCGGGTGACGGCCGCCTGCAACAGGTCCCGCGGCGGTTGAACGCCGGATGCACCGGAGGCGAGCAGCAGCACGGTGTCGTTGGTCGACATGGCGCCGTCGGAGTCGAGCCGATCGAAGCTGACCCTGGTTGCCGCGCGCAGTGCGCAGTCCAACGCGGCGGAGTCCGCAACGGCATCGGTGGTGAGCACGACGAGCATCGTGGCCAGTCCCGGCGCGAGCATGCCGGCGCCCTTCGCCATCCCGCCGACGGTGAACCCGCCGACGCTGATCCCAACGGTCTTCGGGACGGAATCGGTCGTCATGATGGCGGTGGCGGCGTCCATTCCGCCGGCGTTGTCGAGTTGCTGGGCGGCGTGGTCGATCCCGCCGTGCAATTTCGCCATCGGCAACCGCAGGCCGATCAGTCCGGTGGACGCGACAGCCACCCGCTGCGCGGGGATCGCCAGCAGGGACCCGACATGCTCAGCGGTGGCGACCGTGTCGTCGTATCCCGCAGGCCCGGTGCAGGCGTTGGCCCCGCCCGAGTTCAGCACCACCGCGACCAACTCGGACCCGGGGCCGGCGAGGATGTTCTCGCACCACCGCACCGGCGCGGCCTTCACCCGGTTGCTGGTGAATACCCCGGCAGCGGTGAACAGTGGCCCGTCGTTGACGACCAGTGCGACGTCCGGCGCACCGGATGATTTGAGCCCGGCGGCGACACCCGCAGCCCGGAACCCCTGTGCCGCAGTAACTCCCGCCGTCCCGACCGGCTGCTGGGCACTCATGGAGCCACCCCGACGGTCGGTAGACCCGTGGTCTCCGCAAGCCCCAACGCCAGGTTGAGGCACTGCACCGCCGCGCCGGCGGTGCCCTTGGTCAGGTTGTCCAGCGCGGCGATGACAACGAGCCGCCCCGCCGCGTCGTCGACGGCGACCTGCAGCAGCGCGGTGTTCGCACCCAGCGTCGCGGCGGTCGTCGGCCACTGACCTTCGGGCAGCAGATGCACGAAAGGCTCGTCGGCGTAGGCCTTGTTATAGGTGGCCCGGACGTCGGTAGCCGTGACGCCCTTGCGAACGGGCGCGGAGACGGTGGCCAGGATGCCCCGCGACATGGGCACCAGGACGGGGGTGAACGAGACCGTGACGGCCGTTCCCGCCGCGGCGGCGAAGTTCTGCACCATCTCGGGTGTGTGCCGGTGCACACCGCCCACGCCGTACGCGGACGCTGAGCCCAGCACCTCGGATCCGAGCAGGTTCACCGTGGGCGAACGTCCGGCGCCGGAGGTTCCGGACGCTGCAACGACCACGACGTCGGGTTCGACGAGAGAGGCGACCAGGGCGGGCGCCAGCGCAAGCGATGCGCAGGTCGGGTAACAACCGGGGACGGCGACCCGCTTGCTGCCCCGCAACGCGTCCCGGCCGTTCGGTAGCTCGGGCAGTCCGTAGGGCCATGAGCCGGGGTGCGCGCCGCCGTAGAACTGTTGCCACGCAACGGGATCGGTGAGCCGATGATCAGCTCCGCAGTCGATGACGATGACGCCGTCACCCAGCTCCCCGGCGATCTCGTGCGACCGACCGTGCGGCAGGGCGAGAACAACCGCATCGTGTCCGGCGAGCACCTGCGCCGAGGTCGGTTCCAGAATCCTGTCGGCCAGCGGCAGCAGGTGCGGCTGGTGTACACCGAGCCGGTCACCGGAGTTGGTGAAGGCCGTCACCGCGCCGATGCTGACATCCGGATGGCCCAGCAGCAGGCGCAGCAGCTCACCGCCGGCGTAACCGCTGGCACCGGCGACCGCGACCCGGTACGTCATCTGCTGCACTCCGTCCCTCGATCCTGCGACCCCTCGACCCTTGCAACGCACGCAAACATACAGCTCGGCGTATGGATATCCACAATTGGGTGCCGATCCGTCAAACACGTTGGCTTTCTCGACGCCCGGTATGGCGCGGCCGGTGCGAGTCGGTTCGACCCCTCGAGAACCGCTGCACCCAGATGTCACTGCATCGCGAGGCCGGTGGCGACAAGAACTGCTGAGCCGCAACCGGTTCTGCCTCCTGGTTGGCTCAGCCGCTGTGCACCAGCAGCGGCACGAGCTGTTCCTGGGCTGTCAGCGAACCGTGCTGGCCGATCAGCGCGAGCACGTGCGGTCGCGCGGTGCGTGAGTCGATCAGTGCGAAGGTCCCGCGGCCCGCAACCAGGACATCGCCGATCCGTGGGATGACCCGATCGTCGACGGCGCCGAACCAGCCGTCGGCGATCGCCTGCTGACGGGTCCGGACCCAGGCTCGATCACCGATGGCCTCGGACAGCCGGGCGGCTACCGCGGAGGCGTCACCCGGGGTCCCCCCCGGCCCGCAATAAAGCTGCACGAACCTGGCCTCTCCGCCGACGACCGCGATGCCATCAGACAGGTCCGGGCGTTCGGCCAGGTCCAATCGGCCCGCGTGCGGCACGTCCACCATGCCATGGTCCGCGGTGACTACCAGCAGGGTGTCGGGATGCAGACGCCGGGCCAGCCGGGCAATCTCGCGGTCCACCTTACGCAGCGCCGTTCGCCACTGCGCGGAGCGATGCCCGTACAGGTGACCCGCCGCGTCCACCTCGCCCCAGTACAGATACAGTAACGTCGGGCCGGGTTCGGCCAGCAGGCGCAGTACGGTGTCGATCCGTGCCGGCAGCCTCCTGACGCCGAGAAAGTCCCCACCGCGCAGCGCTGCGGCGGTGAGACCGGAACCGTCGAACTCCGGATTCGCGATCTGCGCGACCCGCACACCGCGCTCCGTGAGCTGCTGGAACACCGTCCGATGTGGTTGCCAGGCGAGCGGATCGGTCCCCGGGTCCCAGCGCAACTCGTTGAGCAACACCCCACGATCGGGGTCCATCACCTCGTATCCCATCAACCCGTGCCGGCCTGGCGGCAGACCGGTGCCGAACGAACCGAGCGAGGTTGCCGTCGTGCTCGGACAGCCGGCGGTCAGCGTGCCACCGGCGGCGAGCAACCCGGCGAGGAACGGCGCGTGAGTCGCATGCTCCTCGAGCAACTGCCGGCCGAGGCCGTCCACCAGGACGACACAGCACCGCCGTGCGGGGGGCAACGCCACCGCAGGCAGCCCCAGATCGACCCCCATCGCCGCCGCCACCCCCGGTAGCAGCGCAAGCAGAGACGTCTGGTCGTACGCGGGGATGACCGGCTCTGTGCCCGACCCGAGGTCGTGTTGCGCCGTCACCGCCGATGTGCGGCCGCTGTCATTGCGGACAGCGACTTGGCGAAGGCAACGGCATCCTTCAGCGCGTTCTCGCCTTCGGCGTCGGCACTGATCCGCAACGACAGATCGTCCGCGGTGAGACTGCCCGTCATACCGTGGTCGGCCTCGCACTGCGGATCGCCGCAGGTCGCGGGCTCCAGATCGATCCGCGACACCGCACCCCAGCCGATGGTCAGCGTCAATTCCCGGCCCAGCGCGCCCGGACGGTACTTCTCCGGGTTGGCGACGACGTGGGCCACCATCACGGAGCGGACCGCGGACAGCGGGACGGACTCGCTGGTCGCGATGCCATGCGCCTCGTCACCGTGCTCCTCGTCGCCGCCGTGATCGTCGGCGTGCACGAAGATCAGCCGACCGGCGGTCAGCACCACCACCGACAGGTGCCGGCGGATCGTGTCCAGGTCGAACGTCGTCTCGGCGTGTACCAGGTGCGCCAGGACGTCCTCGCCGGCGACCGCGATGTCCAGGACGTCGGCGACCAGGGCAGGGTAGTAGCCCGCCTTCTCGATCTTCCGGACGAGGTCGGTGGGTTGCTTCAACGGCATGGGGACATGGTGGCACCTCGACGTGCCCGATCACGAACCGGAGCGTGGGTGTGGATGCGTTTCGGGATGGCGAGTGGCGGTCCGGGCTCCCGGTTGCCCCCGGGTGATCACCGCTTCAGAACATTCCCGGTCGGATGACGACGGCAGATGTTCACGGGCCGCGATCAGCGAAGCCACGCGACAGACCAGAGCTGATGCCGGCGTCAGCCGCGCAGGATGGCCCCCACCCTGTCCGCCGCTGCGGCGACGGCCGCGTCCCGAACGGCAGTGGCGTCCGCCGCGGTCAGCGTCCGGTCGGGAGCCCTCACGATCAGTGCGAACGCGAGCGATTTCCGGCCGGCACCAACCTGGTCGCCCTGGTAGACATCGAAGAGCCGCACCGACTCCAGCAGCTCTCCACCGCCGTCACGCAGCGCCTGCGTCACGTCGGCCGCGCGCACCCCGGTGTCCACGACGACGGCGACATCCAGGTGCACCGGAGGGTAGGGACTGATGACGGGGGCGACAGGAGTGCGCCGGTCGGGGAGGGCATCCAGATCGATCTCCACGGCCGCGGTCCGCGGTGGCAGCCCCAGGCGTTCGATCACGGCGGGCGCCAGTTCACCGGCGTATCCGACGGGCCAATCGCCGACCCGGATGCCGGCGCACCGACCCGGATGCCAGGGTGCCTGGTCGGCGGCGACCAGACGCAGTTCCGTACCGGCCATCCTTCCCACCCGGCGGACGATCTCAACTGCCTCCGCCCATCCCGCGCCCCGGCCGGGTCCCCACCATCCCGCGCGATCCACCGCGCCGGCCAGCACCACCGCCAGGTGCACAGGCTGGTTCGGCAGCGCCGCGTCCAGTGTCGCCAGCGTCGCCGCGTCGGGCTTGCGGTCGATCGGTGCGTCCGGCGGCCTGGGGGCATTGGTCCGCGGCAGGAACACCGAGCCGATCTCGAACACCAGCAGATCCCGGGTACCGCGAGAGATGTTGCGAAGGACGGTGTCGAGCAGCCCCGGCAGCAGCGTGGTACGCATCAACCGGCGATCGGCATCCAACGGGTTGCGCAGGGCAACGGCCCGGCGCCGGACGTCATCCGATCCCAGGCCGAGGCCATCGAGATCCGCCTCGCCGATGAAAGGGAACGACAGCACCTCGGTCAGTCCGGCGGACGTGAGGTCCGCCGCGATCAGCCGCTCGCGGCGTTGCCCCGGTGTCAGTCCCCGGCCGGCCGGGGCCTGAGGCAACACCGACGGGATGGAGTCGTAACCCTCCAGTCGCGCCACCTCCTCCACCAGGTCCGCGGGACGGGTCAGGTCCGGTCGCCAACTGGGCGGGGTGACGGTGAGGACGTCGGCCACCCGGCCGTCGGTCCCGGCGCGGACGGTGCAGCCCACCTGCTGCAACCGCCGGCTGACGGTCGCCGGATCGTAGGGCCGCCCGGCCAGCCGCTCCGGCTCACCCAGCGGCAGCCCGATGTCGTTGCGGGGCAGGGCATCTCCCAGGAAGTCGGAGCGGCCGACGATGCTGCCGCCGCCGTAACGCACCAGCAGTTCCGCCGCCGCCTCCGCGGCGACTGCTGCGACGGCCGGATCGACGGCGCGCTCGAACCGCCGGGACGCCTCGCTCGGCAGCCGATGCCGCCTGGCCGTCCTGGCGATGGCGGTCGGATCCCAGTAGGCCGCCTCGATCACCACAGTGCTGGTGGTGGAGCTGATCTCGGTCGACTCCCCGCCCATCACACCGGCCAGCGAGATGGGCCCCGATTCGTCGGTCACCACGATGTCATCGGCGACCAGCGTCCGCTTCGCCCCGTCCAGGGTCACCAGCGACTCGCCGCCCGCCGCCCGGCGCACCGTGATCGGCCCGGTCAGCCTGCCGGCGTCGAACGCGTGCAGCGGCTGGCCGAGATCGACCATGACGTAGTTGGTCACGTCGACCGCCAGCGAGATCGACCGGATGCCCGCCGCGGACAGTCTGCGCCGCAACCAGAACGGGCTGGATGCCGAGGGATCGATGCCCTCGACCCGGACCGTCACGAAGCGGCCGCACCCGACGGGATCGTCGATCGTCACCGGCCACCCACCGGCGGGGCGCTCGGCAAGCGGCCGGCCGGCGGGATCGGTGAACGGCACGTCGAAGGCGGCCGCCATCTCCCGGGCGAGCCCGCGAACGGACAGCGCGTAACCGCGATCCGGGGTGATGGCGAGCTCGATCACCGCGTCGTCGGCGCCGATCAGCTGCCGGGGATCGGTGCCCGGCGGCGCGATCGGGCCGAGCACCAGAATCCCGTCGTGCTCGGTACCGATGCCGAGCTCGCGAACGGAACAGATCATGCCGTCGGAGATGTGGCCGTACGTGGTGCGGGACGCAATCTCGAACCCGCCGGGCAGAACGGCACCGGGCAACGCCACGACCACGGTGTCGCCCACGTCGAAGTTCGTTGCCCCGCAGATGATCCCGCGCGGGTCGTCACTGCCATGCGGACCGTTGCCGGGGCCGACGTCGACGGTGCAGAACCGGATCGGTTTCTTCAGGCCGGTCAGCTCCTGGATCGTCGACACCGTGCCTACGACCAGTGGCCCCTCGGTCGCAGGTACGGCATGCACACCCTCCACCTCGAAGCCGACCCGCAGCAACGCTGCGGTGAGTTCCTCCGTCCCGGTTCCGGCGGGCAGCCCCACTGTGTCGGCCAGCCAGTGCGTTGACAGATGCACGGTTCAGATCTCCGATCCGAAAGCGGCGGTGAACCGGACATCACCCTCGACGAGGTCGCGCATGTCAGGGATCTGGTTGCGGAACTGCAGGGTCCGCTCGATGCCCATTCCGAACGCGAAACCACTCCACTCGTCGGGGTCCAGCCCGCAGGCGAGCAGCACGTTCGGGTCGACCATGCCGCAGCCACCCCATTCCACCCACCCGGCGCCGCCCTTCTTGTCCGGGAAGTACACGTCCATCTCGGCGCTGGGCTCGGTGAACGGGAAGTACGACGGGCGCAGCCTGGTCCGCGACTGTGCGCCGAACATGGCCCGGGCGAAATGATCGAGCGTGCCTTTGAGGTGGGCCATCGACAGGTGCCGATCGATCGCCAGTCCCTCCACCTGATGGAAGACCGGTGTGTGGGTGGCATCGAGTTCGTCGGTGCGGTACACCCGACCCGGACAGATGACGTAGAGCGGCGGCTGACGTTCCAACATGCTGCGCACCTGGACCGGCGAGGTGTGGGTGCGCAGAACGAGTCCGGTGTCCGGACCGCCGTCGGGGTACCCGGACGGTGCGCTGGAGGTGGCTCCGACCGGCCCGGCGACGTAGAACGAATCCTGCATGGCCCGAGCCGGATGGTCCTTGGCGAAGTTCAGTGCGTCGAAGTTGAACCACTCGGTTTCCAGCTCCGGACCCTCGGCGATCTCCCAGCCCATGGCGATGAAGACGTCCCCGATGCGGGACCTCATCGTGGAGATCGGGTGCGGTGAGCCAGCCGGCTGACGGTCGTACGGCAGCGTGACGTCGACGGCCTCGTCGGCCAGCACTCGGGAGTCCCGCTCGGCGACCAGCTCGGCTTCCCGCGCGCCCAGTGCGGCGTTCACCCGGCTGCGGGCCTGGCCGATCCCCCGGCCGGCCGAAGCCTTGTCGGCCTTGGGCAGGTCGGCGATCGCCCGGTTGGCCATCGCAAGCGGACTGCGGTCGCCGGCATGTGCCAACCGCGCGGCTTTGAGCGCGTCCAGGTCGGGGGCGGCGGCGATCGCGGCCAGCGCGGTCACTGCCGCGGCTTCGACACCAGCGGCGTCGGTGGGGCTCGGGTGGTCGCTGGTGGCAGCTGGGGTGGACATTCGAGCCTTCCGGGCGTGGGCGGGCCGGCCCCTCACGATCGGTCCGTGGCGATCCGGCGGACGTTCACCGTGACGATCGATCCTGCGCAGGTGTGGAGGCCAGCAGGCAGTCTAGGCTCCGCGGCCGGGCAGCGCGGTCCGCGGTGAGGCACCCGGCCCGACGACGCGCAGCGAATGGTCAGCGACGGCACCCGGGCAACGGCTCGGAACCCTCACTCGCCGACCGCGATCTCCGGGTACTCCGGCCGCCACATCGCATCGAGAACCTGCTGGATCGGGTCGTGCAACTCCACCCGGGCCAGGCCCTGCTCGACGGCGGTCGTGGCGACGGCGATGGCCACCGCGGCGGAGACGGTGCGCAGGTCCGCCATCGCCGGAAGCAGGGAGGCACCGGGACTGCCGGCGTCGGACAACCGGGCAACGGCGGCGGCGGCGGCCGCGATCATCCGATCGCTGATCCTGCTCGCCTTGACCACCGCAACGCCGAGTCCGAGCCCGGGGAACACCAGCGCGTTGTTGGCCTGCGCGATCTGGTACGTCCGGCCGCGGTGCAGTACCGGGGCGAACGGGCCGCCGGTCGCGGTCAGCACCTGGCCGTCGGTCCAGTCGACGAGATCGGCGGGCAGCGCCTCGGCCTTCGAGGTGGGATTGGACAGCGGCATGATGATCGGCCGTGCCACCGTCGCGGCCATCGTGCGGACAACGGCTTCGGTGAAAGCCCCAGGCTGGGTGGACGTCCCGATCAAAATGGTCGGGTGGGCATGAGCGACGACATCGGCCAGGGTGACCTGGCCGCCGGTGCTGGACCACCCGCCGACCTCGTCCCGGGAGCGGGCATAGGGCTGCTGGAAATCGCGCAGGCCGGGAGCGTCGTCGATCAGCAACCCGTTGTGGCCCAACGGATAGAACCTGCTCATCGCCTCCTGCGGCGGCAAACCCTGTCTGATCATCTCCGCCCGCATCATGTCGGCGATGCCGAGGCCGGCCGTGCCGGCGCCGTGGATCACCACCCGCTGATCACCCAGCCTGGTTCCGCCGGCCCGGATCGCGGAGAACACAGCGGCAAGGACAACCGCTGCGGTGCCCTGCATGTCGTCGTTGAAGCTGCAGATCTGGTCCGCGTACTTGTTGAGAATCCGGCGTGCGTTCGTCGCCCCGAAGTCCTCCCAATGCAGCATCGCGGTGGGGAAGAGCTTGCTCACTGCGCTGACGTACGCCCCGATCAGCTCGTCGTACCGCGCGTCCCGCACCCTGGCATGCCTTTCCCCCAGGTACATCTCGTCGTTGAGCAACCTCAGATTGTCGGTTCCCATATCCAGCACGACGGGCACCACCCGGTGCGGGTGAATGCCGGCGGCGGCGGTGTAGACCGCGAGCTTCCCGATGGAGATCTCGATGCCGCCGACGCCCTGATCACCGATGCCCAGAATGCCCTCGGAGTCGGTGGCCACCAGCAGATCGACATCCTCGGGCCCCAGACCGGTGTTGCGCAGCGCGGTTTCGACGTCTTCCGGATGATCGACCGACAGGTACACACCCCGCGAGCGGCGGAATTCATGGCTGAACCGTTCGATGGCCAAGCCCACCGTCGGCGTGTAGACGACGGGCAGCATCTCGGAGATGTGCTCGGTCAGCAGCCGGTAGAACAGCACCTCGTTGCGGTCCCGGAGGTTGGCCAGGTAGACCCACTTGCGAAGATCGTTGGCTTGCTCCAGGTACTGCTGGTAGACCCGCCGCAACTGACCCTGCAGGGTCGTGACGCCGGTCGGCAAGAGGCCCTGGAGTCCGAGGGCCTCGCGCTCGGCATAGGTGAAGGCGGTCCCCCGGTTGATGGCGGGGGTGGCCAGCACGGCGCTGCCCCTGGCGTGGATGTTGGCCACCACACCGTTCGGCGTGGGGACGAGTTCGTATGGTGGCTGAGTCATCTCGGGCCGGCCTTCCGGTTTGTCGTGCAACGCTGCACGAACGGGCGCCCGGGCGCGGCGACGGTGGCCACCGCGCCCGGGCAGTTCTTCGTGGGACGGCCCGCCTCAGTGGGCGGCGACCTTCTGGTGGTGATAGGACTCGACATCCGCCTTGTGCTCCTCGGCGCCGTGCTCGTCGAGCATGTCGGTGTCGTCGAAGGGATCCTCGCCGGAGAACACCCGGTTCGTCTGGTCGCGGTTGATCTCCTTGACCCAATGGGCGATCACCAGGGTCGCGACCGCGTTGCCGGAGAAGTTGGTCAGCGCGCGGGCTTCGGACATGAACCGGTCGACCGCAACGATCAAGCCCACACCCGGAACCAGGTTCGGTGCGTGCGCCTGCAGACCACCACCGAGGACGGCCAAGCCGGCGCCGGTGACACCGGCCGCGCCCTTGGAGGCGACGATCATGAAGATCAGCAGGGACAGCTGCTCCGACCAGTCCAGCGGGGTGCCCATGGCGTTGGCGATGAACAGCGACGCCATCGTCAGGTACATCGCCGTGCCATCGAGGTTGAACGAGTACCCGGTCGGTACCACGATCCCGACCACCGGACGGGAGACACCGAGATGCTCCATCTTCGCGATCAGACGCGGCAGGGCCGTCTCCGACGACGAGGTGGCGACGATCAACAGGTATTCCTGGCGCAGGTAGAACAGCAGCTTGAAAATCGAGAAACCGGCGGTCAGCTTCAGCACCACACCCAGGATGACGACCACGAACACGACGCAGGTCGCGTAGAACACCAGGACAAACAGGCCCAGAGATCCGATGGCAGACCACCCGGTATTTCCGACGACGCCGGCAATGGCACCGAACGCACCGACCGGAGCGAGCCACATGATGCCGGCCAGAATTTTGAAGACGAGGCGCTGAAGAACGCCGACGGCGCTCAGGATCGGCTCGCCCTTGGTGCCCAGCGCCTGCACCGCAAATCCGACCACCAGACCCACGAAGAGCGCCTGCAGGACGCTGCCGATGGTCAGTGCGGAGAACAGCGTGGTCGGGATGATGTCCAGCAGGAAGTTCCCCGACGACGGGATCTCCGGGACGGTGTAGGTCGCGCTCTGCGCGGCCGCCTGCAGTCCCTCACCCGGGTGCACGAGGTTTCCCACCAGCAGGCCCAGTGCCAACGCGAACGTCGACATCACAACGAAGTAGAGCAGAGCGATACCGCCGACCCGGCCTACCTGCGAGGCCTTCCGGACCGACCCGATGCCCAGCACGATGGTGCAGAAGATGATCGGACCGATCATCATCTTGATCAGGTTCACGAACGCGGTGCCCAGGACAGCCAGCCCAGCCGCCTGCTTACCGAAGATCAGCCCGACCGCCGTGCCGGCAACCACCGCGGCGATGACCGCCACATACAGCCAGTGAGTGCTGATCTTCTTGCGCTTGCGGGGGACGTCCGTCCCGGAATTCTGCGGCATGATCGGTCTTGTCGTCATGGGCTCTCCTGCGTCTCCGGGGGATCGGCGGCAATGGCTGCACAGACTGTGGCCCCTGCTGAGACGCGCGTCACCAATGAGTACATAACGTAACCGGCTATGAACCCGGCCATCCCCCGGCGACCAAGTCGGTCTCCATGGTGACCCGGCACCCGCAGGGCCGGAGCCCGGCATGGTTGTCCTGGCACCTGCGGCGCCCGGCACGACACACGGCTCTGGGTAAGGTCTTCGGGCATGTCCTTTTTCTCCCGCGTCGGAGCCGCGCTGCGGTCGGCGCTGAGACCCGCGACACAAGCCCCGACCCGTCGTTCACCGAGCGGCGGCGGAACACGGGTGCCCGCGGTACCGGTCGACTCGCCTGGGCAGGCAGGGCCGTCAGCAACCGTCGAGATCGATCCCCGTAGCGTCGGATCGGTCCGGATGACGTACTCGCCGCACCGCGACGGTGCCCCCGATCCCGGTGAGATCGTGTGGACCTGGGTGCCGTTCTCCGAACGCGACGGACGGGGCAAGGACCGCCCGATGCTGGTCGTTGCCGCCGAGAACAGCGGGACCTACCTGGGCGTGCAACTGACCAGCAAACCGCATCGGGGTGATGCGGAGTTCGTGCCGATCGGTTCCGGCGACTGGGACTCGGCGGGGCGCCCATCCTGGGTCAACATCGATCGGGTCTTCCGCCTGCATTCCGCCGGAATGCGCAGGGAGACAACCGGTTTGGCCGCTCAGCCGTTCGCTGCCGTGGAAACCAGGCTGCGTCAGCGATACGGCTGGAGCTGAACCGTCCCCGTGCGGGACCGACCTCAGTCGCTGCTGGTGCTGACGGCCGTCGGGGAAGTGGTTGTAGAGGTCCCGCGCGCCCGACGATGCGCGCTCGCACTGGCATACAGACAGATCGCGGCAGCGCCGGCCAGGTTCAGTGATTCGGCCCGGCCGTAGATCGGTACCCGGACCGCCGCATCGGCCAGCACCAGCAGGTCGTCCGGTAGGCCGTGCGCCTCCGAGCCGAACAGCCACGCCGTCGGCAGATCGAGGATGCCATCGGCCGCAGCGGCGTCCAGGTCCAGCTCCGCGCCGCCGGTCGCGGCGAGAACGGACAGCCCGGCCGACGACAGGTCGTCGAGCAGAGCGGCCGCGTCCGGCGCCTGCGCAATCGGCAGATGGAACAGGCTGCCCGCCGACGCGCGGATCGCCTTCGGGTTGAACGGATCAACAGCATGTCCTGCGACGAGAACGCCGTCGGCACCGGCAGCATCCGCGAGCCGGATCACGGTGCCCGCGTTACCCGGGTCGCCGGCCTCGACGAGAACGGCGATCAGCTTCGGTGCGCCGGCCAGAACGTCGGAGACCTCGACCTGCGGGCGCGTGCAGCGGACGACGAGCCCCTGCGGGTTGACCGCGTCGGACAGCGCGGCCGCCGCCCGGTCGGTGATCTGGGTGACCTCGATACCCGCAGCGAAGGCGGCCCTGGCAAGGGTGGGGTGCCGCTGCGCGGCCGTCTCGGTCAGGAAAAGCTCCAGCACCGCGCCCGGGTGGTCCCTGCCGTAGGCAATGGCTTCCGTGACGGCCGGCGCACCCTCGGCAAGGAACTCGCCAACCTCGGTGCGGCGGGAACGCCGGAGCAATCGGTGTGCGGCGGCGATCCGCGAGGACCGCTCGGTGAGGACCGCCTCGCCAGGGGCACTGTCCGCCCCGATCAGGTCGTACCGGCCGCCGGCAGCCGAACGCCCGGCCGAGAATGAGCCGGCCGGGCGTCGACGAGGGTCCTGCTCGGCGCTCAGGCCGCGTCCTGTGTCGAATCGGACACCGCTGGATCGGAGTCGCCTGAATCGGCAACCGCGGGTACCGCCTCGCGCGCGAGTGCGACCAGCGCGGCAAAGGCGGTGTCGTCGGAGACGGCCAGCTCGGCGAGCACCTTGCGATCGACCGCGACACCGGCGACCTTGAGGCCCTGCATGAACCGGTTGTACGTCATGCCGTGCGCACGGGCAGCGGCATTGATGCGGGTGATCCACAACTTGCGGAAATCGTTCTTGCGCTTGCGACGATCGTTGTAGGCGTAGGTCAGCGAATGCAGACCCTGCTCCTTGGCCTTGCGATAGAGCCGGGAGCGTTGTCCGCGGTAACCGCTGGCACGCTCGAGGATGACGCGGCGCTTCTTCTGGGCGTTGACCGCCCGCTTCACTCTTGCCACGGGGCACCTGACTTTCTACTTCGACCCGGCAATGGTGGCGCCGGAATGGTGAGGACTGGAAGTGGGCGGGTAGGCCCGGACCTAGATACCGAGCAGCCGACGCATGCGCGGCACGTCGACCTTGGCGATTTCCTTGTCGCCGTCGATACGACGGGTGCGGCTGGTCGGCTTGCCCTCCAGGTTGTGGCGCTTGCCGGAGCCGGCGTGCATCAGCTTGCCGGTGCCGGTCACCTTGACCCGCTTCTTCGTCCCGGAGTGCGTCTTGTTCTTCGGCATGGCTTGTTCGCTCGCATTCGCTGTTGTGGTGCTCGATCGGTGCTGTCTTTGGGTCATGCTCGTCGTTCGCTGCTGCCATCCATCTGCTTGCCCCACCCGCTCGGGCGACCTCGCCGGCGCACGGACCCATTAGGGGATCGCCCGGGCCGCTTGGGTGGCCCTGGTCGATCTCCGCGCGGACGCGGCGCCGCGCTATAGGTCGCCCCGACCTATCAGCCGGGCGCCCCGCATGCCTGGGTCAGGAGGACGCCGCTGCCGGCTGAGCGTGCCGCTGGCTGGGCTTCTTGTGCGGGGCCAGGACCATGATCATGTTCCGGCCGTCCTGCTTGGGGGCGCTTTCCACGAACCCCAGCTCGGCGACATCGGCGGACAACCGCTGCAACAGCCGGAAGCCCAATTCCGGGCGGGACTGCTCCCGACCGCGGAACATGATGGTGACCTTGACCTTGTCCCCGGCGTTGAGGAACCGCACGACGTGACCCTTCTTGGTCTCGTAGTCGTGCGCATCGATCTTGGGCCGGAGCTTCATTTCCTTGATGACCGTCAGGACCTGGTTGCGCCGTGCTTCCCGGGCCTTCTGCGCGCTCTCGTACTTGAACTTCCCGTAGTCCATGAGCTTGCAGACGGGCGGGCGGGCGTCCGGAGCGACCTCGACCAGATCGAGATCTGCCTCCTGTGCCATCCGCAGGGCTTCCCCGACGGCGACGATGCCGACCTGCTCACCCTCGGCTCCGACGAGACGAACCTCCGGAACCCGGATCCTGTCGTTAATGCGTGGTTCGACGCTGATTGAGTCCTCCTGGAAGACGGTTGATGACCTCTGCTGCCCCCGGCGTCCGCAGTCCCGCTCCGTGTGGTGGCACGAAAAAAGGACCCTGCGAGCGAACTCGCGGGGCCCTCATCGTTCCGTCACGCAGCCCCGGATCGGGGCGCGCGCCATCGACATCACATCGATGGACCGGGACCCGGCTGCCGTGAGGCTGCTCGGGTGGGAGTCGGGCTCCACTTGTTCCCCCGCTGACGCGGGAGCTGGTCGCACATGACAGCGTACATGGTGTGGGTACCCCTGAACGACAGTCGACCGGTGCGAGATCCTCGATGCCCGATGACGCCGTCATCGATGACGACAGCCGCGACCTGGTCGACATTCCCGCAGTCGAGGTGATCAGCCGCGCCGCCGTGCTGCTGATGAGCGCGGCCGCCGAGCAACTGGGCCTGGCATCCCCCGACCCCGACCAGCCGGCTCATCGGGACCTCGACCAGGCCAGAACGCTGATCACGGCGCTGGCCGGACTGGTGCGGGCCTCGGCGCCCGATCTCGGGCCGCACGCCGCTGCTTTCCGCGACGGACTGGCGGGGTTGCAGGGCGCTTTTCGGGAGTACTCGGTCCATCCGGATGAACCGGGCACGGGTCCGGGCGAATAGAAACACGTGGGCGGGGTGGCCGCACCGGGTACCGCGCACCGTGCCGCAGCATGACCGGCGGGTTCGCTGTCCACCCGGCGATGCCGGCCTCTCGCAGGTGCCGGTGCAGCAATCGTTCGCAGAAGCTCCAGGGGTTCGCTGCCACATCTTCGACGGCGAGGCGCGCCGGTGATTGACCTCTCCGCCCGCGGCCCGGCGCGCGCACGGAACGGGATGTGGATCGATCCGGGCATGCGCACCAACGCCCGCCTCGAGTGCAGCGCGCCGGGGATGTGGCATGGCAGCACGCGTCGCAGGACCCGGTGCACGCGCACCATCGGACGGTGAATGGGTCGCGGGTCGACCGCCCAGGAGCAGGGACAACCTCGCACGCCGCACGCCGATCTTCGACGAGCGGGCTAACCGTTGCGCGGGTCGTTCCGCGCCGGTGGTGAGCCTTTCCCCTTGGCCGCGTCGCGAGCCCTCTTTGCCTCCGCGTCCCGGTCGCGCGCGGCGGCCTTCTCCCGGTCGATGATCTCCAGCCGGCCCAGGGGCCGCCCCAGATCGTCCTCCGGCCGTGGGCGCTGCGACCCAGAGGGTATCGGCGGCGGCGGGCCGTATTGCGCCTGCAGCGCGCGCACCGTCTCCAGTGCACGGACAGCGCGGGCACGGTCCATCGCCTGGATCGCCATCACCGGCTTGACCTCGTCATCAGGCATGACGATCTGCGCCCACGGGGAGCCCTGCGGGTAGCCGATACGCAGAACGAGGGACCACGGAACAAATTTCTCGGCCAGCACATTGCGCACCCGCAGACCGGTTCGGTCGACCCGCAGACGCGGCCGCGCCGCGGTCAGGATGAGCGCGGCCAGCACCAACCCGATGCCGATGACCCCGATCTGGTCGGACGCTCGAAAGCTGACGCCCACATCCGATCTCATCAGGAGCAATCCGTCGACGATGGTCGCGATCACCACCACCGTCGCGGCGATGACAGCCATGATGGTGATCCGGCGCGGCCGCACCTGGAACAGCACGGCGGGCGGGCCGTCCTGCGGCACCTGCGCGCTCACCGGCCGAATCCCATCCGACCGCCCGGACTACGCAGGCCACGAAGAACCAACGCCGTCGTCAGTGCCGCGGACATGGCGTCGCCGCCCTTGTCCTCGTTCGAGCCCGGTCCGCCGCTGCGGGCCACGGCCTGCTCGACCGTGTCGCAGGTCAGCACCCCGTTCCCGACCGGAACGCCGGAGTCGAGCGCCACCCTGGTCAGGCCGGCGGTCACCGCATCGCAGACGTACTCGAAATGCGGAGTGCCACCACGAATGACGACCCCCAGTGCGACCACCGCGTCGTGCGAGGTCGCGAGCGCCTGGGCTACCACCGGCAATTCGATCGCACCTGGCACGCGCACCACCGTCGGCGTGGAGGCACCGGCCTGGGTAGCCAGGGCAACCGCTCGCTCGAGCAGCGTGTCGGTGATGTCGGCATGCCAGGAGGTGGCGACCACACCGACCCGCAGCCCTTGAGCACGCGGAATGGCCAGCACCGGCCGCCCTTCGCCGCTCATCGGGCCACGCCTTTCACTGCGTCCACCGTTTCCCTGCTCCAAACGCCCATCAGTCCCATGACGATCATGCCTGCCCCTCGCCGTACAGCACGTCCAGACCCTCCAGCTCATGACCCATCCGGTCGCGCTTGGTGGTCAGGTAACGCACGTTCTCCGGGTTGACCGAAACCGGAAGAGCCACCCGGCCGGTGATCGTCAGTCCGTACCCCTCCAGACCCGCCCGCTTCGCCGGATTGTTCGTCAGCAGCCGCATCGACCGGATACCCAGATCGGCGAGAACCTGCGCACCCGTGCCGTACTCACGCGCATCGTTGGGCAGTCCCAGATTCAGGTTGGCATCGACCGTGTCGGCGCCCAGGTCCTGCAACTCGTACGCACGCAACTTGTCCAGCAGCCCGATGCCGCGTCCCTCGTGGCCGCGGATGTACAGCACCACCCCTCGACCCTCGGTGACGACCGCGTGCAGCGCGGCGTGCAATTGGGGCCCGCAATCGCACCGCAGCGATCCGAGCACGTCGCCGGTCAGGCATTCCGAGTGCACTCGCACGAGAACGTCCGTGCCGTCGCCGATGTCACCGTAAACCAGCGCGATCAGCTCCCGGTTGGTGACCGTGCTGACATAGCCCACCGCCTGGAACACACCCTGCAGCAACGGCAGTCGGGCCTGCGCAACCTTCCTGATCTGCACCTCGCTGCGCCGCCGGTAGGCGATCAGATCGGCGATCGAGATGATGGCCAGCCGGTGCCTGCGGGCGAAGACCCGCAACTCGGGCAATCTGGCCATACTGCCGTCGTTATTGACGATCTCGCACAGCGCGCCCGCGGGACTGCGGCCGGCCAGGGTTGTCAGATCGACGGCCGCCTCGGTGTGTCCGGGACGGACCAGCACGCCACCGTCCCTGGCCCGCAGCGGAAAGACATGGCCGGGCCGGGTGAGATCCTCGGACACCGATGCCGGGTCCGCCAGGACGGTGATGGTCCGAGTCCTTTCGGCGGCCGAGATGCCGGTGGTGATGCCCTCTTTGGCGTCGACGGTGACGGTGAACGCGGTGCCCTTGCGGTCCTCGTTCACCCGGTACATCGGCGGCAGTGCCAGCCGATCACAGGTCCCGCCCGGCAAGGCCACGCAGATGACTCCGGAGGAGTAGCGCACGGTGAAGGCGACCAGCTCGGGGGTCGCGAGGTCGGCGGCGAAGGTGAGATCGCCTTCGTTCTCGCGGTCCTCGTCGTCGACCACGACAACGGCGTGGCCCGCGGCGATCTCGCTGATCGCGAATTCGATGGTGTCGAATCCGCCGGCGGTCTTGTCCCGCGAGCGGCTCCACACGGGACCGGCGTCGTTGAGATCACCCGTTTCGACGGGAATCCCGGCGCGGCCGTAGTCCTGATCGTCCTGCGTCGGCGTGCCGGCGGTGGCCCGGCCATCGGCTCCCGCGGCGTCGACGATGCTGGTCATGCGGACATCCCCTGCGCTGTCGCGGATCCGCTCACGGCATTGCGCGAGACGAGCAGGCGTTCGACGTACTTGGCGACCACATCGACCTCCAGGTTGACCCGCGAACCGATCGGCGCAGCGCCGATGGTGGTGGCCGATCGGGTCTCCGGGATGATCCCGATGCCGAACTCCGCGCCACCGGGGTTGTCGACCACGTCGATGACGGTCAGCGAGACGCCGTCGACGGCGATCGCGCCCTTCGGGGCCAGGAACCGGGCGAGGCCGGGACCCACGGCAATGCGGAGCTCGTCGTAGGCAGCATGCGGTGTGCGGGCGCTGATGATGCCGGTGCCGTCGACGTGGCCCTGGACGATGTGCCCGCCGAGCCTGGTCGTCGGCGTCACCGACCGTTCCAGGTTCACCGCGTCGCCCGCGGCCAACCCGCCGATCGTCGAACGACGCAGCGTCTCGGACATCACATCGACGGTGAAGGTGTCGGCGGAACGGTCGACGACGGTGAGGCAGACCCCCGAGACGGCGATGGAATCGCCGTGCCCGGCGTCCTGGGTGACCAGCGGACCGCGGACGGTCAGCCGCGCAGAACCCGCGTCCTCATCGTTGACCCGCAGGTCGACGACCTGCCCGCGTTCCTCGACAATCCCGGTGAACATGACGATCCCTTCCAAGCCCAGACAGTGGCGCAACAGCACTATCCATCCTCCCTCATCGTCGGCCGGTCGGGACCCCACGGCGTCGGCAGGACCTGGGCGGTGGCACGACCCGGCAGGCAGGACCCGGGCAACAGCAGCACCCGGGCAAGGGGACGACCCCGGGCGACAGCAGGCCCCGGGGGACGGGACGGCCCCGAGAAGGCCCTGGACCCCATCGGAAACAGAACGCCGGGCTGTGGCGGGCGGCGCTGCGCGTCAGACCCTGGTGGGCCGGTGCGCGGTAGCGATCGCCCGCAGCGCGGCGACGGCGGCGCCGGGATCCTTCGCGGAGTAGACCGCCGAACCGGCCACGAAGCAGTCCACGCCCGCCTCTGCTGCCTGCTCGATGGTCTTCGCGTTGATCCCGCCGTCCACCTCGATGAGAACCGTGAGGTGCCCGGTATCCACCAGGGACCGGGCGCGACGGACCTTGGTCATCATCTCCGGCATGAACGCCTGTCCGCCGAAACCCGGTTCCACCGTCATGATCAACAGCGTGTCGTAGTGCCGGAGCACCTCCTCCCAGTCCTGCAGCGGGGTGCCGGGTTTGAGGGACAGCCCCGCCCTCGCGCCGGCGGCCTTGATGTTCGCGGCCATCGCCACCGGATCGGCGACCGCCTCCGCGTGCACCGTGACGTTGTAGGCGCCGGCCTCGGCGTACCCGATCGCCCACCGGTCGGGATCGGCGATCATCAGGTGGCAGTCCAGCGGGATGTCCGTCGCCCTGAGCAACGACTGGACGATCGGCAGGCCCAGCGTCAGGTTGGGGACGAAGTGGTTGTCCATGACGTCCACGTGCAGCCAATCCGCCCCTGCCACCGCTTCCGCCTCGTCGGCGAGGTGGGCGAAATCGGCGGACAGGATGCTGGGGGCGATCATCGGCTTCACCTGCCGAGCGTATCGAGGGCCGCTCGTCGCGGATCTGCGCGGCCGCTGAGCGGTCCGCGGATCAGGCCTGCTTGCGCAGCAGCGCAAGGAACATCGCGTCCGTCCCGTGCCGATGCGGCCACAGCTGGACGGTCGGACCGTCCCCGAGGTGCGGCACACCGGGCAGCAGCGGCCGCGCGTCCACCGGTTCGAGCCCGGCGGGTCGCCGCGCGAGGACGCCGACCGTCTCGGCCAGATGTGGGGAGCAGGTGACGTAGGCGATGACCCCGCCGGGCCGGACCATCCTGGCCGCCGAGGCGAGCAGCTCGGTCTGCAGCTGGACCAGATCGCCGACGTCGGAGGGCTGGCGGCGCCACCTGGCCTCCGGGCGTCGGCGCAGCGCCCCCAGTCCGGTGCAGGGCGCGTCGAGCAACACCCGGTCGTAGGAGCCCCGCGGCAGACCGGGGTCCCGCCCGTCGGCCGTGTGCACCACAACGGGGAGGCCGCGCACTGTCCGACGGACGAGATCTGCTCTGTGAGCGGTGATCTCGACGGCATCGAGGACGGCTTCGCGGCCGGCGGCGATGGCACCGAGCAAGCCGGCCTTGCCGCCCGGGCCGGCGGCCAGGTCCAGCCACCGCTCGTCCGGGCCGTCCAGCGGCGCCATCGCCAGCGCCGTTGCGACGAGTTGCGATCCCTCGTCCTGAACGGCCGCGCGGCCGTCGGTCACTGCCCGAATTCCCGCGGGGTCACCGCCCTGGAGGTACACGCCGTACGGCGAGTACAGCGCCGGCAATCCACCGGAGGCCTCGACGAGCTCGTCCCGGCTGATCCGACCGGGCCGGGCCACCAGATGAACGGCGGGCGGTTGGTCGTCGGCGCGCAGTGCCGCCTCGAGTTCGGGGTGCGGCGCCCCGTCGGCGGCGGCACCGAGTGAATCCTGCAGGGCGCTGACGATCCACCGCGGGTGCGACACCGCCATGGCGAGATGACCCAGCGGGTCGACGTCTGCGTCCGGCGCGAGCCGCTCGATCCAGGTGTCCAGATCGGCCTCGCTGATCCGGCGCAGGACGGCGTTGACATACCCGGCGCCGCCTGGCTTGTCGCTTGCCCGAACCAGGTCGACGGTGGCGGACACGGCGGCGTGCGGGGGGATCCTGGTCCGCAGAATCTGGTACGCACCGAGCCGGAGGGCGTCGAGGACGATGCCGTCGAGCGCAGTGATCGCCCGGTCACCGCAGGCGGCGATGACGGCGTCGAGCTGGCCCAGCGCCCGGCAGCTGCCGTAGGCCAGTTCGGTGGCCAGTGCCGCGTCCCGGCCGGACAGCCGACGCTCGTTGAGGATCCCCGGCAACGTGAGGTTGGCGTAGGCGCCGCGGGCGCGCACGGCACCGAGCAGATCGAGCGCCGCCTGCCTGGCCTGGTCCGGTTCGGGGGGCCGACGGGTCTGCGGATGACGGGGTGGCCCGCTGGATCCACGCTGCCGCCCGCGCTCGCCCTGTCCCGTCGTCGGTCGCCGTCGCGGCCGTCCCTGGCCGGAGGGGGTGTGTCCGGACGTCACGCGAGCACCGTTCCCGGCTCGGGCCGCACACCGCGGGCCCAGTCCGCTGCGGCCATCGGGCGCCGGCCCGGCGGGGTCACCGTTCCCCATCGGACGGCCGCAGTGGCCGTGCCCACCATCACCTCGCTCTTACCGGCCGCCAGCTCCCCGGGTCGCAGGTCCGTCCGGTCGGTGATCTGCACGGGCCCGAGACCAAGTCGCCCCCAGGGTGTTGCGGTCCACGCGCCCGGGTCGGGCGTGACCGACCGGATCAGCCGGTCGATACCGATGGCCGGCACCGACCAGTGCACCGCGGCATCCGCGGGGGTCACCTTTCCGGCGTAGGACACACCGTCAGCCTCCTGTCGGCGGGCCTGGATCGTGCCGTCCGCAATGCCGTCCAGGGTCGCCGTCAACAGATCAGCACCTGACGCGGCGAGCCTGGCCAGCAGATCACCGGCGGTGTCGTCCGGCCGGATGGCCTCGGTGACGATCCCGAACACCGGCCCGGATGGCGGCCTGGACCGGACTCGCCCCGCGCCACGCCGGCAACAGCGAGAAGTGCAGGTTGACCCAACCGTGCGGCGGCACGGCCAGTACCGGCGGCGGAAGTAGGGCGCCGTAGGCGACGACGGCCGCGACGTCCGCGGCAAGGTCGGCCAGCTCGTCCCGGAACTCCGGCGCTTTCGCCGATGCCGGGGTGAGCACCGCAATGCCCGCTTGGCCGGCGAGTTCCGCGACCGGCGAGGGCCTCAGGGCGCCGCCCCGGCCGCGGCGGGCCGGTGGGCGGGTGATGACCGCGACGACCTCGTGCCTGCTGGCCAGCAGTGCCGCGAGGGATGGAACCGCCGGCGCCGGGGTTCCGGCAAAGACGATGCGCAGGGGGTCCTTCCTTCCGTTTTTCGATCTCATGCTGTGATCGAACACTGACCGGACAGCGGCCGTCGCCCGGTGCGGGCTGGGGGCGCGACGCCGTCGAGGGGCACATCCGGTGGCCACCGGAAGTCTAGGGAGGAAAGGGTGCGCCGATGACCGCGCGGACTCCGGACGGACGGGCGTTGATCGGCCGCACCGTCCGGCTGGACCCGCTCACCTCCGCGGACACCACCGGACTGTTCGCGGCGTTGGACGACCCGCGGGTGTGGGCCGCCGGGTTCGGCGGCGGACCGGCCGGCAGGGTCGGCAGCGTTGCGGACTTCCAACTGTGGGTCGATGCCGCCATTGCTGACGATCGGCGGGCGACGGTGTCCGCGGTCCGACTGCGGGTCGACGGCCCGTCCGGCGCGGCCGGCACCATCGTCGGGACGTCATCGCTGGGAGATGTGTCTTCACCCCACGAGCGGATCCACCTCGGCTGGACGGCCTACTCCCCCGCCGTGTGGGGCACCGCGGTCAACCCAGAGTGCAAGCTGCTGATGCTCTCTCACGCCTTCGACGACTGCGGTTTCGGCCGCGTCAAGATCCAGACCGACACCATGAACACCCGGTCGCAGTCAGCGATCGCCCGTCTCGGCGCCGTCCGTGAAGGTGTCCTGCGGCGTCATCAGTTGCGGGCCGACGGCTCGGTCCGGGACACCGTGGTGTTCTCGATCCTGAAAGACGAATGGCCCGAGGTGCGGGACGGGCTGCGCCGGCGCCTCGGGGATGCGGTGCCAGGTTCCTGACGGGTCGCGTCGGTTCGAGGCTGCGTCAGAACAGGTCCAGCGGGTCGAGCCGGATCCGTAGACCGCCGCCCTCCTTGCGCGCCGAGCGACCCGCGGCGAGGGTGTGCAGCGTGGCCGCGAGCGCCTTGCGGTCCGCCTGCGGAGCGCGAACCAGTGCGCGCAGGGTCGGGCCGTCGTCTTGGGCCTCGGGGGATGCCACTTCGCTCGCTGTCGGCATCGCAGGACCGGGGCCGGCCGTTCTCCGCTTGGCGGGCGCGGGGCCGGCCGTTCCTGGCTTGGCAGGTGCAAGCCCGGCAGGTGCCCGTTGGGCAGCCGCGGCCTTGGCTGTGGCCGGCTCGAGTGGCGCGGGTTGGAAGTATTCGTTGTCATCGACCGCCACCGGCCCCAGCAGCTCGGCGCGTGGCGGTAGTTCCAGCCGGTCCACGGCGGCGCGGACGGCCGCCTCGGCACCCTCGAGC
>JBBRVZ010000038.1:0-29528 GCA_038246445.1 Mycobacteriales bacterium
CCGGCTCGGCGCGTTCGGCTGGTTCACCGACCACCAGCGTCTGGTCACCACGTTCGTGACCAACCTGCGTGGTCCTCGATCACCAATGACGTTCCTCGGGGCCAGGGTCACCGACATCACCCCGGTCACCTCGATCACCGGGAACGTCACCGTCTCCTTCGCCGCGCTCTCCTACGCCGGCACACTGGCCGTCACCGTGATCGCCGACCGCGAGCACTGCCCCGACCTGCCCCTGGTCCTCGGCGAACTACAGCACCGGCTCAACGATCTGGCGGTGCTGCATCGCGAGCCGGTCCACCACGGCCGGCCCCCGGTTGTCGGGGGATCCTCCGCAGCACCGACCACACAACAGCGACCGCGGCCAGCGCCAGAACCACGAAACCCGCCACCGGGCCGATGATCTGGCCGCGGGTCAACATCACCCCGGCCGAGAGCTGGCTGATGGTCTGCGCGGCGATCAGCGGCGCCAGCAGCGCCTCCACAATGAGCAGCGGCACGGCCACCAGGTCGCGCTGCCGTACCCAGCGTCAGGGCATCCGCGCCCCGGTTCCCCGCACTGCTGAACAGTGAGTCCTATTGATAGACGCCCGCTCCGAACAGTCCCATCACCACCGCGCGCGGTGGTGAAGGACACCGGATAAGGGTGTGCGAAAAGACCCACCAGCGACGCCATCACACTCGGCAATTGCCACGTCGGCGATCACCGCCCGCGGGCATCAAAGACCCAGTGCCGCTCGAGCGAAGGCGGCCCCAGCCCTGTCTGGTGGACCATCTCCGGATGGGTCCCGGTAGGCCTTGCGGGGGATCGCTCCGACGTGTTCCAGGACAGCTCCCGTCGGGCCGAGCAGTTCCTGAACATCCCGGTCGCTCAGGGCGGCGGACGGGCCGGCCCGCCAGCCGAGCATGTCCAGGCATGCGGCAACGAGCTCGGTGCGCTCAGTTCGCGGTCCTCCGGCCGCAACGCCAATGAGCAGAAGCAGTCCGGCGTCCAGGCTGGCCCGGACTTCGGGCCCCCGGGTTGTCAGACCCAGCGGAAGTCCGCTGGTTATCAAGTGCCAGAGTGCGTTGACGTCGGTGCGTGCGCGGGCAGCGGCCTTCGTCAGGGTCAGCCTGTTGTGCGCTTTTCGTAGCAGCCCGAGTCGCTGCGCCAACTCCCGAAACTCCAGAACGGGGTACGTCTGCACCTCCCGGTTGTTCTTACCGATCAATGTGTCTTTCAGGCTCAGGATGTCGGCAACCGCCGCGACGTTCGCGGGTGGCAGATATCCGGCCTGGGTCAGGGCAATTCCCGCGTCACCCACGTGATCCAACAATCGCATGAAACGCTGGAGCATTGCCGACTTCTCGCCGATGTCGGGCTCGGCAATCAATTGCCGCGCCGCCTGGATTGCCTCGACCAGCTCGGCCGGAATGAGGTCCATCCGTGACAGCAGGTCGCCGAGCGTGCTGGCCGGATCGACCGACGACAGCACGCTTGGATGAACCTGATCGAACTGGCCCATGCGCACAAGGGTCGCATTGACCTCGTCCGCGTCGAAACGACCGGGATCGAAGCCTGGACCCACCCATTCCAGCAGGTCCTCGGCGTCGGCACTTTCCGGCCGGCTCAGCGTTCTCAGCAGATCTTGATAGCCCCAGATCCCGCCGCAGTCCTCAGGTGGGCAGGCGCGTGCGCCGGCCAGACATGCCGCCGCGGGCTGCTCGGGTTCGCGAGGTGAAACAGCCTCCAGACGCAGGGTGTGCGACCAGTCATCCCCGAGGTCGTAGCTGTAGAACAGTCGATCACCGGGTTCGGCCAGCACCTCGTCCAACCTGACCGAAGCTTCGTCGACCCCCAGGACATCGTCGTCGAGGGATGCCTGCGGCCGGTAGTGCTCGGCGAGTCGGTCAGTTGGACTGTCGCCGCTGGCAAACTCATGCAGGTGCGAGTCGGTCCAGCCCATCGCCGTCTGCACGATGTCATGGAGCCGAGCCAAGGTCAGGTCGCTGGCCAGTTCCAGCCGACGCCAGATCGGCGGGTTCGCTCCATCCAGGTCGACCCGGATCCGGTAGGTCGCCACGTCCTCCCGCGGGGGTCGGCGCCGTGACGGGACCGGTGTTGAGGCCCCCAACGGCGTGCGGGACATGAGCTGCTCAAACAGCTGCTGCAGCTCAGCCGGACTCGCACCGGCGATGAGAGGCGCGATCTCCGGTGGCAGGTTTGGCCCCGCCGTGCGGGACCGAGGCGGGGTCGGTCCCTTCCGTCGGCGTCGTGGTGGCTTGGACCGGGGCACGCCGCTCAGGGTATGACAGGGTGCGCCGCTTCTTCCTCCTCGCTCGTGATCGAGAAATTGATGGTCACGAATCACTGGCCACCAGGTGCTGTCGGCGCGATGGTCAGTGCGCCATCATGTCGTTGAAACGTCGAGTGGCTTCGATCTCCTCGGGGCGCGTGGCGTCCCGACGCGAACAGGTGCGTTCGACGTATGCCTTCGGCGCATCGGTCCCGAGCACCGCGATTGTCTCGGCGAGGTACTCGTCCACCGGCATCGCCCTCGGGTCGAGAAGGTTCACGTCCATCAACGACGTCCGCGTATAGGGCGGCGCGAGTTCCACGGCAACAATGAATGACCCCTCGAGAGTAGTTGGCGCAGCGCGGGGTCCAGGTAATGGCGCTCAGACGTGCAGTGTGGTGCAGGCTTGCGAGCGGGCTCGCTGTGCGGCCATCTGGGCGTCGAATTCGCCGCGCCAGTTGTCACTGACCTCGATGCCTTTGCGGTGGGCTTCTTCGGTGCTGAGTTCGACCGGAAAGCCGAATGTGTCGTAGAGGGTGAACAGCTCTGCGCCGGTCACACCGCTGCGCCGGTATCCAGCCAGCTGTTTGATGCCTTTTCGCAGCGACGCGCGGAACGCTCGTTCCTCTTTGACCAGGATGTCGATTACCTGTTGGCTCCGCTCGCTGACCTCTGGATAGTGTTGCTCGTAGATGCCCGTGACGGCGGGGATGATCTTGGGAAAGAAGTTTTGGTCGAGGCCGAGGTCGAAGGCGTAGCGGATGGCCCGCCGGACCAGTCTGCGCATCACATAACCCTGGGCTTTGTTACTCGGTCGCACACCGTCAACCGCCAGGAATGTCGCGCCGCGCAGGTGATCCGCGATGACCCGCATCGCCGCGGTTTCGTCGTCGTAGGTTTTGCCGGAGAGCTCCTGAAGCCTGGCAATGATGGGCCAGAGCAGACCGATCCGGTAAATGTCAGGAGTGTCATCGAGGCTGCGGTGATCCGGGCCAGACCGCCACCGTAATCGACATTGCGACTGGGCAGCTGCTCGAAACCGTCTTCGGTTCTGCGGTACTCCATGAAGACAGAGTTGCCCAGTTCGATGAACCTTCCGCAGTCGCAGTTCTGGTGGCAATTCGCTCCGTAGGCCGGGTCATGGTCGATGTCGGGGAACAAGTAGAAGACTTCGGTGTCCGGTCCGCCGGGCTCACCGATCGGCATGTCTTCGGCTTTTCCACCGCGGCACCACCAGTTCTTCTTGCCGTAGAACGCGATGCGGGCCCCGTCGGTGCCTGTTCGGGCCGCCGCTTCCTCGGTATCGACCTCGATCTGGCCGGCAGACACCCCGGCCTCGGTGAACAGTTCGGTCCAGACATCAGCGGACTCGGTATCCTTGGGAATGCCGTTGGACGGGTCACCGATGAAGCACGACACATAGATGCGATTGGGGTCCAAGCCGACTCTTCCGGTCGCGAACTCCCAGAACTGTCGTAGTTGAACATCTTTGAAGTAGTCGCCGAGGCTCCAGTTGCCGAGCATCTCGAAGAACGTGGTGTGCCGGTTGTCGCCGACCTCGTCGATGTCCTGGACCCGCAGGCAGGTCTGACTGTCCGCCAACCGTTTGCCCTGCGGGTGCGACTCGCCGAGCAGGTAGGGCAGTAGCGGCTGCATACCGCTGCCGGTGAACAGTGTTGAAGGGTCATTCCGTGGAATCAGCGGTGCCCGGGGAATCAGCACGTGCCCCTGCTCGACCATGAAGGCAAGGTAAGCGCTGCGGATCTCGTCTGCGTCCATGCATCGATTGCACACCAATGGACCGCCGCTGTCGACCGACAGCTACGCCCCCGGATGAACTTTCGGCGTCGTCCGCCACGACGCTTCCGTCATCGGCAACTCACGAGCCGCTCTTCGCGGCCAGGATGGACGGCAAAACCGAGGCAATGGTTCCAACATATTTGCCCGTTCGCCGGTGCTGAACTAGGTTGTGAGGTGTTGTCAGGGGGGACGCGCACTTGGGGCGCCTTGCCAGGTTCAATTCCTGGGTCCTCCACCATCAGCGCTGAGCGAGGGTCCTGGTTGCCCGAGCCTTCTCCGTTCGGGCTCGAAGTGAACACAATGTGCCCGGAGGCTTCGGATGAGGTCCGGGCATTCTGGTGATGCCCTCGAGGGACTGGTTGGTGATGACAGGTGCGCTCGTAGTTGCGCGATGGGTCTCTGGTCAGGACCCGGTGCCGGACCTGCAGGTGTGGCTGGTGTGGGCAGACTTCTTTCGACAGGTGTTGCTGGGCAACAATCTGCTGCCGGCGGAGGGTCCGCCGCCGCTCTTGTCCTACACGTTCGCAGGGATGCTGGTCACCTTCTTGGTGACCAGGGGGATCACCCGGCTCATCCGTCGTCGCTCGGCGTCGGGGGCTACCGCCAGCGGTCCGGTGAAGGACATCATCATCGGTGGCGTCCACATCCATCACCAGGTGTTTGGCATCGCAACCATCACCGCGGCCGGGCTGCTGTTGGTGGCGATCTCGCCGACGGGGATCGGCCTCGCTGTTGTCGCGACCGTCCTGGGCATCGGCGCGGGATTGGCCTTCGATGAATTTGCCCTCTGGCTGCACCTGGATGATGTGTACTGGCAGGCGCAAGGGCGTAAGTCGGTCGACGCAGTCGCGATCGTGCTGGTGCTGACCGCGGTCGTCACGGTGATCACCGGGCAGGTCCAGGACGCAGCGTCCTACCGCGAGATCGAAGCGCTGATCGGCCCGGTGTTGTGGTGGGTGGGCGCCACTTTGATCGCTCTGACGTTGGTGCCGGCAGCGGTGTGCCTGCTCAAGGGCAAACCGATCACCGCCGGCGTCGGGGTGGTCTACCTCCCGTTGGGGTTCGTCGGCGCTGTTCGTCTCGGGAAACCGGACTCGTGGTGGGCGAGGCACTTTTACTCCGACGGGTCGGGTCGGGCCCGCCGGTCCGCGGCCCGGTTCGATGAACGGCACCGGGAACGGTGGAATCGGGTGCGGGACATCGTCGCAGGCTCGCCTGAGAATTGAGACATCCGGGTGCATGTCGAGCAGGATCGCGATAATCGCCGGGACCTGCACAGCGAAGACGGGCGTCAGCAATTGCCGACCACCAACCCTGACCGATTGTCACCGGCGCGGATCTACGCCATTCGACTGTTCACGGTGGGGGGCGCGCAGCCCCCAGCGCGAGGGTGGGACCTCGGCCGGCGCCCCGAATTCAGGCCCTGCGGGCTGCTTTGTTGGCTGCGAAGTAGGCGCTGGATTGCGGGAGGAACATCAGAATGATTGCCAGCACCGGCAGGATGATCCCAACCCAGGTCGACCAGTTACGCGCCGACGCCAGGTTGCCGCTGAAACTACTGATGATGGACAAGACAGTCAGCACGGTCAAAACGATCCGCGCCCAGTTCCGACCGGCGCGCATCTTCACGGCGAATAGCAGATACAGCAGGAAAATGACGACCGCAACCACGACGGCGATGATCCTGGTGGTGTTGACCAAATCCTCCACCGACATGGCGGAGGTGGCCGAGCCGGCCAGCTCATCGCGGAGCGCCTGTTTGCCGGCGGTAGTGAACAGCAGGGCAACGCCGGCCAACGCCGCCGAAGCGGACAAAAGGTAGAAAATAAGGGCCAGCGTAACCGGAACAGGGGGCTTGCGCCGACCGGCGTCGGGTGAGTTCGAGCCTGTCGGATACTGTGGAGTCGATGCAATAAGCACAGAGTAATGCATGTACCTTGCAACATGTCATCAAGACCGACATTGTGTCTGTACAGCAGGCAGCATCCTGCGCGTTTGCTTGCGCTGGGTTTGTACATTGGTCTGTAGTCAAAATTGCCCACAGGAATAGTCGGCCGGTTTCCCTCTCCGACGGCTCGGCCGTTGACGGCCAACAGCAACCTGTTTCGACCCCGGGCACTGGCCCGGCGCCCACTGCGAGTCGCCCGCCGGGCCGGATGCTCACACTGGTGAAACGGCTTCCGTTCACCACCGCGTACGTGGCTGTCACGCTGGTCCTAGCGATTGTATTCGGTACGTTGTGGTCAGCGGTCGCAAACAAGTCCTGGTACGACTCGATCGCATACGGACTGCCCGCCTTTTCAGACGGCCGATGCACACCCTGGTGACAGGTTTGGTTTTCGCATTTTACCCGGCGTACTACGATTCGTCATCGGGGCGTTCGCAATACTCACTGGTTTCGCCGAATGGCAATTGGGCACCCGGCGGACAATCGTCCTTGCCTTTGGTTACCAGTTCGCAGCCGTGCTCATCGTTGCCGGGATCTTCTGGATCTACCAGAACTCGGACTGGACCTGGGCCGCGGCACTGTCCACCGAGACAGACGTCGGCTTCGCCGCCGGGATGATGGCGTCGTTCAGCGTCGCCACCGCCACCGTCCGGCCGCCCTGGCGGCTGCGGCTGCGGCTGGCCATCTGGGCCTGTGTGCTGTTCTCCCTTCTGTTCATCGGGCAGATGGCCGACGCCGAACATCTGGTGGCGGTGGCGCTGAATCTGCCGCTGTCGACCAGGCTGGCCGGGCAGCGGGCCCTGCGGGCCAGGGCGCTGCCGGCCCGTCACGAGGTGCGGCTGCTCGTTTTCATCCTGGTCCTGCTCAGCGCGGTGCTTCAACTGATCGCGGTGGTACTACCGGCCCGGTTGACCCTGCCCCAGTTGGAGTTTGAGGGCAAGAAGTGGCAGGACATCCGGACCGCGCTGAACAAGGCACCCAAAGAGGGCATCGAATTTCGCATGGTCACCCTGGCCGACCAGCCGTGGGCTCTGGTCAACCAGGTCCAGACGCTGTCCGAGGAGTGGCTGGGCGACAAGAAGCTCCCCGAGATGGGCTTTACCCTGGGCGGCCTGACCGAGGCACTGGACCCGGAGGTCAAGGTCGGACTGACGACTGACCAAGCCGGGGTCGTGCAGGGGTGACCTCCTGGATGCCCGTCTACGGCGGCGACGGCGCCGTCGTCGGTTGGACCCTGGACCTGATGCGCCGCGCCGACGGTGGCTTCCGGGCGACCATGGAGTTCCTCATCGCCTCGTCCTGTCTGTACTTCAAATCCGAGGGCGCACAGTTCATCTCGCTCTCCGGCGCCCCGCTGGCCCGGTCCGACGCCGACCCGGCTGGAGTGTCAGCGGTCGACAGGCTGCTCGATCCCTTGGGTTCGACACTGGAACCGGTCTACGGCTTCCGGTCACTGCATGCCTTCAAGGCAAAGTCTCAGCCGCGGCTGTCGCCGATGTACATGGCCTTTCGGGACGAGGGTGACCTGCCGCGGATCGGCATCGCGATCACCCGGGCCTACCTACCCACGGCGGGCCTGGGCGACGTGCTCGCGATGGTCAAGCAGTGACGCCGAAGGTGCTGTGGAAACGCAAGTAGTTCGAGGTGGCGGGTGGGTTCTGCGTGATCGTCGATGCGGGGTCGCTCAGTCCGGCCCGACCGGCGGCCGGGGGTTGGACCGCGACGGCTTGGCCGGGGCGCTGTTACGCCACCAGGTCCGGACAGTGAAGACCAGCGCGATGATCAACCCGATCAGCACCCACAAAATGACTGCGACGTCCACCCACGACCCGGCCGGTGGTGATCCTGGCAAGAAATTGCGCAATGGGACCGTGGCGAACAGCAGTGCGGCGATCCAGCTCAAGAACGCAGGCTCCAGCTTGCGGCGGCCACGGAACACCCCGATCGCCACCGTCAGGCCCAGGATGGGCAGCGTGCTCAAAACCAGCACGACGGCCCCGCCGAACAAGATGGTGCCCAGCGACCGGCTGAATTCCAGTTCGTAGAACCGGGTCTTGCTGCCGACCGGTGCCGCTGGATTGACGGGGGTCGCCGACAGCGACCAGTTCTGCACGCTACCGGCCGGTGAGACATCGACCGGTAGCGCCGTCTGACCCGCGGTGGCCAATGCCTCCACGGTCGTGCTGTACCGGTCCAACGGCCAGTCACGGATGTACCCGCTGAACGACAACGTCACTGACTGCGCCAGCATCGGCTTACCCTGCAGATAGGTAAATCCAGCTCATCGAGCGGGTTGTTCTCGTCAAAGGTGAGGATCGTGACCACAACTGTGCGGATGGGCCTTTGTTGACCGAAGACGAATCCGTTGGTATCCAACGTCTTGTCCAGAACGACCCGCAAATCCACGGTCATGGTCTGGGCGACCGGGTCCACAGCCCTCGTGGTCAACGACACCAGCACCCCGCCGGCCGGGGCTGTGGGGTCGAACCGGGGGTGTCGTAGGTGCCGCCGGGCCGTCCAGGTAGTACGCCACCATCAGGCCGGCGTACAACAACATCAGCAGAATCGCCGAGCCGACCGCGATCTGTGCCGAGCGTCGCGACGGCACCCGCGGAACCCACCGAGCGAACGACCGAGCGTCATCGTTAGACGCTCCGCGATCAGCGGACGCCGCCAGGGCATCGCCGTGGCCACGTTCACCGACCCGGTCAGGAACATCCGACACGCAGCCGCCCCCTCCGCCTCCACCAAGCCGTTCAACGACGACGCGCGGAGCTCAGGCGAAGCTCGCGAACCAGGACGGGGGGACACGACAGGCAAGGTGGAATCAGACCGCGGTGTGCCCCGCCCGGTCCTCAAGATGCTCGAGTTCCACCGATGACGAACGACTGGAGTTGACGAATGGCTGGTAATGCCGTCGGTCGAGGCCGGGACGCGGTCGGGGACGGGGCGTTGTTGCGCTTCAAGATTTTCCTGTTCGTCGCCATCGCCACGGTGTTGGTGACCCGTGGTCTACTCGCGGCGACCGGCTACCCGAAGGTCGGGACCGGCGAGCTGCACATCGCGCACGTGTTGTGGGGTGGACTGCTGCTCGGGGCGGCGGTGGTGATCCTGCTGATCGGCATGGGGACGCAAGTACGCACCTGGGCGGCTTTCATCGCGGGAATCGGGTTCGGCCTGTTCATCGATGAACTCGGGAAGTTCCTGACCAAGGACGTGAATTACTTCTACACACCCGCCGTCGCGATCATGTACATCGTGTTCGTCACGGCGTATTTGCTTGTTCGGTCACTGACCCTGCGTCGCAAGCTGTCCGACGAACGCCGGATGGCTCTGGCCGGCAGTGCGGTGACCGACCAGGCGCTGGGCGAACTGGACGGTGTCCGTCGCGACAAGATTCTTGAACTGCTCGACGAAATGCAGACCCCAACTGCGTCCAGCGCTTCCATCCGGTCGGCCCTGGAGTCGCATCCGGTGGCGACGGGGTCGCTGCGCCGGCGGGTGAACCGATTGACCGCGGTTTCCGGCCAGGTGCTGCGCGGCCTCGCCAGCAACACCGTAGTGCAGCTGATCGCCTGGCTGGTGCTGGCGGTCGGTGTCGGCGAGCGCCTGAACCTGTATATCAGTTATTTGTTCGAAACGATCGAGATCGCCAGGATCAACGACGAGCTGACCACGCTGGACAACACCACGACCGGCCTCGATCTAGGGTTCTACTTCTGGTACCTGCTGATGGCCAACCTGTTGTGCGCCGCCATTGTCGGTATCGGGTTGATCACCGTGTTGATCCCCAGAACACGCACAGCGGGGCTGTGGTTGGTGCAATGGGGCCTGATCCTCGATCTGTTGTTCAACCAGTTCTCTACCTTCAAGACCGAACAGTTCTGGGCGCTGATCGGCTTTGCGGTCGAGGTAGCGTCGATCCTGCTGGCCCGGCACCTGTTGAACAGGACACGGACGTCAACTCCCCGCTGGCAGGCACCGGCTCCGCGAGCACGCTCGGGCAGCCTTGCGCCCCTGGAGATGTGACCGATGCACCGGCCCTGTTTGCCAAGCTCCGGCCGGTGATCTATTCTCGACACCACAAGGGGGACACGCACTTGGGGCGTCCTGCCAGGTTCAAATCCTGGGTCCTCCACCATCGAAAGCCCATGTCGACGGCCACACCTTGCCGGGCTGCTCAGCTCCCTGACGTCATGGCAGGAAAGCAACGGTATTCACCCCGGCGCGGCGAGACATGTTTTCATCTGCCAGCTCCGGAATTTTACGATCCATCGGGTAGGTGCGTCTTGACAGTCATTACAGACGTGCAATCAGGTTCGTCCGATCTCTCCGGGTATGACCTTTCTGTGAAGCTTCGCCGATTGTCCGCGACACCCTCTGTCTTTCTGCAGAATTTGCGCTGATCGACGGCCCGCCCGGATTAGAATCACGATCTGTGCAGCGTCATGTGAGGTACTCGCGGTGACAGGCAGGTTTTATCGGCCGAGTCGACCGCAGCCACGGCGGCGACCCCGCCAGGGGCGACAGTTGGCGTCGGGCGTCCTGGCCGGCCTTCTGTTGTTGTCAGCTGGATGCAGCACGGGCACGCTGAGCCCGGCCGGCACCTCGGCGACTGCCGAGCCAACACGTCCACCAGCGCAGTCATCGAACTCGGCCTGGGCATCCCCGTCTGCGCCGCGATCCTCTCCGGTTACCGCCAGCGCGTTATCGATCGCCCCACCCAGCGCACCGTCCTCCACTTCCGCGCCCGGTGCATCGACCCCGGCCAGCTCAACGGTGAAGCCAACCCCGGCGGCCCGTGTGGTGGTTGCCGCCCCGACGCGGGGATCGGTCGGTAACCCGTCCTGCCCGGGCGTGCGGTGTGTGACGATCGCCCTGTCCGGTGACGTGCTGCTGCACCCGCAACTGATCGAGCAGGCCCGGCAGGACGCCGGTACGGATCCGGATACCTCAGTCGACGGAATGGATTTCTTCCCGATCCTGGCCGCACAACAGAAGTACATCCAGAGCGCTGACGTCGGAATCTGTCACCAGGAGACGCCGCTGGCCGAACCGGACGGGCCGTTCGAGAACTACCCCGCCTTCTCGGTCCCGCCGCAGGTGCTGCCCGCACTGATCAAGACCGGATACGACACCTGTTCGACCGCCAGCAACCACACCCTGGACCAGGGCACCGACGGGATCACCCGGACCCTGGACGACCTGGACGCGGCCGGCCTCATCCATGATGGGTCTTACCGCACCAAGGCGGACTCCCAGACGCCGGTGGTGATCAACACCCCGAACGGTCGAGTCGGGTTCATCTCGACTGCCTACGGGTTCAACGGATACGAACCGGACGAGCCCTGGCAGGTCAACACCATCGACATTGACCTGATCAAAGCGAAAGCCCGGAAGGCCCGGCAGGCCGGTGCTGACCTGGTTATCGTGGCCATGCACGCCGGCGAGGAGTACCAGTCGACCCCGAATCTGGAACAGAAGAATGCGGCCAAGGCCCTGCTGGCCGACCCGGACGTTGATCTGATCTACGGGCACCACGCGCATGTCGTCCAGCCGATGGAGAAGATCAACGGTAAGTGGGCCATCTACGGTCTGGGCAACAACATCGCCGCCCAGCTCAACAGTGCCCCCGGGGTACAGCAAGGTCTGCTGGTTCGGGTCCAGTTCAGCCAGGACAAGGACGGCTCGTGGACGACCAGTGACGTCGCCTGGGTGGCCTCCTACCAGGACGCCGGCGCCCCGTATCGGTGGTGCGCGTTGACCTCATCCGACACCTGTGGCACCGGTAGTGGCGCCGCCCTGGCTGAGACCACCCAGGTGGTCAACCAGTGGGGTGCCAACACCGACGGCGCCCACCGCCTGGACTAGCGCCGACCGCCTGTGACGGGCGGAACGAGCAATCTCACGCGGCGCCGAGCGGGACAACTCGTCATGACCGCAGACAAGAACTCCAGCCGGCTTTCGACGGTGTCCCGAAGCACCCGGACCATCGGTTGGCCGTGGCAGATCGCCGCGTCGGACATGATGCGCTCCTGCCTGGACATGTCGTCACGATACCGAGACCGAGTTGGTCTGCATTCTTAAATATGACGCTGCCATTGACGGGATCCACCTCACGCCGGCCAAGGCTTCACTGTAGACGTCCAAACTGGACGGAGATTGGTAAACTGAAACCAGCGTGCTAACCGAATCAGCGCTGGCAATTGCCTGAGAGACAGCTCCAACCAGCCCGCTATCGACGTAATCCACCACCCTCGCCACGTTCGAGTTCGATCGATCTGCTGCGAAATAGAACTGAGTGAGGTCCTTCAATCCGATACAGACTCGGTCAGTTCGATAACGCGATATCTCGAAAAGCACGGCGGGTGTTTCTGCAAAAGGAATGATCGCACTCTCGGTATGACTGCAATGCTTCTCACGGAACTCGAAGAACTCGTCGACCCTGGTCACAAAGGGACAGGCGAAGACAATCCTGTCCGGGTAACCGCGTATTGAATCGAAAACTACGTCCACCCAATGTGGGTTCCGAAGCAAGTACCGAGTCCCGTGCACGCCAAGCTCGGGATTGCGTTCAACTGCTGCGAAGAAGAAGGGGCCCAGGATCCGGTCGTCACTCCGCACGTCGGGCCCACGAACGATCAACGGGGCGTGCGGCGGCGCCTTATCCAAAATTCTTGATATCTCTAGCCTCAGGAATGCGGCCAGGCGGCTCCGGTTGGCGAGGATTTCGGGATCGGTTGCCGCTGCCTTGTAGAGAAGGTGTTCGGTTCTCAGAAAGATGCTGTCGATCTTGGTGTGGTCAACAAGCGTGAGGTCGTTGTGGTCGAAAATCGCGACTTGAAAGAGCTGATCCGACGTAGTTGAGAATCTGATGGTCGGGCCACTGATTGCCTCGAGGGCCTCACGTGCAACCTCCGAGCCCTGTACGAAGTGAAGGAGATCGTCCTGCACCAGCGGAATACCCTTGATGGTGCAGACCACCTCTATGTGACTATCTGACCCCTTCTGCCTGTATACAACGGCCCGTACTTCGTCGATCCTCAAGAGATCGACCAACTCGAGGTCCTCCACGTAGAGGACTACCTCTCTACCCTGCACGGGGTAGGAGGATTGAATCGGAACCTTATACATTTTCGGCCCTTGTGCTGTTTTCGTGGGTAGGTTGATTTGAGTTCGGGCGATACACCGTGCTCCGTGGGTTTGTGGCTCTCAGGTGAGTTACCACAGAACAGGCATTGTGTGCTCATCCAGGGTATGGCGGAGGGTCCTGTGTGTCGAGAAGACCAGCGGCGAGGGCGTCAGCTGCCAGGGCAATCACGGGGACGGTAAATCTGAGGTGGGTCATCTCGGTCCGGCCGACGGCGTCGGCGCCGGATCGCTGTTCGCGGTGCCGGCGGCGGTGTCCTTGGTACGACGCCGGAGGCGTGGTGCGGCGGTGGCGCGCGTTGGATGCTGGGGCGGTAAAGGTGTTCCAGGCACCGGCGCCCGGGGTAGGCAGAGAGGGAATCGGACGTGGAATTGCCTCCAAAGTCGCACAGTGTTAGGGAGTGATAGGAGGATGCCCAGCAACTGCAAGCCACGCCACAAGACGGGTAAGGGGAGTGGCCACCGGTGATCTCGCCGTTCCCCCGGCTGCGACAATCGCTCGCATGAGCGGCGAACGCGGCAATCCACTGACTCGGGTCGGGGCTCGTCTGCTCCGCGTTCGATGGTTCGTCCGAGCGCCCATCTGGCTCTACCGAGCCAGGCTCGGCGTCATTCTCGGCCGTCGGCTGTTGATGGTCGAACACGTTGGGCGCAACACCGGACGGCGGCGGTTCGTGGTCCTGGAAGTGGTGGACCACCCGGCACCCCACCGATACGTCGTGGTCTCCGGCTTCGGCACCCGAGCGCAGTGGTTTCGCAACATCGAGGCCAACCCGAGCGTTCGTGTCTACCTCGCCAGCCACGCGCCGACGCCCGCCACTGCGCGGCGTCTGAACGCATCGGAAGCGACCGCCGCACTGGGCCGGTACGCCATGGCCCACCCTCGGGCATGGGCGAAGCTGCGACCAGTGCTCGAGGACACGCTAGGAACCAGCATCGACGAACACGGCACCGAACTGCCGATGATGGCCCTGGACGTCGCTCACATGGCACCTGATTGAAGCTGACCTGAGTCGCTAACCGACGATGCTTCCCGCGGCACGCCGGCTCTGGCCGGTCGCTGACGCTGCCGCGCCGGGGCATAGGAGCCTGGGATTGTTGTGAGGACGGGATCAGAAGAACAATGACCCAACATCGGCATACAGTCTGCCCCGCAACGTGTATCGCTGTGCCCCCGGAGGGATTCGAACCCCCAACCTTCTGATCTAAAGGGCGACAATAGCCGCCACAGCAATCAGCATCTCCAACCGCAGCGTCGACCTGCGCGCGGGTGGCAGTTGACGCATTCGATGTGGGAGTGCCGGGCTGCGCCGAACCGGCCCCGTATGCCGCAGACGAGCTACTGCTCCCCGAGGGGCCGGCGGTCGGACCGACCGCGCTCGAGCCACCCTGGCCCGATGCATCGGCCGAGGTCGAACCGGCCTGGTCCGGTCCACTGGAGGTGCACCCTGCGAGCAGGGTCGGGACGGTGGCGACCGAGCTGATCGCGATCGACCGTCCACGTCGGACCGTCCACGTGGATGGAGTCGGAGACGACATGGATTCTGGTCAAGTGCTCATCCGAAATATCCGCGTCCTTTCGCGATTCGCCACCGCCTGCGGGCCGTCGACCGCGCATCCTCATCAGGCACCGTCCAGGGCGAGGCAGATGGCGGCCGCTTCGGCCTGCTGCAGTCCGTGCAAAACCTGGAGTTGTTCCGGTGGTCCTTCGGCGTTGCGTTGCACGGTGATCGCGACCGTCGCTGAACGTGTCCCGTCGGGGCTGGCCGCCATGAACTGGGTGTATCCGGACGTGTTTCCGGTGTGCCCGTACACCACGCCGCAGGGCGTTTCATAGCGGAACAGCGCCATGCTGGACGAGTTGACACCTGGTCCGGGCGGGCCGGATTCCCCACCGGGGATGAACAGATCCGTTTGTTCGGCCTGGGTTTCCGGTCCGAAGAGCTTCCCGCCGACGTAGCCGCGGATGAAGGTGTTCATGTCCGCCGGGGTGGACACCACGCCACCGGACGCCCAGGACCAGCCGGCTGCCACCAGGTAGGTCTCGTCGTCCGGCGGCCTGGGTGGTACCAGGTCGTATCCGCGCAGTACCGGTTCGGGAATCTCGATGCCCTCCGGCAGGGAGGTCGAATTCAGGCCCAATGGTTGCAGCACCTGCTCTTTCAACGCCTCGGCGTAGGTTTTGCCTGTCACCTTTTCGATCATCAACCCGACCGCGATGTTGTCGGAGTTGTCGTACATGTATTGGCTACCGGACGGAAAGACCAAAGGGAGCTTAGCGGCGAATTTCAACAGATCGGCGGGCGGGGGCGGGTCCTCCAGTGAGGCCCCGACTGCCTGGCCGAATCCCGGAGTTTGGGAGAAATCCGGCAGCCCGCTGGTGTGACTGAGCAACTGGCGAAGGGTCACACCTGCCCACGCGGCGGGCTGCTCGGGGAGCAACTTGCCGATGGTGTCGTCCAGGGAGAGCTTTCCCTGGTCGACGAGGGACAGCGCAGTGGCGCCGCTGAACGCCTTCGCCGCTGAGGCAACCCGCATGTGGTCGTTGTCTGCTGGTGCGGCGCCGGTGGACAGGTCGCCGACGCCCGCCGTGTGGACTGTGCGGTCGTCACCGACCTGGACGACCGAAATGACCCCGGGGGGCCCGCCCGGCATGGCCACCAACTCCGCGAGGGCACGGTCGAGAGCAGCTGACTTCGAATGGGTATCCAGCGCAGCAGTCGTCGTCGCGGGCGTCGCGGGTGTCGCCGATGCTGCCGATGCTGAGTCGGCATTCGAACTGGTGCACCCCGCCAGCACCAGCGCTGCCGCGGCGACGACGACCGACAAGCCTCGCCTTTTGCGTGTTGGATTCATTACGTAGCCCTTCGGGCAAATCGTTGTCGCGAGGTCAGTACGACTGTTGGATGCTGGCAACGACCTTCCCCAGGTCGTTGTTCGCGGCGAAGATTCCCGCGATATCCGGGAAGACGCTATTGGTCGCGATGATCGTGAAGGCGAGATGTCGCCCGGTTTTGGTGTCGATGTATCCGCCCAGGGCCTTCGTCGGCAGGCGGTACCGCTGGTTGAACTCGTCGTAAGCGGCCAGCGTTCCGGTCTTGGCGGACACCTTGCCCTTGGCCGGGCCGTCCGCCTCGACGGTGGTGAGGGAGCCGTCGACGCCCAGGATCGGCAACGCGGCCTTCCACTTCGCAGCGTCGGACCGCTTCGCCATGATCGTCGAGAGTTGGACCTGGTTGTCCGCGGTGATCAGGTTGCCGTCCAACCCGGAGCCGTCGATCAGGCTGGCACCCTTGGTGTCCAGCCCGGCGGCGGTCCAGATGTCCGCCTCCTTCTGCAGTCCGTCGCCACAATCGGTGCTGCCGGCGGCCACCGCCAGTCGGCAGATGAATGTTTCGGCCCCCAGGTTGTAGCTGATCTTCAGGACGTAGGTGGCTTCCTGATCAAGGGTGAGCGAGGTCAGCTCGGCCACCGATGTCAAAGAGTCCACATCCGCGGTGGCCGGTAGGGCTGCGGTCGGATTGACGGCGACCGGATCGGCCGTGACGCTGCCACCGGCCCGACCGAGTGCCTCGATGAACGCGGTCCGGGCGAAGGTCGCGGGATCCTTGAACGAGTAGGTATTCACCACCGGACCGCTGTCGGCAGCAATGGTCCCGGACAGCACCACCGTCTTCTCGTCAGCGGAGGTGACTTTGATCGCTGTCTTTCCGCCTGCGGCCACCGTCTGGATCTGCCCCTTGACCACCCAGGGTGCGACCTTCGGTTGCACCAGCTTTGACGTCGCCGACTCACCGGGCGTGGTCGGCGTGGTGATGAAGTCGATGACGTTCTGGTTGATGATGATCGGCGAGACCGGCCCGTTCGACAAGCTGTGCGGTTCCCACAGTCGGTCGTCGACGACGACATTGCCGCTCACCGAGGAAATGCCGGAGGCTTTCACCTGCGCGGCCAACTGGTCCAGCCCGGTCAGTGGGTCCTCGGTGGTGAGAGTGGCCCCGGGGACGCCGTTGGCGTCGTTGTGGTCGAGGTTGGTGAAGTCGACGGTGCCGTCGGGTTTGGTCCGCCCGCCCATCGTCAGATCGCCCTTGCCGACCAGCACCAGATCGCCGTTCACAGTGCCGTCGACCACCTCACCGGTCCGTTTGACCGGAGTGACGATCGTCGAATCCGATCCGAACTGCTGCCAGGCGGCGCCAGTGCTGTAGTTCTTCACCACCGACCCTGGCTCGAACATCTTGTCCGCATTCAATGCGACCAACTGCTCGCCAGAATCCATGTCCCGCACCGAGATGGCCCACTGCCCGGACGTATACGGCGCCGAGTTGATCACATCCATTGCAGCCTGGTCGAGGCCGGGCACCGCTGTCAGCTTGCCGTCGACGTAGGTCGGCTGGAACGAAGATGACTGGGCGGTCCCGGAGATGGAGGACTGGGTACTACCGGAGGACGCAACCTCGGAGGATGCTGCCGCGGCGGTCACGGCGGCAGCGGTCGTCGCATCGCTCGCCGAATTTCCGGTACAGGCCGAAAGGCACAGGACTGCAGCCGCCCCCACCGTGATTGCCCGAGACGTCCTACCCGTCAACATCATCGATCTCCCTCGGTTCCGCTGGTCGGGGCGCGATGCCCTCGATCTCGTCGTCGATTGCGCTGAAAAGGCCTAGCCGGCCGGAGAACTTCCGAACCTCGCCCCCGAGCCTCGTCACGGTGCCGGTAATCGCATCACCGTCGCGGTTGATGGCCACGCGCAACTGGACCCGTTCGACGCTCATCATCTGACGATGAACGTCGGGCACCGGGAAGGCATCAGGGCCACCCCCAAGGCGCACCCCAAACATTCGAGACCCGGTGTGGGCATTAGGCCATCCGGGGGTCAAAATGTGGGGATGGACGAGTCGGGTAGCGGCGGTGGAAATTCGCCGTCGAGCGCGTTGCTGGAGCGGACCGACGACGCGGCGGCGATCGCGGCGGTCTGCGAGAGCGCCCGAGCCGGTGATGGTCGGGTGGTCGTGGTGGCCGGTCGCGCGGGCATCGGGAAATCGAGCCTGCTGACAGAGGGGCACCGGTCAGCCAGGGCCGCCGGATTCACCGTCCTCACCGCGCGGGCGAGCGAACTGGAACGGGAATTCGCATTCGGCGTGGTACGGCAGCTTTTCGAGCGCGACCTGCAGCGGGCGCCACACTGGTGGGCCGGCGCCGCATTGCAGGCGAGGGCGGCATTCAGCGATGCACCGGCACTGATCGGCGGAGTCTTCGAAGATGTCTCCCAGTCCGTGTTGCACGGGCTGTATTGGCTCATCGTCAACGCTGCCTCGGAGGGGCCGTTGCTGTTGTCGATCGACGATCTGCAGTTGTGCGACCGTTCCTCGCTGCGGCTGTTCTCCTATCTCAGCCGGCGGCTCGACGGGCTTCCGGTGGTCATCCTTGCCGGGTTGCGTACCGCGGGAGCGCCGACGGGCGATAACACCCTGGCCGAACTGGTGGAGGATCCGGCGACCGAGGTTCTCCAGCTGCAGCCGCTGACAGTGGACGCGGTTGCGGAAATGCTGCGCAGGCGGATGCACGCCGAGCCGGCCACCGCGTTTGCCGTCGACTGCCGCCGAGTGACGGGTGGAAACCCGTTGCTGGTCAACGAACTTGCCCGCGCCATGCGGGCCGACGGAGTGAAACCGGACACTGACTCGGTCGACGTGATCGCGGCCCTCGGGCCGCGGGCGATGTCGCGGACCGTGCTGGCTCGGCTGGCGCGTGCGGGGCCGTCCGCCATCGCCCTCGCCCAGGCGCTCGCCGTGATCGGTGACTGGGAAGGTGTCGCAATGCTCGAGACCGTCACCGGCCTTGATGCGGACCAGATCGAGAAGGCGACGCGCTCGCTGTTGCAGGCGGAGATCCTGCAGCCGGGCTCTCCACTGCGGTTCGTGCATCCCCTGGTGCGCGAGGTGATCTACCTGGAGATGACGCCGGTCGAGTCGGAACGGCGGCACGTGCGCGCGGCCGAGGTGCTGCGGGCACTGGGGCGGCCGGTCGAGCAGGTCGCCGCCCACGCCCTGGCGCTCCGGCCGGCCGGCCGGGAGTGGGTGGTGGCGTGCTTGCGGGAGGTGGCGCTGATTGCGGTGCACCGTGGGGCGGCCGACGACGCGCTGTCCTACCTGCGTCGCGCCATCGAGGAGCCGGCAACCGACGACGTGCGACCGCGGTTGCTGCAGGAACTCGGGATGTCCGAATCTCTCGCCAATGAGCCGGCAGCGGCAATCGAGCACCTTCGGACGGCCTACGAATTAGCGCCGAACCCGGCCGAGGGGGGAGAGATCGTCAGTGTGCTGTCCCGCATGTTGATCTTCACCAATCCGCCCGACGACGCCGTTGACCTGTTGCGCAAGGCCCGGACGACGCTGCCGCTGTCCGAGCTCGATGACCTCGATGATGCGTTGGCCGCCGTCGAGCTGTACGCCGTCCACTTCGGGGCTGACGACACCGACACCGGGCGCCGATCGGCCTCGGTGCGACCCGCCAAGCCCGGGTCCGGCCCTGGGGCGCGAATGCTGGCCGCAAGTGCGGCATGGGCTCGCGCCCTGACCGGCTCCGCAGCCGGCGAGTGCGTCGAGTTGGCGACCGGCGCCCTCGCGGACGGCGTGCTGATCCGCGCCGATCCGTGGTTCATGTCCATCGTCGCGGCCGGCGTTCTGGTGCTCGCTGACGAGCCCAGTGCGCTGAGCGTTTGGCAGCAGATGCTGGCCGACGGACAGCGCAACGGCTCGCAGCTCACCATCAGCGGGGTACGGCTGTGGCAGGGTTGGAACTTCCTGGAGTGGGGTGCGCTGGACGACGCTGAGCATTCGCTGCGGCTCTACGGCCTCGACACCATCCGCCGAGGCGGGCAGGGCGAGAGCGGCATGGCGTACTGGGCCGGCTTCAATGCTCGACTGTTGATCGAGCGGGGCGACCTCGCCGGGGCCAGGGCGGTGATCACCCGGGCCGAGCGGGCGTGGCCGAGCTCCGACGGTGATTTGCTATTACGCCGGGCCGAGGCGGAGGTGCTGCTCGGTGAGGCGCTATGGGAACGCGCACTCGATGCGGTCAGCCAGCTCGAAGCCTGCCAACGACGTGTCGTCAACCCGGCCTGGCTGCCGGTGTCGGCGCTGCGGGCCCGCGCCCTCGTTGGGCTCGAGCGCCATGACGTGGCGCTGGCGGCCGCCGCGGCCGGGGTGAAGGCTGCGCGCCGGTGGGGTGCCAGGAGCACGGTTGGTTCGGCCCTGCGGGTCCTTGCCGGCACCCTCGACGCCGCCGGGTCTGCGACCTGCATCGAGGTCTTCGAACAATCATTGGCCCAGCTGTCGGCGTCCCCGGCGCGGCTCGAATCGGCCCGCGCGGAGTTCGGCCTTGGTAGCGCCCTGCGCCGACGCGGCCAGGTCGTCAGCGCCCGACCGCACCTGGCGCGGGCCGGCGAGCAGGCGGTACGGTGCGGTGCCGCCGGGCTCGCTCAGCTGGCAGCGACGGAGCTGCGCGTCGCCGGCGGTCGACCTCGCCAGCGGGCCGTTTCGGGGATCGACGCACTGACGCCGAGCGAGCGGCGAGCCGCCCAGTTGGCTGTCCTCGGGCGGACCAACCGGGCGATTGCCCAGGAGCTTTATGTCACGCCAAAAACGGTGGAGGTCCACCTGACCAGCGCCTATCGAAAGCTGGGCATCACGTGCCGGAGTGAACTGGCCGCGATGTGGCCGACCGATCCGGCGAAGTAGGGGGCTTGCCCGGCAGCACCCGCCGCCGCCGGGTCAGCCCGGGAAGTTGACGATCGCCAGCGACATCGGCAGTTCGTCGGTACGGGGCTCCGGAGTTGCCAACTGTCCGGCCAGGTATTTGCTGCCCGTCATGTAGTCGTCGGCCGCCAGGAGAGTGTCCACGGGAAGCTGGCCGGCGTAGTCGAAGGTGTCGAGCACGTAGGGAACACCGTCGCTGCCGAGCACCGACGGACCATTCATCAGGTGGAAGTGCATGTGCGACACATTGGCGTTGCCGGTGTTGCCGAGTTTGGCAATCACCTGGCCCTTCTTCACCGTGTCACCCGGCTTCACCAGCAGCGACCCCTTCTGCAGGTGCGCGTAGAAGGCGTAGTCACCGGCGCCGATGTCCTCCACGATATGGTTGCCGTCCACCGTCTCGACGGTGAGCTGCGGGCCGAGCACCGGGTCATTCGCCGGCAACACACCGGGGACATTGGCGTCCAACATGTCGAGGGCCGACGAGATCGTCCCGTCAGCAACGGCGATGATCTCGGAGCCGTAGTCGACATAGCTTTCGTTCTTTGTCTTGTCGCCCTCGTAGAATGCACCGGCCTCGTTCAACTGCTTCCAGTCCATGGCGAAACGCTGGCTGTTGATGAGCAGCCCGTTCAAGGTCGCCATCGACGTGCGATGAGGAAAGCCTGGGAGGCAACAACCGTTCACGGCGACCCACCGGTCCCCCTTGACGGGTGGTCCGATGACGCGCGGCGTCCCCGCCGAGATATCGAACGGAGCGGCAAGATAATCCACGGTGACGGGTGTTTTCGACCCGGGGTTCTCCGCCGCGGTGGCATACACGTGGTGCAACACTGCTTTTGGAGCCTGATCCGCAGAGTCGAACGCAAAGTCGATGAAAACCACCCGCGACTCCTGCGGTCCTATTTCGGTGGTATCGGTCACTTTGTGGGGTAGCAGGCGCAGGCGGTTGCAATCGCCGATGCATCCGCTGTCGGAATTCACCAGCCGGGTACCCGAGTAGGAATCGATCACCGTTGTCGGCGACGCCCCATCGACCACATCAAGCTTGTCGATGGTCGCCGGCAGGGCCGTCGCATTGGTCAGTTCCAGGTCGTACACGACGTGGTACTTGCCGTCCGAACCCATGAACGGGAAGGTCGGCGCGCTCAACGGGCGCACCGCCACCGCCGTGAAGGCATCCGGCACGGTAAAGCCATCGGTCGCACTTCCGGCTTGCGCCGGCGCCGAAGTGCCGGCCGCCGATGTGGCGCCGGTTGCCGCCGTGCTGATTGCTGGTGTGTCCGAACTGGAACTGCACCCCGCGGCGGCAAAGAGCACCCCGGCGAAGGCCCGTCATCCCCCACTGTCGCGCCAATCGTCCATGCTGCATCCTGGCCTCCGCAGTCTCGTGTCCCTACCAATCTGCGGTACAGCGCAGAGCGGGGGCATTGGGGAGCGCCCCCAAACTTTCAAGTCCAATCGACACATCTCCAGCTCGCCGAGGCCGGCTTCCACCCTTGGCATTCGACGCCGCGGCCGACCGAGCCTTCGGTCGGGTCGCAGCCGGTCGCAGCCGATCTCCGGCGACCCGGTCGGAAAAGCACGGCACGCGCCTACGACAAGCTCATCGCTGCGACGGCGATCAGCACTCAATTGCCGCTCCACACCTGTAATCCCGCTGAATTCTTGGGGATATCTGAGGCGGGGTCCAGTCGGCCGCACGCTGCCACGGCAATCAATGAGATCGAGAACGGCACCATCTGCGACTTGCCGCCGTTCTTCACGCACACGAACAGCACCGCCGGTACCGCTGGTTTGGTCATGAGTGTCAGACGCCGGCAGGGAGAAGTTCTCCGATGAGGGTTTCAACGCGGCCACGGATGTCGTCGCGGACCTTGCGGACCATTTCGATGCCCTGTCCTGCGGGGTCGTCGAGTTGCCAGTCCTCGTAGCGCTTTCCGGGGAAGATGGGGCAGGCATCACCGCAGCCCATAGTGATCACCACATCCGAGGCTTGCACCGATTCGGTGGTGAGCACCTTCGGTGTTTGGGTGGAGATGTCGATTCCTTCCTCGGCCATCGCCTGCACCGCGACGGGGTTCACCTTGTCACCGGGAATGGAGCCGGCGGAGCGGACCTCGATCTGTCCCTTACCCAAGGAATTGAGGTAACCGGCGGCCATCTGCGAACGGCCGGCGTTGTGGATGCAGACGAACAGCACGGCGGGCTTGTCGGACATGGGTTCTCCTTCTTTGAAGGGGTGGATGAGTTGTGGCGGTCGGAGTCAGACGCCGAGGGAATCGGCGAAGGCGGCGATGCCTGCCCGGTGTTCCCCGGGAAGCGTTATGCGAAATGGGTTCTTGACGACCCGCCCGGGTCTCGACGTGCCGCGGTTCGCCCGGTGCGCGACGAGATCGAACGCCGGGTCGGGAACCTGCTCGATGAACTGCACTTGGCCCGCAGGGTTGAAAGCCGGGGAACGCAGACCCAGACAGTCCTGCTGACGCGCATGCGGCCGCACGGATCAGGCGGAGGCAGTGACCGCACCGGCATCGGCCAGCTCGACGAGCGCCGCGACGCCGACCGGGGCGTTCACCAACCTCGGGACCACCGCGACTCGGGAGGCCAATTCAGCGATGACTGAATCGAGTTGTTCGCGCTCGGCGGCTGCGCGGCGGCGCAGCAAGGGCGAGGCCGTTCGGGCCGCGGCGAGGGAATTGTTCACGACCCACGCCCACGGCTCGATGCCGGCGCGGCGCAGCTCGGCCTGCAACGACGTTGCCTCGAGCACGGGAGTCTGTTCGGCCAATGTGATGACGATAATTTTGGTGTTGTCCGGGTCTTGCAGCCGCATCAGCGGGGTGGTGAAGTTAATGCCGTCACCGAGCTGGCGGGCGATCTCGCGGTGGTAGGAGCCGGTGGCGTCCAGCAGCAGCAGCGTGTGACCGGTCGGCGCGGTATCGACCACGACGAACCTGCGGGTCGACTCGTTGATGATCCGGCTGAATGCCTGGAACACTGCGACCTCCTCCGTGCATGGGGATCGGAGGTCCTCGGCGAGCCCCGCACGACCGGTCTCGTCGAGCGCGGCGCCCTTGGTGGCGAGCACCCGGTCGCGGTAGGCGCGAGTGGCCTCTGCCGGGTCGATCCGCGACACCTGCAGGTTCGCCAGCTCACGGCAACCGTCGGCGCTGGTCTGCAGGGTCGCGGTGAGATGTGCTGCCGGGTCGGTGGTGCTGAGGTGGACGTCGTGGCCGCGTTCGGCGAGCGCGACGGCGATGGCCGCGGCGATGGTGGTCTTGCCAACCCCGCCCTTACCCATGCACATGATCAAGCCTTGGCCGGCGGCGGCGAGTTCGTCGACGAGCTCGGCGAGCGGCGAGTCTGGCAACGGGTCGGGCGCAACGACCACGACATCGTCAGGGCCTGTTGCGCCGAACAGTGTCCGCAATGCCTGGAGCCCGACCATGTTGGTGGCCTTGAGGTCGATCTGGTCGGTCGGCAGCCTGCGGAGCTCCGCCGGAAGGGCGGCAATGGCAGCTTGTTCGCGAGCGCGGATCCCGTCGGCGAGTGGGTCGTCGTCAGCCGGGTGCGACGGGAGGACCCCGTTGATGACGACGTGCTGGCGGTGCAGCCCGATAGCGTCGAGTTCGGTATGGACGCGGGCGATCTCGTCCAGGCTGGACTCCTCGGCACGAGCGACCAGCACGAGCCGAGTGCGGGCGCCGTCAGCAAGGGCACGGACAGCGGCGGCGTACACACCGCGTTGTTTGTCCAAGCCGGACAGCGGGCCCAGGCACGACGCGTCGCCGGCGCCGGCGTCGAGGAACTCCGTCCACGACCCGGGCAGCTGCAGCAGCCGGATGGTGTGGCCGGTCGGGGCGGTATCGAACAGCACGTGGTCGAATCGCTCACTGACACCTGTGTCGTCAGCGAGCAGGGCCGTGAACTCGTTGAACGACGCGATCTCCGTGGTGCACGACCCGGACAGCTGCTCGGTGATCGCGGCGACCTCGGCGGCGGGCAGCACATCGCGCACCGGGCCGACGATGCGTTCGCGGTAGGCCTGGGCAGCCTGCTCTGGGTCGATCTCCAACGCCGACAGTCCGGGCACGGCGGGCACGGCGGGCACGGCGGTGATGGTGTTGCCGATGCTCAAGCCGAACACCTGCCCGACGTTGGAAGCCGGGTCGGTACTGACCAGCAGCACACGCTTGCCGGCCTCGGTCAGTGTCACCGCCGACGCGCACGCGATGCTGGTCTTACCCACGCCGCCTTTGCCGGTGAAGAATAGAAACTGCGGCGGATCAGCCAGGAAAGCCGGCACGCTGGTGGCGTCGTTCATCAGCAGCAGGCTCCTGTGCTGGTGGACGAGGAGTCGGTGCTGCAGCATGCTCCGGCGTCGGACAACCCCAGCATCTGCACGCCAGTGGGCATCGCGGGCGGTTCGGACCCGCCGGGTTCGGTCGTGGCGGTGATGCCGGCCCAGCGGGCCAGTTGGGCGCGGTCGGGGTAGGAACCGGTCAGGGCGGTGACGCCGTCGACCAGAACCAGCGGAAGCCCGGCTGAGCCGGACAGCTGCAGGAACTGCTTGACGGTGTCATTGTTCGCGAACGCCAGCGGGTCGTTGGCGAGATTATGGCGGTCCACCCGGCCCCCGTTCGCGACGGCCCAGTCAAGGTCGGCGGAGAAGGTCACCAAAGCCTGATAGACGTCCTGGCCGCATACGCCGGTGCTGCAGCACAGCGCCGGCTCGTAGACCTCGACGACCAGGGTGCTCGAACCGGCGGCTGTGGCACCCGCGCCCTTGGCGGCGGTGCCGGCCGATGCCGCGACCGGCTTGGTCGCGCGGACGATCGCGCCGTGCATCCCGGGTGCGGCCTCGTGGGTGAAGACCACCTCGGGGTCGGTGAACCCCGCCGCCGTCAGACCGTCGAGGTACTCAGTGCGGGACAAAGCGCCGGCGATGCACCCAACGTAGGAACCCCGTTCGGCTCGCTCCGCTGGTGACAGGCCGTCCTCGGCGACAACATCGGAGATCCCAAGCCGCCCAACGGGTGTCAGCACCCGGAACATCTCGGCGACGACCGCCGGCTTGTCGGTGGACAGGTTGATCACGCAGTTGGAGATCACCACATCGATCGAGGCATCCGGAAGCGGGATGTCCTCGATCTGACCCTTCACGAACTCCACGTTGGTCGCACCGGCCTTGGCCGCGTTGGCCCGCGCCAGGTGGAGCATTTCATCGGTCATGTCCAAGCCGTAGACGAACCCGGTCGGGCCGACCCGGCGGGCGGACAGCAGCACGTCGATCCCGCCGCCGGAGCCCAGGTCCAGCACCCGTTCGCCTTCCCGAAGCTCGGCGACCGCCAATGGATTGCCGCAGCCAAGGGACGCCAGCACCGCTTCCTCGGGCAGTCCGTCGGTCTCACCCGGGGTGTAGAGCGCGGCGCCGAAGATGTCACCCTCATCGGTGTCACTGACCGCAGACAGCGCGTCCGCCGGTCCGCAACAATTGGCCTGCGGCCCGTCCAACGGCGCGCAGCAGCTCGCCGCCGACCCGGAGACCACCGACAGCGCCGCCGCGGCATACCGATCCCGCACGTGATCCCGGATGTCCTGGTCCGAACTCGTCATCGCCAACCTCTTCAAATAGACGAACATCAATGTCCTCATCATCGTGTCCTACACATCGACGCGTGTCAATGCGTCGGGCATACTGGGTTCATGACCCGGTCGACGACGCTGCCGCTCCTGGACGCCGCCTGCTGTATGCCGTTGGTGCGTGAGCCGTTGACTGCCGCTGCCGCAACGGATCTCGCCCGGACGTTGAAGGCGATCGCCGACCCCGGGAGGTTGCGGTTGCTGTCGCTGATCGCCGCCCACGAGGGCGGCGAGGCCTGCGTCTGCGACCTCACCGAACCCCTGGGTTTGTCCCAGCCCACCGTGTCGCACCACCTGAAGGTGCTCGTCGACGCTGGCCTACTGAACCGGGACAAGCGGGGGGTGTGGGCCTACTTCACCCTCATTCCAGAAGCCCTGGACAACTTGGCCGATGTCCTGAGCAGCACCCAGCGCCGGTAGCGCTGACCGTCCCGTTATCCGCTCACCGCCCTTTGCAGGGGTCAATTTCGCCGCTTGGTGCAGTCACCGCCGTCTACATCGGCTCGGGGCAGGCCGGAATCCCGATCTCACTGTCAGATGCCGCCCTTTGCACTGTCGGCAAACCGGCTGCACGCCGCGATACCCGGGTTCGGGATGGATCCGGATGCCCGGCTGACCGGCACGGTGCACCGCCGGCGCGTGTGTCTGAAGTGTGGGCCCGCCACACTTCAGGGCACTGAGGGTATCGAAGAGGTCGGGTCCATCCTGCGCAAGATCTGGCCGTGCCGGCGACCGGGCCGGGCCGCGGCGCTGCTGTTCCGGTTAGAGCTCCGGCGGGAACGTCGGCTGGGCGGATACCACCGGAACGTCGTGCTCGGCGGCCGCCCGCAGCAGCCGGTCATCGAACGACGCCACGGCGGCGCGCTGATCCAGTGCGGTGAGCAGGACGCAGCAGTCGGGCATCTTCAGACCGGTGCAGCGCAACCGGGCCAGCACCGAGGGCGCGTCCGGCGGGAACGGCTCAACTCGTACCCCGACCTCCGTCAGGACCCGCAGCGCTTCTTCCTGCCTGCCGGTGCGGGTCGGCGCGACGAGTACCTCGGCAAGCGTCACCGGGTTGACGAGCAGGTCGGTGTCCTTGTCCGCCGCTTCCGCGAGCAGCCACAGTGCCTGTTCCGAGTGCGCGTCGTCCCGGTTCAGGTACCCGATCAGCACACTGGCGTCCAGCACGATCACGCGGGCCAGTCCTCCCGCAGGGTGTGCAGGTAGCCGTCCTCATAGACACCGGTGAGCGCGCCGGCGTGCCGGTTCACCGCTTGCCGTCGACGGTCTCGGTGGGACCGGGTGATCTGTTCCTCCGCGTCCGACGCCATCAACGCCAAGCGGACCAGTAGCTGCGAGCGGGGCACACCAGGCCACCTCGCAGCCGCCGCATCGAGTGCGGCTGCTAGTTCGTCGGACTCGGTGACGTAGTGGCGCGGGCGGGCGGTCGGCACACCTGAGTGTAACACCGTCAGCGGCAGTGTGGCACCGCTTGGGCGCTCATGCACCGAGCTAAGGCCCGAAGCTGCGACCTCCCGAAGGCATCATCGAGCCGGGCGATCTAGGCCCTGCGATGATCAGCTCAGCTGATTGCTGGACCGGCTATGCGCTCACTGCGGCGCTTGGCCGATGTTTGCGCCCCAGTTGCTGATGATGTCTACGGTGATTGTTTTGTTTCGCCGTTGATGTCGTCAACCGTGCATTTTAAGTTGGTGCCGGCGGTGACGGCTTGGCTTGTTAGACACTTGGTGTTGTTGATGGCGGATTGCGGGTATCCGTAGCCAGATTTTTTACGGCTCGTAGGATCAGCTCGACTCCCTGCGCGATTTGCTTCGCCCTGTCGTGCGTTGCCCATCGCCCCGGCCGCTCCGGACACGTTGGCGGAGCCAATCTGATCGCTGGCGAAATGCACGAACCGCAGCACCGTCAGCGGGGACAACGCGGCGAGCAGCACCCACACCGATCCCAGCAGCGCCGGTGATGTCACCGGTGATCGGCGCCGCCACCGCGCTGTAGGCCAGGGTCAGGATCACGCAGATCACGAACTTCGACAACGCTGCCCCAGACCGCCCGCCACAAACCACCCGGGGACCGGCCGCCCATGGCAGTGACGACCTGCAACACGAAAAGGATGCCCACCACCGGCAGCACCAGGTACCGCATCGTGGCCAACACGTCCTGCAACCAGGACGAACCCAGGTTGATCCGCAGCCCACCGTTGATCAGATCAATGGCCTTGAGCATCATCCACTGATTGGCCTCGACCGTGCCCGCCGCGATCCGCTTCAACACATATCAAAGGTGTCGGAAAGCCAGTCACTGATCCCGCCGCCGGACGGCGCCGCCGTTCCGTCCAAAACCCGATGCCAGTTCATAGCTGCTGCCCGCAGCCGTTCCACACCGCAAGGCCCGCACCGTTTTCCATCAAGGCCACCACCACCGCTTTCTTATTCGTGTTGTCCCGCAACGCGACCCACGCCGACTTCATATCCGCGGACTCGTCGAGGGTGACCGGCGCACTGACCCCACCCCACGGATTCGGGGACTTGATGAAGCCCTCCGTGAGGTCGCCGTTGAGCTTGTCCAGGTCACCGGGGCCGTAATCCCAGGCCCCGAAAACCATTCCGGTGTTCTCCATGCAGCTCACCTGGCTGACCGGGCAGTCACCGCACTGCCCGGCCCGGCTGCTCGCGCAGGAGCGGGCGCGTTCGGTCAAAGCACCGGCGGTGGTGTACGGCGGCAGACCCTGCTGTGAGCGGACCGTGTTGATGTTCGCGGTCCACCGCTCGGACAGGTCCACCACTTCCCACTGCCCGGCGGCCTGCGGGGTGTCGTTGATGCCGTACTGGCCGGGGTCACCAGCGAACGCCACGGCCTGGGTGCTGGAGGTCCAGTTCAGGTAGGTGAAACCCGCGCCGAGCAGCAACGCGGCGGCCAGCGACACCACGATCCCGGCCCGGCTGCGCCCGG
>JBBRVZ010000039.1:0-28756 GCA_038246445.1 Mycobacteriales bacterium
AATGCGGCCGGTCGACTGCCCGGGGGAAAGCCGGATGAGGGAGAACCTCATGTCCGGTTTGGGAAGGGGGAGCAGGAAACGGGTTTGCCCCGCGCCTGCTCCCCACTTCACTCGGGTCCAGGCGGTGGGGTCGCCGAGGTAGAGGCCGCAGGCGGTGTCAAGTGCGTCTTCGGGGGCGCCGGCGAAGTGGCCGGTGGGAAGGACGGCGTCTTGGTATCCGTCTTTGCTGGCGAGGTAAATCGCGAATCCCCAGCGGGCGGCTGAACTCAATGCACCACGGTAATGGGCTTGACCCCAAGACCTCGGCTTGCGTGACATCCAGTACCCGGTGCGTCAGCCATATTCGCGCGGAGAACCTTATGAATTTACTTCACCAAGGCGTCCGATCTTCCAAATCGCCTGTCTATTCAAAGGGCAAAACCACCACGCGTAGTTTGCTGAACAAACCGGCTGCAACGGGTGCGTGTCGGGGTGGACAGGACATTTGGGCCAGTTTGATCCAAGCACAGTGGAATCCGACTGAATTTCGTCCTGAACTTTACTGGCCACTGCTACCAACTGCTCAGTCAAGCTCAACCCAGTGTCGACTTGAACAACCGAAATGTCATCTCGCGAGATCAATTCAACGAGGACAGAGCGTTCATCGTAGTCGAAGCGCGACACTCGTCCAATTGACGGTCGTACATTCGGCGGCAAGTCACGGAGAACGACGAATATCGCCCGCGGGATTTCCAAGACGGTTAATTCCCTGGCCATGAAGACATGTACGCCGTAAATGCGATATTGATGGTTGCAGTACCGACGGACATCCTGTATTTGAACGTGCCATGGAGGTAACCCTTTGCACCGCCCTTGGTAAGACAGGACCAGTGGAACGGGTAGTCAGCTGGTGCAACTTTTCCATAGTGACATGGCGTCGTCTTATTATCTGCCCAGTCCACGTAGGCCGTCACGGGAGACACAGCGGCTGACTGGCGTTGACCACTCAACTTGTAACCAAAAGCCAATACAGGCCTAGACGGTGTCGTTGCCGTTAGTTGCGCGCTGAAGCGACCGTTGCTATCACTCGCGAAATAATTGTCGCCAGGCCCCATGTACGCGAAGCCTTCGGTGCCCGCAGCGGCGGACGTGGTCCTATCCGTTTCGCTCGCTATCGCGCCTGACGCGGCTGTCTTGTTTGATGTCCGAACGCCTTCTCCTGAGGCGCAGTCGAACTTGCTTACGACTGGCCGGTCGACTATCTGCCCAGCTTTGATACCTTGCACCCGAGTGGCACCATCCCGAACAAATGACACGGTCACGAGAAGCGCACAATCGGAATCTGAACTAGCGACCTTTGCAGGAATGGGTACGGCTTCCGCCGCCTCGGCGCTGAACCCCAGACTCGTGAAGGCGACCACTACGGCGCAACTCACCGCTCGACGAATAAATCGCAATCCAATCTTCCCCTAAGACAGGTTGAGGCACGGGCGCTGGTGCGACGGACCTGCGAGCGGACGACTGTATCTGCCCCCGACTCGCAACGCTAGAGCGCGTGTCCTAAGTGGTCTCGCTCGTAAGTTCGTCGGGGTTCAGGTCCAGGCGGTGGGGTCGCCGAGGTATAGCCCGCAGGCGGTGTCGAGAGCGTCTTCGGGGGCGCCGGCGAAATCCCCGGTGGGGAGGGCGGAGACTTCGTATCCGTCTTTGCTGGCGAGGTAGATCGCGAATCCCCAGCGGGCGGCTGATCCGCCGTACCGCAGTCGCATGAGCGGCAGGGTGTCACCGTCGGGTAGGCGTCCGGTGACGTAGGCGAAGGCACCGCGGAACTTCACGTCAACTCCGGCCAGTTCCGGCCAGCGTTCCCGGGCCCGGCCGGATAGCCGCTGTTGCAGGGACGTTTTCGTCGACTCGGGTGGGGCGGCCATGGGTAGTGATGGTGCCGCATCCGGTGTGTCGTTGACCAGAACTGATCGTGTGACCGATGAGGCTGGTGTGACTATTGGGGACGGCTTACATGGAGAGCGCCGATGTCACCGCTTGCCCGGAACACGATTGTGCTGACCGAAACCCAACAGCACGAGTTGGTGCGGCTGAGCCGGGCCGGGCGCACCCCGCAACGCCTGGTGCTCCGCGCTTGCATCGTGCTGATGGCCGCGGAGGGATTCACCAACACCGAGATCGCCTCGTCGTTGGGCCTGTGTCAGGACACCGCACGCAAGTGGCGCTGTCGCTGGAGCGCAGCACGGGGGGCGGCGTCGTTGGGTGATGCGAAACGGTCGGGTCGGCCACCTGTGTTCACCCCGGTGCAGGTGGCCCGGGTCAAGGCGGTGGCCTGCACACCGCCGAAGGACTGCGACGTGCCGCTGTCGAAATGGTCCTGCCCGGAGCTGGCCCGGCAGGTCATCACCGAAGGGATCTGCCCGTCGATCTCACCGTCCACGGTGCGACGCTGGCTGTCCGAAGACGCCCTCAAACCCTGGCAGTACCAGTCGTGGATCTTCGTCACAGACCCCGACTTCCAGCCCAAGGCACAGCGGGTGCTCGACCTGTACCAGCGGGTCTGGGACGGGAAACCGTTGGGCCCGAACGACTATGTGATCTCCGCTGACGAGAAGACCTCGATTCGGCCCGCTGCCGCTGCCACCCCACCCTGCCACCAGGCAAGGCCCGGACGATGCGGGTCAATCACGACTACCACCGCCGCGGCGCGGTCGCTTACCTCGCCGCCTACGACGTGCACCGCGCGCAGATCCACGGCCGCTGCGAGGACACCACCGGGATCGTCCCGTTCACCGCGCTGGTGCAACAGGTCATGACCCAGGAGCCCTACGCATCGGCGAACCGGGTCTTCTGGGTCGTGGACAACGGCTCGTCGCACCGCGGTCAGAAAGCGATCGACCGGCTCGCCGAACAGTTCCCCACCGCGGTCATGGTGCACACCCCCGTGCACGCGTCGTGGTTGAATCAAGCGGAAATCGTCTTCTCCATCGTCCAGCGAAAAGTAGTCTCGCCCAACGACTTCAATGATCTCAACGTCGTCATCGACCGGCTCGCAGCCTTCGAGACACGTTACAACCAGGCCGCCAAACCGTTCCAATGGAAATTCACCACCACCGACCTGGCCGACCTCATGGACCGTCTCGACCGCCACCGACCGGCGATCAACACCGACCCAGAACAACCATGCGCCGCCTGACCCCCGACGAACTTACGGGCGAGACCACTTAGGATGGCCTTGGGACGCCGATTCGCAGTACCACCGGCGGACCGCCCCACCGTCGTCGAGGGTTACCGATTGCGTTCGCCGGTCCACCGGTGGCACCCTCGGTAGCGCCATCGGCCGGCGGGGTGCCAGTCACCGACAGCGGGTCGAGAAGGAGTTTCGTGGAGGTCGTATCGCGGTCGGAGCCGACCGGGCAGGGTGCGTCGCTTCCGTCCGGGGCCACCGAACCGGCCGAGCGCACCGTGGACCCGGCTGCCGCGTCCGCCCGTCCGGCCGGCTGGTCGGCCCGGATCGGCGCCTATGTCGCCCTCACCAAGCCACGGATCATCGAACTTCTGTTGATCACGACGATCCCGGCGATGTTCGCGGCCCAGCGCGGCGTGCCGCCATTGACCCTGGTGCTGGCCACGCTGGTCGGCGGATCCCTTGCCGCTGGCAGCGCCAACGCGCTGAACTGCGTGGTGGACGCCGACATCGACGCGGTGATGCGGCGGACGAGGAGCCGGCCTCTGGCCCGGCATGCCGTCTCGACCAGGGCGGCCCTGGTTTTCGGTGTCGTCCTCGGCGTGCTCGCTGCCGTCGAGCTCTGGCTGACCACCACCTGGCAGGCCTCGGTGCTGGCGGTCGTCGCCATTCTGTTCTACGTCTTCGTCTACTCGATGTGGCTCAAGCGCAGGACCTCCCAGAACATTGTCTGGGGCGGCCTGGCCGGTTGCATGCCGGTGATCATCGGCTGGTCGGCGGTGACCGGCACCATCGGTTGGCCGGCCTGGGTCTTCTTCGGAGTGATCTTCTTCTGGACACCGCCGCACACCTGGGCCTTGGCGATGCGCTACCGCGAGGACTATGCCGCTGCCGGCGTCCCGATGCTGCCGGTAGTGGCGCCGGAGCGCGAGGTCGTGCGGCAGATCGTTCTCTACAGCTGGGCGATGGTGGCCTGCTCGCTGCTGCTGATCCCCGCGTCGTCGTGGATCTATGCCGCGGTCGCCGCGCCGGTCGGCCTGTGGTTCCTGGCCATGGCGCACCTGCTGCACCAGCGGGTCCTGCGCGGTTCGACCGCGAAACCGATGACCCTGTTTCACTTCTCGAACCTGTACCTGACCGCAATCTCGGTGGTATGGGCGATCGATTCCGTGGTGGGTCTGCCGGTCGTGGGCTGGCCCGGATGAGCACTTCCGGCGGCGCCAGGACAGCTGTAGATCCTGATGAGGGCGCCGCTACCGATGCCGCGCTGACGGGCGCGGACACTCGCAAGGTCGGCGAGTGGCGCGCCTTTGTCCTGGCGCACGGCGGAACGGGGACCGCGGTCATCAATTACGTCGGTCGGGTAGGCGCCAGGATCGTGGTGGTCGCCGCTGACGGCGCTTTTGGGGACGCGGTCGTGGCCGGCGTCCACGCGGGCGCGGCGGTGTGCCGGCGGGCCGGAATACCGGTCGCCGACGAGTGGGACCGGGAGCTCTCGGCCGCCGTTCGGCCCAGCGCGCAGGACCGGCGGCGGATGGCCGGCACCGGCCGCTGATCCTGACAACTGAAATTGTCGTTGACAATCTGCGTTGTCTGCATCAGGCTGTGTCTCATGAGACAGGCTCTCTGACGTGGACCTCGCCGAGATGTACGACGATATCGCCACCCTGCTGGCGGATGCGGCTTCGGCCCCGCCGGGTTCGGACAGCGAGGCCGAGTTCGAGCTGACGAAGATCCGGCTCATCTCCCAAGCCCGAGTGATCCTCGACATCATCGAGGCGCAATCGGTCCACACCCTGCGTTCCACCGTGCCGCAACCCAGTTATGGCGAGATCGGTGATGCGCAGGGCGTCAGCAAACAGGCGTCACGCATCCGGCACACCAAGCTGGAGCAGGTCTTGCGAGTGCACCAGATCGACGGACGACGCCACAGCTTCTCGAAAGCCGTTGTCAGCGGCAAGCATCGTCGTGCCGCCGCGCCGACCCGGCAGGCTCGCCGGCGGGCGGACGGCTAACGGTCGCCCGCAGTCGCACCCTGCGAGATCCGCGGCCACCCGTTCCGCGCCGCCGAATCCCACCCTGTTCGACCCGCCCTGTTCGACCCACCCTGTGTTTCCCGACCCCGAAAGGCAGTGTCATGTCACAACCCAAGCTGGTCAACGAGCACACCTCCGCATTCTTCGGTGCAGCAGTGGCGTTCCTGGTCGTCACCGGAGTCTGGAACCTTGCCAACATCTGGTTGCTCGAAGTGTCCGTTCAGCAGCGGTACACCATCGGCATGGGCATCCTGTGCTCGATGTTCGCCACCGTCGTGGTGTCCAAGGTGATCCGCGATCGCGAAGAGGCGCGGTCGCTGGTGAACGACATCCGTCAGGCCCGGTACGAGGAGGTCCTGGTGAACTCCCCGATGCCCGGCCTCGGGTCGGTATGAGCGCGGTGATGTGACGCGCGGGTCAACCGCACGCCGGTGACCGTCAGGGTGTCGGACTTGTCCGCCCGTCTGGTGACGAACGGAGCCTTTTCACCGGCGTCGTATCCGGCACACCACGGGTCCTGGTCGCCATGGCAACGTTCGCAGCGGCGGCCACCAGCAGGGTCGCGCCGAGGACATGGGCGACCACCAACGCCTCCGGGACACCGGTGGCGTACTGCACCAAGCCGATCAAACCCTGCCCGGCCGTCACGGCGACCAACACCCATACCCGCACCATCAGCCTGCGGGGAGCGCGGACGGCCAGGTAGCCGACGGCCATCGCCACCAGCAGGCCCAGATAGCCGAACATCAGATCGGCGTGGACCTGGGCCAGGGCCCGTACCGGCAGGTCCAGTCGCGGTGTCGCGTCGTCGCCGCCGTGCGGTCCAGCGGCCGTCACCAGGGTTCCGGCGATGCAGAGCGCGCCAAGGACGACGACCGTCACCCAGGTCAAGACCTGCAGCGGCCGGGGCACCACTGGTATTGGTGGGCCGTCGGTCTCGCTGATACGGATCAGCACGACGATCGCGACGAACAGCAACACCAGCGACACCAGCATGTGCGGTGCGACGGTCCACCAGGAAAGGCCCGTCAGGACCGTGATGCCGCCCCACACCGCCTGAAACACGACACCCAGCGGCAGGACGGCGGCCAGCCACACCAGCCCTGGACGGCGCGGGCGCGCCCGCCAGAGCATCAGGAAGGTGCCGACGGATGCGATCAACACCACGGCAGTGAGTGTGCGGTTACCGAATTCGATCGCCTGATGCACCGCGGAGAGTCCGGACCGGCTGACCGGCACCAGCGATCCCGGATGGCACTCCGGCCAGGTCGGGCAGCCCAACCCCGATCCGGTGACCCGGACAGTTGCGCCGGTGACGGCGATGCCACCGTTGGTCAGCACGGCGGCCCAGGCGAAGATCAGCTGCAGTCGCAGCGACGGCGAGCGGCGCCACCGAGGAAGGTCCACGGGGGGCGCCGTATCCAGCGGAGTGGTCGTCATTGCCATTTGAACCACCGTACGGTGGCGGCCCGACCCACGGCGATCCACGCCGACAGGATCACTATCGACAGCAGCGGCGGTGCCGATCCGTCCTGCAGCACGGCACGCAGGGCCTGGGACATCGCACCGGCGGGAGTCAGTTCGCCGACAGTCCGCAGCACCGTCGGGGATTGGTCCAGCGGCACGATGATGCCGCCCACCATCACGAACCCCAGCCATACCAGATTGGCCACCGCCAGCACCGCTTCCGCTCGCAGCGTGCCGCCGAGCAGCAGGGCAAGGCCGATGAATGCGGCGGTCCCGAGCAGAATCACGGCCAGCGCCCAGAGCGGATTGCCGACCGGTCGCCACCCGAGCGCCAAGGCGGTGGCACCCAGAACGACGCACTGGCCGGCGATCACGGCGAGCGTTGCGACGCATTTTCCGGCGATCAGCTGGGCGCGACCGACGCCCGCCGCGGCCAGCCGTTTCAACACCCCGTACCGCCGGTCGAAACCCGTGGTGATGGCCTGCGAGGTGAAGGCCGACGACAGCGTTGCCAGCACGAGGACCCCCGGAACCACCGCGTTGACCCGGGGCTCGGGCAGGCTGATCACTGTGATCAGCGTGCCGCCGATCAGCGCCACCACGGGAATGATCAGCGCCAGCAGCAACTGTTCGCCGTTGCGGACGGTCAGCCGCAGTTCGAGGCCGGCTGTCGCGGTGATCCGGCGCCGAACCGGAGCCGGCGCGGGGTCCGGCGAGAACGTTCCTCGCGGAAACTGCGCGCTCCACGCTGACGCCGGGGCCGGCCGCCCAGCCGCCCGCTGTTCGCCGCCGCCCCGGCCATCGGGCAGGCTCGGGGTCATCGACCCGGGCGGCTGCTGGGCCGGCTGTACCGGGCGCGCCGGCTCCACGGGAACGGCCTGGCCGGCCGGCGGGTACGTCATGTGCGGATCCTTCTACCTGTCAGTTCCAGATATACGTCGTCGAGCGAACGCCGGCCCACCTGCAGATCGTCGGGCATCACGCCCATCTGGGCGCAGAACGACGTCACGGTCGCGACCGTGGCGGGCACGATGTCGCCCTCGACGACGTACCTGCCCGGTGTCCTCTCCTCGACGAGGTACCCGTGCGGCAGTGCCATCCGCAGCAGATCGATGTTCAGACCGGACGTTGCGGCGAAACGAAGTCGCCCGTGCGCGTCATGGGTCAGGTCCGATGGTGCGCCGTCGGCGACGACCCGCCCCTGATCGATGATCACCACCCGGTCGGCGAGCAGTTCGGCTTCGTCGAGAAGGTGGGTGGTGAGCAGGATGGAGACGCCGTCCGCACGGGCCGCCCGGAGCATGTCCCACACAAGGTGCCGCGCCTGCGGGTCCATCCCGGCCGTCGGTTCGTCCAGGAACAGCAGCTCCGGACGCCCGACGAGCGCCATGGCCAGACTGAGCCGCTGCACCTGACCGCCGGAGAGCCGCCGCACGGGGGTTCGCGCAACGTCCTGGAGGCCGAGTGTCCGCAGCAGCCAAGCGGTGTCGAGCGGCTTGCCGGCGCACCGGGCGATGACGTCCAGCATCTCGGCCGTCCGAGCGGCCGCATGGGAGCCGCCGGCCTGCAGCATGACGCCGATCCGTGGCCGCAGCGCCGCGCTCTGCCGCCAGGGATCCAGGCCGAGCACGCGGACCGATCCGTCATCGGGCCGGGCGAAGCCGGTACACACGTCGAGCGTGCTCGTCTTACCGGCCCCGTTGGGTCCCAGCAGTGCCACCAGAGTGCCACGGGGGACGGTAAACGAGACGCCGTCGACCGCACGGAGATCACCGAACCGGCGAACAAGGCCCGTCACCGCGATGGCGTCATCGCTCGTCCCCGGCGCTGACCCTGCCGGGGACCGCGGGACGTCGCGGCGACGTGGATCTGACGGTCGGCTCACAAGCGCCGAGGATAGGCGGGCGCCGGGGTGCTTCCGCCGCCGCCAACTATGTCGTTGCTTTCATCGGAACTATCAGCGGTTGTGCTGCTGTCCGCAAAGCCGCCTGTCTGCGCTGGCGGCGGGTCAGATGGGGCGGTGCTCGGCAGCCCTGAACGCCGCAGTGCCAGCGCAACACCGCCGACCACCATCGCGGCGACGGCTACCGCCTGGACGATGACGTAGCCCGGGATGGTCGCCCCGTTGGGCATGATCGTCACCGAGAACAGCACGGTGAGCCAGATCGTCACCGTGCGGTAGCGGGGGTCCGCGGTGGCAGCGGCCAACGGCAGCGCGGCCCACAGCAGGTACCACGGTTGGATGACGGGGGAGAGCAAGACGAAGGCGCCCATCGCCATGCCCAGTCCGAGCACAGGATTGAGCCGTCGTTGCCAGCACTGCAACATGATCGCGAGCGCGATCAGCGAACCGATGAGCGTGCCGACCGGCTGCATGACGTCCAACGCGGCCTGGGTGTGGTCGCCAAGGCCGAGCAGCAATCCGATCTGGCCGGCCCCGACACCCAACGTGGTGGACGCCGACAGAAAGGACCGGACCGAGCCGGGGGCGCCGAGGGCAGCCAGCCAGCCGAACCCCACCCCGGCAACCCAGGTGAACGCCGCGAATGTGACGGCGGCGATCGCCCCCACCGCAAGACCGCAACGCAACAGGTCCCGCCACCGGCCGCCGGCGCGGAGCGCGAGCATGATCACCAGGAAGGCCAGCGCCATACCGGCGGTCGCCTTCACCCCTACGCCCAGGGTGATCAGGACGACGCCGCCGACGAGCGATCGCTGCCAGGCGATGACCATTCCGGCGAGCATCGCGCCGAGCATGAGGGCCTCGTTGTGGCCGCCGCCGATCAGATGGAACAGCACCAGCGGGTTCAGCGCGCCCAGCCACAGAGCAGCCACCGGGTCGACGCCGCAGATTTTCGCCAGCCGCGGCAGCGCCCAGACGATCATCGCAACGCCGACCAGTTCCACCAGCCGCTGCAGCAGCACCCCGGCAACCACGTTGCCGCCGGCGACATGCACCACCGCCTGCGCGATCAGCAGATACACCGGCCCGTACGGGCTTGGAGTGTGCTGCCAGCGAACGTCCACCTGATGGACGTACGGATCAGCGTCGCCGAGGGTGTCGTACGGACCGGAGTCGTACGGGTTGAAGCCATTGGTCATCATCGAACCGATGGCCAGGTAGGAGTAGACGTCGCGGGAGAACATCGGCGGCGTCACCATCAGCGGAACGGCCCACATGGCGACCGTGTGGCTGAGTTGGCTGCGGGACAGCCGGCGCGATCTGCCGGGAGCGGCGAGGCGCCCGATCAGGGCCCAGCACAGGACGATGAGTCCGATGCCGGCGTAGGAACAGGCCAGAGCGGCGGGTCCGATCCTGGACAGCAGCCCGATCACCCGGAGGCCATCGACCGGGTTGGGAATCGGGGTGGCCGCACCGTACGACGAGCCGGTGCCGAGCATCAGCAACAGGGCGCCGACCGTGCCCCAGCGGCGCAACCGGCTCAGTTGACCGCGTTCGGTAGCGTCCAGCGGCTGGGCGGGCGGCGGCGGCGTTCCGTCGAGCGGCGGCGAGAATCGCCGGAGGCGGGCGCCGACGCTGCTCTCACCCACAAGGCCCGACCCGGCCGGCCTGCGGAGCCACAGCAGCCGACAGATCAGCCGCTGACCACTCCGTCGTCACCGCTGCAGTCTAGGGATCGGATCCGATCGTGGTGTGTGACGGAACAGCAGTGAAGACCGGGGTGTGCTCCGGGTGGGCAGGCCCACACGTCCGCCGCGAGGGGAACTTTGATCTTTGCGGGGAAAAAGGTCACACTGGTGTTGTGAAAACATTCGCCGTCGCCCTCCGCGCGGCCGGACCCTCGTCGGGACCGGTTGCGTCGAAGGGCACGGCTCTCGGTCGAGCGGCTTTCGATCGGACAGGTGTCGATCGATCAGAGGGCCGCACCCGGGCCGCGGTTGTTGATCTGCTGCTCGCTGACGGTCCGCTGACCACCGCGGATCTCGCCGGCAGCCTTGGCATCTCCCCGGCGGCGGTACGTCGTCATCTCGACCAGCTGATCAGCGAGGGCGCTGTCAGCTACCGGCAGGCACCTGCCCTGCGGCACCGCGGTCGTGGCCGTCCCGCCCGCTCCTACCTGCTCACCGATGTCGGCCGCGCCCGCCTACCGCACGCCTACGACGAACTCGCGGTCCAGGCGTTGGACTATCTCTCCGAGGCCGTCGGGCCGGCGGCCGTGGAGGATTTCGCCCGGCGCCGGGCGGAGGCCGTGGTGGCTCCCTACCGCAGTGAACTCGCGGCGGCCGACGATGTCGCCGGACGTGCGACCGTGTTGGCGAAAGCGCTCACGAAATCAGGCTTCTCCGCCTCGCTGCACCAGGTCGGCGTCGGGCAGCAGCTGTGCCAGCATCACTGCCCCGTGGGGCATGTGGCGCAGAAATACCCGCAGCTGTGCGAGGAGGAGATGGCCGTCTTCACCCGGGAACTGGGTACCTACGCCCAGCGGCTCGCCACCATCGCCCGCGGCGATGCCGTCTGCACGACCTTCATCCCGATCAGCACCATCCCACCGGCCGAGTCCAGGACCGACGGCCGGGTAGCTCAGCACGACAGCGATACCGACAGCTCGACCCGTCCGCACCGCAGTGACCCATTGGAAGGACCTCGTTCATGACGACAATCCAAGATCAGGTGCCGGCAACCGGCGTCGAGTCTGGTATTTCCGACATCCCCGGCTCGGTCGCCGCAGCTGTGCTGGCGCCGGCCGAACCGCTCAGCCAGAGCCTGATGGACCAGGCAGCCACCATCGACTCGCTCGGCCGCTATGCCTTCGGTTGGTCGGACAGCGACGTCGCGGGGGCCTCGGCCAAGCGTGGCGTCGACGAGGACGTCGTCCGGGACATCTCGGACAAGAAGAGCGAGCCGCAGTGGATGCTGGATCGCCGGCTGAAGGCACTGAAGCTGTTCGAACGGCAGCCGATGCCGACCTGGGGGGCCGATCTGTCGGGCATCCACTTCGACACCATCAAGTACTTCGTCCGGTCGACCGAGAAGCAGGCGGCCACCTGGGACGACCTGCCCGACGACATCAAGACCACCTACGACCGGCTGGGCATTCCTGAGGCCGAGAAGCAGCGCCTTGTCGGCGGTGTCGCCGCACAGTACGAATCCGAGGTCGTGTATCACCAGATCCAGGAGGACCTCGAGCGGCAGGGCGTCATCTTCCTGGACACCGACTCGGGTCTGCGCGAGCACCCGGAGATCTTCGAGAAGTACTTCGGCTCCGTGATCCCGTCCGGCGACAACAAGTTCTCCGCGCTGAACACCGCGGTGTGGTCGGGCGGTTCGTTCGTCTACGTCCCGCCGGGCGTGCACGTCGACATCCCGCTGCAGGCCTACTTCCGGATCAACACCGAGAACATGGGCCAGTTCGAGCGCACGCTGATCATCGTCGACGAGGGTGCCTACGTGCACTACGTCGAGGGTTGCACCGCGCCGATCTACAAGTCCGATTCGCTGCACTCGGCCGTCGTCGAGATCATCGTCAAGAAGGGTGGCCGGTGCCGTTACACCACCATCCAGAACTGGTCGAACAACGTCTACAACCTGGTCACCAAGCGGGCCAAGGCAGAGGCCGGCGCGACCATGGAGTGGGTGGACGGCAACATCGGCTCCAAGGTCACGATGAAGTACCCGTCGGTGTGGTTGATGGGTGAGCACGCCAAGGGCGAGGTGCTCTCGATCGCCTTCGCCGGTGAGGGACAGCACCAGGACACCGGCGCCAAGATGCTGCATCTCGCGCCGCACACCTCGTCGAACATCATCTCGAAGTCGGTCTCCCGGGGCGGTGGCCGCACCTCGTATCGGGGGCTGGTCAAGGTCAATCCCGGCAACCACCACAGCCGCTCGACGGTGAAGTGCGATGCGTTGCTGGTGGACAACATCTCGCGTACCGACACCTATCCGTACGTCGATGTCCGCGAGGACGACGTGTCGATGGGTCACGAAGCGACGGTGTCCAAGATCAGCGAGGACCAGTTGTTCTACTTGATGAGCCGCGGCCTGACCGAGGACGAGGCGATGGCGATGATCGTCCGCGGGTTCGTCGAGCCTATCGCGCGCGAGCTGCCGATGGAGTACGCGCTGGAGCTGAACCGGCTGATCGAGCTGCAGATGGAAGGAGCGGTGGGCTGACGGTGAGCGGCCCGCCCGCCCTGACCGACCCGATTGCACCCGATCTCGATACCGAAGATGGATTGACGACTGACGTGACAGCTGTAGCGACCGATACCCAGCACGGCCTGAAAAGGCACTCCCACATCGGCGGGCGCACCCTGCCCGCGCAGCTCGACTCGCACCTGCACGAGGTTGGTTCCGCCGACCTCGTCGACCACCCGGTGCCGTCCGGCCGCGAGGAGAACTGGCGGTTCACGCCGCTCCGGCGACTGCGCGGTCTGGAGGTCGACGCGCCGTTCGAAGGGGTGATGACCGATGAGCACCTGGATGTCCAGGCACCGGAGGGTGTCACCGTTCGTCGACTCGTCGGTGACGAAGCTGCCGCGATCAAGGGGATCGCGGGTCAGTTGCCCACCGATCGCCCGTCGGCCCGCGCCTGGGAGGCGAGCAGTTCGGTGCTGCTGGTGGACATCCCGGCCCGCGCCGAGCCGGCCGAGCCGGTGGTCCTGACGTTCATCGGGGCGTCGGCGGCGAAGGTCTCGGCCGGTCATGTGGTCGTCCGGGTCGGCGCTCAGGCCGTGGCCCAGGTCGTGATGGTGCACGAGGGCAGCGCCACACTCGCCGACAACGTCGAAATTGTCGTCGGCGACGCGGCACGGCTCGAGTTCGCCTCGTTGGAGGAGTGGGCCGGTGACGCCGTCCATCTGTCGCACCACCACATCAGGGTCGGTCGCGACGCCACGGTCAAGCACACCGCGCTGACCTTCGGCGGCGACCTGGTCCGGGTCGTGGGAACGGTCGCCTACGACGGACCGGGCGGTGACGCCGAACTCACCGGGCTCTACTTCGCCGATGCGGGCCAGCACCTCGAGCACCGGTTGTTCGTCGACCATGCCCAGCCGCACTGCAAGTCCCGAGCGCTGTACAAGGGGGCACTGCAGGGCCAGAAGGCGCACACCGTCTGGATCGGCGACGTGCTGATCCGCAAGGCGGCCCAGGGCACCGACACGTACGAGATGAATCGCAACCTCATTCTGACCCACGGCGCCCGCGCCGATTCGGTGCCGAACCTGGAAATCGAGACCGGCGAGATCGTCGGCGCCGGACACGCCAGTGCCACCGGACGTTTCGACGACGAGCAGTTGTTCTACCTGCTGTCCAGGGGCATCCCGCCAGAGGTTGCCAAGCGCCTGGTGGTGCGCGGCTTCTTCGGAGAAGTGTTGCTGCGCATCGGAGTTCCGTCCGTCCGCGATCGCGCGGCGCAGATCATCGAACGCGAACTGGCGATCGCCGGCATATGAACGCACGGGGGCTCCGCCCCCTGGACCCTTCTCCAGAGCAATGCGAAAGCTGCACCGCAATAGAGCAAGGCCATAGCGAAGTTCGAGAACCAACAAAGAGCAAGACGAGTTTGGAGTCAGCACCCACATGGCAACACTGGACATCAAAGACCTGCACGTTTCAGTTCTCACCGATGAGGGACCGATCGAGATCCTTCGCGGGGTGGACCTTCATGTCGCCTCCAACGAGACGCACGCGATCATGGGGCCCAACGGCTCCGGCAAGTCGACGCTGGCGTACTCGCTGGCCGGGCATCCCAAGTACCAGGTGACCGGCGGATCGGTGACTCTGGACGGCGAGGACATCCTTGCCATGACGGTCGACCAGCGGGCCCGCGCGGGTCTGTTTCTCGCGATGCAGTATCCCGTCGAGGTCCCCGGCGTCTCCACCTCCAACTTCCTGCGCACCGCCGCCACCGCCGTCCGGGGCGAGGCCCCGCCTGTGCGGAAGTGGGTCAAGGAGGTCAAGACGGCGATGAAGGATCTGGACATCGACGCCGACTTCGCCGAGCGCTCGGTGAACGAGGGGTTCTCCGGCGGCGAGAAGAAGCGGTACGAGATCCTGCAGCTGTCCCTTCTCAGGCCCAAGATCGCCGTACTCGACGAGACCGATTCCGGCCTGGACGTCGATGCGCTGCGGGTCGTTGCCGAAGGCGTCAACCGGTACAAGGCGGCGTCCACGGCTGACGGTGACGGGGCCGGCATCGTGCTGATCACCCACTACACGCGGATTCTGCGTTACATCCAGCCGGACCGGGTGCACGTGTTCGCGGGTGGTCGAGTGGTCGAGTCCGGCGGCCCCGATCTCGCGGACGAGCTGGAGACGAACGGGTACGTGCGGTTCACCGGCGCTCCGGCGGCAGCGGTCTGACAGTCGAAATGCACGGCCGGACGACGGCCGTGACGGGATTGAAGTGCGATGGGACGGATATGACGGATCAGTTGGAGCGCGGCGCCCTGCGCGCCGGTCCCGCCGCCGGGGACGTACCCGGCGAGACTGTCGTGCCCGAGGATGAGTTGCTGGCGGCCGACTCCGGACCGCTGGATCACCCGCTCGGTGCGGTGGACATCGAACGGATCCGTGCCGACTTCCCGATCCTGCAGCGGACCGTCCGGGACGGAAAGCGGTTGGTCTACCTGGACTCCGGGGCGACGTCGCAGCGTCCCATCCCGGTGATCGACGCGGAGCAGGAGTACGTCACCGGTCACAATGCTGCAGTCCATCGTGGTGCCCACCAGCTCGCGGAAGAAGCCACCGACTTCTACGAGTCGGCGCGCGATCGGATCGCGGCTTTCGTCGGTGTCCGGAACCCGGACGAGATCGTCTTCACCAAGAACGCCACCGAGGCGATCAACCTGGTCGCCTACGCGTTCGGCAACGCCGCATTTTCGACCGACCCGGCGGCCGCCCGGTTCGTGCTGCGTCCGGGCGATGAAATCCTTGTTACCGAGATGGAGCACCACGCGAACCTGGTGCCCTGGCAGGAATTGTGCCGGCGCACGGGCGCGACGCTGCGCTGGTTCCCGGTGACGGACGAATTCCGGCTTGATCTGACCGATCTGGACGAGCTGGTCAATCCGCGCACGAGAATCGTTGCGTTCACCCATCAGTCCAACGTGCTGGGCACGATCAATCCGGTCGATGTCCTGGTCGCCGCGGCACAGCGCGTCGGCGCCGTGACGGTGCTGGACGCCTGCCAGTCGGTGCCGCATCAGGCTGTCGATCTGACATCGCTCGGGGTGGATTTCGCGGCGTTCTCCGGGCACAAGATGTTCGGACCCAGTGGTGTCGGGGTGCTGTACGGACGCTACGACCTGCTCGCCGCCATGCCGCCCTTTCTCACCGGCGGCTCGATGATCGAGCAGGTCTTCATCGACCATTCCACCTACGCCGCGCCGCCGGCCCGGTTCGAGGCCGGCGTACCGATGACCTCCCAGGCGGTCGGCCTGGGCGCGGCGGTCGACTACCTGTGTGACATCGGGATGGATCGTGTCGCCGCGCACGAAGCGGGCCTGACGGGCCATGCGCTGCAGGAGCTGTCTGCTGTCCCCGGCGTGCGGATCGTCGGTCCGCCGAGCACTGTCGAGCGGGGCAGCGCTGTGTCGTTCGCGGTCGACGGGGTGCACGCACATGACGTCGGGCAGATCCTGGACGACGCCGGCGTGCAGGTCCGGGTCGGCCACCACTGCGCCTGGCCGCTGCACCGTCGGTTCGGGATCGCCGCCACCGTCCGGGCTTCGTTCGCGCTGTACAACACGGTGGACGAGATCGACGCACTCGTCGCCGGAGTGCGTGACGCCCAGCGCTTCTTCGGGGTGAGCTGACCGGTGCACATGGAAAAGCTGTACCAGGAGATCATTCTCGACCACTACCGGTCCCCGCACCATTTTGGTCTGCGAGATCCGTTCGACTCCGAGGTCCACCACGTCAACCCGACGTGCGGCGACGAGGTGACGCTGAGGGTGCGACTGGACTCCGCGGACGACGGTCGCGACCCGCCGCACACCGACGGGAGGTCGCTGACGGACGGCGTGCTGGTCGGCGACATCTCCTACGACGCGATGGGGTGTTCCATCTCGCAGGCGTCGACCTCGGTGCTGACCGATCTGGCCATCGGCCGGCCACTGGGGGAGGTACTGAGCACACTCGACGAGTTCACCCGAATGGTGACCAGCCGGGGCACCGTGGAGGGCGACGAGGACATCCTCGGTGATGGCATTGCTTTCGCCGGTGTGTCGAAGTATCCCGCCAGGGTGAAATGCGCGCTGCTCGGGTGGATGGCTTTCAAGGACGCGGCCGTACAAAGCATCGATGGCGCTGACCACCGCACCGCTGACCACCGCACCGGCGGCGCCGTGAGTGCTGCCACCACCGACAACCCCCGCCACGTCGGCGGGAATGCCGACGCAGCAACAACGTCCGCCGATCAATCGGTGTCCGACCAGGAAAGGGCCGTGCAGTCATGACCGATACCGTTGCCACCCAGCCAGCCGAGCAGCACAGGGCCGGTCGCGCTGCCGCCGATCTCGATGCGGCTACCCCGGCGGACGGCACGCCGGTGACAGATGCGGAGTCCTCCTCGGCCGACGACGCCCAACTCATCGAAGATCTCGAAGAGGCACTCAAGGATGTCGTCGACCCGGAACTCGGTATCAACATCGTCGACCTCGGGTTGGTCTACGACCTGCACGTCGACGCGGAGAACATCGCCACCATCGACATGACGCTCACCAGCGCGGCGTGCCCGCTGACCGAAATGATCGAAGATCAGGTTGCCGCGGCACTTGTCGGCGGTGACGCCGGATTGGTCGACGACTTCCGGATCAACTGGGTCTGGTTGCCGCCGTGGGGTCCGGAGAAGATCACCGAGGACGGCCGCGATCAGATGCGGGCGTTGGGCTTCAACATCTGAGCTTGATCTGGATATCTTGCAACACAAGCCCGGGGCGCTGCCGCTCGACTGCCCTGGTCCAGGCCCGCGCCCGCGAGGTGCTCACCTCGGCGCATGCAGCGCTTGGTCGGCCGGCCGGGAGACCGGGTGGAAGGGTGGAGATCCTGCAAACGGCTATTGACGGTGAGGTGCTGGCCCGGTTCGGCGCCGCCCTGTCCGACCCGACCCCGGCCCGGGTGCTGCTCGGGTTGCGGAAGGTCTCGGCCTACCCGGCGGACCTCGGCGACCTGCTCGGCATTGTGCTGGCCGTCGACGAGCAAGATTGCGGAGACGCCACCGACGCGCCGACCGTGCCCCGCTCATGACCGTCGACCAGCCCAACCCGCTGCCGACCAGCCGGGTCGCCGCCGCTCGGCGCCTGGTACTGGCCCGGCGGGTCCGCTGGTTCGTTGCCGCCACCATCACCTACAACGTGATCGAAGCCGCGGTCGCGATCACCGCCGGGAACATGGCATCCTCGTCGGCGCTGGTCGGGTTCGGGTTGGACTCCCTGGTCGAGGTGGCCTCCGCCGCGGCCGTGGCCTGGCAGTTCGCCGCCCGCAACCCGGAAACCCGGGAGACGACCGCGCTGCGGATCATTGCGGTTTCCTTCTTCGCCCTCGCCGCCTACGTCACCGTCGATGCGGTCCTCACGCTGATCGGGACTGCCGACGCCGCAAGGCATTCCGCCGTCGGACTGATCCTGGCCGCGGTAAGCCTCGCAGTCATGCCGTTCCTGTCCTACGGGCAACGCCGGGCCGGCCGGGAATTCGGCTCCCGCTCTGTCGTCGCCGACTCCAAACAGACACTGCTGTGCACCTACCTGTCCGCGGTGCTGCTCGTCGGGCTCGGGATGAACACCCTCTTCGGCTGGTCCTGGGCCGACCCCATCGCCGCGTTGGTCATCGCCGCCGTTGCCGTCAAAGAGGGCCGCGAGGCCTGGAACGGCGACACTTGCTGCGCAGCAGCAATTTCGGCGCCCGAAGTAGCCACCAACAGCACCGCCGCCGCGGCCGGGTCGGGTTGTGTCGAGGGGTGCTGCTCATCGACCGATCACGAAACTGCTGACCGACCATGACCACCCACCCGGTGGGTCGGCAGCATCCGGGACCGGGGAGATCGAAACGCTCGCCGGCGACCGAGCCGAACAGGTTGATGTCACGCCGGACCGTGCCGGGCGGCCCGTGGTTTCATCGCAGGAGCAGCACACGGCGGTAGATTTCGCCTATGGATCCGCGGCTGGCCCGTCGGTTCGCCGATGTCGGCGGGCCCGATGTGGCCGGTGCCGTCACCGGCGTCAGCGCCGTCCCGCATCCTGCGGGAGACCCCACGACCGCCATGACAGAGGCGACGGAGGGCGCATTCCGGGTTGATCTGGAGCGAATCCGGTTCTCCCCGTACTTCTCCCGGCTCGCGGCCGTCACTCAGGTGATCTCGCAGGGCGCCGCGGGTCAAGTGGTCCACAACCGATTGACCCACACGATCAAGGTCACCGCGGTCGCCAGGGCTATTGGCACAACTCTTCGCGCCGGCCCGGACGCCGCCCTCGTCGACGAATTGGGCGGCTGTGATCCGGTCGTCGTGCAGGCGGCAGCGAGCGCCCATGACCTCGGGCATCCACCGTTCGGACACCTCGGCGAACGGATCCTGGACCGGATCGCACGGTCCCGTTTCGGTCTGGCCGACGGCTTCGAGGGCAACGCACAGACCTTCCGGATCCTGACCGAACTCGACGTGCACGGCGCCGACAGGATCGGCCTCAATCTCACCGCGGCTGTTCGGGCGGGCGTGCTGAAATACCCGTGGGGTCGGCTGCACCACCCGGATCCGCATCCCAGCGACCCGATCGCCGTACCGATCCCGCCCCGTGGTGGTGGCCGCGGCGAGCAGGGCCTGGGCTCGGCCAAGTTCTCGGCCTATGCGCCCGACCTCACCGAGATGCGCAGCGTGCTCGCCGCCTATCCCCGGATCGCGCCACTGCGTCAGACGGTTGAGTGTTCGGTGATGGATATTGCCGACGACATCGCCTACTCGCTGCATGATCTCGATGATTTTCATCGGGCCGGTGTGCTGCAACACGCTGCCGTCGCCGCTGAGTTCCGCACCTGGATCCGGCGGCGCGCCGAGTTCGCCAGAGCGGAGACCGCCGGGTTCGCTCCGCGGGCGGCCGGATCCGAACGGCAGCCGGGATACGCCCTGGAGTACCTGCGCCGGCGGCTGAAGGCTCGGGACGGCTGGATCTTCGACGACGATACGTTCGGGGTGGCCGTCGGCCGCGTCGCGACGGACCTGGTCGACGGACTGCTGGCGGTGCCGTTCGACTCGTCGCTCGCCGCGGAACGGGCCATCAACACCTTCACCGGCAGCTGGATCGAGCACCTGCGGGCGTCGGTCGAGGTCACTGCCGATCCGCCGATCAGGGCAAGTCATGTGGTTCTGGGCCGGCAGGCGTGGCACGAGGTTGCCGTCCTCAAATTCGTCCACCAGCGGTTCGTGCTCGATCGGCCCGACCTGGCGATGTTCCAGCGCGGGCAGGCCGAGGCGCTGACGTCGCTGGTGGCGAATCTGGAATCCTGGCTGACCGACCCGGTCGACTCCGGCCGTGCCCCGCGGCGGTTGCTGGACCTGGTCGATCTGGCCACCACCGGCTATCGCACGGTCGCGCGGCAGGAACCGCGGCTCCTGGTCGGTCCTACCGGTGAAGCCGCGTCATCGCGCGAGGACGTCGCCCGGCTCGGCCGCGGCCGCGGGATCATCGACTACGTCGCCTCTCTTACCGACGACCGGGCGGGCGCCTCGGCGAGAACACTGTCCGGTCTGACCGGGCAACTATGGGATGCGGGGTCCGGTCTGTGAGCCGCGGCCGTTCCGGAGCCGGGCGGTGACCAGGCGCCGCACCGCGGCCGGCGGCGGCGTGGTGGTGGAGATACCGCCGGACAGGGTCGTCGGTTGGCTGAACCGGTTCGGCGGCCGGAACGCCGGTCTGCTCGAGGTGAGCACCGACGGCAGCGCGATCACTGTCCACGCCGGTGACGGAACCACCGCCATCGTGGCGGTGCCGTTCGGCCCGATGGAGGTTGACGGGCTCGAACCGGTCGAGGCGCTGCTCGCACACCTCGGCGGAATCGGAGCAGTGGGGATCGTGCTTGTTCGCGGCGGTGCGCACTCGATCGGGATCGCCAAGGACGGCGTCGTGCTGAGCTCGTCCACCGACCGCGCGTACCTGCAGGGTCGGACGGCGGCGGGTGGTTGGTCGCAGCAGCGTTTCGCCCGGCGGCGGGGGAACCAGCGGTCCGCCTCCTACGAGAGCGCGGCCGCCACGGCGGCGAAGGTGTTGGTGCCGGTGGCCTCTTCGCTGTCCGGTCTCGTGGTCGGCGGAGATCGCGGCGCCCTTGCCGAGGTGCTAGATGACGCCCACCTGACCAGGCTGACGAACCTGCCGACGCGCTCGTTCCCCGACATCGCGGAGCCGCGGCGTGCCGTGCTGGATGACGTCGCTACCCGGTCACTGTCCGTCGAGATCACGGTGAGATCCGTTGCTGGTTCACAGAAGCCGCCGAAGAAGCACAAGCCGCTGCAGGGAGAGGCACCATCGTGAGCCAACCGGTCGAGGACCCCGCCGCACGCATCACCGAACTCATCGCCGGTGAACTGGCCGCCGCGCCATGGCAGGTCCGGGCGGCCGTCGATCTGCTGGACGACGGTGCGACGGTTCCGTTCATCGCGCGGTACCGGAAGGAGGCCACCGGGTCCCTCGACGATGCCCAACTGCGGACGCTGACAGAACGTCTGCACTACCTCCGCGAACTCGGGGAGCGACGCGGCGCGATCGTGGAGGCGATCACCGCACAGGGGAAGATGACCGGCCCGCTGGCCACAGCAATTGCCGAGTCCGACACCAAGGCGCGGCTCGAGGACATCTACCTGCCGTACAGAACGAAACGTCGCACCAAGGCGCAGATTGCGCGTGAGGCGGGCCTGGAACCCCTGGCGGACCTGCTGTTGAACAACCCGCTCCGCGATCCGTCGTCGGCTGCAACTGCTTTCGTCGCGACGGCCACTGCGGTGCCGGACACCGCGACCGCGCTGATCGGCGCCCGGTCGATCCTCGCCGAGCGGTTCGGCGAGGACCCCGACCTGGTGGGGGAGTTGCGGGATTTGCTGTGGCAGCGCGGCGCGATGTTCTGCAGCGTGCGCTCGGGCGCTGCGGGCGCTGCGGACGCCAGGGATGCCGCAAAGTTCAGCGACTACTTCGATTTCAGCGAGCCGCTGAAGCGGCTGCCGTCCCATCGGATTCTCGCGATCTTCCGCGGTGAGGCGGCCGGAGTCCTGTCCGTCGGTGTGCGGCCCGATCCGGCTCAGCGAGTAACCGCGGGCAGCGCCTTGTCCTATTTCGAGCGACGGGTCGCCCGCAGGTTCGGTATCGGCGACCGTGGTCGTCCGGGCGACCAGTGGCTGCTGGATTCGGTGCAGTGGGCCTGGCGGACACGGATCTTGCCGTCATTGACCGTGGACGTCAGGACCAGGCTGCGGCAGTCGGCCGAACGCGACGCGGCTGCGGTGTTCGCCGCGAACCTCAAGGATCTGCTGCTCGCCGCCCCCGCGGGCAGCCGGACCATCCTCGGCCTGGACCCCGGGTTCCGAACCGGCGTGAAGGTGGCCGTCGTGGACGGCACGGGCAAGGCGGTCGCCACCGAGACGATCTACCCCCATCAGCCCGCCAACCGGTGGGAGCAGGCGTTGACCACCCTGCAGCGGATGGTGACCGCACACGGCGTCGAACTGGTGGCCATCGGCAACGGCACCGCCTCCCGCGAAACCGACCGGCTGGCAACCGAACTCGGCAGACGATGTCCCGGGCTGACAACCATGGTGGTATCCGAGGCGGGCGCGTCGGTGTATTCGGCGTCCGCCTACGCCAGCCGGGAACTGCCCGATCTTGATGTGTCCTTGCGCGGGGCGGTATCGATAGCGCGCCGGTTGCAGGACCCGCTGGCGGAGCTGGTGAAGATCGATCCCAAGGCCATCGGCGTCGGCCAGTATCAGCACGATCTGACCGAGACGATCCTGGCGAAGTCCCTCGATGCCGTTGTCGAGGACTGCGTGAACGCCGTGGGAGTCGAGGTCAATACGGCGTCGGTACCACTGCTCACCCGGGTCTCGGGCATGTCCGCAACGCTGGCCGAGAACCTCGTCGCATACCGGGATGCCAACGGCCCTTTCCGCGTGCGGCGCCAGCTCAAGGACGTCCCCCGCCTGGGGGCCAAGGCCTACCAGCAGTGCGCGGGATTCCTGCGCATCGTCGGCGGTGACGACCCGCTGGATACCTCCAGCGTGCACCCGGAGGCGTACTCGGTGGTGCGCCGGGTCCTTCAGGCGGCCGGCGGAACCGTGCGGGACCTCATCGGGAACACCGCGGTGCTGCACGGACTGTCGCCGGAGGCGTTCACCGACGACACATTCGGTCTGCCGACTGTGACCGACATCATCGCCGAACTGGAGAAACCCGGCCGGGACCCACGCCCGGCGTTTGTCACCGCGACGTTCGCCGCTGGTGTAGAGAAGATCACCGACCTCCGGGTGGGAATGGTGCTGCAGGGCGTCGTCACGAATGTGGCGGCGTTCGGTGCCTTCGTCGACGTCGGCGTGCACCAGGACGGACTGGTGCACATCTCGGCGATGTCGCGGACCTTCGTCAGCGATCCGCGGCAGGTGGTCACCTCTGGGCAGGTGGTCACCGTCAAGGTCATTCAGATCGACGAGGCGCGCAAGCGGATCTCACTGACGTTGCGGCTTGACGACGAGCCGGGCGCGGTCGCTGCCGGGGCTTCTCGCGCGCCGGCCGGTCGGCCGCAACGCCACCCCGAGGCGGAACCGCAACGCCACCCCGAGACGGAACCGCAACGCCACCCAGAGACGGAACCGCACCGCCGCACCGAAGCGGAACCGCGCCGCCGCCCGGAGGAACGACGGTCCGGTGGTGGGACGCGTCCGCAGCCTCGCCCACCAACCCCGGGAGGTGCGATGGCAGAGGCGCTCAGGCGCGCTGGACTCGGCCACTGACCCGAATCGGGGCCACCGGCGCCGTTCAGGGCCGACCAGCACCGTCCCGCCGGGTAGGATCAGAACACGTGATCACAGCTACCGGTCTGGAACTCCGGGCCGGGACGCGGATACTGCTGTCCGATACCGCCCTTCGCCTGCACCACGGAGACCGCGTGGGACTGGTCGGCCGCAACGGTGCCGGCAAGACAACGGCCCTACGCGTGCTCGCCGGCGAGGGCACGCCGCACGCCGGGACCGTCACCAGGACACTGCCGATCGGGTACCTGCCGCAGGATCCGCGCGAAGGCGACATCACCGTCACGGCCAAAGATCGGGTGCTGTCGGCACGGGGGCTGGACGTTCTCGTCGCGCAGTTGGAGAAGGTTCAGATCCAGATGTCCGAGCTCACCGATCCACGGGAGCTGGATTCGGCCACCCAGCGGTACGGCCGGATCGAAGACCAGTTCTCCAGCCTGGGTGGCTACGCCGCCGAGTCGGAAGCCGCGAGGATTTGTTCGAACCTGGGACTGCCCGACCGTGTGCTGTCGCAGACCATGAGCACGCTGTCCGGCGGACAGCGCCGCCGGGTGGAACTGGCCCGCATCTTGTTCGGCGCCAAGGCCGAGGACGGCTCGTCCACCGGGATGATGCTGTTGCTCGACGAACCGACCAACCACCTCGACGCCGATTCCGTCGTGTGGCTGCGCGACTACCTGAAGAACTTCTCCGGCGGCGTGGTGATCATCTCGCACGACGTCGACCTGCTGGCTGCGGTGGTCAACAAGGTGTGGTTCTTCGACGCCGTCCGCGGGGAGCTGGACCACTACAACATGACGTGGCAGCGCTATCTGGAAGCGCGATCCACTGACGAGCAGCGCCGCCGCCGGGAACGCGCCAATGCCGAGAAGAAGGCGTCCGTCCTGATGACCCAGGCCGCAAAGCTCGGGGCCAAGGCCACCAAGGCGGCGGCCGCGCACCAGATGGTGCGCCGGGCGGAGAAACTGATGGCCGGGCTGGACGACGTCCGGGTTGCCGACCGGGTGGCGAAGATCAGGTTCCCGCAGCCCGCTGCGTGCGGGCGGACGCCCATGACGGCGGCCAACCTGTCCAAGTCGTACGGTTCGCTGGAGATTTTCACCGGCGTGGACCTGGCGATCGACCGCGGCAGCCGGGTGGTGGTGCTCGGGCTCAACGGCGCCGGCAAGACGACGCTGCTGAAATTGCTCGGCGGGCAGGAGAAGCCGGACACCGGCAAGGTGCAGGCCGGCCATGGGCTGCGCCTCGGGTATTACGCGCAGGAACACGAGACGATCGATCCGGAAGCGACGGTGTGGGAGAACACCCGGCACGCCGCCCCGGACGCCGGTGCGCAGGAATTACGAAACCTGCTGGGCTCGTTCATGTTCACCGGTGAGCAGCTGGACCAGAAGGCCGGCACCCTGTCCGGCGGGGAGAAGACCAGGCTGGCCCTGGCCGGGCTGGTGTCGTCGGCGGCCAACGTGCTGCTCCTGGACGAGCCGACCAACAACCTGGACCCGGCCAGTCGCGAGCAGGTGCTCGATGCCCTGCACCGGTACGCGGGTGCGGTCGTCCTGGTCACCCACGACCCCGGTGCCGTGACGGCTCTGCAACCTGAACGCGTCATCCTGTTGCCGGACGGTACCGAGGATCACTGGTCGACCGACTACCTCGACCTGGTGGAACTCGCTTAGTCCTGAGCCGGACTCGCTCTCCCCGGGTGGCCGACGGCCGCACCCCCGGTGGCGCCCCCGGCGGTTGTGTTCGATCATGGACGCAGTCCGACAAACCCGCCAATTGTGCCGAGGCATCCGACTAAGGGGTGACGCCGTGGCCACAGACACCAGAACCACAGCAAGAACGACGAAGTCGGTCACCATAGCGAAGGGCGCCAGGATTACCGGGGCCGCCCGCGAGAAACTCGCCGCCGACCTGCGCAAGAAGTACGAGAAGGGCCAGAGCATCCGTGCCTTGGCCGAAGGCACCGGCCGTTCCTACGGTTTTGTGCACCGACTGCTGCTGGACGCGGACGTGCCGCTGCGTGGACGCGGCGGCGCCACCCGCACGAAGAAGAAGTGACGGGCGGCGCTGCTCCCGGCATCGACGACGGGCTCCTCGAGCGCGGCCACGTTGCAGTGCGCTTCGACGGTCCGGTCGTAACGGTGTCGCTGAACCGTCCGGAAGTCCGCAATGCCCAGCTCCCGGAAACGTGGGAAGCGCTGGCGCACATCGGTTCCCGGCTCGGCAACGACGTCAGGGTCGTGCTCGTCTGTGGTGAGGGTCAGTCGTTCTCGGCCGGGCTGGACCGGTCGGCCTTGTCCCGCGAGGCCGGCTCGTTGCTGGGCCGGCTGGCCGGCGCACCACCGACCGTCGCCGACGAGACCATCGCGACCTTCCAGCAAGGGTTCACCTGGCTTTCGGACCCACGGTTCATCTCGATCGCGGCGGTGACCGGGCATGCGGTGGGCGCGGGGTTCCAGTTGGCGCTCGCCTGCGACCTGATCGTAGCGGCCGATGATGCCCAGTTCCGGATGGCGGAGGTCAGTCTGGGGCTGGTGCCGGACCTCGGTGGCACCGCCCGATTGACCAGACTGGTCGGTTATCAGCGCGCGCTGGAGATTTGCGCCACGGGACGTCACGTCCACGCCGAGGAGGCGGTGCGGATCGGGCTGGCCCTGGTCAGCGTTCCGCCGGACGAGCTCGATGACGCCGTGGCCGATCTCGCAGCAGCCCTTGTCGAGTCTCCGGCAATGGCGGTCCGATCCGTCAAGGCGCTGCTGAGCACCGCACACCATGCCTCCGCCGAGGAGCAACTGGCCGCCGAGCGCGCTGCGCAGATCCCCCTGCCGGCAGCACTGGCGCGCTCAGCGGTGGCGCCCTGAGAGCGCACGTCGGTCCGTTGGTCCGGACGGCCTGACCCCGTGCAACGCGCACCTCGACGAGGTCGCACAAAGCGTCAAGCAGGGGTGTTCGGGGCCGGCGGCATCCCACTTCATCTTCCGATGGTGTCACTCGGCGAAACGCAGGTCCGGCCCACGGCGATGCTGTGGGGCAAGATGGCGGCGATGGCGATCGAGGAGATGTTCCGCGCCAACCCGATCGATGGCGTGGTGCTGCTGGGTGGCTGTGACAAGACCATCCCCGCGCTGGTGATGGCGGACGCGTCCGTGGACAGGCCTGGGCACCACGATCCCCGGCCTCGCGGGGACTCCCGCCTGCTTGCTCAACGCCATCGTCGCCCTGGCGGCAGTCGGCGGATCGACCAATGCGGTGGTCCATCTGCTGGCGATTGCGGGCCGACCGCGGTGTTGCGCAAGGTGCAGGATCTGCTCGACCCGGCGGCGCCGACGGTCACCGGCCGACCGCTGGTGGAGCACCCCTCGGGTGTCCGGATCTGGGACTCGGAGGTCGTCAGGGAGCGCTCGACACCCTGGCAGCCACACGCCGGAATCCCAGCCCTGTACCGAATTCTTGGGCCCAACGGCGCGGTGATCAAGCCCTCGGCGGTGTCCCCGGAGTTGCGTCGGCACCGCGGCCGAGCGGCACCGCCTCTGGCACCGTGGTCCTGCACTGCTCGCCGGAAGCGGCGGCCGGCGGCCCCCTCGGCCGGTTTCCTAGAGGTGACATGATCGTTCTCGACGTGGAGAATCGTCGGCGGGACATCGACGAGCCGCACGGGGACCTATCGCTGCGGGCGCCGGCAGCGGCAGCGGTCCGGGCGTTCGCTGCACCGACCCGTGGTGGGGAGAAGCTGTACCTCGACATTGTCGGATCGGCTGAGACCGGGGTTGACCTGGAATTTCTGACCGGTTCCAGCGGCAACAGGGTGGCCGGTGAATCGCACTGAGGGTGACCGCCTATGAATTTCCCGCATCCCGCCCCGGTGACCGCTCGCACGGCCGGTCCGACGCCCGGCCGGCCGCCATGAGGGCGTTCGTGGTGATGGGTCCCGGGCAGTCGATGGTGGCCGATGTCGAGCCGCCGCAGCCCAGCCCCGGTCAGGTCGTGGTCGACATCGCCCGGGTCGGTGTCTGCGGCACCGACGCCGAATTCTTCAGCGGCGACATGGCCTACCTCTACCAGGGTCACGCGTCCTATCCGCTGCGACCGGGACACGAGTGGTGCGGCACCGTCTGCACAGTCGGGGCCGGCGTCGATCCGGTGTGGATCGGCGCCCGGGTCACCGGCGACACCATGCTGGGCTGCGGCCGTTGTCAGCGCTGCATGACGGGGCGACAGCATGTGTGCGAGGACCGGTTCGAGATCGGCATTCGCGGCGGCTTTCCCGGCGCGCTGGCCGAGCAGTTGGCCGTTCCGGTGAGCGCCCTGCACCGCCTGCAGGACGCTATCGATGACGCGGCGGGGGCGATGGTCGAGCCGGGGGCCAATGCGCTCCGGGCTGTTCGGGCCGCCGCGCTGTCTCCCGGTGATCGGTTGCTCATCGTGGGGCCGGGCACCATCGGAGTTCTCGCGGCCCGGTTCGCACTCGCCCGAGAAGCAGAGGTGCATGTCCTCGGGCTGCCGGGCCGTGCACTGGAATCCGCCCGCGCCGAAGGCCTTTGCGCGTTCACCGCGGAGCACATTCCCGCGCTCGCCTGGGACGCTGTCCTTGACGCCTCGCACTCCTCGGCGGTGCCGGCCCGCGCCCTGGAGCTGGTCGAGCCCGGCAAACGGATCGTCTACATCGGTCTGTCCGGAAGTCCCAGCACTGTCGACACCCGCACGATGGTGCTCAAGGACGTCACGGCCATCGGAATCCTGAGCGGGTCGGGCGGTCTCGAGGGAACGATCGCGGACTATGCCGCGGGCAGGGTCGACCCGCACCCGCTGGTGGCGGCCACCGTCGGGCTGGATCGGGTCGGCGACGTACTCGCCGGCTGGCGTCCGCCAGGTGCCGGCGCGGGCCCGAAGATCCACGTCGATCCACGGCGCTGACCGTTCTGTGCGAACGAACCGGAAAGAGTGGCTGCATGGACGATGTCACCGGGCTGACCGCGGTGGGGACATCGCGGCGCACGACGACGCCGAATGGCACCGGTGCTCGATGTCGACGTCGTCGCCCATCGCCAGGGTGAGCAGGGCCGCGCTACCACTGCTCCGGCCGGTGGTCCGGGCGTGCCAGCATCGTCAACACA
>JBBRVZ010000040.1:0-28203 GCA_038246445.1 Mycobacteriales bacterium
GCCAGCCGCGACATGGTCGCCCACTGATCGGCCGGATCGATACCGACCAGATCCATTCGCCAGCCCTGCGGGATGAAGACACCGAATGCCATCGTCATGTCAGCAAGGTAATACCGGACGGGCGCACCGGGTCCCACGGGGTCAGGACCTTCGGCCCGTGTCCGAACTCGTTGAAACCGAAACTATGAGCGTGTCGGATTACATCTGTCACAGTCGGGAGATATGCCATGTCCAGTAATACCCTCACGCCTCACACGGCGACCGAAGAAGGCACCACCGTCACCGTCAGCCGGCTGGGAGGTGTGGCCATCGCCGTCCTTCGGGTCTCGCTCGGCTTCGTATTCCTATGGGCGTTCCTGGACAAGACCTTCGGCCTCAGCTACAGCACTTCGTCCGAGCGCGCCTGGATCAATGGCGGATCCCCCACCAAGGGATTCCTCGCCAACGTCGACTTCGGCCCGTTCCAGTCCTTCTTCAACAACATTGCCGGAGCGTGGTGGGCAAACCTGCTGTTCATGGGCGGCCTGCTGGCCATCGGAGTCGCTCTCATCCTGGGTATCGGCCTGCGGATCGCCGCCATCGCCAACACCCTGATGATGGCGATGATGTGGGCCGCCGAATGGCCGTTGGCGCGTTTCACCTCCACCGGTGACCCGACCGGATCCACGAACCCGCTGACCGACTACCACTGGATCTACGCCGTCGCGGGCATCGTCCTGGCCGTCATCGGTGCCGGCCGGTTCTTCGGCCTGGGCAACTGGTGGTCGAGGGTTACCGGCGACCACGCCTGGCTCCGTTGACCCAGCGTCGAGGTTGACGCTCCCGCCCTAGGCTGGCCACACGCCGGCACGGCGGGAGTTTTGCCGTCCGCCCGCGTTGCCGGGCCGCCTCAGCTTTCTATCAGTGGGACGAAAGTCCCGGATTCGCGGGCCCGGGGCCACTGGATAGGGTTCGATCGCGCACACCACCATGAAAGGGTGAGCACTCCGATGGCAGAGCAGAGCGACAAGATCACCGTATATCTGCTCGACGACCATGAAATCGTCCGGTTGGGGCTCAAGGACCTGCTGGAGAGCGACGGCGACATCGAGGTCATCGGCGAATCGGGTTCGGTCGCGCACGCGCAGGCGCAGATTCTGGCGCTCCGACCGCAGGTGGCGGTGCTGGACGGGCGGCTGCCGGACGGTTCCGGTATCGACGTCTGCCGCGAGATCCGCTCCCGCGACCCCAGCATCGCCGCGCTGATCCTCACCTCCTTCGATGACGACGAGGCGCTGTTCGCGGCGATCATGGCGGGTGCCGCCGGTTACGTGCTTAAGCAGATCCGTGGCTCCGATCTGATCGATTCGGTGCGCCGGGTCGCCGCCGGTCAGTCGCTGCTTGACCCTGCCGTCACCGCACGGGTTCTCGAGCGGGTACGGCGGGGACCGGAGCTGGATCCGGCACTGGCTCCGCTGACCGATCAGGAACGGCGGGTGCTGTCGCTGATCGGCGAGGGTATGACGAACCGGCAGATCGCCGAGACGATGTTCCTGGCCGAGAAGACCGTGAAAAACTACGTATCCAGCCTGCTGGCCAAACTCGGCCTGCAGCGCAGGACGCAGGCCGCGTTGTTCGCCGCGCGCCACCTGCCCGAAGGGTCATGAGCGACCCTGCTCGGAGGCAATGCCCGACCCTGCTGGCAGGCGAACGAGCGGTCGCCTGCCCGGCGGGCGACCGAAAGCCGGACCGGCCGATCCTGCCGTTCAGACACCGGGGACCCGCCAGACCAGCGTGACCCCGGACTCGATTCCGGGGAAGAGATCGCAGGTCCCACCGAGTTCGGACGCTCGGGCGGCCATGTTCGGCAGACCATTGCCGCGGTGATCGGTCGACAGTCCACGGCCGTTGTCCGCGACGGTGAGGATGACCTGTTCGGTCACCTCGAGCGTCACCGTTGCCGATGACGCCCCCGCGTGCCGGCCGACGTTGGACAGTGACTCGCGCAGCACGGCCAGCAGATGCGGCCGGATCCGGTCGGACACGCCGCTGTGCACGGCGCCGCTGGTCCGCACCTTCGGGTGGAAGCCCAGCGACGGCAGCATTTCGGTGACAATCACGTCGATCTCGTCCCGCAGGTCGGCGGGACGCTGCGGGTTGCCGAGTTCGTAGATGGTCCGCCGGATGTCTTTGATCGTCTCGTCCAGCTGATCGACTGCCGTGCTGATCCGGTCCTTGATCCGGCGGTCCGCGGCCAGCCGGGTGGTGTTCTCCAACGTCAATCCGACAGCGAACAAGCGCTGGATCACCAGGTCGTGCAGGTCGCGGCCGATCCGATCACGGTCCTCGAAGACCGCCAGCCGCGCGCGGTCGCCTTCCGCGAGAGCCACTTCCAGGGCCAGCGCCACCTGCTCGGCAAAGCGCTCGACGGACTCCACGATCGTTTCGGGCACCCGGTCGAGCCGGTCGGTGGACCAGCGCAACCACAGAACGCCGGCGACGCGCTCCGTGGTGCCCAGCCGGACGAGCAGGTCTCCCGATGGAATAGGGGATACCGGCACACCCGACAGCAGAACGGTTCTCGCCAGGTCGCCACCGCTGACGGCCGGTCCACCCGCCGGATCGGGCACCGGGCCGGTGGGGTCGATCATCACGCCGGCGGCGCCGGCCACCCTCAGCGACCGGCCGGCGGCGGGAGCGAGCAGCAGGAGCACCCCGTCCGCTTTGCCGGCCGCCATGGCAAGTTCGACGATGATGTCCGGTGGGTGATCGGTGCCCCCGCTTCCCAGGAGCCGCGTGGTGATCCGCGCGGCCGCCTCCAGCCAGCGTCGCCGGTGCGACTGGTTCACGTAGAGCCGGGCGTTCTCGATGACGACGCCGGCCGCGGTGGCAAATGCGACGACGAGCTCGCTGTCGTGTTCGGTGAACGGCCCGCCACCGCGCCGGTCGGTCAGGTAGAGGTTTCCGAAGACCCGGTCGCCGATTCGGATCGGGGCACCGAGGAAGGTTCTCATCGGTGGGTGATGCGCCGGGAATCCGACCGCGAGCTCGTGGCCCGCAAGATCGTCGACCCGCATCGGGTGCGGGTGGTCGATTAGCGCGCCGAGAATGCCAAGGCCGACCGGGGTCGGGCCGATCCGGGCGCGCCGCTCCGCAGTGATCCCGTAGGTGACGAACTCGCGGAGACGACCGCCGCTGCCCGGTCGGTCGTCCAGCACGCCCAGTGCGCCGTACGTCGCCTGGGCCAGCAGGCTCGCCGCGTCGACGATCCGCTGCAGGGTCTCGTGCAGGTCGAGGTCCGCGGCGATCGATCCGACTGCTTCCAGGACGGCCCGTAACGATGGCGAAGCGGGGTTCAGAGCGGGTTCGACCACGTCACCTTCTTCGCACCTGGTAGGGATTCCGCCGGATGGTAACTGTCACCGATGATCGGGGCACCGACGACCCGCTCGGCGCGGTCTCCGCCCAGGTTTGATCGTCGGTGAGTCAGCGCCCGGCACGTGGTCTTGTCACCCTTCGGGCGTCGCCCGCGCACCGGATCATCAGGCTCGGTACAACGCCGGCAATGCCCTGACGCGCCGCCGGTCGCGACGCCGCATGCCGGACAGCACCGCGGCGGCAAGCAGATATCCGGCGAGGGCGCCGATCCCGTTGGCCAGGACGTCACGTGGCGTGCCGACGCGGTCGGGCAGGCGGAACGCCTGTAGCGATTCGATGGCCACGGAAGCCAGCAACGCCGCGGGCACGATGAGCGCGCGTAGCCGCGGCAGCACCAGTGCGCCGAAGAACCCGATAGGCACGAACATCAGGATGTTGGCGCCGAATTCCACCTTGCCGAAGCTGATCCACAGCGGCAGGCCGTGCAGGTGGGCGTCCTCGAGAAAGGCGCGCAACGCCCGCTGCCCGTCCGGGTCCGGCGGCCCCGGCCAGAACGTGATGACGGCGACCACCGCGCAGAAAGTAACCAGCAGCGCCGCCGCCGTGACCCGCACCCAGCGCGGCGTGCTCGCTGGGCCCGGGTCCATCACCCGACCATCCTAGATTCCGCGCACCGGCGCAGACCGACGATGTCACGGGTACCACCCGGTCGGGTCGTCAAGCCGGGTGACGGCTGTCACCTCTTGAGTAACATCTCGGTCACCGTCCGGCCTCAGCCGGTCTCCGGGCGAAGGGCATTCGATGTCCGAGCCTTAGTCTCTGCGAGTGAGTTTCACCGTCGGCTTCGACCTCGATATGACCCTGATCGACCCGAGACTAGGGATGATCGAGGTCTTCGACGTCCTCGCCGAGGAAACCGGTATCCCGCTGGACGGCCGGGCGTTCGTCACCCGTTTGGGTCCGCCGCTGGCTCAGGAGCTGAGCCGCTACAACCTTGCCGACTCGATGGTCGAGCACCTGGTGTCCAGATACCGGGAACTGACCCCGACCCTGGTGATCCCGCGGACCACGGCGCTGCCTGGTGCTGCGGACGCCGTCGCGGCGGTCACCGGCCGAGGGGGTCGGGCGGTGGTCGTCACAGCGAAGTACGCCGCCAACGCCCGCGCCCACCTGGATGCGCTGGGCATCGAGGTGTCGGCGGTGGTGGGCGATCTGTGGAGCACGGCGAAGGCAGCAGCACTGCAGATTCTGGGTGCCGAGGTGTTCGTCGGTGACCACATCGGTGACGTTGCCGGGGCGCGGGCCGCCGACGCTCTGGCGGTCGCCGTGGCCACCGGCCCGATCAGTGCCGAAGATCTGCGCGCGGCCGGGGCCGATGTCGTGCTACCCGACCTGACGAGTTTCCCGCAGTGGCTCGAGTCCTACCTGGTCGCCACCGTGCACTGATTCGGCGGACCAGCGCCGGGTCACCTGCCGATCAACTCCGCACGGCGGGGCAGCTCACCGATCAACTCCGGTGGGCCACCAGCCCGACCAGATTGCCCTCGGAATCGCGGATGAACGCCTGTGACTCGATCAGCCAGTCGCCGCCGAACACTCCGTCGGTGTCGGTGAAGATGTCGTGCGGCTCGGTCACGACGTCGACGCCTGCGGCGCGCAGCGCGTCCAACCGCGAAGCGAGATCGGCGACGTGCAGATAGATCATCGACGGTGGAGCCGCCTGCTCCAACAACAATCTGGTGCCGCCGAGGTCGAGGAACACCAGCGGGCCGAACTTCGCGATCAGCGGCAACCCGAGGACGTCGGTGTAGAACGCGGTCGCCCGCTCCAGGTCGTCCGCGTGCTGAGCGACCTGGACAACCGCTGGGTGGCCCGGCGCCCGGTGGAACAGACTCATCGCAGCCCGCCCTGGGCGCCGGTGGACCGGTCCCGCGCCGCGACCCGCTGCGCCCTCGCCGCCCGACCCGAGCGTGCTTCCAGCACGATCCCGATGAGCCCGATGCCGAACCCGATCGGCGCCAGCATCGCGGTCAGGTTCAGCCACAGCGGCAGGTCATGGGCTCCGGTCGCGAACAGCGCCATGATCACCGCAACCACGATCAGTCCGATGACGAAAAGAATTGCCCCGACGGCGATCGGCCCCGTCGGCCGGCGCCGGCCGGCCGAGGGTACCGACCTGGACGGGTGACGGCTGGCGCCCATTGCGATGCTGGGGTGGTTTTCGGCTGTGTCAGGCACACCTCGAGGATAGTTCGCGGGCGCCCCGCGGGTCGTGTGAGCTCCGCTGCCGTGTGCGCGGGACCCCCGGCGCGCGGCTAAACTGGGAAATCGGTGCGCCGACCCGCGGATGTGGGCCAAAAAGTGTTGGACACAGGCGCCTTTGGGCGGGGTGTCCCGTCATGATCAGGACAGGTGAGTCGGGTGCCCAGCGGCAAAATCAAGTGGTACGACGCCGAGAAGGGTTTTGGGTTCATCGCCCAGGACGGCGGCGGGGATGACGTGCACGTCCGGTCCTCCGCACTGCCGTCCGGAGTGGCCACCCTCAAGCCCGGGCAGAAGGTCGAGTACGGCGTCGCCGACGGTCGACGCGGGCCGCAGGCCTTGCAGGTCACGGTGCTGGAAGCGCCGCCCTCGGTGGCGGCCGCACACCGCCGCCCTGCCGAGGAGCTGCACGGCCTGGTCGACGACATGATCAAGTTGCTGGATTCCAAGGTGCTGCCGGACCTGCGGCGTGGCCGGTATCCCGATCGGGCACTGGGCGGTCGTATCGCGGCGGTACTGCGGGCCGTCGCCGACGAACTCGACGCCTGAGAGCGGCGCCAGTGGCGCGTCGGTGCCGTCAGCCGGCCTCGGGCGATCCGCTCACTGCGACCCCGACTCGGCACCACCCGACCCGGCCTGGGGATCGATCAGCAGCAGCCAGCTTCTGGTGACCGCGAAGTCGACACCGGTCTGGGCACCGCCCATCAGGATGTACCCGGACTGCACCTCGACGTAGACCAGTTGGTCCTGCTCGTCGAACGGCCTGAGCGTGTAGGCGAGCCGACCGTCGGTGAAGATATCGGTGCGTCCGTCGTTGAGTTCTCCCGCCGGGTTGCGGTAGCGGAAGTAGACGCCCCACGGGTTGTCGCCGACCGCGCCGGGCACGTTGATCTGGATGGGTTGTCCTGCTGCCAGTACGAGCCGTCGGACCTGGTCCTGCGGTGTGTCCGCGCAGCTGATCGCCTGGGCGGCAGCGTCGACATCACACCAGCGGGTGGGCCCGGTCTCGATGGCGGTCCGGTTGCCGTAGAACGTGACGTCGGGGCGCGGCGCTTCGCAGGCGGTCAGTGCCAGGCAGCAGGCCGCGACGACCACCACAAGACGCCATCGGCGTCGCCAAGAATTGATGCTCCGGACGCTCACGGCGTGGTTCCTTTTCTCGGTTTCCCGGCATCCCTGGGCGGTATCCGCATTGGTGGTGGCGGAGCGTCCTGCTGGTGGGTGGTCGGCGCTGCACTACCGGGCGACTCCGCCCGCTCGGGCGTCGTTCGCGGTCCGTGCTGGGTCGGTTCGCCGTACTGGGCTTGCGGTCCGTACTGGGCTTGCGGTCCGTACTGGGCTTGCGGTTGGTACGGGGTCCGCGGTCCGTACTGGGTCGGTTGGCCGTACTGGGCTTGCGGTCCGTACTGGGTCTGCGGTTCGTACGGGGTTTGCGGTCCGTACTGGGCGTGCGGTCCGTACTGGGTGTGCGGTCCGTACGGGGTCGGTTCGCCGTACGGCGAAGGTCGGTCATAGGAAGCCGGCCGGGCCGCCGCCGTCGGTGGGTGACCGGCATGACGCGCAGTATTGCCCCTTCTTGGACGGCGGCCCGCCGCAGCACCGCCGTCCGCGGGCTGCCGTCCGGCCCGGCGAAAGTGCCGGGTGAGGCTGGAATAGTCCAACCACGGGAACAGGGAGCGCCCCGTGCGGACCAGCCGGCTCTGCACCAGACCGATCAACAACAGCACGGTGATCACCGTGAAACCGATGGAGAAGACGCTGTCCTGGCCGAATGACCACACCCCGCCGATCAACAGGCCGATGACGCCACCGAAGACCCACGACAACTGCAACACCGTCTCGCTCAGCCCGAAGGCCGACGCTCGGCTGGCCTCGGGGAGTTCGTGCTGGATCACCGAATCCAGGCACACCTTCGCAAGCGAGGATGCGGTCGAACCGACCAATCCGACGATCGCGGCGGTCCCCAGGCCCGGGATGAGGACGGCGACCAAGGTCGCGACCGCGGTGGCGGCCAGCGAAATGCTGGACACGGTCTCGGGTTTGCTCAGCGTCAGCCGCGCGCCCAGCCCGTTGCCGACGAAGCCGCCCAGCCCGGCCGCGGCCCCGACGACACCCAGCAACAGCAGTTGGGTGAAGCCGCTGGATTCGCTGTATTCACTCTTGATCACGAAGGCGATGAACAACGCCAGGAAGCCGGTTTCCACCCGGATGGTGCCGTTGGCCCAGAGCGTCGTCGTCACCGACAGCGGGAATGCGCGTTTGGCTCTGGGGCCGACGCCGTCCACCGGAATCTCGCCGGCCGTGGATTCCACCCAGGACGGGATACGCAGGCAGAGCCAGCCGCCCGCGATGCTGAGCACCGCGGTGAAGAACAGCGCGCCGGTGGACCCGAAGGCCCACGACAACCCGGCGGCCAGCGCCCCGGCGACGCCGCCCGCGATCAGACCGAAGACGGTCAGCCGGGAGTTCGTCTTCACCAGCGTGATGTCCGGTGGCAGCACGCGAGGGGTGATGGCCGCCTTCAGCAGGCTGAAGGACTTGGACAACACCAGCATCCCCAGCGCGCAGGGATACAGGATCCAGGAGTCGAAGTTCAGCGCCATGACGACGGCGAGAACCGCACGCGCGAAACTCGACGCGGCCAGGGCGATCCGCCGGCCATGTTGCAGCTTGTCCAGCGCGGGTCCGATCAGCGGCGCGATGACGGCGAAGGGCGCCACCGTGATGAGCAGGTAGAGCATCACCTTGCTCGTCGACTCGGCCGTGGCGGCCGCGAAGAACAGGGTGTTGGCCAGCGCAACGGCAAGGGCCGCGTCGACGGCGTAGTTGCCCATGACCGCGTAGGTGAGGTGGGTCAGGCCGGATCGGTCCGCCCCGTCCGCGGCGGCGGCGCGCTGGAAGATCTCGACGCCGCGAGTGGTCAATTCCCGGCTGCGAAACGCCGCCACCCGGGTGACGGTCAACTTGCGCGGCCCGGTGCGGCGGGCGGTGGGCGGATGTACCGTGTCGGCCCCGGACGGCGTACCCGCCTTGTCGGTCTCGCCGAACGGCTCGGCGTACGGCGGGAGGTGGCTTCCCCGGGGCTGCACCTGATAAGAGGCCTGCGGGCTGACCGGCGGCCGCGCGCCGTGGACGCTGCGGACGTCGAACTCCGGGTCCGTCGGTTGGGTGCCGTCGTCAGGTGGCGGGGTGGGCCGGCCCGGATCGTCAGGTGCGGGATACGGGAATCGCACGGTGTCCGGCCGCCGCGGCAGCTGCGATGTCGGCTGTTCGGCGGCCCACTGTTCCGGTTGATTCCACGGATCGGAGCCGGCCGCGGACCCGGCTGCGTTCCGGTCCGACCCCGCGCCGGTGCCGGGCGGCGGCCATGGTGGCTCACCGCCGTCGCCGGGACGGGGAACGGACGGGTTCACGTACTCATCCTGCCCCACCTGATCGGACCGGTGACGCCTCGATATGGGCCTGGCGCGCCGTTCGCCCGCCCCCGGTGCGGCATCATGACCTGTGTGAGTTCTCCCGCCGGTGCTGCCGACCCTGTCCAGATCGGCCGCGACCGCCCGTCATCGCCCGAGCCGGCCGCCGCTGCGCATGATCCGGCCCGGCCAGACCGCGAACCCGCCGAACCGCCGGTCGCGGTAAACCTGTCCGACGATGTCGTCAGGCTGGCCAGGAACTCGGCGCTCGAAGAGGCAGGGACAACGGCGCGGGTGGGCGACTACCTCGGCGCGGTCGCGGAGGACGAGGTTGCCGTGAGCGCCGCATTCGCCTGCGTGGACCGTGGCTATGGCGGCTGGTACTGGTCGGTGACGCTCGCCGTCGTGGGCCGGTCGGCGCCGACCGTCAGCGAAGTGGTGTTGCTGCCCCGGCAGGACGCCCTGTTGGCGCCGCCGTGGGTGCCCTGGGAGCAGCGCATCCGGGCTGGTGATGTCGGGTCGGGTGACCTGCTGCCGACGCCGACCGACGACATTCGGCTCGTCCCCGGCTATGTGTATTCCGACGACCCGGCGGTCAAGGAGGTGGCGTACGAGTTCGGCTTCGGGCGTGAGCGCGTGCTGAGCCGTGAGGGTCGTGCCGACGCTGCCGAGCGCTGGCACGACGGGCCGTTCGGGCCGGACGGCCCGGTAGCCCTCGCCGCCCCGGCCGGCTGTGTGACGTGCGCCTTCTACATTCCACTGGCCGGTTTGCTCGGCTCCGCGTTCGGTGGCTGCGCCAACGAGTTCTCCCCCGCGGACGGACGGGTGGTGGAGGCCGGATTCGGCTGCGGCGCACATTCGCAGACCGTCATCGACGCACCGTTGAAGTCGGCGAGCACCGACACCGTCGTCGACGAGCTGACGCTGGAGGTGCATTTCCGGCGGGCCGCACAGGTCCCGGACGCACCCGAGCCGGCTGCGCCACTCGATCCGGCACCGGAGGCGGAGCCGGACCTGCTCGCGGGCATCGCCTCGGACCCGGTGCTCGACGAGGTTCTCGAGGCGGACCGCGCCGCCGCCGCCGACCCAGTTGCCGGTGTTGACGATGCTGATGCCGACGATCCGCCCGTCGAAACCGACGTCGCGTGGACTGTGCTCGCCGACGTCGACGTCGACGCCGACGCCGACGCCGACGCCGACGCCAGCCACCTGCCGCCGGACGAGAGCGACCCGCCGTCCTGAGCAGCGGTCGCGCCGGCAGGACGGCACCGCCCGGCGATCCGTTCGACACCGCGGAAATGCGCAGGGTGGTCCTGGACGCGTGGTCGGCATCACCTGCCCGGTTCCGTGAGGACGCGAACGCCGAGGAAGCGCTGGCCGTCGGCGGCTACGCCGGCCGGGTGCTCGTCGAGTTGGCGTCCAATGCGGTGGACGCCGCGAGAGAGCATGGCGTGCCGGCCAGGATCCGGGTGCGGTGGGATGACGGGGAACTGCGGCTGGCCAACACCGGGGCACCGCTGACCGCGGCCGGCGTCGCCGGGCTTTCCTCGCTGCGGGCGTCGGCGAAACGCGACACTCTTGCCTCCGTAGGGCATTTCGGTGTGGGCTTCACCGCGGTGCTGTCCTGGTCGACCTCTCCCCGGGTGGTCTCGACCACCGGGGGTGTGGCTTTCGACCGCGCCGCCACCGCCGCGGCGATCGCGGCCCTGAGCGCCCCGGCCCTGGACACCGAGGTCGCGCTCCGCCGCGGTTCCGTGCCCGCGCTGCGGCTTCCGTGGCCGACCCCGGACAGCGAACCGCCGCCGCCGGACGGTTATGCGACCGAGGTCCGGCTGGCGTTGCTGCGGCATGCCATCGCCGACATGGAGCGCTTCCTGGGCGACCCCGACGCCGCGGAAGATCTGTTCTGGGCACTGCCGGAACTGACCGAGATCGACCTGCCCGACCGTGTCGTCCGCCGCCGCACCGGCGATGACGGCCTGCCGACGCTGGACGACGGAGAGGTACAGATCCGTTACCGGACAGCACGTCTCGCTGGAAGGACACCACCGGAGCTGCTCGCCGACCGGCCGGTCGAGGAGCGCCGGCGGGCCTGGTGGTGGGTGACCTGGGCGCTGCCGACCCCGCCGGGCGGCGACACCGGAGTCGATGCCCTCGAGGTCCCTGGCGACCGGCGCGGAAGGGCCGGGGGCTGGACGGTGGGGGCGCCCACACCGACCGACGAGCCGCTCACGCTGCCCGCCCGGCTGGTGGGAACCTTCCCCGTCGACGACACCCGCCGCCGGCTCGCGCCCGGTGCGCTGTGCGACTTTCTGCTGGAGAGGGCGGCCGATGCCTACCTCGACCTGATCGCCGCGACCGAGCCGGCCGGACGCTGGGCGTTGCTGCCGGCCCGGGGGTTCCCGGCCGGACCGGTCGACGGAACGCTGCGGCAGGCCGTCCTCCGCCGGCTCGAAGTCACCCCGTTTCTCGTCACGGCCGTGGGCGACCTCGTCTCGTTGCGGACGGCCTGCGTGTTGCCGGGCCTGGGCCGCACGGGAGCCGAACTGTTCGGCCAGGCCATCCCCGGGCTGCTGCCGCCGCAACCGGCCGGCGCGGTGGATGCGCTGCGGACGACGGGCGTCAGCGTGCTGACCTGGTCTCAGGCCAGTGCGGCGATGGCCGGGATCGAGCGCGATCCGGGTTTTTGGTGGCAGGTCTACGACGCGGTCGCCACCGCCGAGCGGGCGCCGGGACCGGACGACCTGGCGGACCTACCGGTACCACTGGTCGGCGGCCGGCGGATCCTTGGCGCACGAGGTTGCCTGTTGCCGACAGCTCTTGTACCCAACCGAGGGGAATCAGGAACGTACGGTCGGCACACAGCGGCGTCCGGGACCGGCATCGAGGCCGACCTCGCCCGGCGGGTCGGCGACGTCATTCCGGATCTACGAATGGTCGACCCGGCGGCCGCCCATCCGTACCTCGAGCGCCTCGGCGCGCGGCCCGCGGATCCCGATGCTCTGCTGGCCGACCCCGCTGTGGCGGCCGCCCTCGTTCGGATGCGCGAGGATCTGGAGGATTTCGATCCCGAACCCGACGAGGTTCGCGACCTGGCGACGGTCGTGCTCGACCTGGTCGCGGCCGGTGGACGGGCCACCCGCGTGTCGACGTCGACCGGTGCAGAACCGTTGTCGTTGAACAGATCGAGTGCTACGGCTGCACTGCTGACGGAGCTCGTGCTGACCACCGATGACGGTCAGCCGTGGCCGGCCTCGGAGCTGCTGATGCCCGATGCCGACCTCGAGACAGTGCTCGCCGGCGACGCGGACCGTCCCACCATCGGCGATGAATGGCTGGCGAAGTACTCCACCGACGTCCTTGTCGCAGCGGGCGTTCGCGCCGGATTCGCCGTTGTCGTCATGGACCCGGCGGGCCAGTCTGCGGATCTGGTCCTGCCGGGTTTCGATCGTTGGCTCGATCAGGCGGAGCCGGCCCCGGCGACCGGCCCGATCACCGCAGTGGCAGATCTCGACATGGTCGACCCGGACCGCTGGCCGCAGGCACTCGCCCTGATCGCCGCGGACCGGGAGGCGCGGGCGTGCATCCTGCAGGGGGTGGGCTCCTACTCGGCCTGGTGGCTGTCGCGGCACGCGCGCATCGGCGGACAGCTGCCCGGGTACTGGCGGCTGGCGGACGCCGCGGACCTCATCGGTCTGTACGACCCGATTCCCATCGAGCTCGATGCGTCGCTCGCGAAGGCGATCGGGGTGTGCGGGGGGCTCGCCGATGCGACCGCCGCGGATGCGGAGGGGCTGCTGGACCGACTGGCGGACCCGCACCGGACGGTCCCGGCTGCCCGGGTGGCGGCGGTGACAGCGGCCGCGGTCACCGCGTTGACCGGTATCGCGGACCTCGATCTGCCGTCCGGTGTCCGGACCCTGTCCGGCTCGATCATCGACGCGGACGACGCCTGGGTGCTGGACAACCCCTGGCTCGCCCAGGTGGTCCCGGTGTCGCGGCTGGTGCCCGGTGGTCCGGATCCGGAGCTGGTTGCCCGCGTCCTTGATCTGCCATTGGCGTCGGAGCACATGGGTGCGGCTGTCGTCCGTCCGGCTGCCAACGCAGGCGCGGTCGGCGGAGCGGCGGAAGGCATTGCGCGAGAACGGTTGCGGCGGGCGGCCGAGGCGGTCGGGTTCGATCCGCGCACCGTGGTCATCGTCTCGGACGAACAGCTGTCGGTCACCGTGGACGGCGAGGAGGTTGCCGTCAGGTGGTGGGGTGCGGACGGCCGATTGCTGACCGACGGCTCAGCAGAAGGTATTGGCCGGGCGGTCGCGTGGGCGGCCCACTGCTGGCCGTCCCGGCACCTGGCGGTGGGCGCGGCAGCCGAAGACCACATGGCAGTGGCCGAGGACGGCGTCGACCGGCCGCCCGGGGATCAGATGCTCTCGTCCAGCGCCATCTGATGGGCGCTTCGCCGACCGAGCCTGGCTGCGCGACGTTGCAGCGAGTAGACCGACAGTCCGACCAGACCGAGCACGAATCCGGCGAGGCACGTCCAGAACCAGATCATGGCGTCATTGGCCCGCAGGGTAGGGATGAAGAAGGCGAGGACGATGCTGCCCACCAGCCATCCGACGGTTCCCGGCACCGCTATGTGCCAGAGTCCGGTCCTGACCGGTGGCAATGCGGGCGGAACGTAGGTGGCTGCGGGGGTCCAACCGTTGTCGGCCACCCCTCCAGCCTATAGCCGGGTAACGCTGCGCGGCCGGTCACCCTGTCTGACTGCAGGTCCGCACCGTCGCGCTCGCGATGTCCGTTTGATCCCGATTGGGTCTTCAAGTGCAGGATTGCTAATCTTCGACCGTGTCCGACGTCGCCCCCCTTGCCAGTGAACTGCGGATTGCCGTGCACCGCCTGACACGCCGCCTCCGGCAGCAGACTCCCTCCGATGGCCTCACGCTGACCCAGTTGTCGGCGCTGACCGTGATCTGGCGCGATGGGCCACTCACCGCGGGCGATCTGGCGGCCAAGGAGCAGGTCCGTCCGCCTTCCATCACCAGGGTGCTGACCGGCCTGGAGGCCCTGGACCTGGTGCAGCGGCTGGAAAATCCCCGGGACGGCAGGCAGGTGCTCGTCCAGATCACTCCACTGGGTTCGCACCGGATGCAGGAATACATCCGCGCCAGAGAACTGTGGCTCGAGCAGCAACTGGCAGACCTGACGCAGGAGGATCGCGACCTGCTGAGGAAGGCAACGGTGCTGATCGATCAGCTGGCGGCCTACCAGCAACCCGCCGACCGATCCGCCTGACGGACGCAGCCACCGCCAAAACTGAATGCCAGCACCGCCCACCATCCCTGCCGCCCAGCGCTGGCGGAGGCAGCACTGGATGAGCGGCTCAGAACTACATGTCCATCCCGCCGTTGACGCCCCACACCTGTCCGGTGATGTACCCGGAGGCGTCCGCTGCCAGGAAATGCACGACCCGGGCGACCTCCTCCGGCCTGGCGAAGCGCCGTACCGGGATCTGCCCGGTGATCCGGTCGATGACCTTCTCCGGGATGGTGGCGACCATGTCGGTCGCCACAAATCCAGGGGTCACGGTGTTGACGGTGATGCCGATGGTGTCCTGGTCGAGCTTCCCCGCCTTCTGCAGCATGAACGCCGCCTCCTTGGCGAGCGTCTTGGTCAGCCCGAACAGGCCGGACTTGGACGCCGCATAGTTGGCCTGACCAATGTTGCCGGTCTCCCCGATGACCGACGAGACGTTCACGATCCGCCCGGTGCCGCGCTCGACCATGTGCCGCAGCGCAGCCTGTGACAGGTAGAACGCTCCGGACAGGTTGACGGCCAGCACCTTCTCCCAATCCGCGTCGTCCATGGTGAGCACCGTCTTGTCAGCCGTGATGCCCGCGTTGTTCACCAGGATGTCGAGCCGGCCGTGCTCGGCGATCACCTCGGCGATCACCCGCCGGCAGTCGTCCGCCTTGCCGATGTTGCCCTGATGGATCGAGCCCTTGACGCCCTCCGCTCGGATCTCGGCAAGGAACTTCTCGGCGTGCTCCTCGTCGCGGCCGTAGCCGGCGGCGACCATGGCCCCCTGGTTGGCCAGGCTCCGGCTGATCGCCGCACCGATTCCGCGGGTGCCGCCGGTGACGAGCGCGACACGGCCCCCGAGCTTGCTGCCGAAACCGGCGGTGCCATCGCGGTCAGCATTTGGTGCGGTCATGGTCTTCTCCAAGGGGTCTGCCGAGTGTGTGTCGCGGACAATTGTGCCTCAGCTGTCGGTGCCTGACGTGGCAGGGGTCACACGCGGCTGTGCTAATCGGCTGTCGATCGGCAGGCGAGCGGGCCGGGGCGGCGTCGCGTGGAACGGTGCGGCAGGATGGGGCACTTCCGCACAGGTCACCCGGCTGCCGTGTTGCCGCCGGGAGGTCACCGTTGGCTTGCCGTCGTGGTGTCCGGTCCGACAAAGGAGTCTGGGATGCAGCCATTTGTCATCAATCGGCACGGCCGCTTGGTCTTCCCGTGCAACTTCACCCCCGACTTGGAATTTTCCGTCATCGAGACGGAGGAGCAGCTCGACCAGATCATCCGCCGGGATTTCGAGACCAAGGCGCCGTCGGGCACCGAGATCGGGGTGCGGATCGAGCAGGGCAGGTATCCCGACCGTATGCACCTGATGCGGGACGTCGCGCTGAACCTGTTCTGGGTCAACCGTTTCGCGATGACCATGTACGAGAAGGTGCCGACCCGCTGGCGCGACGTCCCACGGACCCGCTCGGACCTGTACCTGCCGTTCGTGCAGCCGTGGCAGGACAAGGAGACCAAGGTCGGTGCCGTACAGCGTGCGTACCAGGCGCTGCCTTCGGGCACGGACCCCGAGACCGAGGACCGCATCTGGGCGATGCTGTTCGACGTCTTCGGCAACCGCAAGCATCATGCGAGCGCGCTGCAGGCAATTCGGCCGAGCGTGGGGGAGGCGCTCGCCGACCCCAGCCAGTTGACCTTCCGCCTCGGCAGGTTCGACCCCGATTATCCGACCTTTTCGTACTCCGACATCGCCGACGTCCAGGAGGACGTCGCGGAGCTCGAAGCCCTGCACCGCTGGGCGATGGTGTTGCACAACCAGTACCCATGGGATCGCGCCGACGTCCAGCTGACGGCGATCCAGGACCTGCAGGACGACGACGTCGTCGTGCTGATGAAGCCGAAGACGGCCGAGGTCACCCGGTTCCTGCACAAAATCACCCGCGGCGACCCTCGGCCGTCGACCGGAACCCGGGTCGCCTCCTTCGCGCCGGAGGTGGTCACCAGGCAGCCGATCCGGCCGTACCCGGCGATCGACGTCCGCAAGCAGTTCAAGGTGCTGCCCAAGATCGAGGCGCTGGCCGTCGTCCGCGGTGAGATCCTTTGCTCCAACGACGATCTCATCCGGAACTCGGCCTACTGCTGGTCCCCGATGACGGCCGAGGAGATCAGCCAGAAGACCGGTATCCAGACCCGCATGTACACCGAGCGTGGCCTCGACGAGTTGGCGCTGGATGCGGCGATGGCCGCGTTGGAACGGGCCGGTCGGCAGCCGGAGGAGATCGGTGCGGTGATCTTCTGCTCCTGCACGAACCACCGTTTGGTGCCGTCGATGGCGACCTGGCTGTCCGGCCAGCTCGGCATGTTCCAGACCCACATGTCGGCCGACATCGTCGCCGGCTGCGCGGGCCTGCCGTACGGGCTGTCCGAGGCGATCCGCCTGCTGCAGGAGGTCGAACGGCCGGTGCTGCTCGTCTGCGGGGAGAAGTTCTCCGACAAGATCGGCACCGTCCGGCCGTCCCGGATGATCTTCGGTGACGGTGCCGCCGCGATCGTGGTGGCGCCGGCGGCGCAGGGCGAGGACACCGACATCGACCTGATGCAGACCTTTGCCAGCGGCCCGGTCAGCCAGGTGAATTCCATCATCTGGCCCAACGCGGCGTTCGACAACAACATCACGGTGTTCGGCCCGGAGGTGAAGGCGCTGGCCGGGCGGTACCTGCATCAGATGATCACCGAGCTGGGTGCTCAGCCGGATCCGCTGGGTCGGAAGGAATCGGCCTGGGACAGCGTGGAGCTGGTCGTCCCGCACCAGGCGAACAAGACGATGGTGATCGACCTGGCCGAGGAGGCCGGTCTGTCAGCGGATCTGATCTACTTCGACATCGAGAGGGCGGGCAATACCTCGTCCGCGAGCATCCCTATCGCGATCGCCGACGCCGTCGAGGACGGGAAGATCGATCGTCCGATGAAGATCTTCGCGCCCGGCTTCGGTGCGGGCGCGGTCGGCGGCTACACCGTGATGACGATCGACCCGTCAGTCGTCGTCACTCAGACCAAACGTCAGGACAAGGTGCAGCCCGACGATCACCAGGACAGCCGCGAGACCGGTTCAGAGGGAATCTCCACCGCCTTCACCTGATCGGCGCTCGCACGACTATGCCCGCTCGTTCTGATGAATCGAGCGGGCATGGTCGTGCTCAGGTTGACCCGCGCGACCCATCGGGTGGGTCAGGGCCTTCTCACCGAGGTGACGCGGCCCGCCGTCGAACCGGCGGGCCGGCAGGTTTACTTCGCGAGTACGTACGTTCCGGGCGCCTCACCGAGGACCGCGTTGGTCTCGCTGCCGACCTGCGGCGGGTCGATCAGAGCGCCGGAACGCGGTTCCATCCACCGAGCCCAGTCCTGCCACCACGTCTCCGGGTGGGACGTTGCAGTCTCCAACCACTTGTCCGGGTCCTCCGGGAGGTCGTCGGAGGCGCCGACGAAGTACTTCGACTTCGGGTTCGGCGGGTTGACGACCCCGGCGATGTGGCCGGAATTGGACAAGACGAACCGCACCTTGCCAACGGGAACTCTGGCACCGATGTACGAGCTGCGCCACGGAGCGATGTGATCCTGCTCGGCAGCCAGGAAGTACAGGTCCTGGTCGACCTGTTGCATGTTCAGCTGCTGGCCGGCGATCTCGAGTCGACCCTGCGCGAGCCGGTTCTCGAGGTAGCAGGTACGGAGGTAGAAGGAATGCATCTCCGCCGGCATCCGGGTCGAGTCGGCGTTCCAGGACAGCAGGTCGAAGGCCGGCGGGTCCTCGCCCTTCATCCAGTTGTTGACGACGTAGTTCCAGATGAGGTCGTTGCCGCGGAGCAGGTTGAAGGTCATGGCCATGTTCTGGGCCGGCAGGAAGCCGGTCTTCTGCATCGTGACCTCGAGCTTGGCCACCGTTGCCTCGTCGGTGAAGACACCCAGGGCGCCCGGCTCGCTGAAGTCGGTCAGCGTGTTGAGGAAGGACGCGGAGTTGATCCGGTCGTCACCGATGGCGTCGAGATAGGCCAGCGTCATCATGGTCAACGTGCCGCCCAGGCACAGGCCGAGCAGGTTCGCCTTCTGCTGACCGGTGATGTCCCTCACGACGTCAAGAGCAGTGATCGGCCCGGACAGCAGGTAGTCCTCCATCTGCACCGAACGCATGCTCTCGTCCGGATTCCGGTAGCTGATCAGGAAGACGGTGTGACCGTGGTCGACTGCCCACTGCACGAGGCTCCGGCCCGGCGACAGGTCCATGATGTAGTACTTGTTGATCCACGGCGGGCTGAACAGCAGTGGGATCTCGTGCACCTTCTCGGTGGTGGGCTCGTACTGGATGAGTTCCATGAGCTCGTTGCGGAACACCACCTTGCCGGGTGAGACAGCCATGTTCTTGCCGACCTCGTACACGCCCTCGGCGAACTGCTGCGGCTGACCGCCGTTGGTGGCGAGGTCCCGCAGCAGGTTCTGGACGCCCTTGGCGACCGACTGACCACCGGTTTCGACGGCCTTTCGCATGGCGTCCGGGTTGGTCAGGAAGGCGTTCGTCGGAGCGAGCGCGTCCACCATGGCCTGGGTGAGAAAGCCGACCTTCAAACGGGTCTGGTCATCCACCTTGGCCTTGGCGACCAGCTCCCGCAGTGCCTTCTCCCACAGCAGGTATTCCTGGCGGAGCAACCAGAAGCCTGCGTTGTCCGACCAGGATTTGTCTGCGAAACGCTTGTCCTTGCCTTCCTCGACCGGGCCGTCGACCTGGGCGCCGACGGTCCGCGCGCCGGCGGCCAACATCGCGCGCATCATGCCGGTGGCGTAGTTGGTACCGACCTGCAGCGCCAGCGTTGGCTCCGACGCCATGGCGAGCGCGGTCCGGGTGAAGGCGGGGATGGCGTCCATGGAGTCGAGCTTGCCCAAAGGTGTGGAAGAGTACTGCTCCTCCGCCTGACTCAGCACTTCGGCGATCCGTCCGCGGACGCGCCGATCCACCTCGTCCCATGCCGATGTGTCGGCAGGCTTGAGCTGCGGTGGCAACAGGTCCTCGGCGGCAGCGCTCTTACCGGCAGTGTTGTTGTCGGCAGCGTTGTCGTCGACGTCGCTCTTCTTGGTGGTCAAGACGTTCTCCTCAGTCCTCGTCGGCGTGGGAGACGTCGGCTGGGGCGCCGCCGTCACGGCGGCCCTTCACCCGGCGTCGCTCGATGGTGACCTCGCGGAAAGCCAGGTAAGACTCCTCGAGGGCCCTGCGTTGTTGCGCGGTCAGATGGGGATCGGACCGGATTGCACCGACCACTGCGGAAGGGGCGGAGGACGGGTCGTGCGTCGGCTGCGGTGGCCGCAGCGATTCCGATGACAGTTGCAGCGCATCCGCGATCGCGTTCAGCACCTGGTCGGACGGATCCCGCAGACCACGTTCGATCTGCGAGAGGTAGGGGTTGGAGATCCCCGACATCGCGGCGAGTTGCCGCATCGGCAGGGCAGTGATTTCCCGCCGCCGGCGAATCATTTCCCCCAGTGACAGCGAGTCGGACCATCCTGTGTTCATGAGAACCAACCTGGGTGCGATCTGCGGTGCGGCAGTGCGGGCCGCCCAGCGGGTCCACCCGGCCCGCACCGGGGCCGACCGGATGCGGCGGATGCCGACGGAAGCAGTCGCGGACAGGGCGCTCCCGAAAGGGTGGCGAGAAGCGGTGCGGTCACAGGAATTCAGCCGGACATGACGTGGATGGCGTGCAGTGCGCCACCGGCGCGGCGCCCGATCGGGCGCGGTGGGTGGTGGCCGACGCCAGGATGACGGCGTTGATTGCGGCCCGGCACGGCACGACGAGGGTCCTCATGCCGGTCCTCTTCTCTGAGGTTACTGGGCGCTCTGCGTCGAAGACCCTGGACCGAAATTAGCAGCACTGCTGCTAACCTGCTAAATCAGCGTCAATCCTGTGACGAGCGTCACATGAAACCGAAGGGCCCCGGAACGATGAGGGCGCGGAAGGCTCCTCCATCCGTGAAAAACATTGCGTTGTCACCATTTTCATGCCGCAATGGTTCGCTCGCATCGCTGGATCGTCCCTCCCGAGAGGGTGACGAGCTGGAGCCGGCGGCGGACCGATCCGGAACGACCGGGGCCGTTCCGCCCTGGCAGACCCCACTTCTCGCCGACTTGCCCGCCACCGATACTGATCGTGTGCTGTGCGATGCGTCCGGCAATACCGGGTCGCCAACCGGCGCGAGTGACACACCTGGCGCCAGCCTGCCGACCGTGCAGGGCTGAACATGACGATGGGGCGATTTGTGACGACGCAGTGGTTGAACGATCAGGAGCAGGCGGCCTGGCGGGGCTGGCTGGAGATGTACCGGCTGTTGATACCCGCCCTGGATCGGCAGCTGCAGAACGACTCGGCGGCCTCGTTGACCGACTTCGAGGTCTTGGTTCACCTCTCCGAGGCGCCCGGCCGTCGGCTGCGGATGAGCGACCTCGCCGATCGGACGCTGGCCACCCGCAGTGCGATCACCCGCACCGTGGATCGGCTGGTCGCCCGGGGCTGGGTGCAGCGGGTCCGGTGCGACGACGACCAGCGGGGATACTTCGCTGATCTGACCGATCGGGGGATCGAGGAGTTGCAGGGCATGGCGCCGGGCCATGTGATGGCAGTCCGGTCGTTCCTGATAGACCTGCTGGACGAGCAGGAGATCGCCGCTCTGCACAGCATCGCCGAAAAGGTTCGCGAGCGGATGAGCGCGACCAGGGGCCCGGCGACGTGATCGGGCAGCGGCTCGCAGCTCGGGCGGGTCCACCGCGTCGCCGCAGGTTTGCGCACCCGCACGATGCGACCGTCGCCGCCGTGCTGCAACCGCCGGTGCCCACCGATCGGGCCGTACGCCGCTTCCGATGACAGGTCGTCATGGCCCCGTCGAGATCACCGACCCCGCGGATCCGCGCCTCGACGACTTCCGCGACCTGACGACGGCGGACCGTAGACCCGACCGCCCCGGCGGCCGGGGCCTGGTGATTGCCGAAGGAGTGGTCGTCGTTCGCCGGCTGCTGGCCTCGCGGTATCCGCTGCGCGCCCTGCTCGGAGTGGCCCGCCGTTACGACCAGCTGGCGGCGGACGTCAACGGCGTGGCCGCACCCTGCTATGTCGCATCGGCCGACGTGATGGCCACCGTTGTCGGCTTCCATCTCAACCGTGGCGTGCTGGCGACGGCGGATCGGATCGCCTTCGCGCCAGCGGACGCACTGGTCGACGAGGTGCGAACCGTGGCCGTCCTGGAGGGTGTCGGTGACCACGAAAATCTGGGCGCGCTGTTCCGTAACGCCGCGGCGCTCGGGGTCGGCGCCGTCCTGCTTGCCGAGGGGTGCGCCGACCCGCTCTACCGACGCAGTGTCCGGGTGTCGATGGGAACGGTGCTGTCCGTGCCGTTCGCACCGGTCGTCGGCCTGATCGAGAGCATCGAGATGCTGCGGGACAAGGGTTTTCAGATCCTTGCACTCACGCCCGGCGGCGACACGTCGCTGCGGGAGATGGCCCGGCCGCGGCAGGCCGCGATCCTGGTGGGCGCCGAGGGACCAGGGCTGACAGCCGAAGCGCTGCAGGCAGCCGATGTCCGGCTGCGGATCCCGATGTGCAACGGTGTCGACTCGCTCAACGTGGCCACTGCCGCAGCCATTGCATTCGCCCAGTTCAACGGCTGATCAGGCGGCCACCACTGCGAGCGCAGGTGGGGATCCGCCGTTGCGCAGGGCCGGGGTCGGTATCACTTCTGCGGCGCTGCAAAGGGTTTCGTGGCCGTCAGGGGGAGGGTGCATCGTCGGCTGGTCTCAGCAGCGTCGGTCTCAGGGACGTTGGCCGGCGAGCACTGCCGCCGCTGCGCCTCGGAGCGCGTCGTTGCAGCCATACCCGACCCAGGTAGCACCGAGGATCTGCGCCATGCAGTCCGCGGTGCTCTCGTTGGCGGTGATCGACGAAGGGTCGTCACCGACGATGGCACTCATGGCAGCGGCAGATGCGCTGAGGCTGCCGAACGCCCGTGCCTGCATGACATGGCCGTACTCGTGCACCATCACCGAGTAACGGTTCTGCACAGGCATGTCCGGGTCGATATAGATGGTGTGGCCGTCGCTGGCTCCCCAACCGCCGTTGCGCTCGAAGACCCACTCTGCGCGGCCGTTCGGGTCGACCTTCGGGATGAGGTCTGTCATCCAGTTGCCGGAGGATCCTTGCGCCGCCGACTTCTGTGCCACGACGGGTTGCGCAGCGGAGTCCTTCGTGGGCTGGTTCGGCCTGGGCGCCGCCGCCTTCGCGGCGGCAGGGGCACTGGCTGCGCTGGACGGTGTCGGCCCCCTGGCACTCTTCGGCGCGGCGGTCGTGGCCGGGGTCGTCATGGCTGCGGGTTTCTCGGCCGATGTCGTCACGACCGTGGCCGCTGCCGGGGTGGCCTTGGCCGCTGCCTCGGTCGGGATGGGACTGGCGGAGGTACTTGCCGGCGCAGCGGTCGGAGTTGAACTCGCGACCGCCACAGCCGGGTTGGCGATCTGCTGGCTGCCGACGGCCGCTGCGTTGACAGCCGGTTGGGCGCCTGCCGAACTGTGCACCGCGGTCATCGCGACAATCGCGATGACCGCGACCAGAGCCGCCGTTATCAGCGGTCCGCGGGGGCGGTGGCCGGCACGCGGCGTAGGGATCGGGATCAAGACGGTGGCCTCCAGAAAGACCGCGGCCACCCCGCTGGATGACGGCATGCGTCATCCGGGTCGGTCGTGGAAGCGGGTGCTGTGCGCGGTGACGCGTGCGCGATGGGCACGTCCGGCTGTGGCTCGGACGGGATGGACGGTTCTTCGCCAGGTGGCCGGCCTGGCACCACAAGAATCTCACGATACGTAACAAATGACGAGCATTCGGGGCATGAGAACACCTAATGGTGGTCAGAATGGCTCGATCGTGACACGGCGTCCGCCAGCTCGAACCTGAGAACGAGGGATTGGCGTTCGTTGGTGTCGGTCGATCCCCCGTTCGGGGCGACCCGTAGTGTGTCGTGGCGGAATAGGTGCGTTCGGGGTGCTGGGTGCCCGGCTGCCCTACGCCACCAAAGGCACGTCAGGGGCAGATCGACACTCCTCAGATTGGGTCGGTATGACCTGCCCCACCGCTCCGGCCGGAACATGAGATGTCATGCAGACTGTTCGGGTGCACAACCTGTTCCGCTTTCCCGATCCGGTCAACGAGGTGGCGGCGCGCACCGTGGCGGCCGGGGTCGTGCTGCTGTGTCTGCTGACGCTGCTGCTGCGGACAGGGTGGCCGTTGTGGATCCTCGCGGCGGGATTCCTCGCCAGGGTTCTGACAGGTCCGACGTTGTCACCGCTGGGGCAGCTGGCAGTCCGGGTCATCGCCCCGCAGATCGCGGCTGCGAAGTTGGTTGCCGGTCCGCCCAAGCGTTTCGCCCAGGGGATCGGAGCCACGCTGTCCATCGGTGCGCTCGTCGCCCACCTGTTCGGAGCACCGCTGGTGGCCTGGGTGCTGGTCGCGATGATCGCGGTCGCGGCATTTCTCGAGTCCGCCTTCGCGCTGTGCCTGGGCTGCATCATCTTTGGCCGGCTCCAGGCCGTGGGGTTGATTCCCGTGGCCTTCTGCGAGGCCTGCAACGACGTGCGTGCCAGGTACCCCCCGGCGGCGTCGTCCACATCGGCGGGGTCTTGACGAACTACGCGTCCTGACGACCGAGAGCGCCCTTCCAGCAGTCGGCAGCCCGACCACCCTGCCTTCTTGCAACTGGCGGCACGGCTGGCAATGGTGGCGACATCTGAGGCTCCGTAACGGCACGCTGTGCGTCGGCGGACGCTGACTGCAATACAGTCCGAACGGATGGATCACGACAGCGACGACTCCGGCGGGCACACGGTCAACGACAGTGCGCTGGCTCCCGTAGGCGCGCCCGACGTTATTTCCGTTGCTCACGGGCACGAGACTCGCGCGCCTGCAGGGGGCAGCGTTCCAACACCGACCGACGCCGAACCGCCGGCGCCGACAGGTGCCGGTCGTCGAGGGTCCGGAGTCGTCCACTTGGTCCGCGACTCCGATCGGGCCGACGTCTCCGGCAGTGACGTATCCAGCAGCGAGGTACCCGGCGACGTGGCCGCCGGTGCGGTCGTGAACGCCCCGCCGAACCAGACCGGTGCGGTCGTCGTCGAGAGGGTGGACGGCTCCGACGTCGGGTCCGGACGCCGGGGCGCCCATGCTGAGGACTGGCCGTGGGTGGCGGAATGGCGTGCGGGCGGGGAGCCGACGCCGTGGGCAACAGGACTGGCGCTGGCTGTCTTCTCGGCGCTGTTGGTCGGGGTGGCCGGGTGGGTGCTGTCGGCCGGGCTCTCGGATCGTCCGATCGTCGCGGTGCTCGTCAACCTGCTTGTCGCCGGTGGCCTGCTCCCGGCCATGTGGCTTTCCAGGGACCTTCCCGTGCTGCGGTGGATCGCCGGTGGGGCGCTGGCCGGCATCCTGTGCGGCTGGACCGCTGCGTTGCTCATGCTGCCCGCGCCCGGTTGACCGTCATCTCGGCCGAATGCGCTGCCGCAACTGTTGGTGCCGACAACAACTCCGACTGCCGCCGGTACAGCAGCAGGACAGCGCCGCGACCCACGTGCTCGTCAGCCGGTCGGCAGCGGCCCTTCCCCTATGCCGATCAGCGTGCCGGTGAGCTGCGGGACGTGACGAGCAGCAGCGATACAGGTGATGTAGGTGTCCTTCAGGACGTCGGCCGGCGAGGTGCAACGGTGCCCCCCTCATGGAAGTCGAGGATCCGGACGCTCAGCGCCCCGCCGCGCTCCGGGTCGGTCGTGCGCATCATCCGGCCGGCGACGACACGGCACGATCTTCCAACCTCCGCGGCGGTCTGCGAGGCACTGCCCAGGCCCGTCGTAGCCAGCACCTCGACGGCGTGCGGGCGGTCGCAGGCAACCTGTTCGGAATCGCGCAGGCTGTCCGACTTCCAGCAGCTCCCGAAATCCGACGGCAGTGCACCGGTGGTCAGCACGTCACGGAGCCGTCCGTCGTACGGGCGCGATACCGGCGCACCGACGACGCACGCCGACCACCGCTGCCCGACCAGTCTCTGCACCCTGCTGGGCCCGACCGAGGTTTCGTCGAAGACCACCGCGGGCGACCAGACGAGGTCCGGTCCACCGTCTGACGCCGGGACAACCGGCCTGGCGGGCCAGGGGCAGTGATGGCCACCGCTTCGCCGACGATGCGACGGTGCAGCAGGTTCGGCGCCACGATGGCGACGACCAGGACGACGAGGACCACGATGCCCCCCGTCAACCGCCTGTCCATGCGCCGAAGGTATCCGGATTCCGTAGAGGTCTCAGGCGAAGCCCGATCCGAGCGCGCTCCAGCGGCTCGGCCGGGATCAGACGAGCGAGTCCCGCCACGCCTCGTGCAGCGATGCGTAAGCGCCTGCCCCACCGATGAGCTCCTGGGGCGACCCGTCCTCGACGAGGACGCCGTGCTCCATCACCAGAACCCGATCCGCGATCGCCACCGTCGAGAGCCGGTGCGCGATGATCACCGCCGTTCGCCCGCGCAGGACGTTGCGCAGCGCATGCTGCACGGCTCGCTCGGCCGGTATGTCCAGCGATGCGGTTGCTTCGTCGAGGAGAAGTACCGCGGGGTCGGCGAGAAAGGCGCGGGCGAACCCCACGAGCTGACGTTGACCGGCCGACAACCGTCCCCCGCGTTTACGGACGTCGGTGTCGAAGCCCTCCGGCAAGGCGCGGATGAATGCGCCGGCGCCGATGGCGTCGGCCGCAGCTTCGATCTCCGCCCGGCCCGCCGTCGGCCGTCCCAGCGCGATGTTCTCGGCCACCGTTCCGGAGAACAGGAACGACTCCTGGGTGATGATCACGACGCCCCGGCGAAGGTCCGATGTGCCGATCGTGCAGACGTCGATCCCGTCGAGCAGAACCCGCCCGCTGGTGGGGTCGTAGAACCGGGCCAACAGCTTGGCCATCGTCGACTTGCCCGCGCCGGTCGCACCGACCACGGCTACGGTCTGTCCCGGTGGGATCAGCAGGTCGAGCCGGGACAGGACCGGAACCGACGGGGTGTAGGCGAAGGTGACCGCTTCGAAGCGGATCTCGCCCGCGATGTCCCGATCGGCCGGCAGCGACACCGGATCGGCCGGTTCCGGAACCGAAGCTCGTTCTTCGAGCAACCCGGAGAGCTTCTCCAGCGCGGCGGCCGCCGACTGATAGGTGTTGTAGAACATGGCCAGTTCGTCCAACGGGTCGTACATCCGCCGCACGTACAACAGGAAGGCCGCCAGCACGCCCACCCCGAGGGTGCCGTCGATGACCTGCACAGCACCGAGCGCCATGGCGGCGACCAGGCTGAGGTTGCCGAACAGCCGGACTGCCGGCGTGAACTGCGCCAGCGCTATCAGTCCGTCGCCGTTCGCCCGAGCGTTCTGATCGTTCAGCGCACCGAAGATGGCCGTGTTGCGGCCTTCTCGCCGGAACGACAGCACCGCACGCAGACCGTTCATCGTCTCGGTGAACTGAACGATCACCGATGCGATTGCCGACCGGGTACGCCAATAGATCCGCCGCGACCGGTTCTGGAACCACCTGGTGGCCAACAGGATCGGGATGAAGGCGGCAAGGGCGATCAGGCCCAGGTCGAGGTCCAGCACCAGCAGCGTCACCGAGATGGCGACGACGGAAAGCAGCCCGGACACCAGACCGTCGAGTCCCTCCGCAGCCAGATCACCGAGCGCGTCCAGGTCGCTGGTCATCCGTGAGATGACCTTCCCTGACGTGTATTTCTCGTGGAACGACAGGCTCAGCGACTGCGAATGATCAAAGACCCGGCCGCGCAGATCCAGCAGCACCGCCTGGGAGACCTTCGCGGCCAACCGGACGAACAACGCCTTGCAGCCGGCGTTGGCGGCGCCGGCCGCCAGGTAGGCCACCGTGGCGAAAACCAACGGGCCGTTGTCCCCGGCGGCCAGAGCCGGCACTGCGGTGTCGATGCCGTAGGCAATGATCAACGGCCCGATCAGATAGGCGATCTCGCTGATGACCACGACGAGGCCGGCGATCAGCGCGAGCCGGCGATGCGGGCGTACCAGAGAAGCGAGCAACCGGCGGGAGCGGGCCTGCAATTTCAGCCCGACCGCGACCGACGTCTCGGCGGTGTCCTCCGCGGCGACGCCACGCCAGGCGTCATCCGCCTCGGGCTCGAGCACGACCGGCGTCGTCGTGCCGGATGACGTCATCAACGCGCCCTTTCGGTGTCACCATGCACTCCGGTACTGGGCTGTCCAGTGCGGGCGGCCGCGGGACGGCTGTGCCCGGTACCCGCGGAGCCGCCGACAGCGGACCCGGCGGTCGCCAACCGGCCCTCGCCCGCCGCGGAAGCGTCCTGCCGGCTGGCGAGCAGATCCCCATACGCCTGCACGCCGGCCATCAGCTCCGAATGCGTTCCCACCGCCGTGATCCGGCCGTCGTCCAGCAGCGCGACACGGTCAGCCAACTGCACGGTGGACGCTCGGTGCGCGATCACCAGGGCGGTCGTCCCGGCCAGAACGGATCGCAGTGCCGTCTCCACCCGCGCCTCGGTGTGGATGTCCAGCGCGGACAACGGATCGTCCAATACCAGCACCGCGGGCCGGGCGACAACGGCACGGGCGAGCGCGAGCCGTTGCCGTTGACCGCCGGACAGTGACAACCCCTGCTCGCCGATCCGGGTGTCGAGGCCCCAGGGCAGGGCGTGCACGAAATCCGCCTGCGCCACCTGCAGGGCGGCGGCCACGTCATCGTCCGAGCCGTCCGGACGGCCGAGCAGTACGTTCTCGCGCACTGACGCGGAGAACA
>JBBRVZ010000041.1:0-25680 GCA_038246445.1 Mycobacteriales bacterium
CCTCACCTCGTCGCCCTCGTCCGTGCCGGTGCGACCTTCCACCACGGCAAACACGTCGAGCGGCCCGCCGACAACACCAACGAGACCGAGGAGGTCATGGTCGCCTAAAAGATCTTCATCCACAGGTATTGACTATTTCTCCTGCACCTGCCGACCGGGAAGAACCGGGACACCGAGCTGTCCTGCATCCTCGACGAGAACGGCATCATGGCCATCACCGTTGTCGGGCTGGCCGGCGACTGGTGCGTGAAGTCGACGGCCGTCGACGGGGTGCGTCTGGGCTACCGGGTAACTGTCCCGCTGGCACTGACCAGGTTTGTCGAGCTCCGGCCGGGCGATAAGGCGGCCGCAATCGCGGAGATGCGGGCCGCCGGCGTCACCGTCGTCGAGCCGAACTGAGACGTCGTCGACGACCCGCGACACCGATCCCAGGCTCACCCCCGCGGCCCGCGCGACATCGTTCAGGGTGGGACGGCGCACCCTGTCCGCCATGGCTGCGGCACAATCGCAGCCATGCAAGCGGCCCCGGCGCACCTTCACCACGAGGCGGAGAAGGTCCTCACCGAGCACCCCCAGCACCTGCGGGAGCTGTTCGGCTTGCGGCTGGATCGATGGTGGAGCGACCTGCACGACGGGCTTTTGGCGGTGTACCGGCCGGAGCAGGTCCACGGGCTCGAACCCAGGCTCATCCGGTCCGCAGCAGAGGCCTTCCGTGATCGGGACCCGGAAATGTCCCGGTTGGATATGCAGCGCACGCTGGATCCGGCGTGGTTCCAGGACGAGTCGATGCTGGGGTACGCGGCCTATGCCGACCGGTTCGCCGGCGACCTGCGCGGCGTCACCGACAAGGTGCCCTACCTCGCCGAACTCGGTGTCAGCTACCTGCATCTGATGCCGCTGCTGCAGCCCCGCGAGGGGGACAACGACGGCGGCTATGCGGTCGCCGACTACCGCACCGTGCGGGCCGACCTCGGCACGATGGACGACCTGCGCACGCTCGCTGCGGACCTGCGCCGCAACGGGATAAGCCTGGTCCTCGACCTCGTGCTGAACCATGTCGCCCAGGAACACGCCTGGGCGCAGGCCGCACGGGACGGCGACCAGCGGTACCGCGACTATTTCTACGTCTTCCCCGACCGGAGGGAGCCCGACCGGTACGAGGCGACCCTTCCGGAGGTCTTCCCGGATTTCGCGCCGGGCAGCTTTACCTATTCGACGGAGGTTCAGGGCTGGGTCTGGACCACGTTCAACGAGTGGCAGTGGGACGTGAACTGGTCGAACCCCGACGTGTTCGCCGAGTACACCGACATCATCCTGTTCCTGGCCAACGCCGGTGTCGAGGTGCTGCGGCTCGACGCCATCGCGTTCGTCTGGAAGCGGGTGGGCACCAACTGCCAGAACCAGCCCGAAGTCCACGCCATCACCCAGGCGTTGCGTGCGCTAGCCCGGATTGCCTGTCCTGCCCTGCTGTTCAAAGCCGAAGCCATCGTCGCGCCACAGGACCTGGTGCACTACCTGGGTCAGGGATCGCACCACGGCAAGGTCAGCGACATCGCCTACCACAACAGTCTGATGGTGCAGATCTGGTCGATGCTGGCATCGCGCGACGCGCGCCTGGCGGCGCACGCGCTGCGCGCCATCCCGCCGGTGCCGTCGACCACGAGCTGGGTGACGTACGTGCGGTGCCATGACGACATCGGTTGGGCTGTCGACGATGTCGACGCCGCGGCGGTCGATCTGGACGGTTACTTGCACCGGTCGTTCCTGTCCGACTACTACTGCGGCAAGTATCCGGGATCGCCCGCTCACGGGTTGGTCTTCCAGGCCAACCCGGAAACCGGTGACCGGCGGATCAGCGGCTCGGCGGCCAGCCTGGCGGGACTGGACGCCGTGTCCTGGCGGGAGGCCCCGAACGAAACGGACCTGGACGCTGTGGTGGGGCGGTTGTTCCTGGCGCACGCGATGATCATGGGCTGGGGCGGCATCCCAGTGCTCTGGATGGGCGATGAGATCGCCATGGCCAACGATCCGCACTGGGCGGACGAGCTCGGCCACGAGAATGACAACCGGTGGGCGCACCGTCCTCGCATGGACTGGCAGCGGGCCGAGCGGCGACACGACCTGCACACCGTCCAGGGCCGACTGTTTCTGGGCATCAAGCACCTGGCGCAGGTCAGGGCCTGCCTGCCGCACCTGGAATCGACGGTTGCTGCGGAGGTGCCCCTGCTCTCCGATCCGGGCATCCTCCCGGTGCTGCGCCGTCATCCGCTCGGGCCGTTGCTGGAGTTGTTCAACGTCACCGACGATTGGCGGTCGTTCCCCGGCTGGCGGCTGGCTGAAATCGGCCTGCTGAACGCACGGGATGCGTTGAGCGGCAACGTTATTCACCCGGGGTCTGACGGCAACATCTGGCTGCACCCGTATGCGGTGCTGTGGCTGGTCGGCAGTTGACGATGGTGTCGGTCGGGCTGCGGGCGGCCGATATATCTGCGATATTCCGCCTTCGCACGGCGTCCGGGGCAGCGACGACGTGCGCGCGCGGTCAGCACCAGCTCCGCTCAGGCGCTATCTGCGGAACCTGGCGATGACTGTGACTGTCCCGGCCGCCACCTCGGTGAAGCCTGCGTCCCGAACGGCGAGCAAGCGGTCACGACGCCAGGCGCCCGTTTCGTCCCGCAACCGGTCTTCGAGGCCGGTCCACTCCGCCGACGTCGCCCGATGTGCGGTGGCGACGCACCCCGACTCGGCCCACCCGGCCAGCGCGGACTGGTCGTCCGCCGCCAGCAGCGCAGCCGCGATCATGCCCGCATGTCCCGCCTGGGCCATCGCCTTGCCCAGCGTCATCGCAGACTCCGCGGCCAGCCATACCGACAGCCCGGCATCCGGTTCGGCATCAGAATCGGCCGGCTCGTCGGGCGCTACGTCGGTGCCACCCACCTGCAGCCTGGTGATCCGCGGATCCAGATCGACCACCCGCCCGGGGACGAGTGCCCGTACCTGAGTGCCCTGCACGTCGACGCTGATCCCAGGCAATTCCTGGGCGGCCACCCAATGCGCTCCGCGAGCCCTCCGGGTGACCTTGCGGATGTGGCCGAGGCAGTACCCGGCGACCGCGTCGTGCCACTGGCCGCCCCTCTCGCTGCGGGGGTCCAGGCAGAGTGACGCCGCTGCGGTCGCCGCTCCGGCCAGCGCACGATGCCAGGACGGAGGGTCGGTGCGTTCCATTCGCAACACCAGTTGCATCGCCCTGATGTCCTGCGCCGCTTCGTCCCGGTCGGCCAGTACCTGCTCGGCGTCGAGCTGCAACCAGTGCGCGTACCGATCGCTCAATGGGCGAAGGGCAATCCCTCGTGGAACCGCTGCCGCAGATGGCAATCCGACGCCCCCACCCGGGTTCCCCAAGGACTCAGTCAAGTGGCACCCGGCGCAAGGTACCGTCAGCGGCGTCGGCCGTCTCGATCTCCTCCCGGGAGATGCCCAGGATGAACAGCACGGGATCCAGATACGGCTGATTCAAGGTGGTGTCGGCAATTTGCGCGACCATCGGTTTGGCGTTGAAGGCGATACCGAGGCCCGCGACCGAGAGCATGTCGATGTCGTTCGCGCCGTCTCCGACCGCCACGGTCTGGCTCAGCGCGACCCCGGATTCGTGGGCGAAACGCTCCAGCGCTCTCGCCTTTCCGGGCCGGTCGACGATCTCACCGAGTACTCGACCGGTCAGCACTCCGTCGACCACTTCGAGGGTGTTCGCGGCGACGAAGTCCAGGTCGAGCTCGTCGACGAGGTGGCGGGTGACCTGGGTGAACCCACCGGACACGATGCCGCAGCGGTAGCCCAGTCGTTTCAGGGTCCGCACCGTGGTGCGGGCGCCGGGCGTCAGTACCAGGGACGCGCCGACCTGGTCGAGGACGGCGGCGTCCAGTCCTTCCAGCATCGCTACTCTGGCCCGGAGCGAATCGGCGAAATCCAGTTCACCGCGCATCGTCGCTGCGGTGATGTGCTCGACCGCCGCCCGGGTTCCGGTGTGGTCGGCGAGCATCTCGATCACCTCGCCGGTGATCAGGGTCGAGTCGACGTCGAAGACGATCAGTCGCTTCGCCCGCCGGGAGATGCCCGCCCGCTCGACCGCGATGTCAACCCCGGCGGCGGCGCCGACCTCTCCCACCGCGGAGCGCAGCGCCTCGTCGTCGGGCGCGCGGACGGACAGTTCCAACCCGGTCACCGGATAGTCGGCGATCCGTTTGATCGCTTCGATGTTGACGCCGAGCTGGCCGAAGCGCAGTGCCAGCTGGCCGATCGCTGCGGCCTGCAGCGGTTTCCCCAGGACGACGACGGCATGCGTTGGAAAGAGCCGCCGGTCGCTGCCGGGCCGGTCGATGGCGACCCGGACAGCCATTCCGAGCGCGCTCATGGCCTGCTCGACGTCTTCCTGCAGTCCCTCCGGATCCTCCGCTGTACCGACCAGCACCCCGAGGGTCAGTTGCCCGCGGATCACTGCCTGGTCGATGTCCAGGACATCCACCCGGTGTGCAGATAGCGCGGTGAACAACACACCGGTCACACCTGGCCGGTCCGGGCCGGTCACGGTGATCAGCACCGAGGACACGGACGCCCCGGGGTCGGACAGCAGAGATGAACGAGGTTCATTCCCCGAACGGAGCCGACGACGAACCCGATCCGCCGGTCGGGATCTTCAGGTGCGAACTCGCCTCGGCATCGGCGAGCGGTGTCCAGTTGCGGGACGGGTGCGCCTCGGCTCTCATCCGGTCGACCATGTACGGATGGTGCAGCTCGAACGCCGGCCGCTCGGAGCGGATACGTGGTAGCGAAGTGAAGTTATGCCGCGGCGGGGGTGAACTCGTCGCCCACTCCAGGGAATTGCCGTAACCCCACGGGTCGTCGGCAGTGGTGATCTCGCCGTACCGCCAGGACCGGATGACGTTCCAGAGGAACGGCAAGGTCGAGGCGCCGAGCACAAACGCACCGATGGTCGAGATGGTGTTGAAGGTGGTGAACCCATCCGTCGGCAGGTAATCCGGGTACCGCCTTGGCATACCGATGTTGCCGAGCCAGTGCTGGATCAGGAAGGTCAGGTGGAAGCCGATGAACGTCGCCCAGAAGTGCAGCCGGCCCAGCCGCTCGTCGAGGAACCGGCCGGTCATCTTCGGGAACCAGAAGTAAACGCCGGCGTACGTCGCGAACGCGATGGTGCCGAACATCACGTAGTGGAAGTGCGCGACCACGAAGTACGAGTCGGAGACGTGGAAGTCGAGCGCCGGTGCGGCCAGGATGACGCCGGTCAGGCCCCCGAACAGGAACGTCACCAGGAAGCCGCAGGCAAACAGCATCGGTGTCTGGAAACTGACCTGGCCCTTCCACATCGTGCCGATCCAGTTGAAGAACTTCAGCCCGGTCGGGATCGCGATCAGGAACGTCATGAAACTGAAGAACGGCAGCAGCACGGCACCCGTGGCGAACATGTGGTGCGCCCATACCGCGATGGACAACGCCGCGATACCCAGCAGGGCATAGACCATTCCTCGATACCCGAACAGGGGTTTTCGGGAGAAGACAGGTATGACCTCGGAGATGATGCCGAAGAACGGCAAGGCGATGATGTACACCTCGGGATGCCCGAAGAACCAGAACAGATGCTGGTAGAGGATGGCTCCGCCGTTGGCCGGGTCGAACACGTGGGAGCCGAAATGTCGGTCCGAGGCCAGCCCGAGCAGCGCCGCGGTCAGGACCGGGAAAGCAACCAGGATCACTACCGACGTGACCATGATGGCCCAGGTGAAGATCGGCAGCCGCCACATCGTCATCCCCGGCGCACGCATGCAGATCACCGTGGTGATCATGTTGACGCCGCCGAGGATGGTGCCCAGGCCCGACACCGCCAGGCCCATGATCCACAGGTCGCCACCGACACCCGGGGAGTACTGCACGCCGGATAGCGGCGGATAGGCGGTCCAGCCGAAAGCGGCCGCGCCGTTCGGTGTGAAGAAGCCGGAGGTGGAGATGATGGCGCCGAAGAAGTACAGCCAGTAGGACAACGCGTTCAACCGCGGGAACGCCACATCCGGCGCGCCGATCTGCAGCGGCAGCACGAAGTTGGCGAACCCGAACACCACGGCTGTTGCGTAGAACAGCAGCATGATCGTGCCGTGCATGGTGAACAGCTGGTTGTACTGCTCGGGCGAGAGGAACTGCATGCCCGGCCGAGCCAGTTCAGCCCGCATGAACAGGGCCATCAGGCCACCGATCATGAACCAGGCGAACGCCGTAGTGATGTACATGATGCCCAGGACCTTGGGGTCCGTTGTGTGTAGATAACTCAGGAACTTCGCCCCGCGTGGAGCGCGCTTTACCGGGTACGGCCGGGTCACCACAGGGCGAGGAGCGACGGCGGTCAAGTTGGCCTCCAGCAGATTGGCGCGCACACGTGCCCGGAACAGACCCGGACCCTTGGCAGCTTAGTCCGACGTTGCGTAGAACATGGGGCTCGGGTCCGGATTTTTCCCGGACCGTTGTTGATGAACTGCCCGGACCGTTGCCGTGAACTGCACGGTGTCCGTATTGACCGCACGACAGCGGGCCGACCTCCTGTCGTCAGGAGCTGTAGATCACACCTGAGATCGAGAACCGGTGCGGCGACGGTCATCGCGCGGTCCCCGCCGGCGCGGGTCAACGGTCAGGTGGTGGGTTCCTGGTCCGGAGCGGCGCGAACCCCTCAGCCGAAATGGCTCGATCCTGCATCGCTGCTGTCAGGTGCTCGACGGGGCTGGCCATCATTGGCAGCCGCCAGATGCCCGCACGGGTCGTCCGCACCGATGCGCGCAATGCCGGATGACAATCAAAGAGCCCCTCACCCGGAAGTTGCTCTCCATGGTGAAAGGCCCTTTGCGAACGTGGAGCTGAGGGGACTCGAACCCCTGACCCCCACACTGCCAGTGTGGTGCGCTACCAGCTGCGCCACAGCCCCAAGCTGCCGGTGAAGGTTACCAAGCAGCCACGGCTCGACCTAATCGACCACGGTCGCTGAAAACCGCCCGCGAGCTTCCAAACGGACCGGTCAGGGCTGCGCGAGCAGCTTGCTCAGCCAGTCGACCGAGAGCTGGACGGGAGCGCCGTTGTGCACCACCGTCGGAGTACGGACCTGACCTCCGGTGGCCTTCTTCAACGTTTCCTGCGACGTGGTACTGGCGGCGACCGCGGCGGCGATGTTCCGCCCCGAGGTGATGCACTCCGCCGCCGCCGGTGCGCCGGATGTGCTGGCGAGATCGGCGAGTTGCTGGTCGGTCAGGTCGCCGGAGCTGCCTTCCTGGGGCTGGGTTTCCGACGCGAACAGCGCGGAGTGGAAGCCGAGGTAGGCGCCGGGGGTACTGCCGTCCTCCTGGGCGACGCAGAGCGATGCGGCAGCAGCCCGGGTCGAGTAATCCCTCGAGAAGGATTGCGGATTCAGGAAGTCCAGCAAGTGCACGTTCACCGCGAGCGTGCCCTCGTCCACCGCCTTGTTGATCTGCTGACCGAACTGGCGCTCGAACTCGGCGCACACCGGGCACAGGGCGTCCTCGTACAGGTCGATGGTGACGGCCGGCGTGCTGCCGGGCTTGCTCACCGTGACGATCCCGTTTGCGGTGGTCGCGACCGACTGCGTCGAAGCGCCGTAGCCCTCGCTCTGCACAGCGCTCTCCTTCTTGTTCAGCACCAGACCGACGACGATGATCGCGACGATGACGACGATCGCGACGCCGCCGATGATGAGTTGGGTACGGTTCTGACCCGCGGACAACTGCCGGGCGGCCGCGACGGACTGCCGGGAACCTGCCGATTTCCCATTCTGGTTCGAGGCCGGCCGGTTGGTACCGCCGGAGTTGCCCTGCGTGTTCCGTTTACCGCCCTGCGCCACGTCCCGCGTCCTCTCGTCCACCCGCATGAAACCGGGTCGTCAACGGATCACCGTCGAGGCGACCGCACGTCCACTATGCCGTTGATCCCGATCTGGAACGCGCCCAGCGATCCAATGACAGCGGCGTGTCCGGCCGGAAGACCAGGTAGGCCGCCAGGACAAGGAACCCGAGGTCCCGCACGATCTCGGCGGCGTAGCCCGTCTGACCTGCCTCGACGGTGCCACCGCCGCCGAAGCAGCCGCAGTCGATCGACAACCCCCTGGCTGCGGCGGAGATCACTCCGCCGATGAAGACGACGAACAGCACGCCGGTCATCACGGCTGCCAACCGGGTGGCCAGGCCGAGCAGCAGCAGGACGCCGAGTGCGATCTCCAGGTACGGCAGGGCGGCCGCGACGACAGTGACCAGCGATTCCGGCAGCAGACCGTAGGCGCGCACGGCGACGACGGTCTCGCGAGGGTCGGACGCCTTCAGCCCGCCCGACACGAGGAAGGTCGCGGACAGCCCGAGACGGGCTAGCAGGCCGAGGCCGTCACGAACGGCCCGACCCCTGGTCATCCTCGCCTCGAGGCTCACCTCGCCCACCCTAGCCAGCGCGCCGCCGTCAACCGGTCGGCGCAGCGCTGCTGAGCGCGGCGCTCGTTCCGGCACTGGGTGGTGGCGCACTGTTCGACGCAGGAGAGGACTCAGCGGTGCCGGGTGCAGCCGTGCCCGGTGCCGGGCTCGGCGCGGCCGACGCCCCGGACGATGCAGCCGGCGTCACAGTCGTCTGCAGCAGGACATCCACCACGGCGGCGATGGCGGGTTGCGCCTGCCCCGACTGCGGATCGGTCTGACCGGGAACCTGTACGAGGACGCGGCTGCCGATCGGGACCCCCACCAGACCGGCGAACGGCCCACCGGTGGCCACCGGCAACTCCTGCGGGCCCTGGCCGCTGGTCGCCGGGTCCTTGCCCGGCCACGTCGTTCCCGCGGACTCGCCCGCCCAGGTGACCGCGGTGTATTGAACGAGAACCTGACCCAGTTCTATGGGTTGACCGGCACCGGTCGCGATCACCGTGACGGTCGGCGCGGTCGGCTCCGGAGTGTCGGCCGGGATCTTCACACTCGCCTGGGCACCGAGCGCGCCGGTCACCTGCGGGCCGGTCTTGGGCAGGGCGGGGGCGGGTTTGGCATCCTTCTGGCCACCGGTGTCGGCAGCCACAGCGTCGACGATGTCGACCACAAAAACCAGAGTGTCGGTGCCCGTGATGCCGGCGCTCGCGTTGCCGGGCGCCCCGTAGCCATCCGCGGGCGGCAGGCTCAGCATCACCCGGCTGCCGACGGGAACGCCGACCAGAGCGGTGTCCCAGCCGGGAACGACCTTCTGCTTGCCGATCTGGAACACCGAGGTCGTGCCGCGGTCGTAGGAGTTGTCGAAGACGGCGCCGCCCCATACCTGTCCGAGATAGTTGGTGACCAGCCAGTCACCCGCAACGGTCTGCGGACCGGTGCCCTTGGTCAGGATGACGCGCTGCAGGCTCGGCACCGGGTTGCCCTGCGGGAACGTCAACGTCGGTTTGCTCCCGAACGCGCCACTCGCGGTCGGCAACTGGGCTGCGGGGACGGCGGCCGCCACCGCAGTCGCCGGAGGAACCGCAGGTCCCAGGGTTGCCGCGACCGATCCGGACGTGGACCCGCCGGTCGGGGTGGAGTCCGTACCGGACGAACACGCACCGAGAACGACGAGTGGGACGGCAACAAGCAAGGCTCGGATGCGCATGAAGAACCTCTGATCTCGACTTCGGGGCGTTGGAACAACCCGCCACCCTACGCAGTCACACTGTTCGGTTGCTGTGTGTGGTGCCTTCGAGCAGCGTTGGAGTCGCGTGGGTCCGAGGATGCCTGCGGCGCCCTAACCTGATGCTCGTGTCGCCTACGAGCAAGGTTTTCGTCGCGCAGCTGGCCGGGCTCCCGGTTTTCGGCCCCGGCGGCGAGTCGATCGGCAAGGTCCGGGATGTCGTGGTGGCGTTGCGGCTGGACCGAAAACCTCCGCGGGTGCTGGGCCTGGTCGTCGACCTGCCCACCCGCCGTCCGATCTTCGTGCCCATGCTGCGGGTCAGCAGCGTGGAGTCGGCGGCGATCGCCCTGACCACCGGATCGGTGAGTCTACGGCGTTTCGAGCAGCGCACCCTGGAGTTGCGGCTGATCGGTCAGCTGATCGGCGTGCAGGTGCAGGTGGCCACCACGGCCAGTTCCGCAGTGATCGTCGACGTCGCGATGGAGAAGACCAGGAGCCGCGACTGGGTGGTGTCACGGCTGGCGGTGCGGGAGCGGACCCGCCGGATCGTGCGGCGGGCACCCGTCCAGATCGTCGGTTGGAGCGACGTGCGCGGCATGGATCCGGCGCAGCTGACCGGCCAATCGGTGCGCGGGGCACCACAGGTGCTGGCCTCGTTCGAGGGACTGCGGGCCGCGGACGCCGCCGGGATCTTGCGCGACCTCACCCCGGGGCTGCGCTACGAGGTCGCCGACGCGATGGACGACGACCGGCTGGCGGACGTCATCCAGGAATTGTCCGAGGACGACCAGCAGGAGCTGCTCGCCCACCTGGACGAGGCCCGCGCCGCGGACATCCTGGAGGCGATGGACCCCGATGACGCCGCGGACCTGTTGGCCGAACTTCCCGAGGGCATCCAGGAACGTCTGTTGGGCCTGATGGAGCCCGAGGAGTCCGCGCCCGTCCGGCGATTGCTGCAATACTCCTCCGAGTCCGCGGGTGGCCTGATGACACCGGAACCGGTCGTGCTCACCCCCGACGCCACGATCGCCGAGGCGCTGGCCCGCATCCGCTCCCCCGACCTGACCCCCGCGTTGGCCTCAATGGTCTTCGTCTGCCGGCCGCCGCAGGCCACCCCGACGGGCCGGTACCTGGGCTGCGTCCACACCCAGCGGCTGCTTCGCGAACCACCGTTCGAACTGGTCGCAGGCGCGCTCGACACCGAGATGGCGCGGTTGCCGCCGGATGCCGCACTGACCGACGTCACCCGGTTCTTTGCGTCCTACAACCTGGTCTGCGCACCCGTCGTGGACGACGAGGATCACCTACTCGGCGCGGTGACCGTCGATGACGTGCTCGACCACCTCTTGCCGGACAACTGGCGCGACCAGGGCATGGATGCCGGTCAGTCCGACGCCCATACGGAGCCGCCGCAGGGCGCGGCCGTTCACGGTGGCCGGCATGGCTGAGACGCGGGCACGGCGGCGGCTGGACCAACCGCGTCCCGCACGCCGATTCGGCTTCGACATCGACCCCGAGTCGTTCGGCAGGTTCTCGGAGAGTCTGGCCCGGTTCATGGGCACCGGAACGTTCCTGTTCTGGCAAACCATGCTGGTGATCATCTGGATCGCGCTGAACCTGCTCGCCGTCAACTACCGCTGGGATCCTTACCCATTCATCCTGCTGAACCTCGCATTTTCCACCCAGGCGGCCTACGCGGCGCCGCTGATCCTGCTGGCCCAGAACCGGCAGGACGACCGCGACCGGGTGGGCATGGAGGAGGACCGCTCGAGGTCCGCTCAGACCAAGGCCGACACCGAGTTTCTGGCGCGGGAACTCGCGGCGCTGCGGGTGGCCATCGGTGAGGTGGCTACCAGGGACTACCTGCGCGGCGAGCTCGACAAGCTGCGCGCCGGCCTCGTGGAGATGGCCGACCCCTCATCAGTTGACAAGCCGGTCAAGCGCTCGTCGGACAAGCGGTCGAAGTCCAGGACCAAGCTCGCGCCCAGGTCGGAGCCGCCGACCAAGGACGGTGCCGATGCAGGACACGGGGCGCCGCTCGACGGCGACGGCGGGGCGGGCGCGGCGCCCGAGGAGGACCGTAGCGTCTGACACGCGGGCGGCCGCTGGACGGCGAACGGTGCGACTGCGCCCTTACTCCGGACTGACTACGTGCCTTGATGCGCCGAGAAGACCTGCCCTGTAACGAGAACGGCCCCGCCGGGTAGGCGGGGCCGTTCTTCGTGCGTCCACGAGCACGTGGAGGTGGCGGGAATTGAACCCGCGTCCAACGTTGCTTCGTGAGGGCTTCTCCGGGCGCAGTCCGCTATGTCCCTACTCGGCCCCACCAGTCATGCTGACGTGCTGGTGCGACAGGCCCAGTCACTGTTTGCTGTCCCTGAAAGATCCCGCGACCGGATCTTTCGGTAATCCTCCTAGCTGGCGCCAGGATCCGGGGCGGAGGAACCCCCGGTCTGACGGACCCCTTACTCGCTCAGGCGGCGAGGGCGAAGTCAGTGCGACTCTTGTCGGCACTTGATTTTTTGCAACGCATGGTTCACGAGATCATCGTTGCCTTCCTCGGCCCGCTTCACCTCACTCGACTAACGCTGTCGAGACCGATCACCCCCGAGGGGAGAACAGCTTCTTCATCCTACGCGTAGCCGGGGCGACCCTGTTGACCCGCCACGAGTGGCCCGAACGCGAGCGGCCAGTCGCAGGCACCGGTGACGTCAGCGGGTTCGCCCAAGGTGCTCATCCGCAGCCTGCGTCAATCCGACATTCCCTTGGAGCGCCGGCCCGCGTACCGCTCCAGCTCACGTGCGGCGTCCCGCTTGGCCATCGTCTGCCGTTTGTCGTAGTCCTTCTTGCCGCGGGCAAGACCCAGTTCGACCTTGACCTTGCCGTCGAGGAAGTACAGCTGAAGCGGGACCAGTGCCAGCCCGCCCTCACGGAGCTTTCCGGCGATCTTGGTGATCTCGAGCCGGTGCATCAACAGCTTGCGCTGCCGGCGCGGCGCGTGGTTGGTCCAGGTGCCCTCCGCGTACTCGGCGATGTGAACGTTGCGCAGCCACAGTTCGTCATCGCTGACGGTGACGAAGCCGTCCACCAGCGACGCCCGCCCCGCACGCAGCGACTTCACCTCGGTTCCGGTCAGCGCGATGCCGGCCTCGAAGGTGTCCATGATCGTGTAATCGTGCCGCGCCTTGCGGTTGCTGGCGATCACCTGCCGGCCCGTCGGCCTGTTGCTGCTGCGGGTCGGTCGCGTCGAGGTGCTGTTCGCGCGGGTCGATGAGGTTGCCATGGCGGGATCAAGAGTAGTTGCTCGGACGAGCGGTGTGGTCGCCGCCGGCCAGGCCGCGCTACAGCCTGACGTAGAGCCGCAACGTCACGTAGGCGGAGACAGCTGCCAGTCCGGCCCCGATCGCCAGCAGGATCGGCGACACCCAGACGAGCGTTGCCCCGTCGATCTCCGGCAGGATGCCGGATCGAATGACGGGCCCGAGAGCCTGGTCCACGAACAGGAACTTCGCCGCGATCAGCCCACCGATGGCCAACGCGGCCCCGACTACCCCGGCGATCACCGCTTCGAGCATGAACGGCAGTTGGGTGCGCCACCGGGACGCACCCACCAGTCGCATGATCGCTGTCTCGGTGCGTCTGGTGTACGCGGCGATCTGCACCATGTTCGAGATCAGCAGCAGGGCGGCGAGCGCCTGGATCAGCGCAACGATGATCGTCGCGTTCCGAACGCCGTTGAGCAGGCTGAAAAGCCTGTCCAAGAAGGCGCTCTGGTCAGCTACCGACTGCACACCGGGTTTCCCGTCGAACTCCGCAGCGATCACCCGGTATCGCTGCGGGTCGAAGAGCTTGACGTGGAACGATGCCGACAGGGCCGCGGCGGTGCCGATTTCCAGCAGTTCCGGCTGACCCGCGAATTGCTGCTTGTACCGCTGGAAAGCCGCGGCCTGGCTTTCGTAATCGACGCTTTCCACGTCGGTGTTGGCCTGCAGTTGCTGGCTGATGTCCTGGCATGGCGATTCGCGGCAGTCCGGGTCCTGTGCCGACTGGTCGGGCGTGAGATACACGGTGACCTCGACCTTGTCGCCGTAGATGTCTCGCATCTGATCGGTCATCCTGGCGATGATCAGGCCGCCGCCGAGGAGGCCGAGCGATATTGCGGTGGTCAGCACCATCGCAATGGTCATGGTGATGTTCCGGCGAAATCCGTTCAGGACCTCGCTGACGACAAATCCGGGCCGCATGTGTTCCTCTCGTGTGCCGTATTCCTCATAGATGGGTCGGTGCCGCTCCTACCGGCCCACCCCGTACACGCCCCGTGCCTCGTCACGAACCACCTTGCCGAGCTGCAATTCGATCACCCGCCGCCGCATGGAATCGACGATGGTGTTGTCGTGCGTCGCCATCAGCACCGTCGTCCCGGTCCGGTTGATCCGTTCGAGCAGCAGCATGATGTCCGCGCTGGTATCCGGGTCGAGGTTGCCGGTCGGCTCATCGGCCAGCAGCAGCAACGGCCGGTTGGCGAAGGCCCGGGCGATGGCGACACGCTGTTGCTCGCCACCGGACAGCTCGTGCGGGAGGCGGTTGGCCTTACCGTCCAGCCCGACCATCTCCAACACCTCCGGGACGGTCTGCTTGATGGAGGCCCTGGACCGTCCGATCACCTCGAGCGCGAACCCGACGTTCTGCTCGACCGTCTTGTTCGTCAGCAGGCGGAAGTCCTGGAACACGCAGCCGAGCCGACGGCGATGCGCCGCGACCCTCGACCTGCGCAGGTGGATGAGATCCTGGCCGTCAACCTCGATGGTGCCGGTGGTGGGCACGTCCTCCCTGATCAGCAGGCGCAGGAACGTCGACTTACCCGATCCGGACGGACCGATGACGAAGGCGAACTCGCCCTTGTCGACGTCGATCGAGACGTCGTCGAGGGCAGGCCTTGTGGAGGCCTTGTACAACTTGGACACGTGCGACAAATGAATCACAACGAGGCAGTCTAAAGGCTCCGTCGTTATGACTACGTGACCTCGCAGCTCCACGCAAGGATTTCCCGGGCGCCTCGGCCTCGAAGCGAATCCCCTCGCTTGCGCTTTCTCGGGTCGTCGAGTGTTGCCTACCTGCTCAGGCGACCGAGCACGGCTTCGTGCAGCAGGCCATTGGTCGCGAGCGCACTGCCTGACCTGCCGCCGGATGGCTGACCGTCGATCGAGGTCAACGAGCCGCCGGCGGCCGTGACGATCGGGACCAGCGCCGCGACGTCCCACAGGCTCAGTTCCGGCTCGAACGCGATGTCGACGGCTCCCTCGGCGACCAGCATGTAGGAATAGAAGTCGCCGTACGCCCTGGTCCGCCAGCAGGCGTTCACTACGGCCTGGAACCCGGCCGCGCGTCCGGAGTGTCGCCATTCCGCAAGGTCCGAGTACGACAGCGACGCGTCCTTGATATCCCGGACGGCCGACACCGAGCAGCGCCGCGGCGGGCGGTCGTTGAAACGCGTCCACGCCCCCGACCCGTTCGCGGCCCACCACCGCCTGGCCAGAGCCGGCGCAGAGACCACGCCGACAACGATGTCGTCGGCGTCCAGCAGTGCGATGAGCGTCGCCCATACCGGTACGCCGCGGACGAAGTTCTTGGTGCCGTCGATGGGATCGATCACCCAGCGACGGCCTGTGCCCGGCTGCCTCTTCGGCGCCCTGTCGCCGGGTTGCTCGCCGAATTCCTCGCCAACAACGCCGTCGTGCGGGCGTTGGTCGGACAGCAGCGCCCGGATCGCCGTCTCCACCGCCAGGTCGGCGTCGGACACCGGTGTCAGATCGGGCTTGGACTCGACCCGCAGATCCGCCGCGCCGAACCGCTGCAGGCTGATCGCGTCCGCCGCGTCGGCGAGCCGCAGGGCCAGGGCCAGGTCGTCGGCGTAGGGCGACTCGCCGGGCAGCGGGCGGCTCGGCTCGGTGCCCTGGGTCGGGTCTGCTGGTGACGGAGCCGGACTGCCTACTCCACCGGTCATCGGCGGACCTGCTCGCCCTTGGCGGCAACGGCAGCGATCTCGTCGGCGAACGAGGGCCACAACGCGTCCGGGAGGTCGTGGCCCATTCCGGGGTAGGTGACCAACCGCGCACCCGGAACCGCGGTCGCCGTCGCCCGGCCGCCGGACACGGCGATCAACGGATCGGCCTCGCCGTGCAGGACGACGGTCGGCAGATCGAGCCGGCGCAGGGCAGCAGTCCGGTCCGGCGTCCCCAGAATGGCCGCGAACTGCCGGGAGACGCCGGCAGGGTCGTAACACCGGTCGTAGGCCTCGCCTGCGAGCTGCGCTGTGCGTGCCTGGTTGAACGGGAATCCGGGCGATCCGATGCGCTTCCACGTCGCGATGCTGGCCTCGATGGCCTCTGGCCGATTCGTGGCGGGGCGGCGGGACAGCATCATCGCGGCGACGTCCAGCCGCGGCCGACCCACCCGTCGGGACGCGGTGCTGGAGGAGATGGAGGTCAGACTGCGGACCAGATCCGGACGGTGGATCGCAAGAGTTTGGCTGATACATCCGCCCATCGAGACGCCGACGACGTGGGCGCCGCCCGGGACCAGTTGTTCGAGCAGGCCCGCAGCGTCATCGGCCATGTCGGGAATGAGATATCCGGGTTTACGGCCGGCGAAGGCGGCGATCGGCCGGCCCGGACGTTCGTCGTGAAGGTGGGTCGACAGGCCGATGTCGCGGTTGTCGAAGCGAATGACGTAGTGCCCGCGGTCGGCCAGCAGCTCGCAGAACTCGTCGTGCCAGGCAATCATCTGGGTGCCCAGTCCCATCACCAGCAGCACCGGCACATGTGCGGGATCACCGAAGGTCTCGTACGCCAGGGTGATGCCGTTCGTCGGAACCGTCCGGATGCTGCTCATGGGGAGAGTCTGACAAAGTTGCCCGGATGCGCGCCATCAGGGCTGGGCGGAGCTATCACCCGAAGGGGGCAGCGGACCCACGCACCGCCTATCTACGGGCTCCGCCGGACCAGCATCAGAGCGGCGAAAGGCAGATCGTCCCAGTCGTTGTCGCCGATGTGCACAAACCGGCCACCACATCAGATGGCGCGTTAGGTTGTTGCCGACCCGGGCTCGTCGACCACTGCAGGGAGTTCGCCGATGGTCGTACCGACCGCCACCGAGCACATTCATGACGAGGTCCGCGAACTCATCCGGCGGCGCGGCATCGACCCGGTCGTCGACCATCGAGGGACGCGTTCGCTGATCGACGAGGTCATCGCGCACTACGAGGAACGGGTGCCGTTGTCGGCACTGCCGCCGTTGCTCGACCGGCCCGGCGCCGTGCGCCACGTGTTCGACTCGCTGGCGGGATTCGGCCCACTGCAACGGTTCCTGGACGATCCGACCGTCGAGGAGATCTGGATCAACCAGCCCGGCCGGGTCTTCATCGCGCGCAGCGGGCGCTCGGAACTGACCACCGTGGTGCTGTCCTCGGACGAGGTGCGGGATCTGGTCGAGCGGATGCTGAAGCCGTCCGGCCGGCGCCTCGATCTGTCCTCGCCCTTCGTCGATGCACTGCTCCCGGACGGCAGCCGGCTCCACGCCGTCATTCCCGATATCACCCGGGACCACTTGAGCTTGAATATCCGCAAGTTCGTGGTCGCCGCGAACGGCCTGGAAGACCTCGTGGCGCTGGGCACCATCACTGCGCACGCCGCCCGTTTCCTGGAGGCCGCGGTGACGGCGGGGCTCAACATCATCGTCGCCGGCGGCACCCAAGCGGGAAAGACGACCCTGCTCAATACCCTGATCAACTCCATTCCCGCCAGGGAGCGGGTGATCACCTGCGAGGAGGTTTTCGAGCTGCGGCCGAATCTGCCGGACGTGGTGGCGATGCAGACCCGGCAGCCCAACCTCGAAGGCAACGGTGAGATCCGTCTGCGCAGGCTGGTCAAGGAGGCCCTGCGGATGCGACCCAGCCGGATGATCGTCGGTGAGGTCCGTCAGGAGGAATCGCTCGACCTGCTGATCGCGCTGAACTCGGGCCTTCCTGGAATGTGCTCGGTGCACGCCAACTCGGCCCGGGAGGCCGTGGTGAAGCTGTGCACGCTGCCGCTCCTGGCCGGCGAGAACGTCACCGATTCCTTCGTCGTGCCCACCGTTGCGGCCTGCATCGACCTGGTCGTGCAGATCGGCGTGCAGCCGGACGGCTCGCGTCGGGTGCGGGAGATCGTGGCGCTGCCGGGTCGGGTCGAGGCTGGGGTCGTCGAAACGGAGGACATCTTCACCTCGGTCGACGGGACACTCCACCGCGCGCAGGGTTTCCCACCACACCTGGACCGGTTCCAGCAGCACAGCATCGACCTGGCGGAGTTGCTGGCGGTGCGTTCGGGCGGGTCATAGGCCGGCGTGGGACGGGTCAGCTGACGGCGCTGGACACCTCGGCCAATTCACTGTCGTTCCGCTTGAGTGTGGTCAACGCAGGCGCCGCGGCGACAGTTCCTCTCGCCGACATCGTCGGCGTGGCCCAGCAGGTCAACGTGCGGGTGCAGGCCCGGCCGGCACCGATTGTTCTGTGCGAGACCCATGACCCGGCGATGCGGCTACGCAAACGGCAAGGCCGAGTTCGAGATGAACCCGAACGAGTGTATGTCGACACCGATCAGCTGCCCTATGCTCCCGAGACGTTGCGCAGAACGTGACGAGTTCACTTCGTCGAAGGCCTGGGAGGCGATGTGGTGAACGAGGTACTCGTCGTCGAGGAAGAGCCGTCATTGGCCCGACTCGCCACCCGCGGCCTGACGGCCGGTAGGTTTTCAGCCCGGGAGGCAGACACCGGAACGGTCGGCCTCAGGGCAGCCCACAGCACTGATCCCGACCTCGTCGTGCTCGATGTGATCCTGCCGGACATGCGCGGGGACTCCGTGCTCGAGGACCTGGTGCTACGCACTGCGGCGGCGTGTGCGCGCGCCGAACGGGTGATGCAGGTTTGGGGGACCTGCCTCGACGGCGGGACCAAAGTGGTCGATGTGAACGTCAAGCGCCTGCGGTGCAAACCGACGCACGGCACGATCGAAACCGGGCGGAACGGGGGGTACCGCCTTGTCGCGCACTAGAGTCCCGGTCGCATTGGCGTGGGTCGTGTTCGCGGCGGTGAACTGCGTTCTGGTCTACGTGCTGATCGGTGAAGAGACGATTCCCTACCATCTGATCTGGGCGAGTTTCGCGCTGCTGTACGGCCTCTGGGAATGGCCCAAGCGGCTGACCCGGCCTGCCTTCGCGATCATCACCGTTGTCACCGGCATCCCGTTGGTGATGCACGCGCAGTCGGGCGCCATCGGGTGGTCCGAATGCAGCGAGATCGCTTTGATGGGGGTCATACTCGCCCTCCTGGTCTGGCATGTCGACCGGCATTGGGCTGCGCGGGATCGGTTGATCCAGCTACGTGCCGAGGAACGACGGCAGGCCGAACAGCGTGAGATCGCGTCCCGATTCGGCTCTCACGAGGTCCGGACGAGGCTCACCATCGCCCGCGGCTTCGCACAATTGATTGCGGACTCGACTTCAGACCCTGATACGAAGTCTGACGCCGACGTCGTCGTGGTCGAGTTGGACAAGGCTTCCGCTCTGGCCACCAACCTGCTGACCCTGGTGCGGGTAGTGCAGCCTTCACCCCAGACTCCGGTCGATGTCGATGCTCTCATTTCGGCCGTTGTTCGGCGATGGTCCGTCACGGCGGGGCGGAACTGGATCACCGATACCGGCGTCGGATGCATCGCCGCAGACCCCGAACGGCTGGAAGCGCTGCTGGACTGTTTGCTGGAAAATGCGGTGAAATTCACCTCGGCCGGCGACGACATTGCCGTCTCGGTAGCGCATGCCGGCAAATCACTGGTGCTAACGGTCCGGGATACCGGCGACGGAATACCGGCGGACGAACTCGGAAAGGTCTTCGACCTCTTCCAGACCAGCAGCAACGCCGGCCAGCGGGCCGGAAGCGGATTGGGTCTGGCCATCGTCCGGGCAATTACCGAGGCTCGGGGCGGCTCCGTGGCCGTCGACAGTGCGGTCGGGGCGGGGACGTGTTTCACGTTGACCTTCCCGAAGTTTGTGGGCCGCAAGCGGGTGGAGTCCGCGGTCGCCCAGGCGGTAGCCGCGTGAGAACCGGTACGCGCACTCCCTTACTGCGCCGCCGCTGACGACCGCCGTGTCGGCAGCGTGCCATCGGCCGGTCACAGGGCATACCCGGCCTGCCGCTATTTCCACCTGACCCGGGGCTCCGCGGGATCAGTCCAGCGCGCGCACGCCGCCGGGACCGTTCGCGCTGCGCGCGTCCAACGCACCCGCGATGACGGTTCGCAGGTCACCTCCGACGTGGGCGGCGATCGCGGCGGACACTGCACCAAGAACGAAGGGCGCATCGACGATGACGACTCGCTCGGCCTGCTCGGGTTCGAGGAATTCGACCGCTGTCTCGGCCGTCAGGAAGCCGCTGCCCAGGTCGTAGAGCAGCACTGCGCCGTCACCGGAGTCGGCCTGTTCGATGGCCGCGGTGATCAACTCGAAGGACGTGCCGATCGACCCGTCCTGCTGACCACCGGCGGGGGCGATCGTCACCGACGGCGCCATCTGACCGGCGACGTCGGCCAGGCCCTGGGCCAGTTGCTGGCTGTGCGACACCAGGACCAGTCCGACTGTCACGCGAGTCTCCGTTCGTCGTAGCCGGATTCCGAGACACCACGGTCTCAGCCGGTAGCGGCTCCGGCGAATGCCTGCAACAGGTAACCGGTGCTCGTGGCACCGGGGTCCTGATGGCCGATGGATCGTTCGCCGAGGTAGCTGGCCCGACCCTTGCGGGCCTGCATCGGTACCGTCTCGGCCGCGCCTGTAGTAGCCGCGTCGGCCGCAGCGGTCAGCACTTGCGCGACCGACGCACCGCCCGCCGCAGCCGCTTTCGCCGCGTTCACCGCGGGCGTCAGGGCATCGACCATCGTCTTGTCGCCGGACTCGGCCTTGCCTCGCGCCACCACGCCGTCACGGGCCGCAGTGAGCGCGGTCGCGACAGCTGTGCCGTCGATCTCCGCGGCGTCGCCCAGCGAGGTGGCGGCCCGGAGGAACCCGGTACCGAACAGCGGCCCCGCCGCCCCGCCGACCGTCGAGATCAACGTAGTGGCAACCAGTTTCAGCACAGCCGCCGGGTCGGCCGGCTCGGCGGCGTCCAGCTTGGTGAGCACCGCGGTGAATCCACGGGCAAGGTTCTCCCCGTGGTCGCCGTCGCCGATCTCGCGGTCGAGGTGGGTCAACTCCACCCGGTGCTCGGCAACCGTAGCGGCAACGGCGCGGACCGCCGCCACCGTGCCAGCGGCATCGCAACTCATCGATTCACACGCCCCATCGCAGCGCGGCGGTGTGCACCGGCGCATCCCAGAGTTCGGTCATCTCGTCGTCCAATTTCAGCAGGGTGATCGACAAGCCTTGCATTTCCAGCGATGTGATGTAGTTGCCGACCAGGGACCTGGACACTTCGATCCCACGTTCGGCGAGGAACTTCCGGGCCGAATGGTAAGCGAGGTACAACTCGATCTGCGGGGTACCCCCCATCCCGTTGACGAACAGCAGGGTCTTGGAGCCGGACTCGAACGGCAGGTCGTCGACGACGGAAGTCAGCATGATCGACACGATCTCGTCGGCGGATACCAACTTCATCCGCTCGCGGCCGGGCTCGCCGTGGATGCCGACGCCCATCTCCATCTCGTCGTCGGCGAGGGTGAACGACGGCTCGCCGGAGTGCGGGACCGTACAGGGGGTCAGGGCCATGCCCATCGATCGCACCTGCGAGCTGACCCGCTCGGCGATGGCGGTGACCGCGGCCAGGTCGTCACCCCGCGCAGCCGCGCCGCCGGCGATCTTCTCGACCAGGACGGTGCCGCCGACGCCGCGCCGGCCCGCGGTGTAGGTGGAGTCCTTGACCGCGACGTCGTCGGCGATGACGACCGACGTCACCTCGATGCCCTCCGCCTCGGCCAACTCGGCGGCCGTTTCGAAGTTCAGCACGTCGCCGGTGTAGTTCTTGACGATCAGCAGGACCCCTGCGCCGCCACTGACGGCCTGCGCCGCGGCGATCACCTGGTCGGGCGTGGGTGAGGTGAACACAGGTCCAGGCACAGCGGCAGCCAGCATGCCCTCGCCGACGAAACCGCCGTGCAGCGGTTCGTGCCCGCTGCCGCCACCAGACACGATCGCCACCTTGCCGGCCACCGGCGCATCGGCCCGGGCGATGAACGCCGGGTCGAGTTGCACGGTGATCAGATCGGCATGGGCTTCCGCCATGCCCTGCAGGGCCTCGGTCGTCACGGTGGTGGGATCGTTGATGATCTTCTTCACGACAGTCCTCTCAATACTGATGGGAACCGGATCAGGGACAGTTGAGCCGACGCCCGGCCGAATCGTCGCGCTGCCCCTGTCGATCTTGCACCCCTCTGTCCGAGTCGGCACGGCAAGGAGGAGGTCCGGTTGACCCTGTCTTCGCAACGCGAACTTCCGGCGTTCCTCGTCACCTGCACCGTGCTTCCGTACTGCCGACCCGGTGACCAGGGCGTCGCCAGCGGCGGTTCCTGACGCAGCCGCACGGACAGGCACGTCACACAGCCCTTTCTCGAACTCGGAGACATCGACGACGACGGGCGTGAACCCGAAGGTCGGCGATCGGCTCCGCGGAGCGGGGTGCCGAAGCGGCCATCAGAAGTCGGTCATCCCCGAGATCGACGACGTGCGAACCGCCCTCCTCCGGCATCGGCCGAGAATGCGCCCAGAACGCGGTGTCATCGACCGATCTGCGGCACTAGCGTGGGCAGATGGAAACAGCCGACACCGGACGCGTTGCGCCGCTCACTCCGCCGGCGGTCGCGACCCGGGCGATCCCGTCGATGGTGGGCTACTCCGCACCGCCGGTGCCCGGTGTTCATCGCGGCCTCCCCAGTCCTTGTCTCACCTTGGTCTTCCCGCTCTCCGGTCCGCTCCGTATCGACGTCCCCGGCGGTGAGGGCTACCGGTCAGCGCGATTCACCATTCCGGTCGGCGGTCTGCACACCCGCCCGGTGCTGCTGCCACAGCCCAGGCCGGGTGCTCGGGACCGCGACGTGCAGCGCGGCATCCAGTTGGCGGTCCACCCATTCGCCGCGCGGACGCTGTTCGGGCGGCCAGCCGCTGAGCTCGGCGGTGAGGTGGTCGAACTGGACGACGTGGTCGGCGGCGCCGATCGCATCGGGCCGCAACTCGCCGGCTGCACCGACGGGCCTACCGCTGTCCGGATGATCAACAGCTGGGTCGACCGCCGGCTGCTGACCGACCCGCTTCACCGCATCGCGCCCGAGCTCCAATGGGCCTGGGAGCTGATCGTCGGGTCGGGCGGCCGGCGCCGGATCACCGACGTGGCCGACGAGGTCGGGTGGTCCCGACGTCACCTGACCCTGCAACTCCGCGCCGAGATCGGAATCGGCGCCAAGGATCTCGGGCGACTGGCCCGTTTCCACCGCGCACGGACGCTGCTGGTTTCCTCGCACCCACCGTTGGTGGAGCTTGCCGCAACCTGTGGCTACGCCGATCAGCCGCACTTCACCGCCGAGTGGCGGCAATTCGCCGGCTGCACACCCGGGCAGTGGATCGCCGCGGAGCTCCCGGCGTTGGCGGATCACGCGTCGTCCCGTTCGAGCCTCGCCGGCTAGTTGCCTATCGAGCAGGTCTGGACCGTATCGAGTTTGGTGGACAGGCAGTTGATTCTGCCCGGGTCAGCAGACCGGAGGAACGGTTATGGGATCGACACGTCGACGGTTCACCGATGAATACAAGCAGCACGCAGTAAGATTGGTGCTCGATTCGGGCGACCCGGTCGCCGAGATCGCCCGCAGTATCGGTGTGCACGAAATGACGTTAGGGAAATGGGTGAAAAAGGCACGCGACGACGGCGAGGAATCTGCCCGGCCGTTGGATGAAGGCGAACGGGCCGAGCTCGAACGCCTCCGAAAAGATGTCTCCCGGTTCCGGATGGAGGCCGAGTTTGCAAAAAAAGTGGCGGCCTGGGTGCGTCCTGAACGATCTGCAACCGGAGTGTAGGTGCGCTTCGGTGGTTGATCGGTGCTGTGTGAGAGATGGAGGTCGGCCCTCCGTAGCCGCTGTGCAGGTGGTGGCTGCAAACCACCGTGAGCTGCGTCGGTCAAGAGCCGGGGTGGTGAGCGTCACGGAAACGGCGCGCCGTGAGCGCGTCAGGTATGGATCGTGAAGGCGAGTGGAAACGAACCCTTGTTGACGTGTCGAAATACTTTAGGCGACATCAGAACCGGGAATCACAGGTGGTCCCGGGATGAGTTGGGCGGGAACCTGTTTACTGGCCCAGCGGTGTCCGGCATGAAGAGGGCGCGAGCACGATCCAGGCTCTTGCATGGAACAGGAGAACCTGTCGTTCCGGGTGTCTCGTTGTTGGTTGGCGGGGCTGTAGGGAGAACTCCGAGCGGCGGAAACCGTGAGGGGCTGAGTACCGATCTGGAGCACAGGGGCGGACCGTCCTGTAGTAGTGCTGAAGCCGCTGTAATCGCGGTGGAGCGAAGGGGACGGATCATCCGCGTTCTTCTTGCGGGTCAACCACCAGTCGGTGGGAGGAGCCGGTGAGTGGAACAGAGTCGAAATCATTTGATATTTCCAAGCAGTTGGTGTGGGAGGCGTATCGGAAGGTCGCGGCGAACAAGGGTGCGGCGGGAGTCGACAAACAGTCGATCAGTGAGTTCGAACTGGATCTGAAGAACAACCTTTACCGGTTGTGGAATCGGATGAGTTCGGGCAGCTATTTCCCGCCGCCGGTGAGGTCTGTGCAGATACCGAAACGCGATGGTGGCCTCCGCGTGCTAGGGGTGCCCACCGTGGCGGATCGCATCGCACAGACGGTGGTGGCGATGGTGCTGGAACCGGAGGTCGAGCCGATCTTCCATCCTGATTCGTACGGGTATCGGCCGGGGCGGTCCGCGTTGGACGCGGTGGCCGTGACCCGGCGGCGGTGCTGGCGGTCGGACTGGGTGATCGACATGGACATCCGGGCGTTCTTCGACACCATCGACCACGGCCTGTTGGTGAGGGCCGTGGAACACCACACCGACCTGGCGTGGGTGCTGTTGTATGTGCGGCGCTGGTTGACCGCACCGTTGCAGCACCCCGACGGGTCGCTCACCGTGCGGGATCACGGGAGCCCGCAGGGTTCCGCGATCTCGCCGCTACTCGCCAACCTGTTCATGCATTACGCGTTCGATGCGTGGATGGCCCGGACCTACCCGGCCGTCACGTTCGAGCGGTACTGCGATGACGTGGTGGTGCATTGCCGTAGCCAGGCCCAGGCCGAGGCGGTCCGGGATGCGATCAGCGCCCGGCTGGCCGAGGTGGGGCTGGAACTGCATCCGGTGAAGACCAGAATTGTGTATTGCAAGGACGCGAACCGGCGTGGGTCGGGCGAGTTCGAGGAGTTCACCTTCCTGGGTTACACGTTCCGGCCCAGGCTGGCTAAGACCGGGGCGGGCGCGTTCTTTGTGACCTTCTCCCCGGCGGTCAGCCGGGCCGCGGTCGTGCGGATCCGGCGGACCATCCGGTCCTGGCGGATCCACCGGCGCAGTGACCTGACCTTCCCCGAGATCGTCGCCCACATCAATCTCCGTGTCACGGGGTGGATCGCCTATTACGGGCGGTTCTACAAATCCGCCCTCTACGCGGCGCTGCGCGGGATCAACACCATTCTCATGAGGTGGGCCCGCCGGAAATACAAATCGATGAAGCACAGCCCGAAACGTGCCTGGGCATTCGTTGAAGACATGGCTGTCCGTGTCCCGGGAATGTTCGCGCACTGGAGGTTTGGTGTCCTCCCGTAATTGGATCGGGTAGGAACTCGGATGGTGGGAGCCGTGTGACGGGAGACCGTCACGCACGGTTCTGAGAGAGCCGGGCGGTGCGATTCCGCCCGGCCACTCGCCTTCGCGAAAG
>JBBRVZ010000042.1:0-25548 GCA_038246445.1 Mycobacteriales bacterium
ACGTACCTTCCCGACCAGCGTTGGCGCGCTGGCCTTGCTTGAGGACCTTCATCGGGACTATCGGGAAGGTACGTCCGCCCCACCACTGCCGACCGGCGAAACACTCAGATCAGCCGATCCACAGGTATCAAGCATTGCTCCAGGTGCAGCACCGAGAAGCCGCTGTAACCGTCCTCCGGACCGGACCCCTTTCGGACGATCGGACCGTGCACCGGGACACCGGGTAGCAGGGCGGCGCCCTGCGAGTCGATGACGCAGTGCGCCGGCCACAGCCCGCCGTATTCGGCGAAGTGCGGGGTCTGCTCCGGATGCCAGTCCTGGGTGTAGACGACCAGCCCGCCGGCCGCCTTGGTGGCCTCGATGGCGGCCACGATCGGTTCCACGATGCCCTCCGCCCCGCGGACGTACAGCGAGCCCGCCGAATGCCCGAAGTCGTGCTGCATGTCCACCACCAGCAGCGCATGGTCCGGTCCGGTTTGCACGGCGGCCCCTGCCGACGGCGCGGGATGCGTTGTGCCGGGCGCTTTCCGGTCCGTCATCGCGACGACGCACCTGATGTGAGGATCGTCGTCGAGATCGCGGGGTCGCCGGCGGACAGCGTCAGCCCCTCCCACGGCAGGCCGACCATCGATCTGCGCAGCTGGTCGCGCGAGGCGTCCAGGCTCGGCCGTTCGACAGGGTCGCCGCCCCGCATGATCGGCACCGGCAGGAGCCGATCGGTGGGACCGAGTGTCGGCGCACCTCCGCGCAGAAGGAAGACGACCTCCTCGGTAGCGGTGCCGCTGGTCTTGTGCCGCCGAAGCGCCGACTTGTGCCCACCGTGGGACGTCTTGTTGGTACTGCGTTTCTCCACCGGCCGGCCGTCGACCTCGACGAGCTTGTAGATCATGCCGGCGGTCGGCGAACCCGAACCGGTGACCAGGGAGGTGCCCACGCCGTAGACGTCCACCGGATCCGCCCGCAGCGCGGCGATGGAGTACTCGTCGAGGTCACCGGACAGCACGATCCTGGTGTTGACGGCGCCCAGGGAGTCCAGTTGCCGGCGGGCCGCGCGGGTCAGCACGCCGAGATCGCCCGAGTCGATCCGGATCGCCCCGAGTTCCGGTCCGGCTACCTTGACGGCCGTTTCGATGCCCGCGGTGATGTCGTAGGTGTCCACCAGCAGGGTGGTGCCCGGGCCGAGGGCGGCCACCTGCGCAGCGAAGGCGGCCTCCTCGGAGTCGTGCAGCAGGATGAACGCATGCGCCGCGGTGCCGGCTGTCGGGATGCCGTACCGCCTGCCCGCCTCCAGGTTCGACGTCGTGGCGAAGCCAGCCAGGTACGCGGCGCGTGCGGCCGCCACCGCTGCCTGTTCATGGGTCCGCCGGGTGCCCATCTCGATCAGTGGCCGGTCGCCCGCGGCTGATGCCATCCGGGCCGCGGCGGAGGCGATCGCGCAGTCGTGATTGAGGATCGAGAGCACCAGCGTCTCGAGGATGACGGCCGCACCGAACGAACCCTGGATCGTGAGCACCGGCGAGTTCGGGAAGTACAGCTCACCCTCGGGGTATCCGTCGATGTCGCCGTCGAACCGGTATTCGGCGAGGTACCGCGTCGTCGGCTCGTCCAGCCAAGGACGTATTGCGTCGAGTTCGGCGTCACCGAACCTGAAGTGGGACACCGCGTCGGTAAGTCGACCGATCCCGGCGACCACCCCGTACCTGCGGCCACTGGGAAGCCGGCGGGCGAAGACCTCGAACACGCAGGGCCGGTGCGCCGTACCGCTGGCGATGGCCGCCTGCAGCATCGTCAATTCGTAGTGGTCGGTGAACAGTGCGGTCGACGCGTCCCTCATCTGCCAGAGCGTAGGCGGGCCGCGCCGGGTCGGCGTGCACCGGTCGGCGTGAGATGTGCGGGCGGACCTCGACGGTCAACTCGTGTGGCGCCTCTATCGAACACGCCCATCCGTTCGATCGAAGCTCACCGGTCGGGGCTGGTGAAGCGCCACCAGGACCCGACGCCGAAGAACAGCGCGGTGGTGAGGGCGATCATCACCCAGATGACGACCGCGACGTCCACCCATGAGCCTGCCGGCGGCGATCCGGGCAGGAAATTGCGGATGGTGATGACGGCGAACAGCAGCGCGGCGATCCAGGACAGGAACGCCGGCTCGAACTTGCGCCGTCCGCGGTAGACGTTGGTCACCACCCACAGGGCCAAGATCGGAAGCGAGATCAGCATCAGCACAATGGCGGCCCCGAACAGGACGACGCCCAACGACCTGCTGAATTCGATGGAATAGAGCAGCCCCTTGCTGTCGGCGGGAGCGTCCGGATCCAGCGCGACGGCCGAAACGTGCCAGCCCTGGGCGGCGCCGCCGAAGGAGACATTCACCGGCAGAAGCTCGGTGCCGGCCGCGCTGCTGTCGGTCACCAGCAGCACAGCGCGGTAGTGGTCGAAGGGCCAGTCCCGGATGTACCCGCTCCCCGGTTCCGTCGGTATTCGGACCTGTTTGAAGGTGATCGGCTGCCCGGCCGGGTACACCTGCGGCGCGCCGTCCGCGGTGGGACCGATGGTGAGAGTCAGTTCCTGCTTGGGCGCGCTGAACAGCCCCGCGTCCACGTCGAGATCCTGCAGGGCACTGTCCAGTTCAACCCCGACGGTGGCCAGCATGACCCCTGGCGACCGGGTCGATACCGTTGAATTCGACGGTGACCAGAACACCCCCGGACGGCGGATCGATGTCGGTGTGACCCTCGAACGCGCCGTTCTGCCCGTCATAGAAGTACGCCACCAGAAGCACGGCGTACGCCACCGCGAAAGTGATGCTGCCGGCCACCCACCGCCGGCGCGGCGTCTGCGCAACGGCGCCGGACAACCGGCGGATGGTGACCATGCGGACCATTGTGCAGCCGCTGGTACGGGGTCAGTGATCTTCGTGCTCGACCGGACGAGAGTCAGGAATCGGACGAGGGCAGGACGCGGCCAGGGTGCACGCCGGGCGTTCACCGCTCCGCTGACCAGCGGATTCTTCGCGGCAGGTGTGTCCTCGGGTTTGGGGCAGCCAGCGTGCTGCGCGGTGTGCGGTGCAGCGGTCACGACCATGGGTGTACGGCTGGACCGGGTTGGTGCGAAAATGGTCCCGTGGTCGCAATGAGGAGTTCCGCGGGGGTCCGTTGCGTCGCGGCACGGACCGTGGACCTGCCGACCGCCGAGCCCGGTTTCATCGCGCCCGTCCGCACCAGGCCCGTCCTCACCGCGCCTGCGCCGGAGAAGACAGAGGTCGCAGAGCCGGTCAACGCCGCTGAGGTGCCCTGGGTGACGATCGTCTGGAACGACCCGGTCAACCTGATGTCGTATGTGACCCTGGTGTTCCAGAAACTGTTGGGGCACCCCCGTCCGAAGGCCGAAGCGCTGATGTTGGACGTCCACCACAAGGGCAGGGCCACCGTGTCCGCCGGGCCACGCGAAAAGATGGAAGCGGACGTGGCGAAGCTTCAGGGCGCGGGCCTGTGGGCGACGATGGCCAAGGACAGCTGACCGGTGCGCCCGTTCCATCGAAGGTTCGGCCGGTACAACGGTTGGCTCGAACCGGCTGAAGCCACGCTCATCGCAGACCTGGTCGACCAGGTGCGTCAGCTGCTCGCCGCACGGCGGACCGAGACGCCGCCCGACCCGCTGGCCGAGCTCACCGGGATGACCGTCGGGCCGACGACCCGGCCGGTCGATCCGGCGGTCGCACGACTGCTCCCCGATTTCCACGCCGAGGACGCCGAGCTGTCCGCGGGATTGCGGGTGCTGCACGAGCCGGAACTGATCGCGGCGAAGGACGCCGCAGCCGTCACCCTGCTGGATTCGTTGCCACCCGGCGGCGGCCAGGTGCGGCTCGACGACAGCGCGGCGGAGAGCTGGATCACCGCGCTGAACGATGTTCGCCTCGCGATGGGGGTCAGACTCCAGATCACCAGGGACGACGCACTCCCGCCCGGAGCTGACCACCATGACAGCCCCGAGGCGGCGATGTATCAGACGTACCGCTGGCTGTCCGCGATCCAGGACTCGCTGGTCACCGCCATGCTCGGCTGAGCTGCTGACCCGCGCGCATGAGTTGCCGATCGGCCCGCGGCACGGCGCTTTCGCCGGATGCCGGAGCGCAGATTCCATTCGGCGAAACGTGGGTCGGCCGGATCGAGCCGACTATGCTCAGCGCACGGTGGGCCGTCTGGTGACAATCCGGCAACGGGTCGTGCCCGGAGCGCTGCTCGGCCGGGTCGGCGGCGTGAACATGGTCGGCGTCTACGGCGGTCTGGTGGTCGGCTCGGGCATCGGCGGTGTGCTTGCGCAGCATCTCGGTATCACCGCGCCGTTCTGGTTCGCCTTCGTCGGGTCGGCGGTTTTCGTGGTCGCGATCTGGTGTCAGCTGAACCACCTCTCGAGTGCGGACCAGCAGACCCGCCCGCTCGCGGTGGGCGCGGTCGATCAAGCGGTCCATCGAGCGCATCAAGCGGCCGATCGTGACGCGGGCCGGGACCCGGACGCCGGATACGCTCATCCGGTGTTACGCATCCCCGCCGAGATGGTCGACGCCATCGTCGCGCACGCCAGAGCCGACCACCCCGACGAGGCGTGCGGCGTCATCGCCGGCCCGGGGGGATCGAACACCCCAACCCGGCTGATCCCGATGACGAATGCTGAACGGTCGCCGACTTTCTACCGGTTCGACTCGACCGAACAGCTACGGCTCTACCGGGAACTCGACGCTGCCGACGAGGAGGTGATTGTCGTCTACCACTCGCACACCGCCACCGAGGCATACCCGAGCCGCACCGACATCTCTTACGCGGGAGAGCCGCAGGCGCACTACGTCCTGGTGTCCACCCGCGAGCCCGACAGCCACGAGTTTCGCTCCTACCGGATCGTGGACGGGGATGTGACGGAGGAGACGGTGGAAATCGTTCCGTCCGGCGATGACATTTGAGGCGGTGACGTTGCACCTCCCGTGGTCGTTGGTTGATTCGACCCGGGCGGTGGGCCTGCGGTGTGCGATCAACGACAATGGAAACAACCGGTGGTGAACCCGACCAAGAGCGTGCGCCTGCCGCCGCGGCGAGAGCGCGCAGCAGCACTGAGGAGAACTTGATGAGCGTTTCGGTGTCCGTCCCGACCATCCTGCGACCGGTCACGAAGGGCGAGAAGACCGTCTCGGCCGAGGGATCGACGCTCGCCGAGGTGATCACCGATCTGGACAGCCGCTACAGCGGTCTGGGCGACCGGCTGATCACGAACGGTGCGCTGCACCGGTTCGTGAACATCTACGTCAACGACGAGGACGTGCGTTTCACCGGCGGGCTCGACACCACCGTGGGCGAGGGCGACAACGTGACGATCCTGCCTGCGGTCGCTGGGGGCTGAGGAGTTTCGTGGCTCGGTACAGCAGCCTGATCGACGCGGTCGGCGGCACACCCCTTGTCGGTCTGCCGCGGCTGTCCCCGTCGGAGACTGTGCGCCTGTGGGCCAAGCTCGAGGACCGCAATCCGACAGGTTCGGTCAAGGACCGCCCCGCGCTGGCGATGGTGGCCAGAGCCGAGGCGGACGGCCTGCTCCGACCGGGGTGCACCGTCATCGAACCGACCAGCGGCAATACCGGCATCTCGCTGGCGATGGTGTGCAGGATCAAGGGCTACCGGTTGATCTGCGTGATGCCCGAGAACACCTCGCAGGAGCGCCGTCTGCTGTTGCGGGCCTACGGCGCACAGATCATCTCCACGCCCGCCGCGGGCGGCTCCAACGCGGCGGTGGCCATGGCCAAGGAGCTGGCGGCCGACCACCCGGACTGGGTGATGCTGTACCAGTACGGAAACCCGGAGAACGCCGCTGCCCACTATCTGACCACCGGCCCGGAATTGCTCGCCGACCTGCCGACGATCACCCACTTCGTCGCCGGGCTGGGAACTACCGGCACTCTGATGGGCGCCGGCCGTTACCTTCGCGAGAAGGTGCCGGACGTCGCCGTCATCGCCGCCGAACCGCGGTACGGGGAGATGGTGTATGGGCTGCGGAACCTCGACGAGGGCTTCGTCCCGGAGCTGTACGACCCGTCGGTGCTGACGTCCCGATTCTCGGTCGGACCGGAAGATGCGGTACGCCGGACCCGCGAACTGCTCGAGGTCGAGGGCATTTTCGCGGGCATCTCCACCGGCGCGATCCTGCACGCGGCGCTCGGCATGGCGGCCAAGGCGGTCCGTGAGGGCGTGCAGGCGGACATCGCGTTCATCGTGTGCGACGGGGGCTGGAAGTACCTGTCGACCGGGGTCTACGAGGCCGGCGACGACGCCAGCGCGGCATCGGGGCTCGAGGGTCAACTCTGGGCGTGACGGCCGTCGAGCTGAGTCCAGGCGGGCCGGCTGCCGGGCAACAGCGGGGGGCGGCCCGTCGGTTGGGGGTTCACCCCGATACCGCATAGGCAGGCCGTCGGTAGCCTGGAAGACATGACTTCGCCGTCGCCACAGCCGTTCGATCCGTCACGCCCCTACGCGCCGTCGGAGTACGCACCGCCGGGTGGCTTCGGGGTGGCACCAACGGCCGAACCTCCGGCAAAAAGGCGCGGGTCGGCCTTGCTGCCCGAGCGGGTCAAGCCGGCGCTCATCACGGTCGGCGCCTTTGCCGCGCTGCTCATCATCGTCCAGTTGATCAACTGGGCGATGAGCTACCGGCTCACGGCGTACGGCATCGAGCCGCGTGACTGGTCGGGCCTGTGGGGGGTGTTGGCCGCACCGCTGCTGCACGGCTCGTGGGCGCATCTGTGGTCGAACCTCGTCCCGCTGGTGATCATGGGCGTGCTGATCACGCTCGGCAGCGTCCGCCAGTTCGTCGCCGTGACCGTGCTGGTGTGGCTGGTTTCCGGCGTGGGCGTCTGGCTGATCGCACCGGTCGGCAGCGTGACGGTCGGGGCCTCCGGCATCGTCTTCGGATGGTTGGCGTTCTTGATCGCCCGGGGAATCTGGACCCGCTCCTGGCAGCACATCCTGCTCGGCCTCGTGCTGCTCGCCGTCTACGGCAGCGTCTTCTGGACCGGTATCGTCACCGTCGCCGCCGCCGACATCACCAGTGTCGTGTCGGTGTCCTGGCAGGGGCACCTGTTCGGCGCCATCGGCGGCGTCCTCGCCGCATTCCTCGTCGCCAAGGCTGACGGCCCGCGCCGCGCCGCCGCCAGGGCTGCGATCTCCTGACGGACGCCGCCGCCCGCCTGCCCATGCCGGGAGGCCGGCCCGGGGTAGCGTTTCGGGCGTGATCATCGGCAGTGCGGCGTCGGACCGGGCAGTGTGAGCACCAGTAGGAATGACGGCATGAACGGCCGGCCGATCGGCATCTTCGATTCCGGGGTCGGCGGGCTGACCGTGGCGCGGGCGATCATCGATCAGCTGCCCGGGGAGCGTGTCCGGTACGTCGGTGACACCGCGAACGGCCCCTACGGCCCGCTCAGCATCGCCGAGGTTCGCCGGCACGCTCTGGCCATCGGCGACCGGCTCGTCGACAGCGGCGTCAAGATGCTGGTGATCGCCTGCAACACCGCATCAGCCGCGTGCCTGGCTGATGCCCGCGAGCGGTACGACGTACCCGTCGTCGAGGTCATCAGGCCTGCCGTCCGGCGGGCCGTCGCGGTCACCAGGACCGGGGACGTCGGCGTCATCGGGACGTCGGCGACCATCGAATCCGGTGCCTATCAGGACGCTTTCGACGCCGCACCCGGCATCCGCGTGCATGCGGTGGCCTGCCCGTCGTTCGTCGACTTCGTCGAACGCGGCATTACCTCCGGCCGCCAGATTGTCGGCCTCGCCCAGGCGTACCTCGCACCGCTGCAGCGCACCGGTCTGGACACCCTTGTTCTGGGCTGCACGCACTACCCCCTGCTCACCGGCGCGCTGTCGCTGGTGATGGGCGAGCAGGTGACCCTGGTGTCCAGCGCGGACGAGACCGCGAAGGACGTGTACCGCCGGCTGACCGGGTTGGACTTGCTTTCTGCCGGGCCGATCCCGCCGGGGCCGCACGAGTTCCTGGCGACCGGGGATCCGGAACCCTTCGCCCGGCTCGGCCGGCGCTTCCTCGGCCCGGAGATCAGTTCCGTCGCCGGGCTCAGCGTTCCGGTCTGAATCAGTACCGGGCCGCGATCGCTGCGCCCCCGCTGCATCGGCGAACCGCGTCGTCACACTGCGTCGCGGCGCAGTCCGTCGTTCCTGGGGCACTAACCTCGAACCCATGACGCGAGCTGACGGCAGGGCCGATGACGAACTCCGGCCCGTGACATTCACCAGGGGCTTCCAGCACCATCCGGCGGGTTCGGTACTGGTCGAGTTCGGTGGGACCAAGGTGCTGTGCGCGGCATCGGTGACGAACGGGGTGCCGCGCTGGCGGAAGGGTTCGGGCCTGGGCTGGTTGACGGCGGAGTACGCGATGCTGCCGTCCGCGACACACGAACGCAGCGACCGCGAGTCCGTCAAGGGACGGGTCGGCGGGCGGACCCACGAGATCTCCCGGCTGGTCGGACGGTCTCTGCGGGCCTGCGTCGACCTGCGCGCGCTCGGCGAGAACACCATCGCCGTGGATTGCGACGTCCTGCAGGCCGATGGCGGCACCCGGACCGCTGCGATCACCGGCGCCTATGTTGCGCTCGCTGATGCGGTGACGTACCTGCGCGGCCAGGGGAAGCTGAACGACCCGCAGCCGCTGTCGTGTCAGATCGCAGCCGTGTCTGTCGGGGTGGTCGGCGGCCGGGTGCGGCTCGACCTGCCGTACGAGGAAGACGCCAGGGCCGAGGTGGACATGAACGTGGTTGCGACCGAGGTGGGCACCCTGGTGGAGGTGCAGGGCACGGCCGAGGGTGCCACTTTCGCCAGGTCCACGCTGAATGCGATGATCGACTCCGCGCTGGCCGGGATCGAGCAGTTGACCGCGTTGCAACGACTCGTGCTCGCCGAACCGCTCGGCTCGGGCGCCGCCGGTGCGTCCGTTGCCCCGGGTGCGCCCGGTGCCAAGACCAACGCGCCTGCCGGCCGTCATCCCGCTCCGACGTCGTGAACCGGGTGCTGCTCGCCAGTCGCAACGCCAAGAAGCTGGCGGAGTTGGCGCGGATCCTCGGGGATGACGTGCAGGTCCTCGGGTTGGCCGATGTGCCGCAGTTCGAGGAGCTACCGGAAACCGGTGCGACGTTCGAGGAGAATGCGATCGCGAAGGCGGAGCAGGCCGCCGTGGAGAGCGGCGAGGTGAGCCTGGCGGACGATTCTGGCTTGGCGGTCGATGCGCTGAACGGCATGCCGGGCGTGCTGTCGGCTCGCTGGTCGGGCCGGCACGGTGACGACGACGCCAACACCGCATTGCTGCTGGGCCAAATCGGCGACGTGCCGGACGAGCGCCGGGGCGCAGCCTTCATCTGCGCGCTGGCGTTCGCGGTGCCAGGAGAAGCCGGTCGCGTTGTTCGAGGGGTGTGGCGGGGGAGGATCACGAGGGCTCCGGCCGGCGTCAACGGCTTTGGTTACGACCCTGTCTTCGTGCCTGACGAGAGCGACGAGAATGGCGACGGACGGACGTCGGCGGAGCTCGAACCGGCGGAGAAGGATGCGCTGTCCCATCGTGGAAGAGCGCTCGCAGCACTCCTTCCCGAGTTGCGCGCGACCTTGCAGCGGCGCCAGTGACTGATCTGCGATCGGAACGACCCGAGCTGCTGGTGGCCCACGGTGCGGCGGACTCACGCCCGAACCATGCGTCCCACACATAACCGCTCGGGCACGATCTACCGACCAGACGGCAGCCCTCTACGGCGACCGGCCGCCCGGGCGATCACGGCGGCGCCGCTGGCCGCGGTGAGAATCAGGCCGAGCACCAGCAACCAGCCGGTGATGCCCCACACGACCATTTCCGGGCGGGTGAACAGCCGATCGATGGCGGTGGCCACCCGGTCCGCTCCGTCGTACCAGGCGATCGACCAGATGCCGGCGGCGGTCAGCGCGAGTCCTGCGGGCAGTGTGGCCCACGGTGACCAGCCATTGAGCAGCCCGGCGGCGAAGATCAGCACCGCTCCCAGTGCTGTCCAGACGATGTCCCACGCAGCGGGCCGGCCGCCCACGTTCAGCATGACGTCGAAGATCCGAAAGCCGAATTCGCCGGCCAGGTAGAGCCCGCCGGCCACCAGCATTGTGCCGAGGGCGCCGCTGACGAGTCCGGCGATCGCCCGCGACCTCGGCTGCCTGCCGCTGACGGGTGGTGCGACAGGCCCCAGTTCCGGCGGGGCCGGTACGTAGGTGGGCGACACCTCGGTGTACGACGGAGCTGATCCGTAGCTGTCGACGCCCGACGCGGGGTCACCGGGCCAGGAGTCCGCGGGCAGAGGTTCGTAAGGGCTGCCGGTCCAGGCGGACGGTGCCCGCGAACCGGTGGCTGTCCCGGTGGCGTCCGCCGAAAAGTCACTGGAGCCGTACGCGCTGTGCGCGCTGTCGTCCGAAAATGAAGTCGCCTGATACTCGGTGGCCGGGCTGACGGTCGTGACGCCCGCGCTGGAGCCGCCGCCGCCGCCAGTGCGGTCCTGCGACGGCTTCGCGTTGTCCGATCTTGTCATGACGCTGCCCCTTTGCCCTGCGAATGAGTGCCCCACGGATGAGTGCGACGGGCACCTGCACCGGCATGGTGCAGGCGTCCCTATCGTCCGTCGGCGGATCGCGACATTCGGGTAACACAGGCCCGCGTGTTGCCGATTGGCAGTTTTCGAGCAGTGCCGATTGTGCGAGCCCGCAGATGACCAGGTCAGTCTCCCTGATCCTGATCGCCTCCCCCGTCACCGTGCGGCGTGCTGCTGAAGTTGTTCTGCCATACCGCTTGTGCGCCGGAGTCGCCGATCCGATACACCTCGACGGTGGAGCCGACTGCAAGCACGACGGCGAGTACGGGTACCGCGATCGCGATCACTGCGTCGAGCCTCGAACGCTCCGGCGCAACCGTGAGGGACCGGGTCTCGGTGAGGAGCTCGGTGCCCGCGGATGCAGCTGGGTCGCCCGAATCCGGTTCTGGTGCCCGGGTTGCCTGCCCCACGCTCGCCTCTGCCCGTCGGCGGCGCGTCTGGCGGACGTGCACCACGGCGACCAGCGCGCTCAGCAGGAACAGTCCTATCGTCCAGGGCAGGAGTCCGTCTCCGAGTTCGGCGTGCGTGCGAACGAGAGGGGTGTCGTCGACCCTGCGTTCGAGCCACTCGCCGGCTTGGGTGGTGACCGGCGTCAGCACCAGACCGGCGAATGACAGGACCAGCGTGAGCCAGACCAGGCGACGGCGGGCGCCGGGCCAGAACGCGCAGAACAGCAGCGAGATCGCGGTGAGGGGAACCAGGACCACGATGAGGTGGACGAGCAGGATGTGTGCGGGGAGCCCGTTGACCTGAGTCATCGGCGGAACCCTGGGTGGTTGTTCACGTGATGTGTGTATAACCGGACCCTCAGAAACTTCTCAGATTCCGCTGCGTGCCATCACGCGGTGTGACCGACACCTCGGTGACGGTGGGGCCGGTGGGACTCGAACCCACACTGGCACGGACCTAAACCGTGTGCCTCTGCCAATTGGGCTACGGCCCCGTCGTTGCCATGCCGTCGAGGATGGCGGCGTGCGGTGTCAGCTTGCCAGACCCAGTTCCTTGAGCACCCGCGCCACGTGCCCGGTGGCCCGGACATTGCGCCACACCTGCCGCAGGCGGCCGTCCGGCCCGACGACGAAGGTCGACCTGATCACGCCCCTGACGGTCCGGCCGTACTGCTTCTTCTCCCCGTACGCCCCGTACGCAGCCAGCACCGAACGGTCCGTGTCCGACAACAACGTCACGCTGAGGTGCTCTTTGTCCCGGAAGGTCGCCAGCTGCTCCGGCTTGTCGGGAGAGATGCCGAGCACGGCGTATCCGGCGTTCTCGGTCTGGCTTCGGGCGCTGGAAAAATCGCACGCCTCGGTGGTGCAGCCGGGCGTCATCGCCGCCGGGTAGAAGTAGACGATCACCGGCTTGCCGGCGAAGTCCGACAGCGAGACAGGGGAGCCGTCGGCGTCCGGCAGCGTGAAGCCTGGGGCGACGTCGCCCACGTCGAGGGGTGCGTTGTCCATACGGCTAGGGTAAACACCCGCGGACCGCAATCCAGGCGCCCGTTGACCTTGTCACCGAATGAATCACCACAGCACGGGAGGCGCCGTGACGCGCGACGCGGAAACCATCCAGGCCGAGATCGATAGGGCGCGTGATTCACTCGCCACCGCCGTGGATGAATTGACCACCCGTGCGAACCCGAAGCGGGTGGTGGAACAGGGTCGGCAGACCGTCGCCACGACACTCGCCGATCCGAAGGTGAAGTACTCGCTGATCGCCGTCGGTGCACTGCTCGCCCTGGTTGTGATTCGTCGCCTCTTCCGCTGACGGGGATCCACTGCAGCAGCGCGATCTGCCGCGAAAACCCGCTGTCCTGAAATCTGTACTGCCGCAACCGCAGTGCCCTTGAGCCGGGCTCACCGGGGACTGACGGGGACGCGCGTTACCCTGGGCGATGGCCGGATCGAACCGGTTGTCGAGGCGTCGGGGGACACCACGCCCGTGGAGACCTGTGATGGGCGGTGAGGAACGATGCGCGCGGCATCCCGTACGTCGTTGCTGACGATGGTTGTGGCGGTTGTGGTTCTGCTGGCGGTGCTCAGCGGCTGCGGGCGCAACTCGCTCGCCGAGCTCACCGTCACATCGACGGCGAACGCCGTTCCGGACGGATCCGGTGGCACGGCCGGCGCGCCACCGGCTGGCGAATCCGGATCTGCATCGTCGAGCACTGCGCCCAGCACCACCGCAGTGCCGCCGGTCGCCTCGGTCACTGCGACGCCGGCGCTGAATTCCAAGGGAATCTCTCCCGCGCAACCGATCTCGGTGACCGTCGACAGGGGAACGTTCGACGACGTCACGCTCAAGAATCCGGACGGCAAGATCGTCGACGGGAAGCTGTCCGCCGACAGCAAGACCTGGCGCAGCGGGGAAGTGCTGGGGTTCGGCAAGACCTACACGCTCAGCGGCAGCGCGACGGGAACGGACGGTAAGCAGGTTCCGGTCGCCGGCATGTTCGCCACGGCGGGCACGGACAGCCAGGTGCGCAACACGATCAACCCCGCTGACAAGGCGATCGTGGGGGTCGCGGCACCGATCAGTGTGACCTTCGGTGTCGAGCCGGAGGACAAGGCGTTGATCCAGAAAAACGTCTCCATCACCACGGAACCGGCGGTGGAGGGATCGTGGGGCTGGGTACGGCATGACGACGGTCGTTGGTCGTTGGACTACCGCACGGAGAAGTACTGGCCGGCCGGCACCAAGGTGAGGGTCAAGGCGAACATCTACGGCCTCCGCCTGAACAAGAACGCTTACGCCGCTGCGGATCTGACAACGGATTTCAGCATCGGCCGCAACCAGGTCGTCGTGGCGGACGTGAAGTCGCATGAGCTGGTGGTCAAGCAGGACGGCAAGGAGGTGGCCGCCTACCCGGCGTCCTACGGCCGTGGTGAGGACACCGGGGACCCGAATCTGATCACCCGCTCCGGAACCCATGTGGTGAATGAATTCTTCGAGACGAAGCTGATGAACAACCCGCGGTATGGCTACTCCAATCAGCCGGAGAAGTGGGCTGTGCGGATCAGCAACAACGGTGAATTCATCCACGCCAATCCGGCCAGCACGGCGGCGCAGGGCACTACCAACGTGACCCACGGTTGCGTGAACCTGTCTATGGCCGACGCCGAGAAGTACTACAAATCGGCGATCTGGGGCGATCCGGTGGAAGTGAGCGGGACCTCGGTCCAGCTGGGGCCCGAGGACGGAGAGATCTTCATCTGGGCGATGCCGTACGACCAATGGCAGACGATGTCGGCGCTCTGACGCGTGCATTCTCGACTACCGGATCCCCTACAGGATGGCGACAAGGAACAGTCGTGGCCACGTTTACCCGATCCGATGACCTTCGGGCAGCCGAATTCATCGAAGCGAACCTGCGAGGTGCCCGCTTCGTCAGGGCTGATCTCTCGGACGTCGTGATGCGCGCGGTCGACATCCAGGGTGCCGACATCGACGCACCGTGGCTGTTCGAGAGCCACAGTGTTTTGCACGTCAACGGTGTCGACGTAGTCCCACTCGTCGAGGCGGAACTCAACCGCCGGTTCGTCGGCCGGGCCGAACGACGGGCGCCAGACCCGGATGGCCTGGTCGCGGCCTGGGATGCGCTCGAGCGAACCTGGGCGGCCACGGTCGAGCGCGTCGCGGCGATGCCGGCCGGCACGGTCGACATCTCGGTCGGCGGAGAGTGGTCGTTTGCCCAGACGCTGCGGCACCTGGTGATGGCGACGGACACGTGGCTCGGCCGGGCCATCCTGGAGATCGAGCGGCCCTTCCACCCCATCGGCGAGCCGAACGCGGAGTACGAGTCCGACGGCAACGACATGTCCGTCTTCGCGACGACGACTCCGTCGTACGCCGAGGTGCTCCAGGTCCGAGCGGGTCGTGTCGCCATGGTGCGCGAGTTCCTGGCGACCGTTACAGCGGAAGATCTGACCGGGACGCGGCGGAACCCACACGACCTCCGCTACCCGGAGACCGTACTCAGCTGCGTGCATGTGATCCTCGGGGAGGAATGGGAACATCACCGATATGCCGTCCGCGACCTCGACGCGATCGAGGCCACGATCGGGTGAGACCCTGGGTCAGAGCGCGGGTTTCACCAGCGAGGCGGCATGATCCGGAACGTAGCGGAATTCCTCACGCGGTGGGCGCAGGTAATTGATCGACGATGGGCGTTCCGGGATCGTGACCGGTTCCGGCGCGATGTTCTGGTACGGCACGGTCGACAGGATATGCGAGATGACGTTGATCCGGGAGCGCTTCTTGACCTCGCTCTCGACGGTGTACCAGGGAGCCTCCGCGATGTCGGTATGGATGAACATCTCGTCCTTGGCGCGCGAGTAGTCCTCCCAGCGGCTGATCGACTGGACGTCCATCGGGGAGAGCTTCCAGCGGCGCATCGGGTCGGTCAACCGCGACTGGAACCGGCGCTCCTGTTCGACATCGGAGACGGAGAACCAATACTTCAGCAGCAGCACCCCGTCCTCGACCAGTAGCCGCTCGAAGATCGGTGCTTGATGCAGGAACCGGCGGTACTCGTCACTGGTGCAGAATCCCATCACCCGCTCCACCCCGGCGCGGTTGTACCAGGACCGGTCCATCAGGACGATCTCGCCCGCGGCCGGCAGATGTTCGATGTAGCGCTGGAAGTACCACTGACCCCGCTGCCGTTCGGTGGGCGCCGGGAGCGCGACGATCCGCGCGTTACGGGGATTGAGGTATTCGTTGATTCGCTTGATCGCCGAGCCCTTGCCGGCGGCGTCGCGACCCTCGAAGATTGCCACGACCCGGGTTCCTGACGCCTTCACCCACTGTTGCATCGTGACCAGTTCGGTCTGCAAACGACGCAGCTCGATCTCGTATGCCTTCTTCTTGATCTTGGGCAACTTCGGCGGCGAATCGTCGCTGTCCTTGGACTTGTGTGAGTTCTTATTCGACATCGCTTGCTCCATCAGGTGGCCGCACTGGGCGGCCCGTGGGTGACCGCCGGGTCAGCTTGTCACGTGGATGGTCGCAACGCAGCGAAAGGGACGGAAAGAGAAGACCGATGCGAGATCACACCGAGCTGGGTCGTGATGCCCCGGTTTCGCCGGGCGGCAGCTCCAGTAGGTGGTAAGCACCCGCGAGTACCGGGCACAGACGAAGCAGGAGATCCTGGAGCCGATGGTTTCAATGCCGGCGTCAAGGCACCGATTCGAAGGGTGCTTCGTTGACCGCGCGGAGCGCTTGGTCCAGACCGCCCGCATGGTCGGCGTCGAGGCTGATCGTGCCCAGCCGAACCCGCGACAATGTCGTGACGACCCCGGTGAGCCGCACGGTGCGGACCCATTGCCTGCTCACCCGCGTCCCGCTCAGCATCGGAGAGCTGTGCACCGGCATCGGCCACCCGCTAAGCCGCCCTTCCGGCGGCCGAATTACCTGTTGCCGTCAGGAATCCTTGTCGAGCGCGTCAGGTTTGTGCACGGCCTCCCGTCCGCTCTTGTCACTGCGCACCAGGTACTGCGGCTCCTCCTTACTGGCACGCACGGTGCGTCCTGTGGCCTCTGTGTCGGAGGTGATCTCCTTCTCGACCTTGCCGTGGGTTGTGGTCCCGTGCGTTTTCCAGGACACTTCATCGCCCTTGCTGACATCGTTATCGGCCATGCCTGTTCCCCTTTTGTTCCGAATTGCGGTCGGCGCACCGGTACCCCGCTACGGACCGGCTGAACCTGTCAGCCGAATCGAGCAGACCACCCACACCGTCTCGCCCCGTTCGGGCGACGTCGGCTCGTGCCGACGTTGACTGCGGGGCGTCGAGATCACCGGATACGGGCGTCGAGCTGTTCGGGCGCCGGCTGCCGTCACCGCTGCTGCTGGCCTCCGAGGCGGCCGACAGCGGACGGTTCAGTTGCGCTTGCGTCCGACGATCAGGTACACGATCGGCCCGGCCGGTTGCACGAACATGGCCAGCCGCCAGACCCACTTCGGGCCGTTCACCTCGGAGCCGTCGCGCCCGTGCAGGTCACGAACAGCGGCGGTGGTCAGCGCCGCTTCGACGGCCGCAAGGGCCACAACTCCCGCGCGTGCCCGCGGGCTCAGCTCGGACCAGGACAGTTTCGCCATTGCCAGAGCATAGGACCGGCGCTGGCGCCCCGACGGTGAGCGGTCGTGTCCATGCCGGCACCGGACTGTGCCGCATTCCTCATCAAGATTTGGCGTGGTTACATTCCGTTGCACGGCTGTTGGCGGGACAATGTGGCGAGGACCGCAACGAAGGGATGTGCCGCATGCGACGAGTCGTCGCGATCGCCAACGGCAAGGGCGGTGTCGGCAAGACCACGCTCACGTCGGGCCTCGCCGGCCAGATCGCCGCAGCGGGACGCAGGGTCCTGGTGGTCGATACCGATCCGCAGGGCAACCTCGGACGGGACCTCGGGTACGGGCCGCAGGACGGCAACAGTCTCGGCCTGGCCATCACCCACGGTCTACCGCTGGAGGTCAGCAGGGGCGTGCGCGACCGGCTCGATGTCGTATCGGGTGGTCCGGCGCTGTGGGATGTGTCCCCAGCCTTCACCGCTCGTGGAGCGCGAGGTTCCACGCTGCCGGGTTTGCGACCAGCGATCGACGGGTTGCGGCCATCCGGGACGGACGCCGATTACGACCTCGTCCTCGTCGACACGCCGCCCGGTGAACCTATTCTCCAGGAACTGGTCTTTGCGGCATCGGATTACCTGATCATCCCTACCCGGTCGGATGACGCGAGCCTGGACGGGCTGGTCGTGGTCGCGCAGCGCTTCGCGGCTGCCCGCGCGATCAATCCGGAGCTCACCCTGCTCGGCGTGGTCCTGTTCGGGGTGCGGGCCGGCAGTACACGGCTCATCAAGCGGGTGCGGGCGGCGCTGGACGACACCTTGGGCGGTGCCGCCCCTGTCTTCGGCACCTCCATCCGTTACCTGGAGAGCGCCGCGGTTGATATGCGCAGCCGCGGACTGTTGCCGTACGAGTTGGAGCAGGTGCACCGCACGGCCACGTCCGCGCGCATCAAACGGCTGCGGAAGGGCGTCAGCGCGAACACCGCGGACAGCTTGCTGAGCCGGGACTCCTCGGCGGCCGGCCTGGCCGCGGATTATGCCGCGCTGGCAGCGGAAATGATGACCGCCATCGGCGGGCAGGACCGCCCGTCGCAGGTCGAGGTGGCGGTGTGACGGCGAATGCGCGGCCCAACCTTGGTGGGCTTTTCACTGGCGTTACGCCGCCGGACCGGTCGAGCAGCATCGCGGATGCCTTGGGTCCGCGCGCCGCAGCGGCGGGGCCCGGAAACGGCGCCACACCTGGGAATGACGCCGTTACCGGCAAAGGCTCCGGGAGGTCCACGAGGTCAGCTGGAACGGCAGGGTTGGCGGCCAGGCAATCCGTTCGGCCAAAACCGGCCGAGACACCCGCGCCGCTGCCGCTGATAGCCGGCACGACGCGCTCCGGCGTGTCCTCGGCGTCCGACCGGGACGATCACTGGGCTGCCCTGCAGTGGCTGGATCCGGTGCGGGCCCTGGGCTCCTACTTCGACTTCATGCAGGGCGTGCTCGACGCCCAGCGCCGGGTGACCATCAGCCTGGCAAGCATCGTCTCGGCGCCGGTACGGCGAATCGGGTTATGGCGCTGAGCCGCTCTGCGGCCAGCTGTTGTCGAGGCCGTTGACAACAATGGACACGCGCTACGTCGTCAGCTCCGTTGTCAGCAGCGGCCGGCGGTCTCATCCCCGTCGTCCGGACCCGGAACGGCCGCCGCAGCAGGTACCTGCTCGACACCCCGCGCTCGGAACCGACCGTCGGCTGAGGGTGGTCAGGCTGCGCGCGATCCGATGAGCGAGGCGAACACGATCACGTTCGACTCGTAACTGCGCGCGTCCGGGTCGAACTCCCCGCCGCAGGTGATCAACCGCAATCCAGCGTGATCAAGGTTTCCGTACACCTGGCGGGTTGGGAAGTCGCTCTTCGAGACGGTCCGTACGGCATCGACGACGAACAGCGCAACCGTGCCGTCGGCGCGGGCGACGTCCACGTCGTCGCCCGGCTGCAGGTCGTTGAGCGAGTAGAACACTCCGGGACCGTATTGGCGCGAGTCCACGTGTCCGAGGATGATGGCCGGTCCCAGGGTGCCGGGCGATGGCGAGTTCGTGTACCAACCGGGTTCGGATTTCGGGTCCTCCAGCGACGGCACCTCGATCGTGCCGTCGGCGTTGCGTCCGAGGTCGATCAAGGACGATGTGATGCCGATGGCCGGTGCTGACAGCGACACGGGTTGTGACGGCGGCAGGAGCATCGACCCGGCGGCAGGCTTGATCGCATCGGTGATGGACGGCGGCGCGCTGCTTCGGATAGCCGGATCGGATTCCGGCTCTTCGGGCCGCCCCGGTTCGGCAGTGCTGGGCGCCGGCGGCGAGGGGTCGGCTGCCGTAGAGGTCGACGCCGAAGGACTTACCTGCGCCGCCGGTCCCGAGGGCGCGGATGTGGCGCCGCCCGCAGTAGCGCCGACCGATGTGGCGCCGATCGATGTGGCGCCGACCGATGCGGCGCCGACCGATGTGGTGCTGGCGCTCTCCGTCGTCGTGGGGCCGCTGGCGCACCCCGCCAGGATGGCCAGCAGCGCGCCGAATACCGCGACGCCTCGCCTGATCCGGCGGCCGGGTTCGCGGGATCGCACCGTCTTCTTCACCCGGGTCATTCGAGGACCGAACGATGGTGGATGGGTGGGACCACGCCGATTCGCTGTGTCGGCCCAACTGCAACCCCAACGGCCGTCCGGTGGCTCCACATTCCCACCCATCCGCTGCTGCCTCCGCAGCGAATGGGTGACAGTGGCGCTTCAGCCTCGTCGGTTATCCGCCCAGGACCTTCTTCTGATCTTTCCGACCTGATAGTGGGCGACCGTGATCCGTGACGTCGTTGGACCGTTCAGTGGTCAGCGCGCGGCCGCGCCGCCCAGAACAACCAGGCGCCTGCTGAACCGTTTCGGTCTGCTCGGTCCGGCATTCGTTGCAGCCATCGCTTATGTCGATCCGGGCAACGTTGCTGCCAATCTGCAAGCGGGATCCCGTTACGGCTACCTGTTGGTCTGGGTGCTCGTCGTTGCGATCGCAGCAGCCGGCGTGGTGCAGTTCCTCTCCGCGAAATTGGGCCTGGTCACGGGAATGTCGCTGCCCGAGCTGGTCGGCCGGCGGTTGGGCCGTACGACGCGCCTGGGCTACTGGTTGCAGGCGGAGGCGGTCGCCATGGCGACGGATCTCGCCGAGGTCGTCGGCGGCGCCATCGCGCTGTATCTGCTGTTCGGCGTGCCACTGCTGACTGGTGGTCTGATCACCGGCGTCGTATCGCTTGCCATGCTTGCGATTCAGAATCGGCACGGCCAGAAGGTTTTCGAGCGGGTGACCACCGGCTTCCTGATCATCATCGCCATCGGCTTCCTGGCGGGACTGTTCGTAGCGCCGCCCGCAGTCGGCGAAACGGCAGCCGGCCTGATTCCACGGTTCGCCGGGATGGACTCTGTGATGCTGGCTGCGGCGATGCTCGGCGCGACGGTCATGCCGCATGCCGTCTACCTGCATTCAGCACTCACGCGTGACCGTTTCGGCCGACAGGAGCCCGGTGCACTTCGTCGCCGCCTGCTGACGGCGACGAGAACGGATGTGGTTTTCGCGATGGTGCTGGCGGGCAGCGTCAACATCGCCATGCTGTTGGTCGCGGCGGCAGGACTGCGTGGAATGGCAGGCGTCGACACCATCGAGGGTGCCCATGCTGCCATCACCGCCACCTTGGGACCCGTCGTCGGGACACTGTTCGCGGTCGGCCTGTTGGCGTCGGGCCTGGCGTCGACGTCGGTCGGAAGTTACGCGGGCAGCGTGGTGATGGAGGGACTGCTCGCACGCCGCGTGCCATTGCTGGCCCGGCGGTTGGTCACGCTGCTACCCGCCCTCCTCGTACTGGCGATCGGCGCGGACCCGACGTCGGTGCTCGTCATCTCCCAGGTGGTCCTGTCGTTCGGGTTGCCTTTCGTTCTCATTCCGTTGATTCGGCTCACCTCCGATCGCGGCATCATGGGAATTGATGCCAACGGACCCACGGTCAAAATTGTGGGGTGCATCATCATCTGCGCCATCGTTGCGCTCAATGCTGTCCTCATCGTCGGTGTCGTCGGCAAGCTCTGACGAACGGCAGCAATGTGACGCCGGCACCCATCCGTCACGAACTGCGCAACGAATGACGTTTGTGGGCCAACGGGTCTGCGACACGTCTAATGAGGAGAGCTGCGGATGGCTAATCGAAGGATATTCGACGGGAAGCCGGTGCTGGAATTCAGCACCGGTATCCAGCGGAGAAGCTTTCTCAAATACGCCGGATTGGTGGGAGTGGGCGCAGGGTTCGCCGTCGGTGGCGGCTTGCTCACCGCCCCTGCCGCCGGCGCGGCGACGAGGACCCTCATCGACACGAGCGATGTCGACATCCTCAACTATGCGTTGACCCTCGAGTACCTGGAATCGGACTTCTACGCCAAGGGTTTGCAGGCGGGTTTGCTGTCCGACCGCGACCTGGAGTTGGTCACCCCGATCGGCGATCACGAGAAGCAGCACGTGACAGCGGTGACGGGTGCCGTCACTGCTTTCGGCGGTACCCCCGTGGCGAAGCCGAAGATCACCTATCCGGCCGGCACGTTTGACAGCAGAGACAAATTCTTGTCCAACGCTTCGATGTTCGAGGAACTCGGCGTCACGGCGTACCACGGGCAGGTCCCGCTGATCAAGGACGGGGACGTGCTTGCGTCCGCGGCCTCCATCGCCGGGGTCGAGTCACGTCACGCCGCCGTGATCGCCAGCTTGATCAACGGAGACCCGTTCCCCAATCCCATCGAGAAGAACGCATCGATGGCCGACATCCTCGCGGCCGTCAAGCCGCTCATCAGCTGAGAAGGGAGAACATTCATGTCACGACAAGAATTCGTCCGGGGTCAGCAGGCCTTCGTCTCTGCTCCACAAGCATTGGGCGCGCTGAACAATCGCTGGGCGCTGGCCGCACCCGGTGACTTCGCCAGCGACGTCGACGTCCTGAACTACGCGTTGACCCTCGAATATCTGGAGGCGGCGTTCTACCAGCAAGGCAATGCCGCGGGTCTTCTCGACGGTGTGGAGAAGGATTACCTCACCTCCATCCAGGCTGACGAGGAATACCACGTTAAGGCGCTCTCCGACACCATCAGCAAGCTCGGGGGGACGCCGGTCGCCGCACCCGGTGTCGATTTCGGCGGCGCCTTCGCTGACCGCAACACGTACCTGACGACCAGCGCCACGTTCGAAAATGTCGGCGTGGGCGCGTATCTGGGAGCCGCCGGATACATCAAGGACAAAGCCATCCTGCAGGCGGCGGCGGGGATCTTCGGTGTCGAGGCCAGGCACGCGGCCGTCGTCGCGAACCTGCTCAATCTGCCCGCCGAGGGAGGCGTCTACAAGGGCGCCTTCGAAACTCCGATCTCCAAGGCCGATGTGCTGGCCGCTGTGACACCTTTCCTGTCGCAGATGTCGGGTGGCATGCCGGCCGGAGCACCGGAAACCGGAGGCGGCAGCACGGCAGGATCCGACAACAACACCGGTCTGTTCGTCGCCGGCGGGGCGGCCCTCCTGGGTGCCGCGGCATACGCCGGACACCGGGTTTCCACCAGGGAAGCATCGGACGGAATCGGTTCGTAGGTAGCGCCAACCGCGGTGTGCGGGGCGATGTCTCGACCTCCGCACACCGTGGTCCGCGTCCCGACCAGAGGCAAGCGATGGCTCATGGGTCGATGCGGGCAGCAACCCGACTTCGAGCGCGCACATTCGAGAACACACACTTTGAGCAAGGAGAACGTGACATGGGCGGACTGTCGTGGTGGCACTGGTTGATCGTGCTGTCAGCTTTTGTGCTGCTGTTCGGAGCAAAGAAACTTCCCGAAGCCGCACGCGGTGTGGGTCGGTCGTTGCGCATCCTCAAGTCCGAGGTCGGTGCGATGAACACCGACGAGCGGACCGACGAAACCCAGCCCGACACCAACGGCGAAGCGATCGCCGCACCGGCAGCGGTACCGGCACCGATCGTGACCAATCCTGTTCCGGCAGTCGCTCCACCGGTGACGCAGCAGGCTACCGAATCGCTCGCCCAGTCGGTGAATGCCCGATCGAACGTCGGCTGAGCTGAGAGAAACGCAAAGCGAGCAGTACCCCGATAGCTCGACCGACGATCCCGATGTTGAGGAGTGACAGCCATGCCGATGCTTCCTTCCTGGGTACGCCTGCCGGGGATCCGTTGCTCCGGTAGGAATCAGTCCGCAGACGGCGCGATGCCTTTGATACAGCATCTTTTCGAGCTACGACGCCGATTGTTCTACGCGGTGCTGGGCATTGCGTCCGGTACGGTGATCGGTTTCGTGTGGTTCGGTCACGGCATTCCCGCGATCGGTCTGCCCCCCCTTTCCGACATCCTGACCGGTCCGTACTGCGCCGTCCCGGCCACCGACCGGTTGACCTTCGGTGACGCGGCGGAATGCAAACTGCTCGCCACCGGACCGTTCTCGGCGCTGGAATTGCAGCTCAAGTCGGCCTTGATCGCTGGCACGGTGCTGTCCTCGCCGGTGTGGCTCCACCAATCTTGGGCCTACGTCACACCGGCTCTGTACGCCAAAGAGCGTCGCTACGCCATCACCTTCGTGAGTAGTGGCGGGTTTCTGTTCGTCTCCGGTGCGGTGCTGGCCTATGTGGTGATCAGGGAGGGACTCGTCGTGCTGCTGGGTTTCGGCGGCGATGCGACCATCGCTGCTCTCTCGCCCGACAGCTATTTTGCGTTTCTCATCGCCATGTTGATCATCTTCGGGGTTTCGTTCGAATTGCCGCTGCTGTTGATCATGCTGAACCAGATCGGCGTGCTCAGTAGTGCACAGCTCAAGGCCTGGCGACGGTATTCCGTCTTTGCCATGGTCGTGTTCGCCGGCCTGGTCGTTCCGGGCAACGATCCGATCACCATGGGCGCGCTCGCCGCCGCCCTGATCCTGCTCTATGAGTTCGCTGTCCAGATCACCCGCATCCATGACAGAAGGGTCGACAGGCGCGCATCGATGTCCGATGTCCCGGATGACGAGCCGTCCGTGCTGTCGGACATTATGCCGGGGTCCATCGCTGCGGAGCGTGACATTGAACCGGTCGGCGCGGCCACTCCTATAACCGCGCCCAGCCCACTCGAACCGCACCACAGGTCCTGAGTCATTCGCTACTGCCGCACGACGACCGTCACAGGCTTGCGCCAACCCATTCGTCAATGCCATGCCTCCGGTAGGGAGCTCGCCATGTTCGGCCTTTCGTGGGTTCAGATCGGCATCATCGTCATCGTCGGCGTCTTCGTCCTGGGTCCGGAAAGGATCCCGACCGCGGTCGCCTTCGTCAGCAAGGGGCTGCGGCAGGCCCGTCAGATGGCTGACGGCGCGAAGGCGGACTTGCGCCGAGAGGTCGGGCCGGAGCTGGATGAGCTGCGGCGGCAGGTCGCGGACCTGCAATCGCTGGCCGGCATGGCTGAACTGCGCGATCTGCGGGAACTGCACCCGCGACGGCTGATCGGCCAGGGGCTGATGGGAGGCGAGCCGTCGGGTGACAGCCAGGGTCCGGCCGACGCGGCAGCGCTGGCCACGGCGGGTAGGAAGTCAGCGGCAACGTCCCCTCCCGCGAAGCTGTTCGCGTCCGAAACCGCTGCCTGCGAGACCACACCCTGCTTTCAGGACGAGACCCTCGGGGCGGATGTGGAAACTGAGGTACCTGCTGGACCATGGGCGCTGCCTCGGGCTTTCAACACCGTGATCGCCCGTTTCAATTCTGATTTGCCGCTCAAGAACTGGGGATGGCCGCCCCAGCCCTGGTCGTCGACGACAAACTCGTGCTGTCCGGCCGGGTGCCCACCGCCGCTCAGGTCCGCGAACTCCGCACCCCGCTGGCCAGGTAGATCGGCCCTGCGAACCTGACGGTCGCCCCCGGCTCATGGTTGAGGGCGATCGTCTCGTGGTCGTGGGGTATCAGTTTTCGCTATGGCCCGTCCGGTCCCCGGCTCCCATCCCGGTGCCCTCACTCATTCCGGTGCCCTCACCCATCCCCGCGCCGCTGCCGGTGCGGGTGCAGAACGCCGCGTCGGTCCCGCCGTTGACAGCGTTGGTGAAAGCGTGCAGATGATGCTGGGAGCCCGCGAGCAGGTGGCTGAACACCCGATGCGCGTCGGCGTCGTTGTTCCTGGCGAGCATGCCTTGCAGGTCGGCGATGTCGGCCTGCTCCAGCGCGACACCGACCGCGTAGGCGTCCTGGACGGAGGTCAGACCCTGCGCCTTCCACTGGTCGTAGAGCTTCTGCACGTCAGCGTTGGCGTAGGTCCCTGCCGTTTGTTCGACGGCCGGGTCGGTGATGGCGTGGCTGATCAGCACCGAGCCGACGGCGTTGAAGTGCTGCTGTTCGCTCGCCGCGATCCGGATGAAGATCGCCGAGTCGTAGGTCTGGCCGAAGAGCGTGTACAGGTCTCCGGCCATCCGCTCCTCGTCGCGGCTGTAGGCCAGGTCCGCGGTGCGGGTGTCGTCGGCAATCGCCGTCGCCACCGTCACTGTGCCGCCGGTCGATGGGGTGTGGGTTGCTGCGATCGCGGTCCCGGCCAGGCCCGCCCCGAGGAGCAGGGCCATGCCACCTGCCAGGAACGTCTTCTGAATTGATCTCATCGTGCCGCCTTCCGTGTGATCCGCCCGTTCGGCAGATGACCTCAGTCAACGGCTCGGGGATGAAGGCACCACGACGGCGATCGTGAAGACATCGTGAAACCCGTGACCTCGTGGGAGAACGTGGTCTCCCGACCGCAGGTGGCAAGGACCAGGGCCTGCCTGTTGCGCCT
>JBBRVZ010000043.1:0-25456 GCA_038246445.1 Mycobacteriales bacterium
ACTGGTTCGAGTCCAGTCGGGGGAGCGCAACGACCTACACATAGGCCCGGACCGGATGGTCCCGACCTGTGTCCGGCCGGCATTCTGAAATCCCGCGCCTACTGGTGGCGTCGTGCAGTTGGATTCATTCCTGCCGACGAACGCCATCGAGCCCGGTAGGGTCTGCGGCGGGGCGGTAGCTCAGCCGGTCAGAGCAGCGGACTCATAATCCGTCAGGTCGTGGGTTCGAGCCCCACTCGCCCCACGGATCCCGGGTGTGAGACCGTCGACAGTGCGCCGTGAGTTTGACGATCGTCACGAGTCGGCGTCGGTCGAGGTCAGATCAGTCAGGCACCGCAGAGCCCACGAGAACGCGCTGCCCCGAAGAGTCCTGGACGCCGTCAGCGGACTCCTTGGTAATCGTCATCGTGCCGAAGTCCTTCGGAGAGACGCCCGCCCAGAGCGTCACGTCGGTGCCTTCGTTGAAAGTGCCGATGGTCACGAGTACGCCGCCTGAGTTGCGGAGCCAGGCCTGGTAGAAGTTGCCGCCATCGAGCCGGGGCAGGCCGGTCGCCTTCAGCTTGATCTCCCAGCCCGAATCGGTGCGGACCATTGAAGCCGTACCGGTGGCCCCCGGTGCGAGCTCTGTCGCCGTTAACGCCACGTCGAAACGGGGTTGAGAGAAGTTCTGCAGCAACAGGATCGTCGAGAAAACCACGGCGACCACGGCAGCCGCAGCGGCGACGAGGAACGCCGGACGACGCCATAGGGCCTTCCGGGTTGATGTCGCCGCTCCGGACATCCGCGCCGCGGCCAGGTCGATGGGATCGGCCGCCACCGGGATGGGAACCTCCGCAGCCAACGGTGTGGACATGCCGGACCTTTGCGCGGCCTCGGCTCCGATCAGCGCCACCACCGAGTCCTCCAGGGATGCCGGAGGTTCGGCCCACATCGACGGCTGCGTCAGAAGTGCCCGCAGATTGTCCAATTCGTCGCGGTCGGACTCGGCAATACCGGCCTCGTCGTGGAGATCTCCGGCCAGGTACTGCACACGGGCACGGTCGGCGGCACTATCGGCCCGCGCGCCGTCGTCGCTGCGGTGCTGTCCTGAGTCGGGAGCCATTCGTGTCACCTCCGTTCGCATGCTAGTTCGGTGTCAGGTCGTGTCGGGTGTCGTTCGGGCATCACCGGCTGGGCAGTACCGGCTGCCCGGGCGGTCAATCACGGCCCTCTCGCAAGTGTCCTAATCGTGCCGCGAGCTTTTTGTGTGCACGGTAGGAACGCGATTTGACCGTGCCCACCGCGATGTCGAGCCGCTCCGCGACGGCGGTCTGCGTCATCCCCTCGAGATGCTGCAGTTGCACGATGACGCGTTCGTCCTCGGGTAGTTCGTCGAGCGCCTGCCGGATCTGCCAGGCGTCGTAGCTGCGTTCGATCCCGACGGGCGCCTGCACCAGGGCCGGGTGGGCCACCGGTACATCGTCGAGTGCCGAGGTCGCCTCCCGCAACTCCTGCCGGTAGACGTCGATCGAGGTACGTCGGGCGATTGTCGCCAGCCAGGGAGCGAGGTCCCGTCCCGGATCGACGGTCGCGGCCGATCTCCACGCCTTGAGGAACGTCTGCTGAGCAGCTTCTTCTGCGAGCTGCGGGGAGCTGAGCTGATTGCGGCATACCGCGTACACCAGCCTGCCGTACTCGCGATACACCGCACTGACACCGTCGGAGTCGCCTGCGCGGAACCGCAGCAACTCGTCCTCGGTGAGCACGCAGAGAAGGGTAGTTCAGCCCGCCAATGACCATTGACGGGTTATTCATCTGCCCTGAAGACAGATTGCTGCTGTTCATGACAGGGAGTACGAACCCGCGCCGGAGAACGGTTCTTGCCGACCCGTCAACTGGTTTTCCCAGCGGCACACCTGCGAGGGCCCCGCCGGGCGGCCGCAACGTTTCACCCGTTCGGGCGTATGGAATCGGCTCTCTGAGGCAGTAACAGAAGTGTCGGGTGCAGCCACCGGGGTGAACAAGACATCACAAGACCTCCTCCTGCAGTCGATGCCATCTAATCGGGCAATTCGATGCATCGAGGTTGATACGTGATCCTGCCGACCGAAAGCCCGCCGCTGCCTGCTGATCGCCGACCGGCCGAACTGCCGGTCAGTCCGTTCCTGCTCGGCGCGTTCGCGCCGGTGAACCGGGAGAGCACGGTCGATCGGTTGACGGTCCGCGGCCGGCTCCCGGAAGCATTGGACGGGCTGTTCACCCAGATCGGTCCCAACCCGGTGCGGGCACCCCGACACACCGACGTCGACCGTTACCAATGGTTCCGCCAGGACGGCATGGTCAGTGGAATCCGCCTGCGGGGCGGCCACGCGGAGTGGTTCCGCAATCGCTGGGTTCGCTCCACCAATGTCACCCGCACCCTGGGCGAGCCGAGGACCCCGGGCCGTCGGAACTTCCCGATCGGCACCGTGCACACCAACGTCGTCGCGCACGGCGGCATGTTGCTGGCCCTGGTCGAGACCGGTTGTACCCCGGTCCGATTGGACAGTGAGCTGCGGACGCTGGCCTACGACGACCTCGACGGCGCCCTGCCCCGCGGCGCGAGCGCGCACCCGCGGATAGACCCGAACACCGGCGAGCTGCATGCGGTGGTGTACTCGCCGCTGCACACCTGGGCCGAGTACACCGTGCTCACCCCGGCCGGCGTGCTGCGCTCCCGCCGCCGGTTCCCGCTGGGCGGCCGGCCGATGCTCCACGACATCGCCCTGACTGACAAGCACGTGGTCTTCTTCGATCTCCCGGTCCGGTTCCGGCTTCCCGCTGCGGTGCGCGGCCGCTTCCCCTACGCCTGGGACGACCGGCACCAGGCCCGCATCGGAGTGCTGCCCCGCAACGGCACCGCCGAGGTGCGGTGGTTCGACATCCCACCCTGCTTCGTGTTCCATACCGTCACGGCGGCCGAGAACGATGGCCGCATCGAACTGCGGGCCATCCGCTACCCGCGGCTGTTCGACACCGGGTCGGCCGATCCGCTCACCCGCGGCGGTCAGCTGTGGCAATGGGTGGTGGATCTGAACATCGGGACTGTCACCGAACGCCAACTCGACGACCGAGCGCAGGAATTGCCGCGGGTCGACCCCCACACGATCACCCGCGGGGCCCGCTACCACTACGCCGTCACCGCCGATAGCACCGGGAACGTCGCCGGCCACGTTCCGGAATCGCTGCTGCGGCACGATGTCCGCACCGGAGTGACCGAGCTGCGCCGCTGCCGGCCCGGAACCGTCCCCAGTGAGGCAGTTTTCGTTCCCGACCCTGCCAGCCACCCGGCCGACCCGGACGGGGCGCGGCATGGCTGGGTCCTGTACTTCTGCTTTGACGAGCGGGAGGGGACCAGCGAGCTGGTCGTGGTGGATTCCGGAGATTTCGGCGGTGCCCCGGTGGCGGTGGTGTCCTTGCCGGTCAAGGTGCCGTTCGGTTTCCATTCCAGCTGGATCTCTGGTTCCGAACTTCCGAGTTGACCGACTTCGGTGATGCCCTGGACCTGGCCAGGGGCCAGCCCCGCTGCTTCGCGGCGCGGCCTGCGTCCGCGGGTCAAACACCGGGGTGACCGCCGCGCAGGTGACGGCCTGACAGGCGCCTGACCTACCCGGCCTGACGGCGACCGGGGTTCGCCGCCGGCTTGCTGAGGATCGGTAGGCTCGTTCGGGTGCCGACCTTCCGACATCCCCTGGCCGATCCGACCCATCCCGGGCGGTTTCCCGCCATCGCCGCCGCCCGCGCGGCGGTCGGCGCAGATCCTGATAGCCACACGGCAGCCAGCACCGGTCCAGACCTCTTCTCCGGGACAGGGGCCGGCGCCCAGAACTCCGGCGTCGCAGACCTTCCTGTCGAGAATTCCGCTATCGAGAATTCCGCTGTCGAGGGCTTCGCTGTGCCGGAATTAGGTCCGCGAGCCGAGGTCGAGCAGGTCGTGCTGGTCGACGAGACAGGGCAGCCGATCGGCGTCGCTGACAAGGCCACCGTGCACGGGCCGACAACGCCTCGGCATCTTGCGTTCTCCTGCTACGGGTTCGACGCACAGGGCCGCCTGCTGGTCACCCAGCGGTCCGCCGGAAAGCGCACCTTCCCGCTGGTCTGGACGAACACGTGTTGCGGCCATCCCGCCCCGGGGGAGACGCCGGCGGCCGCCGCCGCCCGGCGCTTGCAGTTCGAGCTGGGCCTGACGGTGCAGAAGTTTCAGATGGTGTTGCCCGACTTCAGCTATCGCGCCTCCGACGGCCGGGTGGAGGAGAACGAATTGTGTCCGGTGCTGATCTGCTTTGTCGAAGGTGAGCCGTCCCCCGCCTCGGACGAGGTGGAAACGACAGCCTGGTGGAGTTGGCAGGAGTTCCTCGATGCGGCCCAGGACTTGGACAGCGGGTTGTCGCCGTGGGCGCGACTGCAGGCTCCGTTGCTCCAGGAGGTGCTGTTCCCCGAAGGCTGATCACCCCCAGGATGGACCGGCACCTGGCCCCGCGTCACCGCTGCCTACGTCCGAGCAGCGGCATCATCCCGTCAACTGTTCAGCCGGCCAGATGCACCAGCTTCGTCACCGTGTTCCAGTTCCTGATCGTCACCGGCGTGCCAAGAGCCTTGTCCCAGTTCAGTGCGAACCTCGCCCGGCTGATGCCATTGGGACACCACAGGTACAGATGGTCCTGGATAAGCCGGGCGAGATCAGGCGCGGTCACGGCGTCCACCCGTAGTTCGGTGATCGCCCCGACCCGGCCTGGCTGTGGCTTCTGCGCGGGGAAGCCGATGAAGTGCTTGGACCCGTCGTCGGCCGTCGAACCGAAGGGGTCCGCCGCCATGGCGGCAATCACCTGGTCCGGGCTCTGGACGATCACTTCGGCACTCACCTGCAGTTCGGTCGCCAGCACGTCGGACACGCTGTCGGCAACTGCGTCAGGTCCGGCGTCGGACTCGAGAACAACGTTGCCGCTGTTCAGAAGTGTTCGAATCCGCTCGAAACCCCTGTCCGCCAGGGCAGCTCGCAATTGCGCCATGGCAACGCGTTTGCCGGTGCCGACGTTGATCCCGCGGATCAAAGCAATGTGCGTTGGCATCAGCTGGCCAGAACAGGCGTCGTGTCCGCCGAAACCATCGTGATCACCTCGCGACGCCCACGGCATTCAAGCGGACCGACGGCCACTTCCGCCGAGATCCTGCGCAATGCCTCGAGTACCGGAGCAATATGGGGCTGATCGGCTGTGCCGGAACGGATCTGAGCACCAATCCGGCGCACCGGTCGTTGTCCCGCGACGGGACGCAGAACGATGGGCTCGTTCACGAAACCCGGCTGAGCAAGCCGCGGAAGGAGCCCGACACCGTGTCCGGCCGCGATCAGCCCGACCACACCGGTGAACTCGTCAGCGTAGTGACGGGCCCTGGGCACGAATCCAGCCCGCTCGCACGCATCCCTGGTCAATTGCCAGCACGGCACTCCGGGGTGGGCGAGGATCCAATCCGCGTCTGACAGGTCGGACAAACTGATCGCCTCACGGTCTGCCAGCGGGTGATCGAACGGCAGGGCGACATCGAGCACGTCGTCCAGAAGATGCTCGGACCAGACGCGTTTGTCGTGCTCGCCGGGGAGCAATTGGCTGGTCGCCAGCGTCATGGAAACATCGACGGTCCGGGCGAGCAGGGCATCGACGGCGGTTTCTGGCTCGACCTCACGGATCTCCACGCGGAGCCGGGTGCGGGTGGCGATGTCGGAGATCAGCGGAACGGCGATGGCTTTTACTGCTGAACTGAACGTGCCGACCCGCACCGTCCCCGCGTCGCCGCGCCGGAACGCCGCCAGGTCGGACTCTGCGTATTCGAGATGGGTGAAGATCTGGTGCGCGTGGCTGAGCAACAGTGTCGCGGCCTCGCTGAGCCGTACCCGGCGGCCGTCAGGTTCGAGCATTGGCGTGCCGGCCTCTTTCGACAGCGCGGCCAACTGTTGCGATACCGCGGACGGAGTGAGGTGCACGGCCGCCGCTGTCGCTGTGATGGTTCCGCACCTGTCCAGTTCGCTCAGAATCTCCAACTTTCGAACGTCGATCATGCAGGTGACCTTACGCTTCTACGGAAAAAAGAACAGATGGACGCCAGGTACTTTGTGCAGGACGCTAGAGGCATGACGCTTTTCATCGTGTTTCTCATCCTGCTGGCTCTGGCGCTCGCAGGTCCGCTGTTCGGCACCGACACCCGGGCCACCGGGGGCTGGATGACGAGCGAACCGGATGGCCCGCTGTGGACGGACGCCGGACGCCGGACGTACTGAGGGGCGCTCCACGCTTACCCCGGCCCAACCGGTCGGTGGCACTGGCGGGTGGCACTGAGCCGTCGTGTCGCCGCACGAAACGGCGCTATTCGTCTATCGACGTTGTAGGCATGACGCGGCGGCGAACCGGGCCCGTCGTGGCCCGATCACCAGGACGTCGGCGTCCGTGGCGCGCCTGCGGGGAGAAGGCCCAGGATTGTCGACCGGCCTTCCCGCGGTGTCTGCGCGCATACGCTGGCGTTCGGGCATTCCCACAGTGCACAATGTCCCCAGCAGTACCGATCAAGTTCGCGTGTGTGTCCTGCCGCTGTCGCATTCCACGTTGGGGAAGAACGTTGGAGTGCGAGCGGAGGTGGACGGTCATGACACGAGGTGTGGTCTTTGTGCATTCGGCGCCCGCGGCGATCTGCCCGCACGTCGAGTGGGCGATCTCCGGGGTCACCGGCGGTCGTGTGTCGCTGTCATGGACGGCGCAACCTGCGGCTCCTGGCTGCCTGCGAGCGGACGCAAGCTGGTCGGGCAAGCCCGGTAGCGGCGGCCGGTTGGCCAAGGCGCTGAAGGCGTGGCCGATGATCCGCTTCGAGGTCACCGAGGAGGCCAGCCCCGGTGTGGACGGGGAACGAATATGTCACGTTCCCGGCCGCGGCATCTGGCGGGCTGCCATCTCCGCGAACGGTGACGTCGTTCTCGGAGAGGACCAGTTGCGTTCACTTCTTGCGTCCGCGGCCAATCTCGAGGCCGTTCATCATCGCCTGGGCGACCTGCTCGGCGCGCACATCGACGCAGAGCTGGAGCCCTTTCGCCGTGCCGGTGAGGGAACTGCCGTCACCTGGTTGCACCAGGTCGGCTGACCGGGGCACCCGCCCGTTGGTGGCGGTTCACGTCCGGAACATGGCGCGTCCGGCGGGCCCCAGCGCACCCGGACCCTGTTCACCTCGCAGCAGGCACTTGAACTGGCCCGACCGTCGATGCCCGAGCCGTGTATCAATAGACACGTGACGAACCTGCTCGGCGACCGGGACGGCCGGCCGATGCTGACCGGAGCCGACCGGCCCGCCCGGTCGATGAGGGCCGGCGAATGACGGCAAGGCGAGGTTTGCGCCCGATGCTGCTCCCGGTTCTGTTGATCGGCGCCCTGCTGGCCGGCTGCGGCGGCGGTGCGCAGGTCGCGTCCAGCGGTTCGCCGTCCGCGGTCAGCTCCGCGGCCGTACCCGCGGCAAGTTCCGCATCCTCGGCATCCCTCGCGGCTCCTCCATCTGCGGCAGCTTCCGCGGCCCCGTCCGCCGGCTCGCGGTCCTCCGGCCCGCAGGCGAACACCGCCGAGCCAACTCGCTCGTCGAACCCCGGGTCGAGATCCTCACCGACCCCCACGTCGTCCGCGTCGGCCGCACCGGCCTCTCCCGCGGCGCCGGCCGGCCGCCCCGCGCCGGCCGCGCTTGCGCCTGGCGGGCTGGTGACTCAGGCCGACTTCGACAAGGCCCGCACCGCGGTTGCGGCCATGAGTGTGGCGGACCGTGCCGGAACCGTGACGATGGTCAGCTCTGCCGATGCGGTGGGCAGCGACCTGGTGGCCGAGTTGCACCTCGGCGGCGTCATCCTGATGGGCTCGGACGGTTCCGTCGACGGGACGCAGAATGGCACGCCGGCCGAGGTGGCGGCCGTCGCGGCCGCACTGCAGAAGCAGGTTCTCGCCCAGCAGACCGGTGCCCCGGTGCTGATCGCGACCGATCAGGAGTACGGCCTGGTGACCAGGCTGGTGAACGGCTTCACCGACTTTCCTGGAGCCGCGGAGCTTGCCGGGATTCCCGGTACGGCCGCCGCGGCCGAGGCCACCGAGGCCGTCACCGCCGCCGCAGGTGACGAACTGCGGGCGGTCGGCATCAACGTCAATTTCGCGCCGGACGCCGACGTTGTTCCCGAATCCGGCGGATCGGGGGTCGCCGACCGCACCTTCGGATCCAATCCGCGACGGTCCGCCGCCCTCGTGGCGGCCGCCGTTCGGGGCTATCAGAGCGCCGGAGTGGCGGCCACCGTCAAGCACTTCCCGGGCATCGGGCGGGTCGCGACGGACACCCACCAGTCGCTGCCGACGCTCGATGTCAGCTGCGACGAGTGGAACGCGGTTGACGCGGTTCCGCTCCTCGCGGGTGTTGACGCGGGGGCGGCGCTGGTGATGACGGGGCACATCGAATTGCCGGCCGTCGGTGCCACCGGGAAGTCGGCCGCACTGAGCCCGGAAGTCGTCACCGAACTGCTCAAGGGTGGCGGCGTCAACGGCTGTTCCGGGGCGAACTTCAAGGGCGTCACGGTGTCCGATTCCTTCGAGATGGCGCCTGTGGTGGACAACTACGGCCCCGCCGAGGCGGCGTGGCGCGGAGTCGCTGCCGGTCAGGATCTGATTCTGATGCCGACCGATCCGAGGGCTGCGGTCGCCGGCATCATGGGCGCGGTCCGAGACCGCTCACTGCCGGCCGATCGGCTGCAGGATGCTGCGACCGCGGTGTACGCACTGCGCCTGGCGCTCGGTCGCTCGCAGCGACCGCCGCTCGACGTCGTCGGCACGGACGCTCACCAGGCGGTCGCCGAAGCCGCCCGCAACGGCTGACAGTAGGTCTAGTCGTTGCCGGCCGTCCTGAGCTTGACCGGGCCGGTCTTTACGCCCGGTCGAACCCGCCGCAATCATCGCTACGCACAGCGACGCCGGGGTTACAGCGGGATGTTGCCGTGGGCGCCGCGACCCGAGGGAGCGGACGCCAGTGCCTCGGCCACCCTGCGCCTGGTCTCGTCCGGGGTGATCACATCGTCGACGACGCCCAACTCGATCGCCCTCGCCACACCCCCGGTCACCCGGGTGTGCTCCAGTGCGAGCGCGGCGTGCAGCGCTTCGCGCTCGTCATCGGGCGCCGCGGCGAGCTTGCGCCGGTGCAGGATGCCCACGGCCGCCTTGGCGCCCATCACAGCGATCTCGGCATCCGGCCAGGCGAACACCGCGGTAGCCCCCAGCGACTTGGAGTTCATCGCGACATAGGCACCGCCGAAGGCCTTACGGGTCACCAGCGTCACCCGCGGCACGACCGCCTCGGCGAAGGCGTGCAGCAGTTTGGCGCCGCGGCGGACGACGCCGTCCCACTCCTGACCGACGCCGGGTAGGTATCCGGGGACATCCACGATGACCAGCAACGGGATGCCGAACGCATCGCACATCCGGACGAACCGGGACGCCTTTTCCGCTGACGTCGAGTCCAGGCACCCGCCCAGGCGCAGCGGATTGTTGGCGACGACCCCGACCGACCGGCCGCCCAGTCGACCGAGTCCGATGACGATGTTCGGCGCCCACTTCGCCTGGAGTTCCTCCATCGGCTCGTCGAGGATGGCGTCGATCACCGGCTTCACGTTGTAGGCCCTGGCCCGGTGCTCGGGCAGCAGTGCACCGAGGTTGGGGTCATCCATCATTCCGCTCACGCCCGAGATGCCGGGGCGCGAGAACAATGAAGCGACCCGGCGGGCACGGACGAACGCGTCCGGTTCGGAGTCGGCGACGATGTGCACGACACCGGATTTCCGCCCGTGCGCCGAGGGGCCGCCCAGTGCCTCCATGTCGACCCTTTCGCCGGTCACCGACCTGACGACATCGGGACCGGTGACGAAGACCCGGCCTTCCGGCGCCATGATGACGATGTCGGTGAGTGCGGGGCCGTAGGCGGCGCCGCCGGCGGCCGCGCCGAGCACGACGGAGACTTGCGGGACCTTCCCGGACGCCCGCACCATCGCCGCAAAGACCTGGCCGACCCCGTCGAGGGCCTGCACGCCCTCGGCGAGCCGGGCGCCGCCGGAATGCCACAGCCCGATCACCGGGATCCGCTCACGGACTGCGGTCTCGATCGCGTCCACGATGTGCCGGCAGCCTTCGTGCCCCATGGCGCCGCCCATCCGGGTGGCATCGGTGCAGTAGGCGATCACCTTGGACCCGTCGATGCGGCCTCGGACGGCCCAGACACCGGACGTGTCGGTCGGGTGCAGCTCGCTGAGCGAACCCTCGTCGAGCAGGGCGGCGAGTCTGACCTCCGGCTCGCGCGGATCGATGACCCTGGGACCGGTTCGCACCGGAGCGGCCGCGTCCTTGGCAGCAGCAGGAGCGGCCGCCGGCCCGGTTCTGACGTTCGACGGATCAACAACAGCGGTCACAGTCGGTACTCCTGACGCGCCCGAGGGCGCTTCCAACGGGCAGCGTCCCCGTATCGGGACACCGTCGAACCAATGCGACGCCCGGCGCACCCGGGTGGATCCCGGGTCGGACAAGTCGGCCCGGGTGCATCGCGCACCGCGGACGGCAGGTGCCGGTCGCTCCCCAGCTGCGCCCGGACACTGGATCCGGCGTGCCGGACCCACCAGTTCCTTTAAGCCCGGGTGAACACCAACGCCACGTTGTGCCCGCCGAACCCGAACGAGTCGTTGAGTCCGGCGGTCAGGGTGACTTCGCGGTTATCAGTCGCGACGTCGATCCTGATCTCGGGATCGAGCTTGTTCAGGTTGCGGGTGCCGGGTACGACACCCTCCCTGATGGCGAGGACAGTGGCGATGCCTTCGACAGCACCGGCGGCGCCGAGCATGTGCCCGGTCATCGATTTGGTGGCGGTGACGACGGGGTGGTCCCCGATCGCCCGCAGGATGGTGTTCGACTCTGCGAGGTCGCCGACGGGTGTGGACGTCGCGTGTGCGTTGACGTGACCGATGTCCGCCGGTGAGAGGTCTGCTGTATGCAGCGCTTTGGCGATCGCCCGTGCCGAGCCTTCGCCGGCCGGCTCGGGAGCGGTGATGTGGTAGGCGTCATTCGACATGCCGATACCGGCGAGTCGGCCGTAGATCTTCGCCCGGCGGGCCTTGGCGTGATCGGCCCGTTCGAGCACCATGATGCCCGCGCCCTCGCCGAGCACGAACCCGTCGCGCTCCACATCGAACGGACGGGATGCGCCGAGCGGGTCGTGATTGCGGGTGCTCATGGCTCTCATCTGGGCGAAACCGGCGAGCGGCAGCGGGTGGATACAGGCTTCCGCACCGCCGGCGATGGCGATGTCCAGTTCGCCGGACTTGATCATCTGGTACGCCCAGGCGATGCCCTCGGCGCCGGAGGCGCAGGCCGATACGGGAGCATGCACACCGCCCCGTGCCTTCGCCCACAGGCCCACCGCGGCGGCCGGGCCGTTGGGCATCAGCATCGGGATGGTCAGGACGGCCACCTTGCGGATACCGGTCTGCTCCAGGATGTCGTCCTGGCCGAGAAGGGTCAGTGCGCCACCGATGCCGGTACCGATCACGACGCCGAGGCGTTCGGGATCGAGCTCGGGAGCGCCCGCATCCGCCCAGGCTTCGCGGGCCGCGACCAGCGCGACCTGCTGGCACCGGTCCAGCCGCCTCGCCTCGACCCGGGGAAGGACCTCGGACGGCTCGACGGCCAGCGGCGCGTAGATCCGGACCGGGAGCTCGTACTTCTCCGCCCATGGCTCGAGCAGCGGCTTCACGCCGATGGTCCCGTCCAGCAGGGCCTGCCAGGTCTCCGGCGCGGTGCCACCGATCGGCGTCGTGGCGCCGATGCCGGTCACCACGACGTCGTGGTCGGACCTCATCTGGGGAGCCTCACTGTCGTCGCTCACCTTTCTGATCTGTCTCGTCCCGCGGTCGCGGGGAGGGTCTGTGCGGGAGCACTCGCCCTTCCCGCTGTACGGCAGGCCTGCGGGGGCGGGCCTGCGGGCGCTCAGGCCTTGTTGGCCTCGATGTAGGTGACGGCGTCTCCCACGGTTTTCAGATTTGCCAGTTCGTCGTCCGGGATCTTCACGCCGAACTTGTCCTCGGCCTGCACTGCGATCTCGACCATCGAAAGCGAATCGATGTCCAGGTCGTCGGTGAACGACTTGTCGGCGGTGACATCGGCAGCGCTGACGCCGGCGACCTCTTCGACGATCTCGCCCAGACCGGCGATGATGTCCTCGTTACTCACGATGGTTCCTTTCGGTGGTGAATGGCCGGTCTCCGGAATCGGAGTCGGCTCGGGTTCCGCGCGAATTCTGCCGCATCGGCCTTGAACTCGAAGCAAGGGTCCGGACCTACCCGCAGGGCTGCTCAGGGTGAGGCTCGGCACCCGCCCGCGACTGTGCGGTGAGCTGGTCTGTCAGCGAAAGCGTTGGATGCGCACCGGGTCTTGTTCATGGGCACCGGAAAACCTGGCCCGCGTAGGTGAGGCCGGCGCCGAACGCCACGGACAGCACCAGCTCTCCGGACAAGACCTGGCCGGCCGCCCGCATTCGGTCCAGGGCAATCGGAATGGACGCGGATGACGTGTTGCCGGTGGAAACGATGTCCCGTCCAACGGTGATATCCGCGCGCGCCCCGGCGGCGATCACCTTTTTGGCAATTGCGTCGATGATGCGCAAATTTGCCTGGTGGGTGACCAGAACGTCGACGTCGGACAACTCGATGCCAGCGGCCTCCGCGGCCCGGATCGCGACCGGCGCGATCGCCGATGTCGCCCAGCGAAACACCGTCTGGCCCTCCTGGATGAAGTGACCGTTGCGGCCTTCCACCCGGATGGCGTCGAGGTTCGTCTCGTCGCTGCCCCAGACGACCGGCCCGATTCCGGGTTCGTCGGCCGCACTGACCACGGCGGCGCCCGCGCCGTCGGCGAAGATGATTGCCGTCGCGCGGTCGGTGGGGTCAGTCCAGTCGGTCAGTCGCTCGGAGCCGACAACCAGGACGTGCTGGGAAGCGCCGACCCGCACCGCCTGGTCCGCAGCGGCGATGCCGTAGCAGAACCCCGCGCAGGCCGCGTTGAGGTCGAAGGTGCCAGGCGCGTGGATCCCGAGCGCTCCGGCGATCTGGGTCGCCGAATGCGGGACCGGTGAGTTGGCGCTGCAGGTGGCGACGATGACGGTGTCGATATCGGTCGGTTGCAGACCTGCCTCGGCCAGCGCCTTCGCGCCGGCCCGCGCACCCATCGACACCACCGAGTCGTCCACACCGCCGAAATGGCGCTCCGCGATGCCGACCCGGGAACGAATCCATTCGTCGTCCGTGTCCAAGGTTTCGGACAACTCGTCGTTGGTCACCACCCGGTCCGGCCGAAAGTGTCCGAGCCCGGTAATTCGCGAGCCTGCGGCGACGGGCCGCAGGGCAATCCGCGGTCGACCAATCGGCGCGGATGACGTCGTGCGCTCCGGGGACATCACAGCCGGGCTCCGGCGTGCTCGCCGACGAAGGCGACCGCCTTATCCAGGTCTGCGGGACTCTTCAGCGCCATCGTGGCCACGCCCTTCAGGTCTCGCCTGACCAGGCCCACCAGCGCACCGGCCGGCGGGAGTTCCAGAACTGCGGTGACGCCCATGGCCCGCATGCTCAGCATGCAGGCGTCCCAGCGCACCGGCCTGGTGATCTGGGCGCCGAGCAGGGTCAGGTAGACAGCGCCCGATGCGATGACGGATCCGTCGGAGTTGGTGAGCAGCGGGCGGGTCGGGTCCTGCGGCGTCAGGGCTGCGAGTCGCTGCCGCAGAGCGGACTCGGCACTGGCCATGAACGAAGTGTGGAAAGCGCCCGCCACCGGCAGCGGCGTCACCCGCGCGCCGCCGGGCGGATGCGCGGCCAGCTCTGCGAGCGCCGGAAGCGGTCCGGCGGCGACGATCTGACCACCGCCGTTGACGTTGGCGCCCACCAGATCCAGTTCCTGCAGCGCAGCCAGGACGTCGTCCACGGTTCCGCCCATCACCGCCGACATTCCGGTCGGGATGAGCGCGCACGCCGCGCCCATGGCCGCGCCGCGGACGGCGGCGACGTCAACGGCGTCCAGCGGCGACAGCACCCCGGCGAGTGCGGCTGCGGCGAGCTCACCGACCGAGTGACCCGCGATCACGGCGCCGGCCGGTAGCGGAATCGTTCTTGCCGCCAGCAAGGCCGCGGCAACGACCAGCGGCTGGGTGACGGCGGTGTCTGTGATCTCTTGCGCGCCGGCCGTGGTGCCCAGCCGGATCAGGTCCAGGTGGGCGCGGTCGGACATGGCCTCCGCAGCCTCCGGGACACCGTCGAGGTCGAGCCAACTACTCAACATTCCCGGTTTCTGGGATCCCTGTCCGGGAGCGACGATGGCCAGCACCCCTCTAGCCAAACATGATGCCGGTCCAGACGGTGGTGCCGGACGCCACCAAGTCGACGGCAAAGTTTTAGAGGATCCCTCCAATTGCAGGCAGGGAATTCACCAAAAGAACGGAGTTCCGGTGGGATATGCGAGTCAGATCACGGCGATTGTGCGAGCCGCCCCAGGATGACGGCGACCTGGATGACCAGCAGATCGCGCGGATCCCATGGGTCGCGCGCAGTGAGATCGGCGATGCGGTGCAACCGGTAACGAACGGTATTGGGATGCACGAACAGGTTGCGGGCGGTCGGCTCCAGCGCTCCGCCGGTGGCCAGGTACGCCTCGATGGTGCGTAGCAGCGGTGCCGGCGCGGAGGCCAGTGGCGCGTATACGGCGGCGCGCAGTCGGGCGGCGGCCCGCTGGTCGCCGCCCAGGACGCGCTCGGCGAGCAGATCGTCCGCATCGATGGTCCGCGGCGCCCCGGTCCACGCGGCCGCGACGTCCAGGCCGGACAATGCGTCGGCCGCCGAGATCACGGCCTCCCGCAAACCGGCGCCGGGGCGTCCGCGGACCACCGGACCGTCACCGAACAGCGCCTCGATCTCGGAGCCAGGAGGCTCGCTGCCGGCCAGGATGAGCACGAGTCGGTCGCCGTGCACGCCGGACATCGCCGCCCGGCCGGCCTTGGCTGCCCATTCCGCCACGGCGGCGACGACGTCGGCGCGGTCACCTGGGGGAGCGGCTCCGGCGATGACCAGCGTGTCGGCCGTGGTGTCCCAGTCGAGTGCGGCGGCACGCGAGGACAGTGCACCGAAATCCTCACCGCGGACCACGCCGTCGACCACGGCGGCCTCGACCCGGGCGTCCCACGCTCCGCGGGTTTCCGCTGCCGCCGCATACACCGATGCCGCGGCGAAGGCGACCTCCCGGCTGTACCGCAGAAGCGAGTCACGCAGGGCGATGGTTTCCGCTTCGTCGGCGGCCAGTGAGGGGAGATCCTCCTCGGCCACCATGATCGCGATCCGGACCAGTTCGACCGTGCGTCGCAGCGATACGGCGCGCACGAGATCTTTTGGGGCGGACCCGAAAACTTCGCCGGTGATGCGGTACTCGGTGCCGGGGGAGCGCGCCCAGACGACATACCCGGAGATGCCGGCCTGGGCCACCAGCGTCACCCACGATCGCTGCTCGGCCGGCAGCGATCGGAACCATGGCAGCCGTTCGTCCATCAGGGCCACCGACCGGGTTGCCAGGTTGCCACCGGCACGTTCGACCCTCGACAGGGTTTCCGCGCTGACGCCCGGTGCCCAGGTCGAATTCGTGGCGAGCGCCGAGGTGGCCGCGCGGAGAACCGATGCCGGCGTCGGTCCGGCGAGGCGCGCGGGATCACGCACTTTCAAGGAATCGGGGACCGACGCGGCGATGCCGGTACGGACCTCGGAGTCCGTCGAAGGCGGATCATGCACAGCGGAGATCCGCGCCCGTCGCGTCGATGCGTTCTTCACCGCCATGGACACAGCCTGCCATCAACTCACCCGCGGGATGAAAGCCGCGGTCCAGCGCCTGAGTCCATCGCCCGCCGTGCCGTGCACTGACTGTTCCGGTCGGGCGACGACAACAGGAGCCGGCACCGTTGTGCGGTGTCGGCCCCTGTTCCTGTGCTGCAGATCGAAATCAGGCCGCGCTGACCCCGGTGGCCTGCGGGCCCTTCGGGGACTGCTCGACGTCGAAGTTGACTCGCTGGCCCTCCTCGAGCGACTTGTAACCGGTACCGCTGATAGCGGAGTAATGAACGAAGACATCGCCAGAGCCATCGTCCGGAGAGATGAAGCCGTAGCCCTTCTCCGCGTTGAACCACTTCACAGTTCCCTGCGCCATGCTTGCTCTCCTCGAGCGTTGTCCGCGGACGGTGATCCGCGGGGTCGAACACCCCGACCGCTTCTCCGGCCGGGGGGAAGTGCCTTACCCCGTGCGATGCCTCAGGGACATCAGGAGAAGAGCAACAACGAGTGCACAGTACCGCCTCGGCATTCCTGTTGCCAGCAGACCTGTCGCGTGAAAAGCGGCAATTCACCTCGCTAATCTAGGCGTGTCACCTTTTGTCGTGATTGGTCAGGATTCGCCGCCGGCGTTCCCCGACTGGCCTGCCGCAACGTCATGCAATTGATACTTTTCGGCTGCCTCGGCCGCGGCGCCCTTGCGATACTCTCCACGCCGCTCGAGTGCGGACAGGGTGGCGACCACCATTGACGGGCCGTCGATCAGGAAGTAGCGCCTGGCCGCCGCCCTGGTGTCCGAGAATCCGAAGCCGTCGGCGCCCAGCGCGGTGTAGTCGCCGGGAACCCAGGGCGCGATCATGTTCTGCACCGCGCGCTGCCAGTCGCTGCTGGCGACGACCGGGCCGGGTTCGCCGCTGAGTACCTGGGTGATGTACGGCGTTCCGGCATCGACCCCCGGGTCGAGCACCCTGGCACGCTCGATGGTTTCGGCCTCCCGGCGCAGTTCCGACCAGCTGGTGACGGACCAGACATCAGCTGCCACATCCCAATCCTTGGCGAGCAGGTTCTGCGCCTCCAGCGCCCACCGCACGCCCACACCGGACGCCAGCAGTTGCGCGCGGGCCTTACCGTCGGGGTCGGTCGCGGGAGCGAGCTTGTAGATCCCGCGCAGCAGGCCCTCGATGTCCAGACCCTCCGGCTCCGCCGGCTGCGCATACGGCTCGTTGTACAGAGTCAGGTAGTACATGATGTTCTCACCGTTCGGAAATTGCTGCGTGCCTGCGTACATCCGGCGTAGACCGTCCTTGACGATATGGCCGATCTCGTAGCCGTACGCGGGGTCGTAGGACACCACGTGCGGCATCGTCGCGGCCAGCAGGTGCGAGTGCCCGTCCGCGTGCTGCAGGCCCTCGCCGGTCAAGGTCGTCCGGCCGGCCGTGGCGCCGAGAATGAATCCGCGGCCCATCTGGTCACCGAGCGCCCACAGCCCGTCACCGGTCCGCTGAAATCCGAACATCGAATAGAAGATGTACATCGGGATCATCGGCTCGCCATGGGTGGCGTAGCTGGTGGCAACCGCAGTCAGCGTGGCCACCGATCCGGCCTCGTCGATCCCCTCGTGCAGGATGACGCCTTCCTCGGATTCCTTGTACGCCAACATGAGATGGGCGTCGACGGCGGTGTACAGCTGACCCGACGGGTTGTAGATCTTCTGGATCGGGAAGAACGAATCCATACCGAACGTGCGGGCCTCGTCCGGAATGATCGGCACCACGCGCTTACCGATCTCCGGGTCCTTGAACAGGTCTCGGACCAATCTGACGAAAGCCATTGTGGTGGCGACATTCTGCTTGCCGGAGCCACGACGCAGGACCTCGAACAACTTCTCGTCGGGTACCGGCAGCATCTTGGGCACAACCCTGCGTTCGGGAACGAAACCGCCGAGCCGGGTACGGCGGTCCTTGAGGTACTTGATCTCCTCGGCGTCCGGTCCCGGGTTGTAGTACGGCGGTCGGTACAGGTCCTTATCGAGCTGCTCGTCGGTGATCGGGATGCGCAGGCTGTCCCTGAATTCTTTCAGGTTCTGCATGGTCATCTTCTTCATCTGGTGCGTTGCGTTGCGGCCCTGGAACGACGGCCCGAGGCCGAAGCCCTTGATGGTCTTGGCCAGCACGACTGTGGGCTGACCCTTGTGCTGGGTCGCCGCGCGGTAGGCCGCGTAAACCTTGCGGTAGTCGTGTCCTCCGCGGCGGAGCCGCCAGATCTCCTCATCGGTCATATTCGCCGCGAGCGCCTTGGTACGGGGGTCACGGCCGAAGAAATGATCTCTGATGTAATCGGCACTGTTGGCGCGGTACGTCTGGTAGTCGCCATCAGCGGTGTTGTTCATCAAATTGACCAGGGCGCCCTCGCGGTCGGCCTGCAGCAGCGGGTCCCACTCCCGCCCCCAGATCGCTTTGATGACGTTCCAGCCGGAGCCGCGGAAGAATGACTCCAATTCCTGAATGATTTTTCCGTTACCGCGAACGGGACCATCCAGGCGCTGCAGATTGCAGTTGATGACGAAAGTCAGGTTGTCGAGCCCGTCGATCGCTGCGACGTGCACGAGCCCGCGGGATTCGACCTCGTCGAGCTCGCCGTCACCGAGGAACGCCCACACGTGCTGATCGGAGGTGTCCTTGATGCCGCGGTGATGCAGGTAGCGGTTGAACCGGGCCTGTTGGATGGCATTCATCGGGCCCAGACCCATGGAGACCGTCGGGAATTCCCAGAAACCGGGCATCAAGCGAGGATGCGGGTAGGAAGGGATACCGCCTCCCGGATGGGACTTCTCCTGCCGGAAGCCGTTCAGGTCGTGCTCCGACAGCCGGCCCTCGAGAAATGCCCTGGCGTACATGCCGGGTGACGCGTGACCCTGGAAGAAGACCTGGTCGCCGCCGCCGGGATGGTCCTTCCCGCGCCAGAAATGGTTGTAGCCGACTTCGTACAGGCTCGCGGACGAGGCGTAGGTGGAGATGTGCCCGCCCACACCGATATCGGGCCGCTGGGCCCGGTGCACCATGATGGCGGCGTTCCAGCGGATCCATCCGCGGTATCGACGCTCGATCTCCTCGTCACCGGGGAAGAACGGTTCCGCCTCGGTGGGGATCGTATTGATGTAGTCCGTCGTGGTGAGCGCGGGCAGCGCGATGTGCTGCTCCTTGGCTCTGGCCAGCAGTCGCAGCATCAGATAGCGGGCACGTTGCTGGCCACCGGCTTCCAGCATGGAGTCGAAGGACGCCAGCCATTCGTCGGTTTCCTCGGGGTCCAGGTCGTGCAGCTGAGCGGCGAAACCGTCCTTGATCAGGCTCATCCGACGTGCAGACCGGTCATTCACTGACGCTGTCAAGGCAACTCCCTCGCGAGTGTGTGCGGGTGCTCCGCAGTTCGGACCTGGTGGCCCGGGGAATATTTACCCCTGGTCAGCCCGGTCCAGCCCTGCCATCCTCCCCCATATCCGGGTGGCCCTGCACGGTAGACCAGCGCGCGGGAACAAAGCCGAGCGGTGCCGTCGATGGGTTCCGATGCTGGGCGTGAGGTGTGGGTCTTGTGCTGCCTTCCCTGCCGTGGGGTCAGGTCCCTGTTCCTCGGTCCGGTGCTGGGCGTGAGGTGTGGGTCTTGTGCTGCCTTCCCTGCCGTGGGGTAGGTCCCTGTGCCTCGGTCCGGAGCCCGCGCAACGATTGGTCCGGCGCGGCCGCGACGGCCGGTCGAACGGTGCCGCTGTACAGGAACGGTGCCGGCCCGAATAGGGTATGCGGCCAGAGACAAAGGGCGGTCCGCCAAAGGCCGGTCCAGCAACCTGAAGGGGAGCGATACGAGTGAGTGACGTCGCAGGGCACGCGGAGACAATCGCGTCCCGGCTCGGCCTGCGGGCCGGGAACACGGTGGGGGAGGCCGGGTACGACGAGGATGTCGACCACGACCTGCGTGACGCCATTGCCGACCTGGTCGGGTCGGAGCTGCTCGGTGACGACGCCGACGAGGTGCTCGATGCCGTTCTGCTCTGGTGGCGAGACGGAGACGGCGACCTGACCGACGCGCTGGTGGACGCGATTCCGCTGCTGGCTGACGACGGCGTCATCTGGTTGCTGACCCCCAAGACGGGGCGCGCGGAGTACGTCGAGCCCAGTGAGATCGCAGAGGCGACCCAAACCGCAGGACTTGCCCAGACCACCAGCGTCGCTGGTGGACAGGAATGGATGATCGCCCGGTTGGCCCGGCCGAAATCAGGAAAGGTTCGTCGCTGATGGCTCTCGCGGTAGGAACGACAGCACCGGATTTCACTGTTCGAGACTCCAACAAGTCCCCGGTCACCCTCTCGTCGTTCCGCGGCAAACGGGCTGTGCTGTTGGTCTTCTATCCCTTTGCTTTTTCCGACACGTGCACCGCTGAGCTCTGCGAGTTACGTGACGACCTGTCCTCATTTCAGAACGAGGCCGTCCAGGTGTTGGCCGTCTCCACCGATACTTCGCAGTCGCTCAAAGCCTGGGCCGCCCAGCAGGGATACGACTTCCCGCTACTGAGCGATTTCTGGCCGCACGGCGAAGTTGCCAAGGCCTATGACGTGTTCTTCGACCAGGCCGGCATGGCCCTTCGAGGCACATTCCTGGTCGATATTGACGGGATCATCCGGTTCTCCGAGGCGAACGATCCCGGGCAGGCCCGCGATCAGAGCGCGTGGAAGCGTGCCGTCGAGGCACTGCGCGCTCCCACCAGCAGCTGACGACTTCGAGTGGCAGGGACCGAACCAGCCCGTCCGGCGATGAACGTTCTGGCGGCGCCGGGCAATCAACGGTGTTCGTTGCCACCAGGGCGGTGACATACTGCCCGTGGCGTCCGTCAGGGCGTCAAGGTCCGCGTCCGGTGTGTTCGCTCGCCGGGCATGCCTGACAAGGGCGCGTAGCTCAGCGGGAGAGCACCCGGTTTACACCCGGGCGGTCGGCGGTTCGAAACCGTCCGCGCCCACTTGCTTGTCGTGGCTCCGCTGTTGTCGTGGCTTTGCTGTTGTCGTGTGAGCTCCCCCGGGGTGCCCCGGCCCGGGTCAGGCGATTTCGCTGACCGCACCGTCGTCATCGCTCTGAGTGTGACGCGCGGTCGGTTTCGGCGGTCGTTGCCGTTCCTCCCGCCGCAGGGCGGCCCTGCCGAGCGGCTCGCCTGCACGGAAGATCAGTGGCCCGGTGATCGCAAGAATGAGCACGTACGTGGCCGCGAGCGCGCCGAAACCGGTGGCGACGATGCCGGACGCGGTTGCCAGGCCGGCGATGACGATGTTGAACTCCCCGCGCGACACAATCGCGGTCCCGGTGCGGATCTGGCCCGCGATCGCCACACCCGACCGCCGCGACGCCCAGACTCCGGTACCCAGCTTGGTCAGCGCAGTGACCGCGGCCAAAACGATCGCGGGAAAAAGCATGTCCGGGATCTCGGACGGGTTTGTCTCCAGGCCGAAAAAGACGAAAAACACTGCAGCGAACAGGTCGCGCAGCGGGGTGAGCACCTCTCGGGCGCTCTGTGCAACACGACCCGACAGCGCAATGCCGACCAGGAACGCCCCGACGGCCTCCGAGACCTGGAGTTCGTGCGCGAAACCGGCGACGAGCAGTGCCAGCCCGAAGACGATGAGCAGCAGTACTTCTTTGTTGTCCGAGTAGACGAAGCGGCCCAGTGCGCGGCCGAATCGAAGCGCGACGACGAACGCGATGCTGATGGCCAGGAGCGCGATTGCCACTGACGTTGCTCCCGCCATCAAGCTGACGCCAGCGAGCATGGCGGTGAGGATCGGGAGATACAGCGCCATCGACAGGTCTTCCAACACCAGAATCGAGAGCACGACCGGGGTTTCACGGTTGCCGAGGCGGCCGAGATCGGTGAGCAACTTGGCGGTGATGCCGGAGCTGGTGACGTAGGTGACCCCGGCCATGGCCACCACCGCTGGAGCCGGCCAGCCGAGTACCAATCCGATCACGTCGCCCGGCAGCGCATTTGCGATCAGATCGACCATCCCGCCGAACGCATGTTGACGGAGGTTCGTTGTCAGTTCGCTGGCCGAGTACTCCAGTCCCAGGAGTAACAGCAGCAGGATGACACCGATCTCCGCCCCGATCTCGATGAAGTTGTCACTGGCGTCGAGCGGGACCAGTCCGCCCTGGCCGAAGGCAAGTCCGGCAAGCAGGTACAACGGAATGGGTGACATGCCGATCCATCCCGCAAGCCTCCCGAGCACACCGAGGCCCAGTACGACCGCGCCCAACTCGATGAGCAAAAGGCCCATGTCCACTGCCCACTCCGTCCCGCTCGACGGCAGTGGCCCGACCCGTCAGTCCTTCGATCGAGCGATCCTGCCGACGCTCCTGGGCCGCACGCTATTCGTTCACAATCTGTTTCAGCGCATCGATGGCTTCTGCGGTCCCCACGACGACGAGCGTGTCGCCGCCCCGCAGATAGGTGTGCGGACCGGGCGACGGAACGATCTCTTGATCGCGCATCAGAGCCACGATCGACGCGCCGGTCCTGGTGCGCGCCTTGGTCGCACCAAGAGTGAGGTTGTCATACCTGGAGCCGTGCGCTATACGGATCTTCCCCGTGGACAGGCTGCTGATCTGTTCGCCCAGTGACGCCAGTTGCTGGATAATTCGGCCGCTGCCCAGGACCTGCGCCAACGCGTCCGCCTGCGTCGCGCTCAGGTGCAAAACAGAACTGCAGGAGTCTGGGTCCTCCTTGCTGAAGACGAGTAGGTCCCGATCGCCGTCCCGGTGGCTGACTACGCCAATACGTCGACCGGCATCGGTGATGAAGTCGTACCGTGTGCCGATTCCGGGGAGCTTCGTCTCCGTGACTTCAACCTCGTCGCCAAACATCGTCCTGCCCCTTCCGCGGGCGTGGCTCAAGATGTCGTTCGTGAGCCGTGCGCACGCCCGGACTCTCGCATGATTGAACAACAAACGCGCATGAGAGTAGTCCTCAACCTCGTACCTCGGAGCGTGGCCGAGCCGCCACCTGCCCTTACCGCCGGCGCCAACCGCCGTGTGCCGTGTGCCGTCCCGCCTGAGGTAACAATCGCCGGGAGACTGGAAGCCGAGGCCACGTCGGACGAGGGGCTGGGTCGGACGACGGGGGTGCGCCTTGCGAGTAGCCATTCCAACCAGGTGTCCGTCGAAGAAGGAGCCCGGTCGGAAGAGGATCAGATCAGAACGGCGGGTGCGCGTCGTCCGGAAGTGGAATCGCCTTGCTGGCGACCAGCGACGCGCCCTTCATGCCCGTCCGTGGGCTTGAATCGGACTGAGCTGGCTGGAATGTCCGGGCAATCATGGACCTGATGAGTTCCGCATCCGGGGGACCCATAGGCTCCGGTGCGGGCGCGCTGCGGTTTCCGAGCAGGCCCAGCCGCTGCGCCGACCTGATGCGTTCGAGCACCTGGGCATGAAAAGCGCGGCGCTGCGCGAGGTGCACCTTGACGGCAAACGGTGTCGGATCTTCAGGTCTCAACGGTTCAGCGCATTCGGCGATGTGTTCCTCGTCTGCGAGACCTGTTGCTGTGCGGGGTCGGTCGCTGGGTGTCAGCAGTTCACCGGGCAGCGTCAGTTCCGTGGGCGCGTCGGTGTAAAGGTGGCCCGTTGGGCTGGTCCAGAACATGCTGCCGTCGGGTGCGCGCCGGGCGGTCCAATCCGTGTGGTGCTTCAGAAGATGATGATGACGACAATGAGGATCGAGGTTGCAGGGGCAGGTCGGGCCACCGCGGTGCGGCGCGTCGTGGTCGTAGGCGTCTCGATGATCAAGATCGCATCGCCACGCCGGCTGTCGACACGATGGGAACCGGCAGGTTGTGGCCAGGGTGGTGACGATGTCACGCTGCTTCTGGCTGGGTCGGTATCCGAACCGTCCGCTGGCGTGCTGAGGAGAACCGGTCGTCGGGTTGACCACCGCCACCGTGACGCTTGCAGCGGCGGCCGCAATCGTCATCGCGAGTTCTGCGGTGATCGCCCCGTAGCCCTCGAGATGCGCCGGGAGCTGATCGAGCGCCATCAGAGTGGAGAGCGACATGGTCACAGTGAGGTGCGGTCGCCGACCCTGCCGGGTCAGGTGGCGCACAGAGTTCCGTCGATCTTGACCTCCGGGAACGCCAATGCGCCGTGGCGAAGCAGGTGTTGGCTCAGCATCTTTCGGCTCGGCCGGTCCGGTGTCGGGGATCGCGGGTTGGTCCGGCTCTTCGACAACCTCAGGGTCCTCGCCATCCAGGTCTGAACGCCCGCATCCCTCCCGGGTGCCGACAACTGCCGTGCTCGGCTCGGCCGGGTGAGCTTTGTGGTCCGGCATGTCGGGGAGCGGGCAGCCCGCCGCCGCCGAATGCCAGTGCTCGTCGTACCAGGTATTGCTGTCGCTGGGGCTGTCCTGGTCTTCGAAGTCGGCTGCGTCGGCGCCCCCGTCTTCCTCCGTGATCGAAGTGTGACCGTCGAGGAGACCGTGGAGATCCAGTTGCCCGTGTGTCAGCAGCTCCGTTGCCAGATCGGTCAGGGCATCGGCTCGCCGCTCCGCAACTGATCGGTCGTCGCCCGCCGTCCTGGTGGAGCCGGCCATCAGATCGATCAACGTGAACACCGTGACGGCGCCGTCGGCGGGCAGGACAGCCCTGATCGAGCTCAGCTGGTCCCTCAGCGGCCGGTGGGTGACTTCCCGCCCCCTCTTGGCTTTCTCGATCCGCTTGTTCGTCGTTTCCGGGTCCGCGATCAGTACAGCCCGTTCAATCAGCGCCCTCAGCCGGCCGGAGGTGCGTCCAACAACCAACGGCACAATCTTGGTCTCGACCTCCAGCCGCAGTTCCGGCTCCAGCGTGCTGGTGCATTCCGCAATGAGTGCTGCGCGGCCGCGGTCGAGTACGCCCGCGGTGAGTGCTCGGTGGGTGAGCGGCAAGCCGTCATGAAGGTCAATTGCTGCTTCGACCCGGTGCCGGGCGGTGATGGGCGAGATAGTCAGGGCTGCAGCAAGTTCCGCTGCAGCGAGTCCCCGGGCGTGTTCGGTCACAACAGCGTCGAGGACGTCGGTGTCGATGTGACCCCCGGATCGCAGTGCAAGCCCGCCGATGTCTACGGTGGCCTCCACGATGCGGCTGACATCCCCGGACCTTCCTGGCCGAGCGAATTCGCTGATCAGAGTTGCCTGCATCCCCGCCACATGTGACAACAGGCGTTCACAGCACCGCAGGGCGTCGACAAGATTGGCTGGCGACAACTCTCGGTGCTGTGCGGCTTCGACAGCCGCCAGTGTGACGGCGTGAGGTGCGGCTGCAGTGAGGGCGTCCCACTCCGTTGCTGCCACTCGAGGAGTCCTACGTGTGGGCGTCACCGCAGTCACCCACTCATCCGTACACATGTACTGGGTAGCTGCTTAAGTCAAGCTAGAACGGGACGTCCGCAGCGGCCACCGGATTACGGAGCTGGGCGAGCGGATGAGGTTCTGTTTCCACCGCTTGCTGGAACAGTCGGTAGGACAGCAGTCCGCGGCTTCTGGAAG
>JBBRVZ010000044.1:0-25302 GCA_038246445.1 Mycobacteriales bacterium
AGGGCGAGGAGCTCAGGACTGTCATGGATCTGCTCGGACATTCGACGATCCGACTGACTGCAGACACCTATGGACACGTACTTCCATCCCGGGCACGGAGCGCAGCGGACGCCATCGATCGCGCCTTAGGAGGAGGGAAATGACAGCCCCGAGAAAGCCCTTGGCTGTAGTTAGGCTGTACCGCACTGACAAAGTCGCCGGGTCTGGACCGCATGGTGACCTGAAAGCCCAGGTCAGAACCTGTGGAGACGAAGAGAATCGAACTCTCAACCCCCGCCTTGCAAAGGCGGTGCTCTGCCAATTGAGCTACGTCCCCGAGCGGACCGGCGAACCAGTCCGTACCAAATACCTACGAGGTGGCCGGTGCACCCGGTGACGCGGCCGGTGTCGTGGGCGCGCGGGTGGCTTCCTCCCACAGCGCCGCCTCGGCGGCCGCGGCCTGCCGACGACGCTGCACAAGAGCGGCGGCCGCACCTGCTGCCGCCAGCAGCACCAAGATCTTCTTCATCAGCACCATCCAGTTCGACTGCAGTGATCGAGCACTGACCCCGAACCGTACTGCAGACTTCACTGGCGGGGCATCAGCGACCACAACCGTGGGCCTAGGAGGACTTGAACCTCCGACCTCTTCCTTATCAGGGAAGCGCTCTAACCGTCTGAGCTATAGGCCCGTGAGCACACCACCGCAGCACCGGAATCGGACGGTATCCGATGGGCGCCGCGGTCATCGAGGCTACCCCACCGGCTACGGCGCCCCAAACCGACAATGTACGACCGTTCCGCGATGAGTTCCGGAACCCCGCACGGTCGAACCTATGACGCTCCGGGCACGGCTTCGACAGTTCCCGGAACATGTCCCCCACCATCAGCGGCCACGCCGCGAAAAGGAGCACGTCATGCCGACCATGATCTTCGTGAACCTGCCGGTCAAGGATCTGGACAAGTCCAAGCAGTTTTTCACCGAACTCGGCTACACGATCAACCAGCAGTTCACCGATGAGAACGCTTCCTGCGTCGTCATCAGCGACACGATCTACCTGATGCTGCTGGTCGAACCGTTCTTCAAGACCTTCACCAAGAAGGACCTCGCCGACGCCAGCACGTCCACCGAGGTGATCGTCGCGCTGTCCGCGGACAGCCGTGAGGCCGTCGACGAGCTCGTGGACAGGGCCGTTGCGGCCGGCGCCGGACCGTCCAAGGAGCCGATGGACGAGGGCTTTATGTACAGCCGGAGCTTCGCCGACCCCAACGGCCACCTGTTCGAGGTGATGTGGATGGACCCGGCAGCGGTGCAGCCGACCAGCTGACCGGTCAACACGGCAGTGACGGCCATCGCCGGCCACCTGCGGTGGGCAGCGGACCGACTCGACGTCCGGCCGCACAGCGCGTCCTCGAGGTGGGCTGCGGTGCCGCCGGCCTGCGACGTCATGGCACACGGAATTTAGGCGCTGACGGGTTGGCGTCTGGATATCCGCGCAGGAATGGGTTCGGCCGCCTTCGTGGTGAACGGAACGGCGAGCGGGAAATCGTCGCGCAATGACGTTATCTCAGCCGCTCTGATTGCGGCCGGCCGATCGCTCGGGCGAAAACCGATCCGGGTCGAATCGGTCAGGCTGCTCCCACAATTGCGGGTCGCGATGCAGGGTGTAGATCCCGACCACCACATTCACACCCTGTGGCATCCGGAATCCATCGACAACGGTGTCCCGCATCGTCATCCGCGTCACGGCTGCCGCAGGCGGGCAGAGACGTAGCGATTCGTGGATGACCCGGATCGTGAGCGGTAACCGGGGGACGTCGTCAACGGTGAATCCCCGATCGCCGATCTGCGCGACCTCGGTTGCCAGGCGATCCTGAAGCGCCCGATCCCGACCGACCGCCCACAAGCTGAAGGCCAGCGTTGTTGCGGTGGTGTCGTGCCCAGCAATGAGGAACGCCAGCAGTTCTTCGGCGATGGCCTGTCGGCTCAGCGGGCGCCCGGTCGCTGGATCCGGCGTGCTCAGCAACAGGTGGATCAATGGCGCGTCCCGCTCGGGATCCGCCTGGGCGGCAGCGATGGCTTCGTTGCTGACGGCGTTCATGGTCGCCAACGACAACCGCAACCGTCGGCGGGCGGGGGTGGGCAGCCAACGGGGGGAGCGCAGCGGACGGGTGGCGCGCCCGGTGACGTATCGCAACGAGTGTTGAAGGGACGGGCCCAGGTCACCCGCACGTTGATCGAGATCCAGCCCGCAGACCGAACGGCCGAGTACTCGGGCGTGAGCCGTCGGCATTCATGATCCAGATCGATCGGCCCCTGACCGATCCATTCGCGAGCAAGTGCGTCGGCAGCCCCGGCCATGTCCGGCGTATCCGGCGACGTGCTTCTTGGTGAACGGTGGTTGAAGTGCACGCCGGCGGGTGATCCACGGATCGTGGGGCATGTTGAACAGATGCGTTCCCAGAACGCGGCTCTCGGTGTGAATCAATCCCTCCTTGTCGAAAGCGCCGTCAGAGCCGGCGAGCATATCGTGAGCGCCCTGCGGTGAGGTGATCACTGCGAACGACGGGACAAAGCGCTGTGGACCGAAGCGCACCATGGTGACGGGACCACCCGCATCCCGGATCGGTCTCAGAAGGTGGACATCGTGGGTCGCGGCAAGCAGGCACAGTGGGAGGGGTGTTCCGCACCCTCGCCCCCGCCCGCCGACGGCTCGTGCTCGCCGTCCTCACGGTGCTCACCGTGGCGGTCGTCGCGCTGGGCGCGGTCTTCCTCGTCCAGCGCACCAATGGGTCGCAATCGACAGCGGTTGATCAGAACCTACCGGGGCCGGTGCTGTTGGTCCCCGGCTACGGCGGATCGACCGGCTCCTTGGACAGACTCGCCGAAATGCTCTCGCAGGTGGGCCGGGACGCGACGGTCGTCCGGCTTCCGGGCAACGGAACGGGGGATCTCACCGTGGCCGCCGACGCTCTCGGGATCGCAGCGCGTGCGGCAATGGCCAGGACGGGCGCGCAGAGCGTTGACCTGGTGGGCTATTCGGCCGGCGGCATCGTCACGCGGCTGTGGGTCGCCGACGGCGGCGTGGAGGTCACCAGGCGGGTCGTGATGCTGGGATCGCCCAACCACGGCACGTCGCTGGCGGACCTGGCCGGCACGTTGCCGATCAACGCCTGCCCGCAGGCCTGCCGCCAGTTGGCCACCGACAGCGACGTGTTGCGCCGGCTCAACGCCGGCGACGAGACACCCGCAGGCCAGACGTGGGTGTCGATCTGGACCGACCAGGACCGGACCGTCACCCCGCCGGATACCGCCCGGCTCGACGGTGCGGTCAATGTTCCCGTGCAATCGGTCTGCGCGGACGCCCGGGTCGCTCACAGCGACCTGCCCAGCGCCCCATTGGTGCAGGCGATGGTGCTCGCTCAACTCGGAGCAGGGGAGCCCATGCCTATGACGGACGCGGACTGCGCCCGGCTGAGCCAAGGCTGACCGCCGCTACCGGCGCAAGGGCAATTGCGTCATGAGCACGGTAGTCCCGGCCGGCTGATCAGCGACTACTCGTTGACCAATTGCGGCACGGTCAGAATCGCGCTTTTGGCGCCGGGTAATTGTCGATCGCTGCGTACGTTGACCTCGAAAGCCTCGTCGTGCTGCCCGGTGCCGTGACGCAATGAGGTGGCGCCGGTGTCGGCGAATTCTTCGTCGGCATAGGTTGCGGTGCCCGATCCGAGGAAACGCCCCGAGGCGTCGTAGAAGTCGGCCTGCAATTCCAGAACGATCAATTCGCTGACGTCGACGGCATTACCCAGCTGTGCCGTCACGCTCGGACGCTGACCTTGCTCCAGGGCGAGGCCGTTGATGTCCAAGCGATCGGTGAACGCGCCCTCCTCGATGGTGACTGTCCCGTCTGCCGGCACCGCGGGCAGTTGCGCGGCAGCCTGCCGGGTCGGTCCGGTGTCGGTCGGGGTGGGCAGAACAGGTTGCGCGGCAACAGCCGTCGCCTCGCCGACGTCGCTATCGGTGACGGCGTTGGATGGGCTGCACCCGGCGACCGCGAGCAGGATCGCGGTGACCACGCCGATCATGGGCACAAGGCCGCGGCGGGACTCAGGGGACCGTATCCCGCCGCGCGTGAAGAAATCGGTCACCTGCCGCCTGCGCCCTTCAGCTTCAACGCCTTCGTCATCAGCTGGTAGATGTCGGTGTTGTCGATCGTCCGATCGAACCCGTCCGATCCGGGACCGGTGGCGTAGATGGGCACGTCCGCACCGGTGTGATTGCCCGACAGGTAGCTGAGCCACAGGCTGGCGTCGGTGCTGCCATCCGCGACACCTGCTGGATCGTCAGGGGTACGGAAGGTGGCCGGCGCAAAGTTGACCGGGTTCGCTGCGCCTGCTCCGTTGATCGGGCCGGTCGACCGGCTCGGGTCGAGTGCACCGGCCGACGGCCGGCTCGGGCCGCTGTTGTTCGCGGTGTTGCCGGCATCGACGTTGGACGGCGGCGATGTGGCTTCCGCGTTCGTGAACGTCCCCTTGCCGATGATGTTGAAGCCGGCGCATTCGTGGTCCGCGGTCACAATGACCAGAGTGTTCCTGTCCCTGGCGGCGAACGACACCGCCGCCGCGACGGCGTCGTCGAATTCCTTGTTCTCGCGGAGAGTCTGGGCGGCATCATTGGCGTGCGAACGCTTGTCGATCAGCGCTCCCTCGACCTGCAGGAAGAAGCCGGGATTGCTCCGGCCGCTGTTCTTTCTGGCGGACAGCAGTTGGATCGCCTTGTTGGTCATATCGACCAGGGACGGTTCGTCGGCCTGAACCGAACCTGGGTTCGCCTCCTTGTACCTCTCGACGGTGAGGTTGCCGCGGTTGAAAAGACCGATCACCTTGCGGGTCTTGCCGGACACGGCGGCCAGGTCGGCCCTGGTGGCAACCTGCTGCGAAGCAGCGGTTTGCACGGCCAGTGCGGGATCGCCGAAGCTACCGAGCACCTTGTACCCGTTGGCCCGCATGACGGCCGCGTCGTCCGGTTCGAAGCGGGACAGCCCACCACCGAGAATGACGTCAGCGGTGTTGTTCCGGGCGATCTGCTCGGCGATGACGACGTCATCGGCGCCCTGCCCGGACGGTCGAACGCAGGCCGCGGCACTGAAGTCGGGTCCTTGGCAGGCGCGCGCGCTGACGTGCGAGAACTGTGCCGCCGGCGTCGCATCGGTGATCTCCGCGGTGGAAACGTTTCCCGTGCGGAAACCCGCGGCCTTGGCCCGTTCCATGATCGTGGCCACGACATTGCCCCGAGTGTCCTTACCCAGGGCGTTGTTGTACGTCTTCACGCCTGACGACCACGCGGTCGCCGAGGCAGCGGAATCAGTGACCAGTTCAGGTTTGTCGCTACCTTCTTCGACCGCGTACGTCTTCACCGCACCCAACGCCGGCAGCCGTTCCATGTTCAGCCGCCCGGCGGCGCTGTAGTAGCGAATGCGCGTCGCGTCGACATGGGTCTGCCCCATGCCGTCGCCGATCAGCAGGATGACGTTCTTCGCCCGACCGTCCCTGTTGTCGGCGGCGGCGACTGGTGCGACGGAACTCAAGACAAGACTGCCGGCCACCGCAGCCACCGCCGCCGCTCGCAGCACGGAGGGTCCTCTACCTTGCATTCATGCACTCCTTCAGGCTCACCGACCGACCGCTTCATGCGACCGCGCGGACCTGAATCTATGGGCGGGCTGCGGGTCCCACGCCAACGCGAAGTATCCTCGTCATGAACATCGGGTGCACCCGGAGTTCGCCCACGTCGGAAGTAACCTGACCGACGATCCGTGTCAACGCAGCAGATCTCACCGCTATCGACTCACCGACGTGAGCTGCAGCTCACGCCGGTGGGACCGTCGGCGTGAGCGCACAAAGTCAGGACGCCAAGAACCTGACGTGATCAAGACCGACGGGGGTTTTGTTTTCAATCGCCCGGTCGATCAAGTGCGTCGGGCATGCGATGCGTGCTCACTCAGCTGGTGACGTCCTTGGTGGTGAAATTCGCCCACGCGCCCAGCAGCAGGACCCCGACGTAAACACCCTGCAGAGCAAGGCCTCTGACGATGTCGCGCCACAGGATGGGGTCCCGGAAAAGATCGATGAACGCGAGCCAGTACCGGGTCGGCAGGTACGGCGCGATCGGCGAGGCCGCGTCGAGGGTGAACAGCAGCGACGAGGCCACCAGGATCGCCAGCGCCCCGAGCGTCGCACCCAGCGGTGAATCGGTGAATGTGGAGAAGAACAGCGCGAACGCAGCGACCCCGCACATCGACACCGTGACGTACCCGATCGCCAGGATCGTCCGCACCGTCAGCTCCTGCGCCGTGAGGGTCGTCCCCGAGACGGAGGTACCGGCCAGCGGCTGGGTCTCGAACAGCGTCATGCCCAGCAGGTAACCGACGACGGCAACGATCAATACGGTGACCAGAGCAAACGTCAGGACCGAGACCAGTTTGGCCACCAGCAGTCTCGTCCGGCCCACCGGCCGGGCCAGAAGGTAGCGCAGCGTTCCGGCCTGAGCCTCACCGGCGATCGAATCGCCGGCGACCACGGCAACCGCGATCGGCAGGAACAGCGGCAGCACGATGGCCAGCGCCGCGAGCGGGAACAGCGCACCGTTGGTGAGGACCGCGGACAGGAACGCCGGACCTTGACCGGGCCGGGGCGCGAGATCGGTGACCGCGAGCAGTAGCGCCACCACGATCGGCAGCGCGTTGAGAATGCCGATGATGGCCCAGGTTCGCGGCCTGCGAAACAGTTTGTGGAGCTCGACCCCGATCACGATGCCTCGACCCGATCCGTGCTGGCCCCGGCCGCGGCCAGCACCACCTCCTCGAGCGTCGGACGCTCCAGGGCCAGACCGATCACCGGAACCCCGGCGGCCACCAGCCGGGCGTTCACCTCGGCCGGGTCGGCGCCGCGGACGATGACCCGCTGCCCCACCGTGGAACTGACTCGACCGTTCAGGGTTGCCGTCACCCGGTCCGGTTCCGGTGTCGTGACCACCGTCGAGCCTGTCGGCGCGGTGAGCACCGCCAGTTGTTCCTGCAGCACCAGCCGCCCCCGGTCGAGAACACCGACTCGGGTTGCCATCTGCTCCACCTCGGCCAGGAGGTGACTGGACAGGAACACCGTGGTGCCGAAGTCGTTCAGTGCGAGCAACAGGGTTCGGATCTCCGCGATGCCCTGCGGATCCAGGCCGTTGGTGGGTTCGTCCAGGATCAGCAACTCGGGGCGGCGGAGCAGCGCACCGGCCAGGCCCAGACGCTGACGCATACCGAGGGAGTACGCCCGCACCGGGCGGCGGCCGATGCCGGACAGACCGACCTGCTCGAGGACCTCGTCGATCCGCGCGCGCCGGGTGCGACGGCCGCCGCCGGAGCCAGTTGCGTCCAGCAGTGCGAGGTTCTCCCGGCCCGACAGGTGCCCGTAGGCGGCGGGACCCTCGATCAGCGCACCCACCCGCGGCAGCACCCGCCTGCCCGCCCTGGGCATCCGCTCACCCAGCACGTGCACCTCCCCGGCGGTGGGCAGCACCAGGCCCAGCAACATCCGGACCGTGGTGGTCTTCCCGGACCCGTTGGCACCGAGAAAGCCGTACACGTCGCCGGCTTCCACCTGCAGGTCGACGGCGTCGACCGCCCGGACCTTGCCGTACCGCTTCGTCAACGCCCGGGTCGCGATGACCGTCGTCATGAGGCCCCGTCCTGTTCCGCCAGTTCGCGCGCCGCCTGCGCGAGCGCATCGACAGTGACGGTGCCGGTGATGACGGACGACCGCCGGCCGGGATCGGAGAACAACAGGATCCCCAGCGGACCGGCGGTCAATCGGATTCCCAGTTCGTCGCGGACGACGGTCGGGTCCTGCTCAGCGGCCCGTCGCAGGTCGCCTGCGACCCCGTAGGGCAGCGGCACCACGGCGAGCAGCGTGACCCCACGCCCGTACAGCCCGATGGCCTCCGGCGCGCCCGCGATGGTTCGACGTGGGAGCCCGGCCAGTGTGTCCGGGAGCGGCACCGGCGACAGTTGACGTGCCGCGGTCCGCAGCACACCGAGGTTGTCGCCCTGCTCGACATCGGCGTCCGGGGGTGGGGTGAAAGACACCAGGTCACCGGCGGGCGCGGCGAGATCCACATCCAGCAAGCGTGTGTCGATCGCCGGATTCGGCGCGCCCTTGCCGAACACCTGCACCCGCAGCGGCAGACCGGTGCCCGGCTCGATGAAGACGTCCACTCTGTCGACGGATGACGCGGCCGCTGAGGGCACCAGTCGCAGGCCCAGCGCGTCCCGGCCCGCGACCCGTACAGCGCCGATCCTGGACAGTTCGCCCGGATCGGCCTCGGACAGCAGCCGGCGGGCCAGCGGGCCAGGCAGCAGGTCAGGCGGTGACGGAACGGTGAGCGGGGCGGTCGGGGTCCTGGTGACCCGGTTCGATTGGTACTCCCAGGTCCAGGACCCGAAAACATCGGTATAGACGCCTGTTTCCCCGACCGCGCTGACTACGTCGACCCGATTCGCGGTCGGCCCGCGCCACCAGACCCGCATCGTGGTGCGATCGCTGAGCAGGTCCGCCAGCGAGCTGAGCTGGTCCGTCACAGGAAACGCGAGCCCGCCCGCGGACTCGGCATACCCGGAGAAGGGGACCTCGACGCTGGCGAGCGCGGCGGCGCGCAGATCGGCGGCGGACCGGTCCTCGTCCGCCGCCGGCCACGCCCCGACCACCGCGGGCAGCGCGGCAAGGCCCGCAACGACGATCGCCACGAGGGCCCACCGCCGCGCGGCACCAGTCCCTCGTGCCATGACATCCACGGTACGTCGGGCGGTCCGGACCGCTGATCGGCGGCTGGGCACCTCACGCGTCTCACCTTTCGTCAGCCGGCCCTGTCCTATGAGAGTTCATCGAACTCGATGAGGGAACACTGCACAGGTGAGCGACACCGACATGCGGCTGGTGGGCTACGACAACGCCGACGCGCGACTACTCACCCGCCAGTTGCAGCAGGAGTACGTCGAGAGGTACGGCGAACCCGACGACACACCGATGGAATGGGACGAGTTCAGCCCGCCACACGGTCACTTCATCGTCGGCTACGACGCCGGCGAGCCGATCGCCATGGGCGGCTGGCGGTTCAGCGATGCGGTGCGCGTCCACCTGGGTTTGCCCGAACGGGTGGTCGAGTTGAAGCGGATGTACGTCGTGCCGGACCGCCGCAAACAGGGCCACGCCCGCGGCATCCTCACTCACCTCGAGCGCAGCGCCGCAACCGCCGGCGCGGGCTGGATGGTGCTGGAGACAGGCGCCATGCAGCCAGAAGCCGTTGCCCTGTACCGGTCCTGCGGGTATGACGAGGTTCCGGCATTCGGCCATTACGCCGACAGCCCGCACTCGATCCACCTCGGCAAGCGGCTGTCCCCCGGCTGATACCTCGACGGCGACTCGCGCCGCCGACGCCTCACTCATGCTGCAGCATGAGTTACGGGTAGGCAGCTCGAGCAGCGGCCCTCCCGCACTCCGGCCCGAGGCGCGCAGGTCGGGGCTCGGGGGTTAGTCGCGCTCCCCCAACGTCAGCTCCACCCCGCCGGACATCGCGGCCGCGGCGTTGTAGATGAACGAAGCAACCGTCGCCAGCAGGGTGAACAGCACGATGTTGATCGCCCCGATGACGGCGGTGATGCCGAAGACGCGCCCTGCGGTGATCAGATCCGTCTGACCGGCCGCGGCCTGGTCCGGGGACGACGTCAGCGTCGAGAAGGTGTCGTTGATCTTCGACCAGACGTCCATCGCGCCGAGCGTGTAGTAGACCAGCCCGATGGCGATCATCCAGACGAAGAACATCACGATGGAGACGATCAGACTGATCTTCAGCACCGTCCACGGATCGATCCGCTTCAGTTGCAGCGACGCGAGCCGCGGCGGACGGCGTGGTGCCTTCGCCCGCCGGGCGTTCTCGGAGCCGACCCGGGGCGGTGGCACCGCCGGTGCACCGGGCCGTGGGGGCGGCGGTCCGATGTGCAGGGATGGTGCCAGGGACCCGTCGCCGCTCGGGCGGGGGGAATCCGCCGCCGACGCGGTCGAGGCGCCCGGACCTGAGGTGGCCGTCACGAGGAGCGACCGCCGTTGGTGCTACCACCCGTGGAACCGCCCTCGCCAGCAGCACCACCGCTTGATGGACCGCCGTTCGAGGTCGGCGTTCCGGGCGAGGCCGGGCCACCGGTTCCCAGCACCGCGTCCTCGACCTGCTCCGCGGCCGCGTTGCGTGCGATGGCCACCAGGCTGTCGCCCTCGGACAGGTTCATCAGCCGCACTCCCATGGTTTGGCGTTTCGCCTTGCGGACCTCTTTGGCCAGGGTCCGGATGACCCCGCCACTGGAGGTGATGGCGTACACCTCTGTGTCCAGATCGACCATCAGTGCGCCCACGAGTTTGCCACGCCTGCGGTCGTACTGGAGCGTCAGCACGCCCTTGCCGCCGCGGCCCTGCACGGGGTACTCGGCGATGTCGGTCCGTTTGGCGTAGCCGCGTTCGGTGGCCACCAGAACCTGGGCACCCTCCTGCACGACATCCATCGACAGCAGCTCGTCGCCGGTGTTGAACCGCATGCCGAGCACACCCGACGTCGCCCGGCCCATCGGTCGCAGAGCCTCGTCGGAGGCATGGAACCGGATGGACTGGCCCTCGGCGGAGATCAGCAGCAGGTCCTCGGTGGCGCCGCAGAGCACAGCGCCGACCAGCTCGTCGTCCTCACGCAAATTGATCGCGACGACCCCGCCGGACCGGTTGGAGTCGAACAAGGTCAGTTCGCTCTTCTTCACCAACCCGCCCTTCGTCGCCAGCACCAGATACGGGGCGACGGTGTAGTCCCTGATCTGGATGACCTGGGCGATTTTCTCGTCCGGTTGGAACGCCAGCAGGTTCGCCACGTGCTGGCCGCGGGCGGTGCGGTTGGCCTCGGGCAGCTCATACGCCTTCGCCCGGTAGACCCGGCCCTTGTTCGTGAAGAACAGGATCCAGTCATGGGTGGAGCAGACGAAGAAGTGCGCCACGATGTCGTCGGCTTTCAGGGCCGCACCCATCACGCCCTTCCCGCCGCGTCGCTGCGCCCGGTACAGGTCGGTCTTGGTGCGCTTGGCGTACCCGGTGCGGGTGATCGTCACGACAACGTCCTCGACGGCGATCAGGTCTTCCATCGAGACGTCACCGTCGTAGGGCACCAGCCGGGTCCGGCGATCGTCGCCGTACTTGTCGACAGCTTCGGTGAGCTCGTCACGGACGATGGCGCGCTGCCGCTCGGGCCTGGCCAGGATGTCCCGCAGGTCGGCGATCAGCCGTTCGATCGTGGCGAGGTCGTCGACGATCCTCTGCCGTTCCAGGGCGGCCAGCCGGCGCAGTTGCATGTCGAGGATGGCGACGGCCTGTACCTCGTCGACGTCCAGCAGTTCCATCAGGCCGGCCTTGGACTCCTCGGCCGATGGCGAACGCCGGATGAGGGCGATCACTTCGTCCAGCAGGTCCAGCGCCTTGACCAGACCGCGCAGGATGTGGGCTCGCTTCTCCGCCTCGTCCAGGCGGTACTGGGTACGGCGGACGATCACGTCGATCTGATGGGCGACGTAGTAGCTGAGCATCTGGTCCAGCCGCAAGGTGCGCGGGACCCCGTCGACGATGGACAGCATGTTGGCGCCGAACGAGGTCTGCAGCGACGTGTGCTTGAACAGGTTCGCCAGCACCACCTTGGCGACCGCATCCCGCTTGATCGTGATGACGATTCGCATGCCGATCCGGTCGCTGGACTCGTCCGCGATGTCGGCGACGCCACTGATCCGGCCGTCCCGGTGCAGCTGCGCGATGGCCTCGACGAGGTTGTCCGGATTCACCTGGTAGGGCAATTCGGTGACCACCAGGATGGTGCGGCCCCTGGCGTCCTCCTCGACATCCACCACGGCGCGCATCCGGATGGAACCGCGGCCCGTCCGGTAGGCGTCGCGAATGCCGTCGGTGCCGACGATCAGCGCGCGAGTGGGGAAGTCGGGGCCCTTCACCAGTTCCATCGCGGTGTCCAGCAGTTCCTCGGCGGACGCGTCCGGGTGGTCAAGCGACCAGACGACCGCCGCCGCGATCTCCCGCAGGTTGTGCGGCGGGATGTTGGTGGCCATGCCCACCGCGATGCCCGAGGACCCGTTGACCAGCAGGTTGGGGATCCTGGCCGGCAGCACGGTGGGCTCGGTGGTCTTGTTGTCGTAGTTGGGGATCCGGTCGACGGTGTTCTCGTCGATCCCGGCGAGCATCAGCATCGCCAGCGGCGTCAGCCGGCATTCGGTGTACCGCATCGCGGCGGGGGGATCGTTGCCCATGGAGCCGAAGTTCCCCTGGCCGTCGATCATCGGGTACCGCAGCGACCACGGCTGCGCCATCCGGACGACGGTGTCGTAGATCGACGAGTCGCCGTGCGGGTGGTAGTTGCCCATCACATCGCCGACGACGCGGGACGACTTCACCGTGCTGCGGTCCGGCCGGAACCCGGAGTCGTACATCCCGTACAGCACCCGCCGGTGCACCGGCTTGAGACCGTCACGCACGTCCGGCAGCGCCCGGCTGACGATGACGCTCATCGCGTAGTCGATGAACGACCGCTGCATTTCGTGCTGGATATCGACCGGTTCTGTGCGATCGTGTTCCGGCGTGGTGGGACCTGTCACAGTTGAAGACCTTCCATGTCACATTTCTGTCACGCTGAGAATGCTGGCTGCTGTCGTTCTTCGCTGTTACTTCTGTATTCATTCACTTGCGGCTGCGCGGCGGTGGGATTTCCGCACTCCTCCGGGTCGGTTCCCGCGGCTGGGACGGCAATAGCGTCGTCCCAGCTCGCCGCCCCGGAGATATCCACATGTGGATGATTACTGTGTACAGATCGCGATTGGTCCGATCGATTCCCGTTTCCCACCGAAGACTGTGACCCAGGTCGCAGTCCTCACTGTCTGACTGTCTTGCGGCAGGTGCGCGTCCGATCTCGAGTTTTCTTAAGGGCTTGCCCTACTCGTCCGGGCGAGCGCAGCCCGCGGCGATTCATCAGAAATCAAGGAACCGTACGTCTTTGGCATTGCGGGTGATGAAAGCCCGGCGCGCCTCGACGTCCTCGCCCATGAGCACCGAGAAAAGATCGTCCGCCTGCGCGGCGTCCTCGAGCGTGACCTGCAGCAGCAGGCGGTGGGCCGGGTCCATCGTCGTCTCCCACAGCTCCTTGGCGTTCATCTCGCCCAGGCCCTTGTACCGCTGGATGCCTTCATCCTTGAGCAGCCGGCGACCGGCTTCCTCGCCTGCGGCGATCAGGCCGTCCCGCTCCCGGTCGGTGTACGCGAATTCCTGCACACCCTTGGTCCACTTGAGCTTGTACAGCGGCGGCTGCGCCAGGTAGACATGGCCGGCCTCCACCAGTGGCCGCATGAATCGGAACAGCAACGTCAGCAGCAACGTGCGGATGTGCTGCCCGTCCACATCGGCATCGGCCATCAGCACGATCTTGTGGTACCGCAATTTGCTGAGATCGAATTCGTCGTGGATGCCGGTGCCCAGCGCGGTGATCAACGACTGGACCTCGGTGTTGCGCAGCACCCGGTCGATCCGGGCCTTTTCGACATTGATGATCTTGCCGCGGATCGGCAAGATCGCCTGGAACATGGAGTCCCGGCCCGATTTGGCGCTGCCGCCGGCCGAATCACCCTCGACGATGTACAACTCCGAGCGGGCCGGGTCGGTGGACCGGCAGTCCGCCAGTTTGCCGGGTAGCCCGCCGATCTCCAAGGCCCCCTTGCGGCGCACCAGATCCCGGGCCTTGCGGGCGGCCGCCCTGGCCTGCGATGAGGACACCGCCTTGCTGATGATGGTCTTGGCCTCGGCCGGGTTGCGCTCGAACCAGTCGGCGATCCAGTCGTTACCCGCCTTCTGCACGAAGGACTTGGCCTCGGTGTTGCCGAGCTTGCCCTTTGTCTGCCCCTCGAATTGCGGTTCGCGCAACCTGATCGAGATGATCGCGGCAAGGCCTTCCCGCACGTCCTCACCGGACAGCGACGGGTCGTTTTCCTTGAGGAGCTTCTTCTCCCGCGCGTATTTGTTCACCACGGTGGTCAGGGAGGCGCGGAAACCCTCCTCGTGGGTGCCGCCCTCGTGGGTGTTGATGGTGTTGGCAAAAGAATGCACGGACTCGTTGTAGGAGGAGTTCCATTGCATCGCGACCTCCACCTCCATCGTGTCGCCCTTCACCTCGAATCCCACGATCGACGGGTGCATCGCGTCCTTGGTGGCGTTGAGGTGCTTGATGTAATCCACCAGTCCACCCGGGTAGTGAAAGGCCCGCACCAGCGGCTTCCACGCCTTCTGCTCGGGAACATGGACCGGGAGCGGATCGGCGGCCGCACCGCTTTCCGCGAACTCCACCAGTTCGCCGGCATGCCGCTCGTCGCGCAGATTGATGGTCAGTCCCTTGTTGAGGAACGCCATTTCCTGCAACCGCCGGGACACCGTTTCGACGTTGTACTCCGTGCTTTCGAAGATGTCCCCGTCGGCCCAGAAGGTGATCGTGGTTCCCGTCCTGTCGCTCGGTCCGAGATCGATCAGCGGACCGGGCTTCGCGTACTCGTACCTCTGCTGGTAGGCACGGCCGTCGCGGTGGATCTCCACGTCCACCCGGCGGGACAGCGCGTTCACCACCGAGATGCCCACCCCGTGCAGGCCCCCGGACACAGCGTAGGAGTCGGAGTCGAACTTGCCGCCGGCATGCAGGATCGTCATGACGACCTCGACCGTCGGCCGCTTCTCCTTCGGATGCATCTCGGTCGGGATGCCGCGACCGTTGTCGACGACGGTGACGCCGCCGTCGGCGCGGAGCGTCACGCTGACGGTGTCGGCGTACCCGGCCATCGCCTCGTCGACAGAGTTGTCGACCACCTCCCACACCAGGTGGTGCAGGCCGCGTTCGCCGGTGGAACCGATGTACATGCTGGGGCGCTTGCGGACCGCGTCCAGGCCCTCCAGCACGGTGATGGAGGATGCTCCGTAGTCATTCTTCTTCGTCGTCACGGATTCGCTCGTCGCTCCTGTACTCGCTACTCGGCCCGGACGCCGGAGGCGGGACCCACGTCGCCGCCCCGGACAGAGGGAGGTGCGTCTGGTCGACCCGCGAAGCGATCGGGGGGCACGCACGCGCCGGACGGGAGGGTGTGTCACCGAAGTGCCGGTGTCGTCGGAGATCGAAGTACGGTTCACCTGCTGGAACCGCTCGATCCGCCAGCGAAGCCCTCAGGGCCCATTGCGGACTAAACCTTCCCGAGTCTACCGGTTGATCGACACCCAAGGGGCCAAACGCGGGCCCTGTGGATGCCGTGGCGCGTCCGGCGGTCGGCTCGGATAGTGATCGGCCGCAACAGCCTGTTCCGAGGCCTCCCTCCGGACGTTGACGCCAGTCCGGCGAATCACCGGGACGACTGCCGGACGCGGGTGCGGACCCCTACACCCGCTGACGACGCTGCCGGTTGTTTCTGCACCGCGAAACGCGGCAGCTGGGTGAATCGGAGACCGTCACCGGAGCGCCTCCGTGTCGGAGCCGGGCACCGGGGGTACCTACGGAACTGCCGGGGTCGCTGTGCGGGACCGGTGAGAGCACCGCTGCTGAAAAGGATGTCGCTGCATGACAAGTGTGCACCCCACGACCACCCGGGCGTCGAAGACGGCCGACCACCCCTACGCAGTACGGGATGCGGCTGTTCGCCATGCGCTCCGCCGGGACCTGGACCGGCTGGTCGAGACGCTCGATGAGCCGAGCACCGACGTCCGGCGCGCCGCGTTGACCCAGCACATCAGGTTCCTGATGGACCATCTGCGGGGCCACCACCGTGTGCAGGACGAGATGATCTGGCCCCGGGTCGAGGTGGAACGCGCGGACCTCGCCGACCTCGCCGAGCGGGTTCGCGTCGGCCATGCGGAACTCGGCACGCAGGTCGGCGACCTGCGCCGGGCCGCGCAGAACTGGTCCTCGGTGCCGGCGCTGCGCACGCAGGTGAGGGACGCGGTGCTGGCGCTGCGGAACGCGTCCGTGCCCGTTTTCGACGATGACGCGAAGGGGCTGCCCATCGCCTGCGACGTGCTCTCGGATCAGGACTCGGCGGACATCGGTCGGCGGCTGGCGCCGTCAGGTGGGCCGACCCGTCGAGCCCGCAGGCTGTTCTGGCTGCTCGACGACACCGACGCCGAGCTTGCCTCGCTGATTCTCGCGAAGACACCCCGGGCCGTGCTGTGGGTGCTGCGGAACGGGTTCAGTGGCGGGTACAACCGGGCGGCCTACCTGATGTGGGTGGGCGGCGGAACCGGCCCGGCCGTCTGAGAGCCGCTGCGGAACCACTTTCCGCAGGCAGGTGCAGCCTCAGCCGTAGGTATCCCGCGGGCCGCGGCCGGGGACGTGCCGGTAGCCGAACTTCCACGACGGCGCAGCGGGACCACGGGCCCTGATCCGGGTGACGGACCGTTCGCCGATCTCCGCGTTGATCCGCCGCAGCAACTGAGGTGCCAGCATCCGAATCTGCGTCGCCCACGCGGTGGACTCCGCCTCGAGGACGAGTTCACCGTCCACGAAGCCGACAGGTGAACAGTGCTGGGCGACCTCGGCACCGACGATCGCCTCCCAACGGGCGAACAGGGTTGCCTTCTTGAGGTCCGCGGCCGAGCCGGCGGTGGCCACCCACGTCCGCAGGGTGGCCGCCAATGGCTGCGGGTCGCGCGAGTCCGGGCCAGAACCGGACCAGCGTGAACGGCGCAGCTTGCCCGCTCCTCCGCGTTGGGTGATCGGGGTCCGGCCGGCGGCCTTGCGACGGGCCGCAGAGCTTGCCCTGGCGCTGGCCAGTGCGTCCCGCGCCAGGTCCGCGCCGCGCCGCGCCTGTGGGGAATCCGCATCCGGCCCCGTAGGTGATTGCTCGCCCACCGAGGGGGGGTCAGCCATTCGCATCACCCCGTCGGATCGGTGCTCGCGCCACATGCCCGTCGGTGCCGCAACGGTGACACTGGCCGTCGGCGCGACCTTACCGATCCCGGGCTCCGGTGCCACTCCCGGCGCCCCCCGTCCGTCGGCATCGTCCGTCGGCATCATCAGCCGGCGGTGGTACCGGGGTCCGGCACGATGCCGTCTGCACTGACCAGTAGCCGCTGCCCGCCGAGCACCGGCGGAACGTCGGCGTCGACAGCCGCGGTGATCAGCACCTGTTCAGCGTCGGCGACCAGCCCGGCCAGCCGTTCCCGGCGATTGAGATCCAACTCGGCGAACACATCGTCGAGCACCAGCACGGGATCCACCCCGTCCGAGCGCAGCAGCGCAAAAGCGCCGAGCCGCAGAGCCAGCGCGAAGGACCACGACTCACCATGTGAGGCATACCCTTTCGCCAGCCCGCCGCCGAGGATCAACTCCAGTTCATCACGGTGCGGCCCGATCAGCGACAGACCCCTGTCCAGCTCCTTCGACCGCACCACCGCCAGCTCCGAAAGCATCGATGCGCGCCACTCGTCGACGCCGGGGCGGCCCCCGTCGGCCGACGGCGGGGCAGCCAGGACGGGCACGCTGCAGCGGTAGACCAGATCGACCACCTGATCACTGCCGGCGACGTCGGTGTAGGCGGCCTGCACGTGCGGCCGCAACTCGGCCACCAGGGCCAGCCGCGCGTCGATCAGCTCGCCGCCCACCGCGGCGAGGTGCTCGTCCCAGACGTCCAACGTCGCGAGATTCCCGCCGGACCGGCGAGCCCCGCCGGCGGACTTGAGCAGGGCGTTGCGCTGTTTCAGCACCCGGTCGTAATCCGCGCGCACCCCTGCGAGCCGCGGGGCACGCATGATCAGTACCTCGTCGAGGAACGTGCGTCGCTCCCCGGGATCGCCCCGCACCAACGCAAGGTCCTCCGGGGCGAACAGCACGGTCCGCAGCACGCCGAGAATGTCCCGCGCCCTGGTCAGTGGTGCCCGGTTGATCCGAGCCCGGTTTGCCCGGCCAGCGGCAATCTCGACCTCCAGCAGCAGTTCCCGGTCCTGCGAGACCACCGCTGCCCTGACCACCGCGCGATCGGCGCCGCGCCGGATCAGTGGTGCATCGGCGGCGACCCGGTGCGACGACAGGGTGGCGAGGTATCCGAGCGCCTCGATCAGGTTGGTCTTGCCGGTGCCGTTCCGGCCGATCAGCACGTTCACACCGGGCTGCAGTGGCACGTCGGCCGTTGCCCATGAGCGGTAATCGGTCAGCGACAGGTGCCGGGTGAACACGCTGCCCGCTCCCCGCTGCTGTTGATCCGGACACTGATCAGCTGACCGGAACGGTTCCTGCCGTGCCTTCCTTGCCCACCGCGTGACCACCGAACTGGTTGCGCAGCGCGGCGACGACCTTCATCGCGGGAGACTCGTCCTGCCGGGACGCGAACCGTGCATAGAGAGCCGACGTGATCACCGGCATCGGCACGGCATGCTCGATCGCCGCTTCGATGGTCCACCGACCCTCGCCGGAATCCTGGGCGTACGCGCGGATCTCCGCCAGACCCGGATCGTCGGCCAGCGCGCGGACCAGCAATTCCAGCAGCCACGACCGGATGACCGTGCCGTCCTGCCAGGACGCCATGACCGCGTCCGGGTCGGGCACCATGTCGACGGCCTTGAGCAGCTCGTACCCCTCGCCGTACGCCTGCATGATTCCGTACTCGATACCGTTGTGGACCATCTTGGTGAAGTGCCCGGACCCGGTCGGGCCGGCGTGCACGAATCCGCCGGTCGGGGGCTTGAGGCTGTTGAAGATCGGCTGAGCAACGGCAACGGTCTCGGCCTCACCCCCGACCATCAGCGCGTAACCCTCGGTCAGGCCCCACACGCCGCCCGAGACCCCGACGTCGAGATACCGGATGCCCTTCGGCTCGAGCGAGATGGCGTGCGCCTGATCGTCGGTGTACCGGGAGTTGCCGCCATCGATGATGATGTCGTCCGCCTCGAGCACCTCGGCGAGCGAGATGACGGTTGCCCTGGTCGGCTCTCCCGACGGGACCATCACCCAGACCACCCGTGGTGCCGACAGCGCGGCCGCCAGCGCCTCAAGGGAATCGACATCCCTGGAGCTGGCGGGGTTTCGGTCGTAGCCGACAACCTGGTGACCGTCGCGGCGCAGCCGCTCGGCCATGTTGCCGCCCATCTTGCCCAATCCGATGAGGCCGATCTGCATAGTCGTTTCCCCTCATGACATGACCGTCCCGGTCTACTGCAGGCAATTCCGCTCGGCACATCCCAGCACACCCGGCCGCCGAACCGCGGACGTGGCCCGCCGTCAGCCCGGTAACCGGGCGGGCATCACCAGGTACCGGTAGGCCGCATTGGCACTCCCGGGTGCCCCGTCAGGGCCGTTGTCGGCGGCCGCATCGCCGGAACCGCCATCCGCGTCGCCGGTGATCGGTACCAGCAGCGCCGGACGGGCGGGCGTGGTGAAGGCCAGCCGCACCGAATCGGAGTGCACGACGCCGAGTCCGTCCAGCAGGTAGGTCGGGTTGAAGGCGATCAGCAGTTCGGCCCCGTCGACCGAGGCGGCCAGGTCCTCTTCGGCGCGCCCCTCGTCGTCGCCGCCGGCCGTGAGCGTCACCGACCCGTCACCGACCTGCATACGCAGGTGATGTCCGCGATCGGTGACCAGCGCAACGCGCTTGATCGACTCGCCGAGCTCGGAAACCGTGATGTCCACCGTCGTGGTGTGCGATGACGGCAGCAGCGACCGGTACTTGACGAACTCGACGTCCAGCAGCCGCACGGTGGTGCGGCGGCCGCCCGCCTCCAGCCCCAGCAACCCGTCGCCCAGCGCAATGGTGACCTGGGATGCGCCACCGAGGGTCTTGGCTGCGTCGGCCAGGGTGCGGGCCGGGACCAGCACGGCCGTCGACATGTCCGGGCTGTCCGGGATCCAGTTCAGTTCCCGCACCGCCAGCCGGAAACGGTCGGTCGCCGCCAGCGTCAGCGTCTCACCGTCGATCTCCACCCGGATGCCGGTCAACATCGGCAGCGTGTCGTCCCGCCCCGCCGCCACGGCCGTCTGCGCGACCGCCTGGGCGAACACCGAGGCATCGACGCGACCCGATGAGGCGGGCATCTGTGGTAGCGGGGGGTAATCGTCGACCGGCATGGTCGGCAGGGTGAAGCGGGCCGAGCCGGCGATGATGGACACCCGCGGGCCGTTCACCGTCAGCTCCACCGGCTTCGCCGGCAGCGATCGGGTGATCTCGGCGAGCAACCGACCCGAGACGAGTACCCGCTCGGCGGTGGGTTCCCCGTCCTCGGCCGGCTCGGTCAACGCGTCCAGGGTGTCCACCGAAACCGTTGCCCTGGTCGACACCTCGTAGTCGAAACCGGCCACCGTCAGCGTCGAACCCCGGACCTCCAGCAGGATCCCGCCGAGCACCGGAACCGGCGGGCGCGTCGGTAGGGACTTGGCCACCCATGCGACGGCGTCGGCGAGGTCGTCACGGGCGACACGGAACTTCATCGAGAAGACCTCCACGGTCGCGGTGCACACACGGTCAGATCGGGTCGGGCACGGGGCGCGCGGATCACAGGGCGGCGGCGGTCTTGGCGGCCGTCCCGCAGGGCCGCGGGGCAGTTGAGCGTACGGCCATCGAGCGGTCGCGCGACACCTGGGGTGTCTGCGCTGTGTCATTTCCTTTGCTCGTCGCCCGGTTCTGATCGATCTGCGTTCCCGGTGTCACCATGGGCAGATCGCGATTCGTCCCCAACGCTACTTCTTCAAGGATCTCTTCCAGAGATAAAAGCAGTAGCAGTAGTAAGCGGTGTGGATGGTGTGGACCGACATGGAACCGGCTGGTCAGCAGGCGTGGCGGCCCGGTGGACAACGGGTGGGACGTGATGGGGACGTCCGGGGGCACCTGTGGAGGAAGGTCACCGGGTTCTGGTTGTCCCCCGATTGACCCCGAGCTGTCCACAGAGTTGTCCACACGATGTGCATGGGTCACCAGTGGTGTGACGATTGGTGATCGAATCGGACGAAACGTCACGCACAGACACCACATCGCACAGAAATTCGCTCCGCCAGGCCGGCGTCAGTGTCGGACGCGGTCCCGTACCCGGGCGGTGAGCTCCTGGACGTGGTCATAGGTCTGCCGGCGCTCGGCCAGCTCGGTGCGGATCTTCTTCGCCGCGTGCATGACGGTGGTGTGATCGCGGCCGCCGAACGTCTGGCCGATCTTGGGCAGGGTGAGGTCGGTCAGTTCCCGGCACAGGTACATCGCGATCTGCCGGGCAGAAGCGATCTGCTTGGTCTTCACCGGCCCGCAGAGATCGTCCAGGGTGACCGCGAAGTACTCCGCCGTCACAGCCATGATGGTGGCCGCGTCGATGTCGTTGGCGACGGGATCCCGGATCAGGTCGCGCAACACGATCTGCGCGAGCGACAGGTCGACGGTCTGTTTGTTCAGCGAGGCGAACGCCGTCACCCGGATCAGTGCGCCCTCGAGTTCGCGGATGTTGCGCTCGATCCGGCTGGCGATGAACTCGAGCACGTCATCCGGCGCGTTCATCCGGTCCAGCGCTGCCTTCTTGCGCAGGATCGCTATCCGGGTCTCCAGCTCCGGCGGCTGGATGTCCGTCGTCAATCCCCATTCGAACCGGGTCCGCATCCGGTCCTCGAGGGTCTCCAATCGCTTCGGTGGCCGATCGGAGGAGATGACGATCTGCTTGTTGGCGTTGTACAGGGTGTTGAAGGTGTGGAAGAACTCCTCCTGGGTGCCTTCCTTGCCCTCCAGGAACTGGATGTCGTCGACGAGCAACACGTCGACGTCGCGGTAGCGGCGTTGGAAGGCCACCTTGCGGTCGTCACGCAGCGAGTTGATGAAGTCGTTGGTGAACTCCTCGCTGGACACGTATCGCACCCGCATCCCGGGGAACAACCGCTGCGCGTAGTGACCGATCCCGTGCAGCAGGTGCGTCTTGCCCAGCCCCGACTCGCCCCAGATGAACAAGGGGTTGTAGGCCATCGCCGGCGCCTCGGCGATGGCAACCGCCGCGGCGTGCGCAAACCGGTTGGAGGCGCCGATGACGAACGTCTCGAACGTGTACTTCTCGTTCAGCCTGGTCTGCGACGGGTTCGGCGGAGCCTGGTCGCGCCGGCCCGAATAGGTGGGCCAGATCGCGGTGACCGCAGCCAGTGCCTCCGCGTCCTCGTCCGCTTCCTCGAAATCCTCGGTATCGCTGAAGTCGGCGGCCGCGCGCTCGTTCATCGGGCCCTGTCCGGGTTGGCGCAGCGCGCCGACGCTGTCGGTCCCGAAGGTGATCGAGCCGTTGACGAAACGGTCCGGCGGTGGCCGTCGATCACTCGGCGGTGGCATCGGGGCCAGCGCGCCGTCCTCGCTGACGGTGACCGCGAGATTGATCTGCTGGTGCAGCTTCTCCGACAGCGCCCCGGTGATGGCTTCGCGCAGTGTCCGCTCGATCGCCTCCTTGGCGAACTCGGTCGGCGCGGCCAGCAGTGCTGTGGTTCCGAGTAGACCGACCGGCTGGGTGAGCGAGAGCCAGGCCCGCTGCTGCTGGCTCAGGGTCGGCTCGAGATCGGTGACCACTTCCCGCCAGACCGGCGTCAGATGGTTTTCGGTTCCCTCGAGCGTCACCAGTCAACCCCTCGCGCCATGCTCCGCCCCCGTCCGCCGTCCACAGCAGTTATCCACAGGTGTGGACAAACAGCTGCGACGGCAACGGCCCACTGTGCTCCTTGGACAGTGCCATGAGCAAAGCGGCGGTGCCGGGGGACCCGGTGAATCCGAGTCGTGCGAAGCGGGACGCTAACTTCTTTCCTGCTCTTCCCACAAGGCCGCTCGATGACCAGGTGGATTTTTTGGCGTGTCTCACCCAGTGGCCGGGCGGCGCGCCTGCTATCGCTGGTTTGACCCTTCCGCTGGGCGGTACGTACCCTGGGATCCATCCGGCGTATCCCGGTCGTTTCCTGCTGCCCGCTCTTCGCGGGCCTGCACGGCACTATGTCCTGTAGTCGGTACCCATCCCGGTGGGTGCTGCGGTGCGATCCGAGTGCCGCCGGCACTGATCAGCTTCGAGCCAGCGTTTGAGTAGTTCCCGACAGTGGAGAGATACCCGTGAGCAAGCGCACCTTCCAGCCCAACAACCGCCGGCGTGCCAAGACGCATGGATTCCGGCTGCGGATGCGGACCCGCGCGGGCCGCGCCATCCTCGCCGCCCGGCGTCGCAAGGGCCGCGACGAGCTGTCGGCCTGACGGTCGGGCCGGATCGACACCATGCTTCCTGCTGGTAGTCGGCTGCACACGTCGCAGGAGTTCGCCGCTGTGGTGCGTTCCGGTCGCCGCGCGGGCACCCGCAACCTGGTGGTGCACCTCGTGCACACCGGGGGTTCGAGCATCCCCCGGGCCGGGTTCGTGGTGTCGGCCAAGGTAGGGAACGCTGTTGTCCGTCACCGGGTCACCCGGCGGCTGCGGCCGTTGATGCGCGCAGAGCTCGGTCGGCTGGTCGCGGGCACCGAGGTTGTCGTGCGGGCGCTGCCCGGTGCGGCTACCGCGTCGGGCACAGAACTGGCCGCGGATCTGCGGACCGGGCTGGCCGCGGCCGAGCGGAAGAGCCGAGTGCGTGTGGCCCGATCCGGCAGCCGATCATGACGTCGTTGGCGGCGAAGATCCTGATCGCGCCGATCCGGTTTTACCAGCGTTTCATCACCCCGTACACGCCCGCCAGTTGCCGGTACTACCCGACCTGTAGCGCCTACGCGGTGACAGCGTTGCGGACCCACGGTGCCGTGATCGGAACCGGCCTGACGATCTGGCGGCTCCTGCGCTGCAATCCGTGGAGTGACGGCGGCATCGACTACGTGCCCGCTAAAGGGGAGCTGCGGCGGGCCCGTCACGATGACCACCCTCACGACGACGGCAATTCCGGCGGCGAGCGGGAACACCATCATGGGGAACGCGACGACACCGGGGAACGCGACGACACCGGGGAACGCGACGACACTGTCGGGAGTTCCCCCACTACCGGTGCAGCGCTCGACGCCGCCGGTTTCGACCTCGACGCGCCGCAGTCCGCGGCCGCGCAACCATTGACCGGGAGATCCGCCGCGTGAGTTTCAACTTCTGGTCCCTGGACTACATCTACTACCCGATCTCCGGGATCATGTGGGTCTGGCACAAGGTGTTCGGCTCCTTCCTGGGCCCCGACACCGCCGTTACGTGGGTGCTGAGCGTGATCTTCCTGATCTTTACGCTGCGCACGATCCTGTTCAAGCCGTTCATGAAGCAGATGGACTCGCAGCTCAAGATGCAGGCCGTCCAGCCGCAGATGAAGAAGTTGCGGGAAAAGTACAAGGACGACAAGCAGCGCCTGTCCGAAGAGATGATGAAGATGAACAAGGAGGCGGGCGTCAACCCGCTGGCCTCCTGCCTGCCGGCGCTGATCCAGGCGCCTGTCTTCATCGGCCTGTTCCATGTACTGCGCATGTTCCAGCCGGTCTTCGAGAACGGCGAGTGGATCTACCGGCAGAACGTTTACTTCTTCGGTTACACCGACGTCGTCTCGATGGGCAGCGCGAAGCTACCCGGGGGCGCACCCCTCGTCGGCTTCATGACGATGCCGCTGGACCAGCTCAGCTTCATGGCCGGCGATCGGGCGGCAATTATCTGGTGGGGTATCCCACTCACCATCCTGGCCGGCATTGCCACCCACCTGACGAGCCGCCGCTCGGTGGCCAGGCAGCGTGAGATGAACATCGACGCGTCGAGCCCGCAGACCGCGATCATGAACAAGCTGATGCTGTACTTGTTCCCGCTGTTCGTCGTCGTCGGTGGTCCGTTCTTCCCCTTGGCCATCCTGTTCTACTGGCTCGCCAACAACTCGTGGACGTTCGGCCAGCTGTGGGTCGCCCACCGCATGCAGGACAGGCGAGCACTGGCCAAGGCCCAGGTTGTCGAAGAGGTCAAGGACCTGTCGAAGTTCTCCACCCCTCGCCCGGGCGCCAAGCCGAAGGCCGTGTCCAACCGGCCGGTGATCGAGCCATCCAAGGTCAAGGACCCGGTCAAGGACTCGTCACCTCCGTCGCCGAACGGCTCCAACGGCGGCGCCTCCAACGGGTCCGGTTCCACCCCCCTCAAAGGCGGGAAACCTGCTGCCGCGGGCTCGAAGCCGGGTGCCACCCCGAAAGCACGGAACAAGCCGGTGCCCAGGGCCAAACCCGCATCAGGTGCGAGTCCGCAACGGGGTGCGGGCCAGCAGAAGAAG